>NZ_JBDKWF010000045.1:0-321365 GCF_040151415.1 Pseudotenacibaculum sp. MALMAid0570
TCTCAAAGCGGGTGCAAATGTAAAAACTATTTTTATATCCGCAATAACTTTTTTGTTTTTTTTTCAAAGTTTTTCCAAACCAATTACCAAAACAAAAACAAAACAATGAACTCCCCGTAAAAACGGACCGCAAAGATATAATAGTACATCTTTTCTAACCAAATATTTTTACGCTTTTTTTTGGGAAATATTTTAAAAACCTAGGAGTCTTATCGTTAGCTACGATTTTTCTTTTTCTTTCTCTTTTTTTTCTTCTTTGCAAACATCTTTTTATACTCTTCTACATCAACTTTTCCTTTTTTAGATGACGCAATTTTAGGGAAATCGAATTCTAACTTGGATTTCTGAACTGGGAGCTTTTCATCCATAAATGCTCTTTGAAGAACATCCTCTATTAAATAATCTTCATTTACTGATTCTGGATGGTACTCAGTTTTGAGGGATAACTTAAATAGGTTTGCAGTAGTATTGTACCAAAATGCCTTCCATCCACTTCTGAGTTTCCGAATGTTTTCGAAAGCAGTTTTTCCTGTTTGGCGATGAATTAGCTTGATAAGAATACGACCTTCTGTTCGTGTCATTTTCTTTAATTGATCTGTAAATTCTCCTTCAAGGTATTTTTGAGCTCGCTTTGTATACTTTCTTCTTTTTCTTTTTTTCTTAATTCTATTCAACCTTGCATTTAAAGAATCTAACCTTTCGGATGCTAATCTAGCATAAGGATATGCTTTGTATACTTTACTCCGAAACCAGTAATAATAACGAGCATCGTCTGGTGAATTAAATTTAAGTCTAGGAATTACAGAAACTTCATCTAAATTAATTGTAAGTGTATCTCCATTTTTTATGAGAATATAATCTTCAAGCTTTAGAGGTGGATCATCTTTCTTTTGAGCAGCTACATTTATAGATGCTATCAATAAAGTTAATATGAAGATTCCTTTTTTCAACGTAAAATGTTTTACTGTAAAGATATTACAATTCAAAAATCTTAACGATTAATTGTATAGAAATAATCTTAACAAAAATCTAAAGTTTGTAATAGTTTCAATTTTATTTTAACGGTCACAAAAATGGTTTTATTTTTATCAAAACAAATTAAAAGACAAGAATGGCTAAAAAATCAATTTTAAATAAAAAATCAATTTCTTTTTTAGAAGCGTATTTAAACAATGCTGCTCCTACGGGATATGAATGGGAAGGACAAAAAATATGGATGAATTATCTAAAGCCTTATGTTGATGAGTTTATCACAGATACTTATGGAAGTGCTGTTGCAGTAATTAACCCAAAAGCGAAATATAAAGTAGTTATTGAAGGACACGCTGATGAAATTTCTTGGTATGTAAATTATATTTCAGATAATGGTTTAATCTACGTAATTAGAAATGGAGGTAGCGACCATCAAATTGCTCCTAGTAAAATTGTAAACATTCATACAAAGAGCGGAATTGTAAAAGGTGTTTTTGGGTGGCCAGCTATTCATACTAGAAATCGCGCTAAAGAGGAGGCTCCAAAACCCGACAATATTTTTATCGATGTAGGTTGTAAAAGCAAAGAAGAAGTTGAAAAGTTGGGAGTTCATGTTGGATGTGTTATTACGTATCCTGACGAGTTTCACATCTTAAATGAAACCAATTTTGTTTGTAGAGCACTTGACAATAGAATGGGTGGATTTATGATTGCTGAAGTTGCTCGACTTTTACATGAAAACAAAAAGAAGTTACCTTTTGGTTTATACATTACTAACTCGGTTCAAGAAGAAATTGGTTTAAGAGGTGCAGAAATGATTACTGAAACCATTAAACCAAATGTGGCCATCGTTACAGATGTAACACACGACACCACTACTCCAATGATTAATCAAAAAAAAGAAGGTGCTATTAAAAATGGTGACGGACCAGTTATTGCTTATGCTCCTGCAGTACAACAAAAACTAAGGGATCTGATTACAGAAACTGCTGAAGAGAAAAAAATTCCTTTTCAACGTTCAGCCTTGTCTCGTGCAACTGGAACAGATACTGATGCTTTTGCATATAGTAATGGTGGTGTTGCATCTGCATTAATTTCTTTGCCTTTGCGTTATATGCACACTACAGTTGAAATGGTTCATAGAGATGATGTAGAGAATGTTATCAAATTAATTTATGAAACTTTATTAAAAATAAAAGGAGGAGAAACGTTCTCTTATTTTGAGTAAACCATGGAATTATCAAATCAACAACATTTATTTAGTATCCCTAAAGATGTTACTTATTTGAATATTGCTAGCTTATCGCCTTCTTTTAAATCTATTGAAGAAGCTGGTATCCAAGCTATTTTAGATAAGAGCACTCCGCATGTTATTCCTGTTTCAGATTTTTTCGACCCAGTAATTGAACTGAAAAAACTCTTTGCTAGATTAATTAATGTAGATGACTCTAATAGAATTGCCACTATCCCATCTGTTTCATACGGAATGGCATGTGTTGCCAACAACATAACGTTAAAACCTTCCGATGAAATTATTATCGTTGATGAGCAATTTCCTAGCAACTATTATATATGGAAAAAACTAGCTGATAAATATGGAGCAAGTTTGAAATTTGTATCACAACCAGATACAGATACCAATCGAGGGCAAAAATGGAATCAGAGAATTTTAGAAACCATTAATGAAAATACTGCCTTAGTAGCCATGGGTAATGTTCATTGGTCTAATGGTACTTTATTTGATTTAAAATCGATAAGAGAAAAAACAACTCAATATAATTCTCTATTAGTTATAGACGGTAGTCAGTCTGTAGGAGCTTTTCCGTTCTCAGTTAAGGAAATTCAACCTGACGCATTGATTTGCGCGGGTTATAAGTGGTTGTTTGGACCTTATGGCTGTGCTTATGCTTATTTTGGATCTTATTTTGATAATGGTACCCCAATTGAAGAAAATTGGGCTAATAGGCTTCATAGCGAAAATTTTGCAGGTCTTACACAATATCAATCCGAATATAAACCTCTAGCAAATAGGTATATGGTTGGTGAAAGTGGAAGTTTTATCTATGTAAAAATGCAAATAGCTGCTTTGAAACAAATCATTGAGTGGAGCCCACAAAGTATACAAGCATATTGCAAAAAAATAACCAAATCCTTAACAAATGAGTTGAGAACTCTTGGTTGCTTTATAGAAAATGATGAAGACAGAACTCATCATATGTTTGGAGTTGGACTTCCGGAAAAAATTGACATCGACCTATTAAAGAAAACATTGAAAGAGAAAAACATCTATATATCCTTTAGAGGTACTTATTTAAGATTGTCTTGTCATTTATATAATTCAGAGAAAGATTTTGAAACTCTTTTAGAAATTATTAAATCTTGTATCAAATCATAAAAAAAGCTTCCAAAAGGAAGCTTTTTTGTTACACTCTACTTTTTTTCTCGTCTCTAAACAAAAATCTAACTACCATGAGAAAAATTATTTTACTTTTTATAATCGCTTTTACTGCTTGTCAAGAAAACAATCAAATCAATTATGAAGTAACACCATCAGAAAGAGATGGAAAGCCTGCACTAAATATCTCTATGGAATTTAAAGCAAATCCTGACGGAGAAACAGTGTTGCTTTTACAAGATAATGCTTGGGGACAAGAAAATCTTTATAATACACTAAGTAATCTTAAATCTGAAGAGGCTTCAGAAATTATTAAAGAAAAAGATAGTAATCGTATCATTTTAAAACATGATAAAGGGTTGAGTAAAATTCGTTTTTCATATACGATACAACAAGACACTGAAGGAAAACTTACCACTTTAGATACCTATCGACCTGTAATTCAAAAAGATTTTTTTCATGTTTTTTCTCATAATCTGTTTATGCTTCCAAGAGATTATGTTCCAAATTCAAAAGAGTTATTTGATGTAGAGATTCATTGGAACGGTTTCAATGATGATTTTAGCCTTGTTAACAGCTTTGAAACAAACTTTCGAAAGCAGCAAATTAAAAATACTAATGAACGTTATTTTCATAGTGCTGTATTTACTGGTGGTGATTACAGAGCTTATGAATTAGATATTAAAGGAAATAAAGCCGTTTTTGGTATTCGAGGAAACTGGGAGATATTTAATGACTCTACAATTGTTTCTATTTTAGAAAAAACATTAACCGCTCAGCGTAATTTTTGGCAAGATCATTCACAAAAATATTTTGCTGTAACTATGACTCCTACTTATATGGAAAGGGGAAGTGGTTTTCAAGGTAGCGGCCTAACCAATTCTTTTGCAACTACAGCAACAAATAATAAATATCTTGAACTAGAAGGCTTGGTATATTTATTTAATCATGAACTACAGCACAATTGGACTGGACATGTAATTAGAAATGAAAATGAAGAGGAGCAATATTGGTTTAGCGAAGGATTTACAGATTATTATACTTTTAAAAATATTGCTAAAAACAATATTGCAAACCTAAATGAATCTTTCTTTATTAGTAAGTTCAATGAATCTGTGATGGCTTTATATACATCTCCTGTGAAGGAAGCACCAAATTCAGAAATTAATTACGATAATTTTTGGTCAAGTAGAGATTATGGTAAGCTTCCTTATAGACGTGGTGCTGTTTTTGCATTTTACCTTGATAGTAAAATTAGGAAAGAATCGAATGGAGCTAAATCTTTAGACGATTTAATGTTAGAAATTAAAGAAGATGCTGTAAAAAACAATCAGAAACTTAATCACAAGTACTTTCTTTCAAAAGCAAATCAATATTTAAAAGAAGACCTTACCCCTTTTTTTACAAAGCATATTATTAACGGCGAATTATTTGATCTAGAAAAAATATATAGCGATTTCAACTATGATTTTACTCCTACTTCTAATGTTTTTGACTTAGGACTCGTATTAAGTGAAGACAGGAAAGAAATTACTGAGATTGATGAAAACTCAAACGCATACAAAGTTGGTTTAAGGAAAGGTGATCAATTATCTTTTAGAGGATATTACTATGGCAACCCTGCTTATGAAGCTGAGTTTAAAGTTGTGAAAAATGGCAAAGAAACTCATTATAAATATTTTCCTGCAAGAGTTGCTAAAATTCCATCATTAAAAGACACTACACACAATAAAAATATTCTATCTTTTTAGTCCAAAACTGGACTATGGACGAATTGATTGATATTCTTGATAAATCTGGAAAATTAACAGGAGAAAGCTGCTTAAAATCTGTTGCTCATAAACATGGATATTACCATGCTACTATACATGCATGGTTATACACCAAAGATGGCAAAATCTTAATGCAACAACGAGGTTTTACAAAGAAGACTTATCCTGGACTTTGGGATGTTTCTGTAGCTGGTCATGTTCATGCTGGAGAATCTATTGAAGATGCTGCTTTACGAGAGATAAAAGAAGAAGTTGGATTGACAATAAAAATACATCAGTTACATAAGGTAGCTATCAGAAAAGGAGAAAGAAAACATCCAAACGGAATTCTAGATAATGAATTTTATCATGTTTTTATTGTAGAACTAAAACAACCTATAGCTCATCTTAAAAAACAAGATGAAGAAGTAGCTGCAATTCAGTTATTTGATATCGAAATACTAAAAAGCACCAATGAGAATATTTCAATGGTGCCTAATACTTCTGAGTATTTTCAATTTATCTTTTCAGAAATTCAATCTATTCTTTAATTGGTTTTTCAAAAGAAGCATCTTTTAAAGCCGTTTTACTTACTAAAGGTAATGTGAACTCTGTTGCAGGTCTTGCTGGTTTTGTAGGTTGACCGTTTTCATCTTTTTGATACCAAGTTATCTTTTTAGGGAATTTAAATCCATCAGACGCTTTCCACTCTTCATATCTAATCAAATTATATCTATCCGATGGCTTTTTAGATCTGAACGTTACTGTGTAGGCTAACCATTCCATTTGATAATTCTCTGGATTGTAATAAATAATATAATTATCATCTGGCGATGACCCTACATTAGCTTCATAAGATATTTTAACTCCAGGAAACTCTTTTCCTTCAAAAGAGATGGATTTTGCTTCGCTATATATGATTCCATCATCAGCAAGCACAAAAGGCATGGCATAGAAATAAAAGAACAGGTTGTGATAAAAAGATGGATTTCCTTTGTAGGTACCAGAATCTTTTTCTGAAAGCCAAACTTCTTTTCCGTTATAACCCATCGAGTAATTAGGAGTATTTATGAGCGTTTTCCTCGACTTTAAATCTACTGTATGTGCTTCTTCTCCTTTATTGAATGATAATGTTCTAGCTTTTCTCCAATTCTCAATTCCTCCATGATTTTGAAATACCTTCCCTAACTCTTCAGGAAACTTTTCCTTCTTTATTTCTCTTTTAGATTCATTTTTACAAGAGGCAATTAGCATTGTTAGAGCAACTAGTATCGTAAGTTTTTTCATTGTGTTA
Organism: Pseudotenacibaculum sp. MALMAid0570; assembly: GCF_040151415.1. Classification (NCBI taxonomy): domain Bacteria; kingdom Pseudomonadati; phylum Bacteroidota; class Flavobacteriia; order Flavobacteriales; family Flavobacteriaceae; genus Pseudotenacibaculum; species Pseudotenacibaculum sp. MALMAid0570. The sequence goes on from NZ_JBDKWF010000045.1 coordinate 6,413, forward strand.
GTTTTTAATACTTGGTTTAGTGTCGGTATTTATAAGTCATACTTACACATCCTAAAAATTGAATGGAAATTTAGCAAAAAAAAACGCCTTTAATCAAGGCGTTTCGTCTGGGGCTTTGTCTTAAGTAGATTCTCAAAACAAATATAAAATTACCGTTCTGAAGATAGCTGTTGGTTAGTTACAGTTTGTTTTACAACGTCTGAACCTCTTTTGGTATGAGAAGATTAACCTTCAGAACAACTTTCTCTCTTATTCATACAATGTTTCCCTAAGTGTATTTGTTGTTATTGCTCATACCTTTTAGAATACAGTTGCATTCTAATACCAAAAGTATTGTGTATAAACGAATTAGCTGTAAGGAAAACTATTACTATTAGTAAGGAGATTACTTACTTTTTAACATTCTCAGATAAACACTTTAAAGAATAGTATATATTTGTCGCAAAATGAAACGAATGTCAATATATAATTGGACAAGTATTTTTAAAAATGAATGTGATTTTCAAGGAGTTCCTTTAAGGATTCTATTGAAGAATGACGTAGTGTGTGAATTTTTTAGTCATTATTTATGATATAAACTATAAAAACAATCATAAAAAAGGCGTCTAATTTATATTGGGCGCCTTTTTTAGTATTTTTTTGAGAATAATTATGAGAGTAATGTTTTAAATCTACATAAAAGAATTTGAGCTGTAAGCAATTGATACGCAAAACGTTGCAAAAATGCCACAATATCTGTGAAGAACGGACAGGAATACTCATTTCTAAAATCAACATAATATATTGATTATCAGTAAATTAAATTTAATTTTTATTTGTTTTTTAAAAAATAGTTTTCATCTTTGCCCCGCAAATCGATTAGAAATAATTTCGATTAGAATGGGTAACATTTAAACAAAATAGAAACAGTTATGCGAACACATGTATTAAACACAACAGAAAATACTATAAGAGTATGGTTTGAAATGCAAATTGATGGTGTTGTAGAATTGAAGGTGTTATTTTTTAGAATGTGAAAATGAGTGAAAAAACTCTTAATTATATCTAAAAATGGCACCTCAACAAGGTGTCATTTTTTTATGCTATGAACAAAAGGAAAAACGAGTCGTGGTGTGGGAATAATTGCTATGAAACAACATCAAAAAACGTTAAAAAAATGATAAAAAAAGTTGGTTAATTCATTGATTTTTCGTATCTTAATGGGACAATTCAAAAGCTATGGAAACCTTTTAAACTACGTACCGATGTAAAATTTAACTCACTGAAAAGCAGGGATTACTCAACAAGAGGTCCTGTTTACAAAAACATCATTGATTTCATTTCTTAATCATTGTATTATAGATGAAAAAAACACCAGCGTTATTAAAAAATTGCGAACGCTTCCATTGTGCACAATAGAGAATTTCTAGAAGTCAAAACCTTCTGTAGGCCACAGAAGTAGTATTCTGATTTCACTGACTTTACAAAGTCTTTCCGATAGAAGTTTGGTTAGTCTGCCTGCAGCAGACGAAGTTGAATAGAATCTAACCCTTCTATTCCAACTATAAAACCGCTGTATTTACGGCAAAGAAAACTATTGTCAAAATTTAAAAATTTATGTTATGAGAACTTTAAAAATTGTATTGTTAACAATTTTATTTTCAGTGCTTTTCAATTCATGTACTGATATAATTAATAATGATGATAAAACTGTTATGGAGACAGTTCCAAACACCGAAGTAACTACTTCTACAACTTCTGGATTTACAGGAGACGGAAATGGTACAGATACTGGTGACGGAAAAGGTGGTTAATTCACCTTACATATAAATCCCAAGCCTTTAGCCTTTGCTAAGGGCTTTTTTTATTAGATTTGTTTTTTAACTCAAAAAGAATCGCTTTTGAAATTAAAAATTCTTTGCAAAATTTTCTTAGTTAGTATTCTTTTCTTATTTCTCTTAACAAATTGTAATAGAAAAAAAATTAACACTAATGATTCTGTTAAAAAAAACGACAGTATCTCAATATGGATAAAAGCTTCTAAAGACAAAAACTTATCCAAAGACCTCAAGGACTCTATTCTACAAAGAGCTTATCAACATGCAAAAGTTTTAAAGGACGATACAATAAAAGTTTATCATTTAACTAATATTTCTTATAGTTTTTATCAAATTGATAAAATAGAGTCTTTTAAAAAAATCAATGGTGAAACTTTAAAGTTAGCTTTTAAATTAAACGACTCTTTTGTAATTGCAGATGCCTATTGGAGTTATGCTGATTATTATCATAATAGACAGCAGTATGAAAAATCTTACTACTATTACAATAAAGCTCTCCCTTATTTTAAGGGCATCAAAAAAAACTATGAAGCTGGCAGAATGTTATATTCCATGGCTTTTGCTAGAGGAAGATATCGTGATTACACAGGTAGTGAAGTATTAATTTTTCAAGCAATAGAACTATTCACTAAATCTAACAACAATAGGTTTTTGTTCAATTCATATAACTTACTAGGGGATTTACAAAATGATATTGGGAAACATGACAAAGCATTAGAATACTATGAAAAATCAAAAAAATATCTTGACAAACTTACAAACAAAAGAAACTATACTTCGACAAGGTTTAATAATGTTGGTTTAACATATCATGCAAAAAGAAACTACAAAAAAGCTATTAAATATTTTAACCAAGCTTTGGATGAAAATAAAGATGATATTAGTCATTATGCAAGAATTATTGACAACAGAGCCTATAGTAGATTAAAACTTGGTGATACTTCTAATGTAAAAAAAGATCTTAATATATCTTTAAAAATAAGAGATAGTGTTAACAATAAAGCTGGAATCGTTTTTGTAAAAATACGTTTGTCAAAATATTACAAGCATATTTCTAACACCATAAATTCAATTCATTATGCCAAAGAAGCAAATATTCTCGCTAGAGAAATTAAAAATGGTGTTGATTATCTAGAGTCATTAAAACTTTTAGCCAATCTAGAGCCTAGTAAGGCTAAATATTATCTAGAAGAATATATTCGGTACAACGATAGTTTAATTGATACTGAACGGAAAACCCTAGATAAGTTTACCCGCATCGAATTCGAAACCGACGAAGTCATCGAGGACAACAAAATTCTTAATCAACGTTTAATCTGGATATTTGTGATAAGTATTGGAGTCATACTTATACTATCTCTCTTGTATATTGTTCGTATACAACGCGCTAAAAACGAAAAACTATTCTTAGAAACAGAACAACAAAAGGCTAACGAACAAGTTTATTTACTTACCTTAAAACAGCAAGCTACACTAGAGGAAGAAAAAACAAGAGAACGCAACAGAATCTCCCAAGAATTGCACGATGGCATTTTAGGACGTTTATTTGGAACTCGTGTTGGAATGGGGTTCTTAGACATCAACGCCGATGAAGAAACCAAAAAACAACATCAATCTTTCTTGGATGAATTACAGGAAATAGAGAAAGAAATAAGAGATGTCTCTCACAAACTGAATACCAATTTTGAAGATGCAGATGTTAACTTTACAACCATTATCAATCAATTGCTAGAATCTAAGAGTCAAGTAGGAGATTTTAAATTTCATTTGAACATAGATCAAAATATCTCTTGGAGGTCTACAGATGAAATTATCAAAGTAAATGTATATCGTATCATTCAAGAAGCTTTACAAAATACCACCAAACATGCGCAAGCAGACAATGTAACATTAGACTTTTTTACAGATAAGAATTCTCTAACTATTAAACTGAAAGATGATGGTATTGGATTTTCAACTAGCAGGTCAAAAAAAGGAATCGGATTAAAAAATATTCGATCTCGTGTGGAAAAGATGAATGGAATTATTAACATTGTATCTGCTTCTGGAAAAGGAACTGAAATTGATATCAAAATCCCCATTGAATCATGACAGATCAAAAATACACTGTGTTAATTGTGGATGATCATCCACTCATCTGTGAAGCTTACAAAAGCGCATTCATACATATTGGTAAAAAAGACTCATCTATTTCTTTTGATATTGAGGTTGCACATAATTGTGATGACGCTTTTTCATATATCAAAAATTGCACATCCGATGAAAAGCATTTAGCTCTTGTCTTTTTAGATATGAGCTTACCTCCTTCTCAGGATGGGAAGATTCTTTCAGGAGAAGATTTGGGCTTAAAAATTAACGAACTACTTCCTGAAACCAAGATTATTGTCTCTACTACATTTAATGACAATTACAGAGTTCATAGCATATTTAAAAACATCAATCCTGATGGTTTTCTGATTAAGAATGATATCACTCCTCAAGAATTGGTTACTGCTATTCAAGAGGTTATTTTAGACCCACCCTACTATAGCAAAACTGTTGTGAAATTACTCCGCAATCAAGTGTCTAGTGATTTACTTTTAGATAAGATAGATCGTCAAATACTTTATGAACTCTCAATTGGAACAAAAATGAAAGAGTTACCGGCTATTGTTCCTTTATCTATTGCCGGAATTGAGAAGCGAAAACGACACTTAAAACAAATCTTTAATATTAGTAGTGCTGATGATAGAGAACTCCTGCTTCTTGCTAAAGAAAAGGGGTTTATTTAAGTAACAATCTTTCATCAAATTCGTTTATATCATAGGTCATGTATTTTACATGATTCTCAACTGATTTAAAACACGATCTACGAATTTACGCATGCTTAGAAAAGGAAAAATTATCGTCTACAGTATATGGGTTTTGCTTACTGTTGGTTTGATAACAACGTATTTCATTTATCCAGAGTTTTTTACGCCTGAATATCTTACTTCTTTTATTAAAAAGTTTACTAATGAAATGCTGTTCATTTATATTTTGCTGACTTTTATCAGAGGTTTTTTTCTTATTCCTAGTACTCCATTTGTAATTGCTGGTGGATTATTATTTCCAGATCGTTTACTATTGGTTTTAGGAATTTCATTAGCAGGTATTATGTTTTCTGCTACTGCTCTCTACTATTTCTCTGACTTACTTGGATTTAGTAAACATTTAAACAAAAAGTTTCCTTCAAAAATCGACTTGTGGAAGTCTCGTTTAGAAAATTCAAAATCTATCCTTTTTATTGCTGGATGGTCTTTATTTCCGTTTGTTCCAACAGATTTGATATGCTATGTAACTGGTGTTTTAAAAACACCTTTTAAAAATATGTTTTTAGGAGTTTTTATTGGAGAGATTATCTTATGCTCTATTTATATATTCTTTGGCTCCAGTATTTTTAACCTCTTATAGTTTATTTTCTATAATATCTTCTACTACTTCTGGGTTTAATAATGTTGATACGTCTCCTAAATTAGAAATATCGTTAGAAGCTACTTTACGCAAAATTCTTCTCATAATTTTTCCAGATCTGGTTTTTGGCAGCCCTTTTACAAATTGAATCTTATCAGGTTTGGCAATAGGACCAATTGTATTTGAAACTACTTCTCTAACTTCTTTAATCAACTGATCATTCTCTTCAACTCCATCATAAGTAATTACATATGCATATAAAGCATTTCCTTTAATATCATGAGGAAATCCTACTACTGCGCTTTCAACCACTTTCTCATGCTCGTTAATTGCGTTTTCAATGGGTGCAGTTCCTAGGTTATGTCCAGATACAATTACTACATCATCTACTCTACCGGTTATGCGATAATTTCCATTTTCATCTCGTAAGGCTCCATCACCAGGGAAATAATGATCTGGATAAGCAGAAAAATAGACATTCTTATAGCGCTCATGATCTCCATAAATGGTTCTAGCTAAAGAAGGCCATGGGTGTTTGATTGCTAAAATTCCTTCGGCTTTCGTTTCAGAGATTTCAGTACCGTCATGATCTAACAAAACAGGTTGAATTCCTGGCAAAGGAAGTGTTGCAAAGGTTGGTTTATCTTCTGTTATGCCAGCTAAAGAAGAAATCATCATACCACCGGTTTCTGTTTGCCACCAAGTATCTACAATTGGACATTTGTTTTTACCAACATAATCATCATACCAGTGCCAAGCTTCTTCATTGATAGGTTCTCCAACAGTTCCTAAAACTTTTAAGTCCGATAAATCGTATTTATCAATTAATTCAGTTGGATGCTTTGCCAATGCTCTTATGGCTGTAGGTGCAGTATAAAATTGATTGACTTTGTGCTTTTCGCATACTTCCCAAAATCGTCCAAAATCTGGATAGCTGGGTACTCCTTCAAACATCACAGTTGTTGCTCCAGAACTTAGAGGTCCGTAAACTATATAGCTATGTCCTGTAATCCATCCAATATCTGCTGTACACCAATAAATATCTCCTTGTTTGTATTGAAAAACATTTTGAAATGAATAAGCTGTATATACCATATAACCTCCACAGGTATGTACCATTCCTTTAGGTTTACCTGTTGATCCTGATGTATATAAAATAAACAACATATCTTCAGAATCCATCTCTTCAGCAGGACAATGATTGTCTACTTTTTCTAATTCTTCATGCCACCAAACGTCTAAACTAGGATTCCAACTAATCTCTTGTTGAGTTCTTTGATATACTATAGTTTTTTCTATACTGGGGCATGTTTTTAACGCTTCATCAGCGATATCTTTTAACGGAGTTATCTTATTTCCTCTAAAGCTTCCATCGGCAGTTAACAATACTTTACAAGTAGCATCATTTATTCTCGCTGCCAATGCTGTTGATGAAAATCCTGCGAAGACAACCGAATGAATAGCTCCAATTCTAGCACAAGCCAAAACAGCCACAGCTAATTCTGCCACCATAGGCATATAAATACAAACCCTGTCTCCTTTTGTAACTCCATTGTTTTTTAACACATTGGCAAAAGCGCAAACTTGACTGTGTAATTCTTTATAAGAAATGTGTTTTGCATCTTCTTTTGGATCATTAGGCTCCCAAATAATAGCTATTTGATCTCCTTTATCTTTCAGGTGTCTGTCCAAACAATTTTCAGTAATGTTCAGTTTTGCATTTAAAAACCATTTTGTAGATGGTTTAGACCAATCATACTCTAGAACTTTATCCCATTTTTTTCTCCAAACAAATTGTTCTGCTATACTATTCCAAAATTCAGATGGATTTTCAACACTTTTTTGATATACTTCTTTATATTCTTGATATGAATTGATTCTCATTATTCTAACTAATTATTTTGCTTTTAAATGTAGCGATCCTAAATTATCATACTAATTTTTTTCTACTAACGGACTCATTTTATAGCTTAACAGCAGATTGATTCTAATTTTAATGGTCATGAGCCTGACCTGCTCCGCTTGGGATTCTAATATTTTCAACAATTTCTTGAACTTCTTTCGGAGGCTTACGTGTAAATTTAGATACTGTTATTGATACTATAAAATTAACAATCATAGCAACGGTTCCAAAACCTTCTGGAGAAATTCCAAACCACCAATCTTCTTTAGTGCCTCCACCAAACCAATCGAATTTAAATTTGGTCATATAAAATAACATAAGTAAAATACCTACAATCATTCCTGCTACTGCTCCTTCTTTATTCATTTTCTTATAAAATATTCCCAGAACAATGGCAGGAAAGAAAGAGGCTGCTGCCAATCCAAATGCTAAAGCCACTGTTGCAGCAACAAAGCCAGGAGGGTTAATTCCGAAGTAACCAGCAACACAAACAGCTACTACAGCAGAAATTCTCGCTGCAATCAATTCTCCTTTTTCAGAAATATTAGGTTGTATCATTCTCTTTATAAGATCATGCGATACTGATGAAGAAATAACCAATAATAAACCCGCTGCAGTTGACAACGCTGCTGCTAAACCACCTGCTGCTACCAAAGCAATTACCCAATTGGGAAGCTTAGCTATTTCTGGATTTGCTAAAACCATTATATCTCTATTTACCTCAAGCTCATTAATTTCTTTGTTTGCAACATATTGGATAAACCCATCCTGATTTTTATCATTAAAAGTTATCAAACCTGTTGTTTCCCATTTTTTAAACCAAAGCGGCATTTCATCATACTTGTTGTTACTAACTGTCTCAATTAAATTGGTTCTAGAAAACACAGCAACTGCCGGTGCAGTCGTATATAAAATTGCGATGAATAATAATGCCCAACCTGCAGATTTACGAGCATCAGCAACTTTTTTCACTGTAAAAAAACGTACAATTACATGAGGTAATCCCGCTGTTCCAACCATTAAAGCGGCGGTTATAAAAAACACATCTAATGTTGATTTACTTCCAGAGGTATATTCAGCAAAGCCCAACTGTCTGTGTAATCCATCCAATTTATCCAAGAGATACATTCCACTTTCATCAGCTCCGCCAAATCCTAATTGTGGAATTGGATTATTAGTCATTTGGATAGAAATAAAAATTGCTGGGACCATGAAAGCAAATATCAAAACACAATACTGCGCCACTTGAGTATAGGTGATTCCTTTCATACCTCCTAAAACTGCATAAAACAAAACTATGATCATTCCTATAATCACACCAGTGGTGATGTCTACTTCTAAAAAACGAGAAAACACAATCCCTACTCCTTGCATTTGTCCTGCTACATAAGTAAAAGAAACCAACAAAGCACAAAAAACAGCTACACTTCTGGCTGTATTTGAATAATAACGGTCACCTATAAAATCTGGAACGGTAAACTTTCCAAACTTTCTTAGATAAGGTGCTAACAATAGTGCTAACAAAACATAACCTCCAGTCCATCCCATGAGGTAAACAGATCCGTCATATCCTCCAAAAGAGATAATTCCAGCCATCGAAATAAAAGAAGCTGCCGACATCCAATCGGCTGCTGTGGCCAATCCGTTTGCTAAAGGAGAGACACCGCCTCCTGCTACATAAAAATCTTTGGTAGAAGATGCTTTTGACCAAATGGCAATTCCTATATATAAAGTGAATGTGATTCCAACTAAAACCCAAGTCCAAATTTGTATACTCATATCTAAAACTTAACTGTTGATTTGTTTATCAGTTTTATTTTGTTCTTGCGCACTTTCATCGTCATACCCAAACTTTTTGTCAAGTTTATTCATCAGTCTTACATAGACAAATATTAAGATCACAAATACATAAATAGAACCTTGTTGAGCAAACCAAAATCCTAATTTAAATCCTCCAATTTTTATTGTATCGAGTAAATCTCTGAATAGAATTCCTGCTCCAAATGAAACTAAAAACCAAATGGATAAAAGAATTAATAAATACCTAAGGTTTGTTTTCCAATACGATTTCATTTCGTTCACTTTTGAAGTTTTATAAAAGTAAAGTTTTTTATGAAACAATAACTCATATAATACTATATTTGGTTTTATGAGCATCGAGTTACTTTCAGATATTCTTATTTCTAACTGGTATATTGTTCTTCTTTTTTTTGCAGTCGCAATCTTGTATTCTTCTGTAGGTTTTGGTGGTGGATCTAGTTATTTAGCTATTCTGGCTCTAACCGGAATTGCGTATACGCAGATAAGGTCTACTGCTTTGTTGTGTAACATTATTGTGGTTTCTGGAAATGTTTTCTTTTTTCAACAAAACAAACTCTATAATTGGAAGAAAGTAATTCCTTTAGTTTTATTTAGTGTACCCTTAGCTTTTTTAGGAGGTTATTTAAAAATCAACCAAACTTTCTTTTTTATTCTATTGGGCTTTACATTACTATTTGCAGCAATTACTATGTGGATTTCTAAAAGAATTGTATCAAATACAAATGATATTAAGAATTTAAGTATAAGTAAAAATGCAGGGTATGGAGGTATTATTGGTTTTATCTCTGGAATGGTAGGTATTGGTGGAGGAATTTTTCTAGCTCCAATACTTCACTTAACGCGTTGGGATGTTCCAAAGAAGATTGCTGCTACTGCAAGTTTGTTTATTCTTGTAAATTCTATGAGTGGCTTGATTGGACAATACTTTAATCCTGATTTTGCAATTGATTGGAATTTAACATCTATCTTGTTAATTACAGTATTTATTGGTGGTCAGATTGGAAGTCGTTTGAGTAATCGTTTTTTTAGCCCCATACAACTAAAAAAAGCTACCTCTATTTTAATTGCTTTTGCAAGCTTAAAAATTCTATGGGATTATATTCAATAGTCACTTCAACTTAATATATTTGAAACTCTATACGAATTAATCAAATTTATATGTTAGAAAATATATTTACACTTCTAATGCTCATTCTTTTACAAGGAGTTTTAGGTTTCGACAACTTATTATATATATCACTAGAAAGCAAAAGGGCTCCTATAGAGAAACAATCTTATGTAAGAAAGATGGGGATTTTATTAGCAATTGTTTTACGTATAGTTCTGCTATTTGTACTGCTTAAACTAATTCAGTTTTTTCAAGATCCTATTTTAAAATTTTCTTTCGAAGGTTATGCTGAGGGAAAGTTTAACATCCATAGTATGATTGTATTAGCAGGAGGAATATTTATAGTATATACTGCTATGAAAGAAATCTGGCATATGATAGGAGTAAAAGATATGGATCATGATGTTGAAGGTGGTGGTAAAAAATCTACTGGTAAAGTAATTACTATGATAGTTATTATGAATATTGTCTTTTCTTTTGACTCTATTTTAAGTGCTATGGCCTTAACGGATGTTTTTTGGGTCATGGCAACTGCAATTATAATTGGAGGTTTGTTAATGATTTGGTTGGCTGATAAGGTTTCTAATTTCCTTGCAAAAAACAGAATGTATGAAGTATTAGGGCTTTTTATACTTTTTATAGTAGGTATTATGCTGTTAACTGAAGGTGGTCATTTAGCGCATTTAAAACTCTTTGGAAATGAAATAGTACCTATGAGTAAAACTACATTCTACTTTGTTATTGGAATTTTGGTAATTACAGATATTGTTCAAAGTAAGTATCAAAAGAAACTATTACAAGAAAAAGAAAAATAATGTCATTCTAGATTAAAAGTTACTAAGCCACTCATTATGAGTGGTTTTTTTTAGTTATAAATCACACTTCAAGTACTTTAAATTGTATTTATTAATAAAATTTTAATACTTTTGTTTAACTATTTTAACTTTTTGTTAAACAAAATAAGTTTAATTGAGCAGTACTTTTGTAATGAATCATAAAACAAATACAATGAATATTAAAAAATTATTTACCGCAGTTGTAGTTGCTCTTTTCATTTCTTCTTCTGTTTTAGCCATCAATAATACAGATCCAGGAAAGGACAAAAAAGTAGTAAAAACTAACAAAACTGAAGAAACTATCGTAGGTGTAGCTGCCTCTAACAAGAATTTTACAACACTTGTAGCTGCAGTAAAAGCAGCTAATTTAGTTGAGGTTTTAAACAGTGATGGACCATTCACAGTTTTTGCACCTGTAAATACGGCTTTCGACAAATTACCAGAAGGAACCGTAAGTACTTTGTTAAAACCAGAGAACAAAAAATTATTAACGTCTATTCTAACTTACCATGTGGTAGCAGGTAAATTTAAAGCTAAAGATGTAGTAAAAGCAATTAATGCAAACAAAGGAAAGTTTGTAATCAAAACCGTTCAAGGTGGAAAATTAACTGCTTCTATTAGCAATGGAAAAGTAATTTTAACGGATGAAAAAGGAAATAACTCTACCGTTATTATTACTGATGTTAAAGCATCAAATGGCGTTGTTCATGCAATTGACAGCGTAGTGATGCCTAAATAAGAAGTTTTGGTTGACTTTTTGAGCCGCTGTACCCCATACAGCGGTTTTTTTATTGCAAATTATCTACTTCTATTTGATAATCATACTGAAGATCTTCATGTAGTGTGGCTATAGCTTTTTTTGCTAATGATAACTGAGTATGAAATACTTTAGTTAACCTAGGACTTTTTTCAATGGAAGGGGAAAATTCTTTTAATCGTTTACAATAATGCAATAAAAGTTCTACTTCTGTTTCTTTCTTTTTAGAGTATCTGATGAACTTCTTAGTAAGTGTTAGAATCTTACGCATACTTTTTCTGATATAGAAAAAACTTTTGGTATTAATTTCTTGAAAAAGATCATCTACAAGATCCTTTACACTTTGAATATAGGCTTCTTCATCATGAGCTTCAAACAATAAATAGGTAAGTAATTCTTTGTTCTCTTTTTTAAATCGGGAAAGCTTTAAACACAACTCAACCAATTCGTTTTGAGAACGATGATTAAGTTCATCTTTTATTTTTTTTACAGTGACGGCTTTCATAACGACTGTATAAATCCAGTCACATTTTTATCAATTCTACCCAACACGTTGGAAGTATCGGCTTTTACAAAGGTATCTCCAGTTATTTGTTCAAACAATTCGATATAACGATCTGAGATTTCTAAAATCTTTTCATCAGACATTTCAGGGATTTGTTGACCTTCTTTTCCTTGAAATCCGTTTTCAATCAACCATTGGCGAACAAACTCTTTGGACAATTGTTTTTGTTTTTCTCCTTTCTCTTGCCTTTCTTCATATCCATTAGCATAAAAATAACGAGAAGAATCTGGAGTATGTATTTCATCTATTAAAACAATCTTACCATCATTGGTCTTTCCAAACTCATATTTTGTATCCACTAAGATCAATCCTCTTTTAGCAGCAATCTCTGTTCCTCTTTCAAAGAGTTTTCTAGTATAATCTTCTAGAATTAAGTAATCTTCTTCAGAAACAATTCCTTTTGCTAAAATATCTTCTCTTGTAATGTCTTCATCGTGCTCTCCATTATCGGCTTTTGTTGAGGGTGTAATAATGGGTTCTGGAAAACGATCGTTTTCTTTCATACCTTCTGGCATAAAAACTCCACATAAAGTTCTTTTTCCTGAATGATACTCACGTGCAGCATGCCCTGACAAATAGCCGCGAATAACCATTTCAACTTTAAAAGGCTCACATAAATGTCCAACAGCAACGTTTTCATCTGGATTTGCAATCAACCAGTTAGGTACCAAATCTTCTGTTTCTTGCATCATTTTAGTTGCAATCTGATTCAGAATCTGACCTTTATAAGGAATTTGACGTGGCATAATTACATCAAATGCAGACAGCCGATCTGAGGCAATCATTACCAATAAATCATCATTGATATTATAGACTTCTCTTACTTTTCCTTTGTAAACAGATTTTTGATTTGGAAAGTGAAAATTGGTTTGATTAATTGTGTTGATCATGTTGATAATTTAATTGCTGCAAAAGTAATTAAAGACAATTGAGTGGCAAGCAAAATTATTCAGTTTCAATGCTCTTATAAGCAGAAATAATTTTCTTTACCAAACGATGACGAATTACATCTTTATCATCTAAATACACATGAGCGATTCCTTCTAAATCTTTCAATGCTAACAACGATTCTTTCAATCCAGAAACTTGTTTCCTAGGCAAATCTATCTGACCAGGATCTCCAGTAATAATGAATTTAGCATGCATCCCCATACGGGTCAAAAACATTTTCATTTGACTATGTGTGGTATTTTGAGCTTCATCTAAAATTACAAATGCATGATCTAGTGTTCTTCCTCTCATAAAAGCTAATGGAGCTATTTGTATCACACCTTTTTCTATGTATGATTCTAACTTCTCATGCGGAATCATGTCTCTTAGCGCATCATACAATGGTTGCATATAAGGATCTAACTTCTCTTTTAAATCTCCGGGAAGAAATCCAAGATTCTCTCCAGATTCTACGGCTGGTCTTGTTAAAATAATTCTTCTTACTTCTTTTTCTTTCAAAGCTTTAACAGCCAATGCAACCGCAGTGTAAGTTTTTCCAGTTCCTGCAGGTCCTACAGCAAACAGCATATCATTTTTTTGCATTAAACTCACCATCTTTCGTTGGTTCTCAGTCTGCGCTTTAATTAATTTACCGCTCACTCCATGTACTAATACATCTTTGGCATTTCCTGCGGAAGCTTTCTCTTCTTTTCCTGTAGATGTAAGTATTCTTTCAATACTATTTTCATCTAATTTGTTGTAACGATTAAAATATTTGATTAACATATTTAATCGTTTTTCAAACTCGTTTAAAATGTCTGGTTCTCCGTAAATTTTTAGTTTAGATCCGCGAGCAACTATTTTAATTTTAGGAAAGTACGTCTTTAATTGCTCTATTGTACTGTTGTGGGTGCCAAAGAAATCCTTAGGGTTAATTTCTGTAAGCTCAATAATACGTTCGTTCAAATGCTGGAATTTATATGATTGTTAATTAATAATTCATTCTAAAATTAGGGAATTAATTTTCAGAATTGTTTAGATTTGTGTGAAATTTTTGAGCGACTTTTACACAATTAATTAACAGCCTTTCTTTTAATGTCTATTATTACATTAACTACTGATTTTGGAACTAAAGACCACTTTGTTGGTGCTGTAAAGGGAGCTATCTATTCTGAACTGCCAGATGCAAAAATTGTAGACATTACACATCACATCTCTCCTTTTAATATTACAGAAACTGCTTATATCTTAAAAAACAGTTACAAAAGCTTTCCTGAGGGTACTATTCATATTATTGGAGTTGATTCTGAGTTAAGTGAAGATAATAAGCACATTGCATTAGAGCTTGATAATCATTACTTTGTTTGTCCAGATAATGGATTAATATGCATGATTACCAAAGATATAAAGCCTAGCAAGATTGTTGAGATTAACATTCATGATCGAGTAGAAAGTAGTTTTCCTGTATTGGATGTTTTTGTGCAAGTAGCCTGCTTTATTTCTAGAGGTGGAAATTTAGGCGTTATTGGTAAGGAAATTTCTAGTTATAAAGAAATGACAGAAATACAGCCAAAAATAAATCAGGAACAAAATAAAATTACTGGAGGTGTTATTTATATTGATAATTACGGAAATGTTATAAGTAACATTAGTGAAAAATTATTTACTGAAGTTGGTAAAGGCAGAGATTTTAGAATTTCTGCGGCAAGGTATACTTTCTCAAAAGTGGTTTCTAAATACAATGAAATCGTAGATCCTAATGCCAATGATCCTCGTCAGTTTGATGGAAATCGTCTGGCCTTATTCAATTCTGCTGGATATTTAGAAATAGCTATTTACAGAAGTAATTTAAAAACGGTCGGAGGAGCTTCTACCCTTTTAGGTTTAGGATATAGAGATACCATTACCATAGAATTCTTATAATTATGTTTGTGAGAATTGTAAAAATGGGATTCAAACCAGAGCATGTAGAGACTTTTCTTTCTAACTTCCATCGCAAGAAAGAATTTATACGAAATAGTCCTGGATGTCGTTTATTAGAATTGTATAGAGACAAACACAATCCAACAATCTTTTTCACCTATAGTTATTGGGAAAAAGAAGAAGACTTAGAAAATTATAGAAACTCTGATTTATTTAAAGGGGTTTGGGCAGAAACGAAAGTTTTATTTAATGCTAAGCCAGAAGCTTGGAGTGTTGATAAGGAAGTATCACTAACATAAGTATATGTATCCAATTTTAAAGAAAGAATTCAATTCCTTTTTTGCTTCCCCAATTGCTTATTTAGTAATTGGTGTTTTTCTATTGGTTAATGGATTATTTCTTTGGACTTTTGATGATGATTTTAATGTTTTAAATGCTGGGTTTGCAGACTTAAACAGCTTTTTTTACCTAGCTCCTTGGGTTTTACTATTCTTAATTCCTGCCATTACAATGAAAATGTTTGCAGATGAATTTCAAACAGGAACCATAGAACTTTTAAAAACCAAACCTATTAGCAATTGGCAAATTGTTTTAGGAAAATTTTGGGCAGCTTTAATTTTAATCTTCATCGCAATTATCCCAACTTTTGTCTACGTTTATTCTATCTCAGAATTGGGAAATCCAGTAGGTAATATTGATTTCGGCAGTACTTTTGGGTCTTACCTTGGTTTGTTTTTACTAGCAGGATCTTATGCAGCTATTGGCTTATTTACCTCTACACTTTCTAAAAATCAAATTGTTGCCTTTTTATTAAGTGTTTTTATTGTTTTCTTTTTCTATTACGGATTTGATGCTTTATCAAACTTATTCGTAAATTCAGGATATACCATTCAATTGTTTGGAATGAATGAGCATTTTAAAAGTATAAGTCGTGGTGTTATTGACACTCGAGATATCCTTTACTTTTTAAGTATCATTCTTTTCTTTTTATTCATTACAAAACAAAAACTGTCTAATGAATAAGAAGCTAAAACATACATTCTTTTTAGCAATAATATTGTTAATTCTAAACTTTGTAAGTCAAGGTTTTTATCAACGTTTTGATTTAACTGAAGACAAACGATATACGCTTTCTGATGTTACTAGCTCTATTTTAGACCAAGTAGACAGACAATTAATTATTAGAGTGTATTTGGAAGGAGATTTCCCTACTGAATTTAAAAGATTGCAAATAGAAACTCGTCAGTTTTTAGAAGAATTAAAAGCTCAAAATTCTAATATAAGAATACAGTTTGTAAATCCCGACGAACAAAGAGAACGCTTGGTGAAATCTGGTATGATGCCAAGTCAGTTAACTGTTGAAGAAAATGGAAAGCTATCCAATGCTATTATATTTCCTTGGGCGGAGATCGATTATAAAAACAAATCTGAAATTGTTTCTTTACTTCCTAACGGTGTAGTTCAGTCTCAAGAACAACAATTTTCTGCTGCAATTGAAAATTTAGAATTTTCCTTTAGCAATGCAATTCACAATATCACTAGAAATAAAGAAAAGAAAATTGCAATCCTTAGAGGAAATGGTGAACTACAAGACCCTTTTTTAATTTCATTTTTAACTGAGGTAAGAAAGAAATATCGTTTGGGTGCTTTCACCTTAGATTCTGTTGTCTCTAATCCAAAGAAAACATTAAAAGGGCTTCAGTTTTTTGATATGGCAATTATTGCCAAACCAACACAGGCTTTTACAGAAAAAGAGAAAATGGTTTTAGATCAGTTTATCATGAATGGTGGAAAAACATTGTGGATGGTTGAAAATGTTCAAGCAGATACTGATAGTTTATACAATGATGGAAAAATGTTAGCATATCCTCGAGATTTAAATCTAACAGATTTGTTATTCAAGTATGGAGTTCGCATCAATACAACATTGATCCAAGACTTATATTCTTCAAAAATCCCTTTAGCAACTGGAAATGTGGGTAATCAAACACAATTTCAAAATCTTCCTTGGTTCTATCATCCATTAGTAAATGGGCATCCAAGACATCCTATTACAAAAAACATTGCTCCCGTTCGATTGCGTTTCGCTAATCAAATTGACACCTTACAAAACAACATTCGCAAAACTCCTTTATTAGTAAGCTCTTTGTTAACAAAAAAAATAGGGACTCCAAATTTTATCGAACTGCAAAGCATAGCTCAAGAACCTAAACAGGAAGAATACAAATCAGGTTATCAATTGTTTAGCGTTTTATTGGAAGGTGAATTTACATCCAATTATGCCAATCGTATCAAGCCTTTTACTATTGATGATTTTGCAAATAAGAGTAAGGAAAACAAAATGATTGTTGTAGCTGATGGTGATATTGTTAAAAATCAAATTTTAAAAAGTCAACCTTACGACCTTTCAATTGATAAATGGACTGGCGAACAATTTGGAAATAAAGAATTCTTATTGAATGCTGTAGATTATTTGTTAGATGATTCTGGACTCATTGAGTTACGAAATAAAACATTGCAAATCAATCTTCTTGATAAACAACGTGCTTTTGAAGAGAGAACTTATTGGCAATTCTTAAATGTAGTACTACCACTCTTGCTCCTTTTAGGGTTTGGATTTGTTTTCAATTATTTCAGAAACAAAAAGTATAGTTAAGTGTTTAGGTGATTAGTGTAATTCTTTTTTATAAGAAACACCTATTATCAATTACAGCATACTAACTACTCAGCACTAACTACTAGGTATTATTCAACACTCTTCATCACAACATTTATCATCCTTCACTAATTTACAGCTAATAACGGCTAATAATGCTCCTAATATCGGTGCAAGCATATACAACCATAATCCCTGAATATTTCCAGAAACAATGTTTGGAGCTAGAGAGCGAGCTGGATTCATTGATGCATTGGTAATAGGGCCAGCAAACATAGCTTCTAATAAGACCACGCCTCCAATTGCAATACCTGCCATCATACCAACTTCTTTGCTACCTGTAGAAACATTAATAATCACAACCATTAAGAAAAATGTGAGTAATAACTCTAAAACAAAGGCCCGCCATACATCTACTTTAGGAATAGTAGAACCTAATAATTCGCTATCTGGGAATAAGAAAAGTAAGACCAAACTAGCTGCAAAAGCTCCAGCAACTTGAAAGAAAATATATTTTGGAACTTCCTTCCATGAGAATTTTTTAGCATAAGCAAATGCGATAGAAACAGCAGGGTTAAAATGAGCTCCTGAGATTTCTCCAAAAGCATAAATCATAGCCATTACAATTAGCCCCCAAGTAATTCCAATTCCAACATGGGTAACATCTCCTCCTGTTACTTCATTAATAGTCATGGCGCCTGTACCACAAAAGATCATGGCAAAGGTTCCTATAAATTCAGCGATGTATTTTTTCATAAGAATTCTACTATTGCGCAAAGATAGGATTCCTTTTTTTAAGTTTTCGTTAACATTTGTCCCAAAGATTCGTTGTAATTTTAGTGTTTACTATTAAACCTAATCAACGATGAAAAAATTATTCTTAATTGCGTGTCTTGTTGCTTTTACATATACGGCAAGTGCACAAATTGAAGCTCCACAACCTAGTCCATTTTCTAAGATAGAGCAGAAAGTTGGATTGACAGATGTAACTTTAGAGTTCTCTCGCCCAGGAGTAAAAGGAAGAACTGTTTTTGGAGACTTAGTACCCTTTGGAAAAGTTTGGAGAACTGGTGCTAATGCAAATACTAAAATTACTTTTAGTACTGACGTTACTGTTAATGGTCAAACATTAAAAGCTGGTTCGTATGCTATTTATACTATTCCTAATAAAGATAAGTGGGAAGTAATGTTTTATGCAGACTCAAACAACTGGGGTACACCAAGAAAGTGGGATGATAGCAAAGTAGTTGCGAAAGCTTCTGCTGATGTAATTCCTATGCCAGTGAACATTGAAACATTTACAATCTCTTTTGACGATTTAACGAACAACTCTGGAATCATAGGGATTCTTTGGGAAAAAACTTATGTAGGTGTTCAATTTGAAACGCCAACGGATAAAGGTGTTATGGCGTCTATTAATAAAGTAATGGGTGGACCATCTGCAAATGACTATTATGCTGCTGCTGTGTATTTTAAAGAGCAAGGAAAAGATATGGCTCAAGCAGTTAAATGGATTGATAAAGCGATTGAAATGACAAAAGAAAGACCACGTTTTTGGTTTTACAGACAACAATCATTAATCCATGCAAAAGCAGGAAATAAGAAAAATGCTATTGCTGCGGCTAAAACCTCTTTAGAATTAGCAACAAAAGCTGGAAATGCTGATTATATGAAAATGAATAAAGATTCTCTTAAAAAATGGGGAGCTTTATAATTTTCTAACTCAAAGTATATAAGAAAAGCGAGCCAAAGGCTCGCTTTTCTATTTTCTATCTCTTAAATCGATTCTCATTGTTAGAAGAGAAGTATCCATGCCTGCTTTTTCGTAAGCTTTGATTGCAGAAGGATTACTCGGATATACTTCCAATCGTATTTCATAAATTCCTCTAGCCAAGGACCAATCGTATAAATAATCCATAATTACCTTGTTTACTCCTTTCCCTCGAAATTCTTCCTTTGTAAACATAAATCCTAAATAAGAAAATCTTTCAAAAGCAAAACATTCTCTTGCTTTTATATCTCTAGCATATCCAGTTCCTACTATCTCGCCTTCAATTTCTGCAACTACTAATTCTGTATTTGAATCTTTAATCATTAAAGGCAAATCATAATAGTATGTTTCTTCTCTTTTTAAAGTAACATCCATAGGTCGTTCTGCAATAATCATTCCTTGCTCAAATTCTAACAGAACAGGAAGATCTTCAATAGTAGCTTGGCGAAGTTTTATCATAATCTTATTTCTTGAGCTTGAGTTTCTTCTTTCTTAGGCAGTAAAGCTTGAAAAATCAGTGCTAAAAACATCACGATGAAACACCCTATTAAGTTTAAAGATAAGTAAGGTAAAATATCTAGATAGTATATGTAGAAAATAAGCAGTTGAGTAATAATTGCTGAAATAAACACTGCTCTTCCTTTAACATATTTGACAAAAAAAGCTAACAAGAAAATTCCTAACACATTACCATAAAAAATAGAACCGATAATATTAACAAGCTGAATTAAATTCTCTGCCAGATTTGCAAAACAAGCAATTATGATTGCAATTATCCCCCATCCAAATGTGAACCATTTTGTCATTTTTACTAGATGAGCTTCACCTTTATCTTTCTTCAAATTTCTATTATATAAATCTATTGAAGTTATCGTAGCCAACGCATTGATTTCTGATGCAGTAGAAGACATTGCTGCTGATAAAATTACAGCGAGTAAGAGTCCTATCAAACCAGTTGGCAAATGATTTAAGATAAATCTAATAAACATATAATCTCTATCATTTGTCTGAGTATCTTTTGCAGCCTCTTTATAAAGTGTTTTTAAATCCTCTGATTTTTGTTTGTACAATTCACTTTCTACATTTAATGTTTCAACCTCATTTTTTAATGTAGTGTATCTATTTTTATAATCAGGATCAACAGCACTTTTGATTAAAAACTTAGATTCTAATCGATATATTTTTTCTATACTATCTAGCTTAAACAATTTTGTTTTTAATTCAGTAGTTTTATTTTTTGAATATGACAATGCAAAGTTTTGCTTTTCAATAAAAAGTGTGTTCTGCTTTTCTTGTAATTTTCTGTACTGATCGCCATATTCAGAATTCAGAACAGTTTTCGTTGATGCATCAATAAAATTTAAAGGTGCTTGATTGAATTGATAAAACACAAATACCATTACTCCTACCAATAAAATAAAAAACTGCATAGGCACCTTCAACATTCCATTAAATAATAATCCCATTTGCATCTCTTTAATTGACTTACCTGACAAATAACGTTGCACTTGACTTTGATCGGTTCCGAAATAGGAAAGCATTAGAAATGTTCCTCCTATGATTCCTGTCCATACCGTATATCGATTGTTTAAATCAAAAGAAAAATCCAAAACCTCCATTTTTCCACTAGCACCAGCAATTTCTATAGCATCAGAAAAAGAAACATCTTTTGGCAATAAATCGACTACTATAAATAGTGCAGCAAGCATTCCTGCGAAAATCACAAACATCTGTTGTTTTTGGGTAACAGTAACTGCTTTAGTTCCTCCAGAAACCGTATAAATAATTACTAAAACACCTATTACTATATTTAAAGTAACAATATTCCAACCTAAGACAACTGATAAAATAATGGCTGGTGCAAAAATGGTAATTCCAGCAGCTAAGCCCCTTTGAATTAAAAAAAGAATAGCTGTTAAACTTCTAGTTTTTAAATCAAACCGAGATTCTAAAAACTCATAAGCAGTATAAACTTTTAATCGATGGTACAAAGGAATAAACACCAAACAAATAATAACCATGGCAATGGGAAGTCCAAAATAGAATTGAACAAATCCCATTCCGTCTGAATAAGCTTGGCCTGTAGTAGATAAAAAAGTAATTGCACTTGCCTGGGTAGCCATTACAGACAAACCAATAGTCCACCATTTTGTATTATTACCTCCTTTTATATAATCTTTTACACCACTATTATTCTTTCTGGTTTTATAAACCCCGTAAAAAACAATAAATAATAACGTCACAGACATTACCAACCAATCTTTCCAATCTAAAGCATTTACTCCCATAATTATATTTCAAATGTTTTGGTGATGATATAAAATAGAATGATATAAATTAAATTGGCGATTAAAACCAAGGTATACAGTTTTTGCCATCTAGGTTTGTTTTCAGTCATGTTTGGTTGTTTTTTTTGGTTTTTTTACTTCTATAGTAACAAAACCGATAAGTTTTTTATCAACAGTATATTTTAAATCAACTAAAAAAAATTGATCTCTTTCTTCTATGAAGCGTTTCATTCTTGCATTGGTATATTGTGCAAAATGCATATCATATGCCTGAGGTTTCGCTCCAAAAACCTGTGTATGAATATGCCTATTATCTCCACTTGTTGCATAACTCCCTGGTAAGATTGTATTTACATACATTCTGCCTTTTCCATCAGTATATCCTTCTCCTCTAATTCTAGCAGTTTTCTCATTACCTGCAATCTCAGGGTTATAGTTCCCGTCATTTGAAGTTTGATACAAAAGCACTTTCTGATTCTCTAAAGGAGTTTTCTTTAGTTTATCAATAAAAGTGATGCAGAGTATCAATTTTTCACCAGGTTCTTTATCATTTGTCATTTGTAAATTTGCTGATGAAGGAACTAACTTAAAAGATTCCCAAATAGTTTTTTCTTCTTTACTTATTGAATTGATTTCCTGGCTTGTTACTGAACAAGAAACTAAGAAATACAAACAAAATAAGGTTACGAAGTTTCTCACGCGTTTATTGTTTTATTTTATCATTTTGCTTGATATTTCCTTTTCCAATAGACAACATATTTGCAAACAATTTGTATGCTCCAGGAACACCAGCTGGTAATTCTCTAAAAAAGCTTAACCCTGTATAGATATAATTTCCTTTACCGTATTTGGCAACCAATAAACTTCCTTCTTTTGGAGTTTCTCCTTTGTCACTCATAGACAAAATTGGTGTGTACTCTGAACTCCATTTATTAGGAAAATAGAGTCCTCTTTCTTGAACCCAACCTTCAAAATCTTTTTCCGATATTTTGTTCGGGAAATTCATTAAAGAATGTTTTGTTGCTAATACAGTAACTTTTGCGTTTTCATCTGTAACTCTATCTCTAGAAAGCTGTAAGCTATAAGGTGCTCCTACATCCACTCTTCTACTCGTGTTGTATTGAACAATCATATTTCCTCCATTCTTTACGTAATCTAACAAGAATTTTTGTTTGTATTTTAGTGCAGATACAGTATTGTAGGCCCTTATACCCACAACAACTGCGTCAAATTGTTTTAAGTTTTCTTCATTGATTTCATTAGGATTGATCATCTTAACCTTATAGCCTATTTGTTCTAAACTTTCAGGAATTGCATCTCCAGCGCCTTTGATATAACCAATGTAATCCCCACCTTTTTCTATATTCAAACGAACAACTTTAGCCTCAGAATTTAATAACACAGATTGCTTAGGAATGTGTGAATAGTTAATTTCTACCAACTCTTTATTGTACTTCTTTCCGTTGATAGTTACAATTGCTTTCAACTTTCCTTCTGATTCTTCTGATGATGGTGTTACTGTGAAATTATGAGTTTGCTCATCACCTTTTTGCTGAATAGAAACAGCTATGAATTTAGGAGAAACAGCCCATCCTTTTGGTGCATCTAAGGATAGTGATCCTTTTACATTATTTGCTCCAGATTGTACACTTACTGCTACAGTTCTCGATTTATTTTCAGGGAATAAAATTACTTTCTCTTTTAATTTAGTAGTAATTCTAGGCAAAATTTCAAAAGGATTATACAGTTCTCCTTTATCTCTTTCTGAATATCTATAAATTACATCTTTTTCTATGCTAATGTCATGTTCATCAATATTCAAATTGAAAAAGATCCTTACAGTTCTTGGAGTCTCTGGGTTACCAATAAGATTTTGATTTTTTACCTTATACATCCCCAAGGACCAATCGTTTTTTAACCAATAAGGATCTGTAAAATCCATATTAGGTAATAATAATTTTTGTTGAAAACGTTGTCTTTTATTATTTCCTAACGATACTTCTTTAACTACTGTAAGCATCTTGTCAGTCACAAAACTCATAGATTCTAAGATGATATTTACTTCAGAGTTTCTACTTAAAGCCTCAATGTTTAATTGTATTTCAGAGTTTGGCACTGCAGATGAACTTGTAGCCGAAGCTTCTAAATATAATCCAGCGCATGCTTCAATAATTTCAGTAATCTGTTTTATTTTAACTTTTCTCCAATAAGAATCTTCTAACAGTTGAATCTTTTTATAAGCCTTCATTAAAGCTGATAAATGTTTAGATGGATTTACGAAATCAAAATTCTTTTCAATTTCATATAGAATATCGCCAATCTCTCCACCACCTTTAACTCGATTCCAAGTAGTGTTAATTCCGGCAAACAAATCTTTTTCGTCCTTTGGTTTGTCGCCTTTCAAGAATTCTACATATTCATTTTGACTTCCTCTAGTTGTTAATCTTCCAAATCCTTGACACAAATGCTGACTACTGGCAATAGAAGCTATTTCATTATTAGACAATCCCTTCAGTGGATAATAAACACCAACATCAACAGACATAAAATCTGAATTATCTTTAGTAGCCTTTTCAAATTTTTCTTGACTTCCATAAAACCACCAAGAGGTATTAAAAAACAAACGCTTAGGCTGCCAAGTATCTGTATAATCTAATTGTTCGGTGTATTTTGTTTTATCACTTACCAAATCAAAAGCTTCCATACTTAACATTGCTGAAGTTGTATGATGACCGTGATTGGTTCCTGGAGTTCTATGATCAAATCTATTGATGATTACATCAGGCTTAAAAGTTCTAATTGCCCAAACTACATCAGCCAACACTTCTTTCTTATCCCAAATATTTAGCGTTTCGTCAGGATGTTTCGAATAGCCAAAATCATTAGCTCTGGTAAATCGTTGTTCTCCTCCATCTACCCTTCTTGCTGCTAATAACTCTTGTGTTCTTATCACTCCTAAAAGCTCTCTTATTTCTGGCCCGATTAAATTCTGACCACCATCACCACGCGTTAATGATAAATAAGCTGTTCTCGCTTTTACATGATTCGCCAAATAAGAAATAAGTCTTGTATTTTCATCATCAGGATGTGCTGCTATATAAAGAGCAGTTCCTAAAAAGTTTAGTTTTTGAACCTTTTCATAAATTTGATTTGAATTAAGTTTGTTGGGCTTTTGAGAATAAATTGCTGAAGAAATCAGTAGAAATGAGAAAACAAAGAGTATATTTTTCTTCATGAACTTCGGTTTGGTTTCTAACAAATGTAATATTTTATCTCCTCTTTTTTTTCTCCTTAACATATTTATAACATCTTAGAAATTGAGAATCTTGAATAGCAATTTCTAACACTCACTAATACTTAACATCTATTATACTTCCTATAAGTTAAAACTTAAAAAAGCTATCAACAAAACCACAAAAATGTTGATAACAATATTTTCAAAATCCCTAAATTCCAATATCTTTGTAAATCAATTTTAGTCAATAAAATCAACATGAAGTTTATCGTATCTAGTTCGCAATTATTAAAACAATTACAAGTTTTAGGCGGAGTTATCAATAGTAACAACACACTACCAATTCTAGACAATTTTTTATTCGAATTATCTGAGAATCAATTAAAAGTTTCTGCTTCAGATTTAGAAACTACTATGAGTGCCGTAGTAGATGTAGAGTCTGATAGTACAGGATCAATAGCGGTTTCTGCAAGATTACTATTAGATACTTTAAAAACTTTTCCAGATCAACCGTTAACTTTTAAAACAGAAGGTGATAGCACTATAGAAATTAGTTCTGATCAAGGAAAATATGATATGGCTTATTTTGGAGGCGATGAGTTTCCAAAAGCGGTAAGTTTACCATCGCCTAGTAAGACCGTTGTTCCTTCAAATGTATTGGCTACAGCTATTTCAAAAACAATCTTTGCTGCTGGTAATGATGATCTTCGTCCAGTAATGAGTGGAGTTTTCTTCCAATTCAGTTCGCAAAGCTTAACTTTTGTTGCTACAGATGCTCATAAACTTGTAAAATATACTAGAACAGATGTAACTGCTGATAAAACAGCTGAATTTATTATGCCTAAAAAGCCTTTAAATCTATTAAAAGGTGTTTTAGGAGGAGATGAAGAAGTTACTATAGAATACAATGATGCCAACGCAAAATTTACGTTTGATAATTTTGTTTTAGTATGTCGTTTAATTGATGGAAAATATCCAAACTATGAAGCGGTTATTCCAAAAGAGAATCCTAATAAGTTAACTGTAGACAGAGCTTCTTTCTTAAACTCTGTTCGTCGTGTATCTATTTTCTCTAGTAAAACAACACACCAAATTCGTTTGAAAATGGCAGGGACTGAACTTAATATTTCTGCTGAAGATTTAGATTTCTCTAACAAAGCTGATGAGCGTTTAAGTTGTGATTATCAAGGAGACGATATGCAAATTGGTTTCAACTCTCGTTTCTTAAGTGAAATGCTAAACAACTTAAACTCTGATGAAGTTTTAATTGAAATGAGCTTACCTAACAGAGCAGGAATCTTAACTCCTATTGATGGAACTGATGAAGGAGAACAAGTAACCATGTTGGTAATGCCAGTAATGCTAAACAATTAAAAACTATCTATACTTTAAATTGAAAACCACAACTATTTAGTTGTGGTTTTTTTATTACTTTTAGTACCCATTAAAATCAAGTTTTTGAACTTTCTTGCTCACTTATATCTATCTAAAAATGATACTGAAATTATGATCGGTAATTTTATTGCAGATAGTATTCGAGGAAATCAATTCACACAATTTTCAGAGAGAATACAACAAGGAATTCTATTACACAGAGAGATAGACACCTTTACAGACACTCATGAAGTAGTTAGAAGAAGCAAGAGAAGACTTGATAAAAAATATGGTCTCTATGGTGGTATAATCATAGATATTTTTTATGATCATTTCTTAGCTAAGAATTGGAACGATTATTCAGAAATTCCATTAGATGTTTATGTAGACTCTTTCTACTATTTGCTAGAACAGAAATTTGAAATTCTGCCTGAAAAAGTGTTACACATGATTCCATACATGGTTGAACACAACTGGTTATACAACTATCAGTTTATGGAAGGAATGCAACGTGTTTTGAATGGAATGAATCGAAGAACTCAAAACAAATCACAAATGCATTTGGCAACCGAAGATTTACAAAAACATTATAATGAGTTTGAAAAAGACTTTACTGAATTCTTTAAAGAATTAGAGGCTTTCACCACAAAAAAACTAACCAAATTACAATCCGTTTAACATCTTATACATTATGAGAAAATCTATTTTTCTATTTATACTATCACTTACTTTATTCAGCTGTAAACAAGAAAAAGAAATTGAAAGAGGTTTAATTTCAGAAAAAGGAATGGTTGTTTCTGCTCGTGCGGAAGCCTCAAAAATTGGTGTAGAAATTTTAAAAAAAGGAGGAAACGCTTTTGATGCTATGATGGCTACAGAATTAGCCTTGGCTGTGGCCTATCCTTATGCGGGAAATATTGGTGGTGGCGGATTTATGGTTTATAGAATGAAGAATGGAGATATCGGAGCATTAGACTACAGAGAAAAAGCTCCGTTGGCGGCAACAAGAGATATGTATTTAGATGATGATGGCAATGTGATTTCAGGAAAGAGTACTGTTGGTGCTACTGCTGTTGGAGTGCCAGGAACAGTTGCTGGTGTCTTTGAAGCGCAAAAAAAGTTTGGAAAACTTTCCGTTCAAGAGATCTTGCAACCAGTAATAGAATTGGCAAAAAGAGGAGTTATTGTAACTAAGAAGCAAGAAAAACGTATTCAAAAGTACCAGAAAGGATTCTTAAAAGCTAATAAAGATTCTATTCCAATGATGCATCACTGGAAAGAAAATGATACTATCAAATACACAGCCTTAGCTAATACATTAGAACAAATTGCTAAAAATGGACGAGATGAATTTTACAAAGGCGAAACAGCTAAAAAAATAGCACAGTTCATTCAAGAAAACGGTGGAATTATTACAGAAGAGGATTTAGCAAAATACGAAGCGAAATGGCGTTCTCCAATTACATTTCAATATGACAGCCTAAATATAATTTCTATGTCTCCTCCTTCTAGTGGTGGAGTTTGTCTTGCACAAATTATGAATGGAATTGAGCCTTACGACCTTCATGAATATGGTCATAATTCAGTAAAAACAATGCAAGTAATTATAGAGGCAGAACGTAGAGCCTATGCAGATAGAAGTTTCTTTTTAGGAGATCCAGATTTCGTATCTATTCCATTAGACACTCTTATTAGTAAAGCTTATACAAAACAAAGAATGTCTAGTTTCTCTTTTGAAAAACCTACTGCTTCTAAAGATTTAAATCATGGAAATATTGAGATTATAGAAAGTGATGAAACTACTCACTACTCTATTGTAGATCAATATGGTAATGCCGTTTCTGTAACTACAACATTAAATAGCGGTTATGGCTCTAAACTTTACAGTAATGAATTAGGATTCTTTTTTAACAACGAAATGGATGATTTTAGCAGCAAACCAGGAGTACCAAATGTGTATGGACTTGTGGGTGCTAAAGCCAATGAAATTGCACCTCAAAAACGTATGTTAAGCTCTATGACACCCACAATCGTAGAAAAAGACGGAAAATTATGGATGGTAGTTGGCACACCAGGAGGTTCAACTATTATCACCTCAGTTCTTCAAACTATTTTAAATGTTCATGAATTTGGAATGGGAATGCAAGAAGCCGTAGCACAACCAAGATTTCACCATCAATGGTTACCAGATGTGGTGATGATAGAACCCAATCAGTTTGATGAAAACGTTAAAAATGAGTTGAAAAAATTAGGTTATAAACTAGACGAAAGAGATTCAAGAGTCATAGGAAAAGTAGAAGGAATTCTCGTTTTAAAGAATGGTAAATTTGAAGGCGGTGCAGATCCTAGAGGTGATGATACTGCTGTTGGATTTTGATAGTAGTTATAACAACTAAAAAATAACATTATGGTTCAACCTTTTCATTTAGCAATTCCAGTAAAAGACTTAGCCCTTTGCAGAAATTTTTACAGAGAAGTATTACAATGCAAAGAAGGAAGGAGTTCAGATCATTGGGTGGATTTCGATTTCTTTGGCCATCAATTAGTAATACATCAAAAAGATGATTATGTACCTCAACGTATTTCCAATCCTGTAGATGGTCATGATGTTCCTGTTCCTCATTTTGGAGTTGTCTTAGCTTGGGAAGATTGGACAAAACTTGCTGAACAATTACAACGAAAGAGAATCAAATTTGTGATTGCTCCTAACATTCGTTTTCAAGGAAAAGTTGGCGAACAAGCCACCATGTTTTTTAATGATCCTGAAGGAAATGCTCTGGAATTCAAAGCTTTTAAAGACATCAATCAATTATTTGCTAAGTAATTAACTATTAGCTTTTGGTGTAATTCTTTATCTTTAAGCATTATTCCATCAATTAAACCAAACACAATGAAAAAAATCCTCACAATCCTAGCTTTGTGGGTAACGGGTATTTGTACCTCTCAAGGAACACAATTATTACGTCAGCCTACACTATCAAAAACCGATGTAGTTTTTGTTTATGCAAACGACTTATGGAAAGCCCCTATTAATGGCGGTGATGCTATAAGATTAACCAGTGATACAGGATATGAATCTGACCCTCATTTCTCGAAAGATGGGAAAATGATTGCCTTCACAGCTCAATACGATGGAAACGTCGACGTTTATGTTGTTTCTGCTGATGGTGGTGAACCTAAAAGATTAACATATCATCCAAGTGCAGATATCGTTCAGGGTTGGACGCCCGATAATAAAATTTTATTTCGCTCTGGAAGAGAAGCAAGACCAACACAAACCAATAAGTTTTTTACAGTATCTACTAAAGGCGGAATGCCAAAAGCAATGGATATTCCAAGAGCTGCTTACGGAGAGATTTCTACAGACGGAAAGTATGTAGCCTATACACCTATTACAGGTTGGGATGCTGAATGGAGAAATTATAGAGGAGGACAAGCAATGCCTATATGGATTGTAAATTTGAGAACAAACAAACTCATCAGGACTCCACAAAAAGATCAAGAAAGACACTTGAATCCTGTTTGGTACAATGGAGTGGTATTTTATATTTCAGAAAGAGATTACACCAGCAATATTTGGTCTTTCAATCCTAAGACTAAACAAGAGCAACAAATTACGTTCCACAAAAAGTTTGATGTTAAGAATCTAGATGCGAATAGTAATGGAATCGTATATGAACAAGGTGGTTACCTACATTTTTTAAACCCTAATACGAAAGCGACAAAAAAATTAAACATCAACGTAAAAGGAGATCTAAATTACTCTAGAACACGTTGGATGAACCTTTCTGCAAGGAACTTGACAAACCCTAACCTTTCTCCAAAAGGAAAACGTGCCATTTTTGAAGCAAGAGGTGAAATTTTTACGGTTCCGAAAGAAAACGGAACTTGGAGAAACATTACCAATTCATCTGATGCTGCCGATAGGTCACCTATTTGGTCTCCAAAAGGAGATAAAATCGCATGGTTTTCTGACAAAAGCGGAGAATATCAATTAATGATTGCAGATCAAAACGGTAACAATGTTTCTTCTATTACATTGCCTAATCCAACATTTTATTTCAGACCAGATTGGTCGCCAGATGGAAAGCAAATTGCTTATACAGATACAGATTTTAATATTTGGGTACTCAATTTAGCAACTAAAAAAACAGAAAAAATAGCTACAGACCGTTATGCACACCCAAATAGATCAATGAATCCTCAATGGTCACCAGATAGTGACTGGATAGCTTATGCAAAGCAAAACGATAGTCATTTCAAATCAATTTTTGCGTATCAGTTAAGCACAAAAAAGACTGTTCAAATTACTGACCCAATAGCAGATGCTATCAGTCCTGTTTGGGATGCATCTGGAAAATACATTTACACTTTAGCAAGTACAAATTATGGATTGCAAAGCGGATGGTTAGATATGAGTTCTTACGATCCTAGTGTAACTAGAAGTTTGTATGCTGTAGTGTTGAATTCTAAAGACAAAGCTCCTAACCTCCCTAAAACAGATGAAGAGGAAGTAAAAAAGGAGAAAAAAGAAGATGGTAAAGGAAAAAAAGATGCAAAAAAAGCAGCTAATAAAGTAATCATAGATGAAAACGGATTGTTTGATAGAGCTATTGCTTTAAAACTTCCATCAAGAAATTATGTTGGTTTACTCAAAGGCCCTAAGAATAAAGTTTTTGTGGCAGAAGCAGTTCCAAATTCTTTTGGACTAACATTACATAGCTATGATGTAGCTAAAGAGAAAGCAACTGTCTTCTCTAAAGGAGTAAACAATATGGTAGCTTCAGATGACAGAAATTCAATTTTACTTTCAAGAGGTGGTAGCTGGAGCTTAGTTAGTAGCAAATCACCTGCAAAACCAGGAAAAGGAAATTTAAAGACTAACATCAAAATAAAAGTAGATCCTAAGCAAGAAGCGCATCAAATCTTTAAAGAAGGTTGGAGATTTATGAGAGACTTCTTGTATGTAGACAATGTGCACGGAGCACCATGGGATGATGTATATAAATGGTATGCTCCTTGGATAGATCATGTAAGACATCGTACAGATTTGAATTATGTTGTAGATATTATGAGTGGTGAAGTTGCTGTTGGACATTCTTATGTTTCTGGTGGAGATTTTCCAAACACCAATTTTGTTCCTGTGGGTTTACTAGGTTGTGATCTAGAAGTAAACAAAGGTTTGTATCGATTTGCAAAAATTTATAAAGGAGAACGATGGAATCCAAACATTAATGCTCCTTTAGGATTGCCAGGCATCAATGTAAATAAAGGTGATTATTTATTAGAAATCAACGGAATAGCCTTGAATTCCTCTATGAACCCCTATCAATTGCTAGAACAAACTGCTGGAAGAGAAATTTACATCAAAGTAAATTCTAAACCCAATAAAGAAGGTGCTAGAACTATTTTAGTAAAACCTGTAAGAAGTGAACGCCAATTAAGAACAATAGATTGGGTTGAAGGAAATAGAAGAAAAGTAGACAAATTATCAAACGGTAAACTGGCCTATGTATATGTACCCAATACTGGTGGTGGTGGATTTACTTCTTTCAACCGTTACTATTTCTCGCAACAAGATAAAAAAGGTGTTGTAATAGACGAGAGAAACAATGGAGGTGGTTCTGCTGCCGATTATATGATTGATATCATGTCTAGAGAGTTATTTGGTTACTTTAATAGTAAAGCTTCCGACAGAAGACCTTGGACTACTCCAATGGCTGGGATTTGGGGGCCAAAGGTAATGATCATTAATGAACGTGCTGGTTCTGGAGGAGACTTATTACCTTATATGTTTAGAATGAAAAAACTAGGACCTTTAGTAGGAACAAGAACTTGGGGTGGACTTGTGGGAACCTGGGATACTCCACGTTTTGTTGATGGAGGAAGAATGGTAGCACCTCGTGGTGGTTTTTATGATGTAGATGGAAAATGGGCTGTTGAAGGAGAAGGAATTGCTCCTGATATTGAAGTAATTCAAGATCCTAAAAAAGTAATTAATGGAGGTGATCCTCAATTAGAAAGAGCTGTTCAAGAAGCATTGCGTTTATTAAAAGGAAATGAATTTCAATTGAAACCTGAACCTAAAGCTCCAATTCGCTGGAAACGCCCTAAAGGATATAAAGAAGATAAATAAATTATAATCTAACTTTAGATAAACGGGTAATTGAGTACATTCAATTGTCCGTTTATTTTTTAAATCCAGTTTTGAAAATCCTAGAAAGTCATATTGTTCCACAACAAGAAGTTCCTATTCGACTTCAAGATTATGCTGTAGGTATCTTTACAACAGTAGCTACTAAGTCTGCCTTCAAAAAGGCAATTAAAAAACAACTCATTTTAACCAATGGAATTCTAGCTTCAACAGCTATGTGGGTTAAAGGAGGCGAAACAATTCAATTACTGGAAAATTCAGAGAAGAACCACAAAGTCTTTAATATCACTTTAGAAATTATCTATGAAGATGATTACTTAGCTGTTATCGAAAAACCTTCAGGAGTATCGGTTAGTGGTAACTCTTTTGCCACTATAGATAATGCTCTCAAAACAAATCTACAAGCCAGTTCTTTAAAGGATGTGACTCGTCCTCGGCCAGTACACCGCCTAGACTATCCAACTTCTGGTTTATTGTTGATTGGTAAAACTAGCAACGCAATTGTTAAATTAAATAAGCTTTTCGAAGCAAAGGAAATTAAAAAAACATATCATGCAGTTACCATTGGAGAAATGCAAACCAACGGAAAAGTTTCGCTAGCTATTGATGAAAAAGATTCACTTTCCTACTATAGAGTTTTGGACACTGTTTCTTCAGAACGTTTTGGTTATTTGAATTTGGTTGAACTCTCTCCAAAAACAGGAAGAAGACACCAACTACGAAAACATATGTCTGCTGTTGGACATCCAATATTAGGTGACAAAGAATATGGAAATGAAGGTTTCATTCTTAAGGGCAAGGGCCTTTATTTGCACGCATTTCAATTAGAGTTTATTCATCCGTTTACAAAAGAGCCTCTGAAAGTACGCTCCAAACTCCCAAAGAAGTTTTTAAAAATATTCCCTAAATCTTTAATTCCATAGATTTCTATCTTCATTCCAAAAGATTAGTCTCTTATTCCATTTTATCTCTTTGAAGAAGATGAATCCCTCAACTTTGGGGTGTTATTAATCTTAAAAAACAAATAAAATGGCAACAAAAACAATTTATGGAACAGTCGCACAAGATGGAAGAGTAATTTCTGGATCTGGATTTTTAGTGCAAAGACAAAATGATGGTATTTATGTAATTGATTTCGAACCTGGTTTTTCTAACATCCCTGCCGTAGTAGGAACTCAAACTGGTTACGGAGATCTTGGTCAAAATCCATTAGATGGGGTTATATTTCCCTATATTAATCAAGGGGCAGTAACTGCAATTACTGCAGGTGCAGACGGAAGGAAACAAGATCGTCAATTTAGCTTTATTGCAATTGGAGAAGAATAGAAATCAATCTTATTGATTTTTATGTTAGACAATGAGTGTTTTTTCATTTAGAAAAAACACTCATTTTTTTATTCTTATTAATTATGCTCGTTTATATCCAACTCTTGCATTGTTGTTTTTAATCTCTTTATCAATCGTTGGATTTCTATTTCATTCATACTTGCAAACCCAATACGAATTGCATTATGTCCTATATTTTCATAATCATAACGTTGCCAATCTCCAATTTCTAATTTATGTTTTCTGGCAATCTGTGAGACTTCATCCCAAGAATATTTTTGATTTAATTTCGTCCATACCGCCATTCCTCCTTTTGGAATTTCAAATTCAAAATAAGTTCCTAATTCTTCTTTTAGTAATTGACAAAACAAATCTCTTCTTGATTGATACTCTTTCAAAATCTTCTTAATATGTCTATCTAAATCGCCACTTTTTAAAAAATCAACAAATACCAACTCCAACAAAGCATCTCCTTGACGGTCTATATATCTTCTTGCTTTTGCAGCTTCATCAACAAACTCTTTAGGTGCTATTAAATAACCTATTCTAAAAACTGGAGCTACTGTTTTACAGAAAGAACCAATGTAAATTACATTTCCATGGGTATCATGACTTGCTAAAGGTAAAATAGGTGCATGATTGTAATTGAAATCATAATCATAGTCATCTTCAATAATTGCAAATTGATATTCCTTAGCTAGATTTAATAAATGTATTCTTCTCTCTGCTGATAAGGTTACCGTTGTTGGGTGATGGTGATGTGAGGTTACAAAAACAGCTTTGATGGTTTGTTTTTTGCACAGTTCTTCAATTTTACAAGTATCTAATCCATTTTCATCTACAGGAACTCTGATTAATTGTGCTTTTCGTTCTAAAAAACTAACATCTGCAGCGATATAATTAGTTTCCCCTACAACAACAATATCATCTTCTTGCAGTAATAACTTTGACGATAAAAACAATCCCATTTGGCTTCCACGAGTAATCAAAATGTTCTGTTCACAACATTGAAGACCTCTAGTTTCATTTAAATAATCAGCAAGTACACTTCTTAACTTATAGTTTCCCATGGTACTCCCATATGTCAGAGCATTAATTGTACTTCTCTTGGTAGATAATCGACGATACGTTCTAGCAATGTCTTCTAAAGGGGTTAAACGAACATCTGAAATACCATCATCTAATACAACCCAATCTTCTTCTGTTTCATAAGTCTTCCTCTCTAAAATTGCTCTTTTTTCAAACGAAAAATTAGCGCAAGTGGATTGAACATCCTCTTCCTCTAAGAATTCTTGTTGTTGCAAAATTGGGAGTGTTGCTTTTATATAAGTTCCTTTTTTAGGAACACTTTCTATCCAACCTTGTAATAATAATTCTTCATAGCAAGCTACAACCGTTTTTCTGTGAACTTCTAATAGTTCAGATAATTTTCTACTACTAGGTAGTTTCGTTTTTGGAGGTAGCTTGTGACTTTTGATCAATTCTATGAACTGATTCGCCAATTGCAAATACAAAGGTGATCCCTGATTTCTTTGAAGGATAAAGCTAGTTTTATAAGGAAACATATCTGGACTACTAAAAAATTGAATTCTGGACGAAAATAAACGTCCATAAATGTACTAGATTTGAACTATAAATCAAAAAAAGATGACAAGAAGAGATGTAAACTCATCAGAACACGATATTTATTATAGAAGATATCTTGACAAACTTTCTGAAGATACTGAGTTAAAAAGTGGTTTTAAATCTGGTAAAAAAGACGTGATTAACTTTTTTAGAAAAATTCCGCAAAAAAAACTCGAATATCGTTATCAACCTGAAAAATGGAGCATAAAGGAAGTTTTGCAACACTTAATAGATACAGAAAGAATCTTTATGTATCGCTGCTTCCGAATAGCCAGAAGAGATATCAGTCCTTTAACCGGATTCGACCAGAACATCTATATCAAACCCTCAAGAGCTGATGAAAAATCAATTGATCAACTCTTATATGAGTATGAAGTTAATAGAAACAATTCCATCAATATATTGCTTAGTCTGTCGGATGAGGATTTAGCTTTTATAGGAAATTCTAATGGAGGTGCAATGTCAGCAAGAGCTGCCGCATTTACTATTATAGGTCATGATATATGGCATATGGAGGTCATTAAAGAAAAATACTTGTAGTATGTTAGAAATTAGACCTAATTGCGAACATTGTGGTAAAGATTTACCTAATACTTCTGGTGATGCAAGGATTTGTTCTTTTGAATGTACGTATTGCAAAGATTGTGCAGGAGAGATTTTTAAAAATGTTTGTCCTAGTTGTGGAGGGAACTTTGTTGTTCGTCCTATACGGCCTTCTAAAATGATTGAGAAATACCCAGCTTCTAAGGAAAGAGTATTTGCTCCAAAAGATTTAGCCAAAGCTGAAAAATTATCTAATAAATTTAAAAATGTTCCTCCTAAACAAAGATAGTACTTATGAACGCTTTACTTATTGATAGTGTTGGAT
Organism: Pseudotenacibaculum sp. MALMAid0570; assembly: GCF_040151415.1. NCBI lineage: Bacteria > Pseudomonadati > Bacteroidota > Flavobacteriia > Flavobacteriales > Flavobacteriaceae > Pseudotenacibaculum > Pseudotenacibaculum sp. MALMAid0570. Next base: position 42,803 of record NZ_JBDKWF010000045.1, read on the forward strand.
ACTTGGGGTTAGTTCTAAACCTCTACTCTATGTCGAAAAGTGGTGAATATAAACTCCGTTTATTTTCTCTCATTGCAAATGTTATCTATATCATCTATGGATTTCTAATTGCAGCAAATCCAGTAATCATTGGATGTATGATTGCCGTTGGATTACATGCGTATCATCTTAGAAAAATCGCACTTAAAAAAATAGATAGTGATGTTACACATTAGAGAAGTTACTATAGAAGATGCCTCAATACTTGCTTTGTTAGGAAGAGTAACCTACACAGAATCTCATGGGCATTTTATTGAAAGTAAAACGCATTTATTGAACTATCTGGATGAAGCTTTTTCAATCCAAAAAATAAAAAAAGACATACAGAATTCAGATATATATTATCTACTTGTAACCTATAACGATTTACCTGTAGGCTATACAAAGATTGTTTTCAATGTAAGCACTAAGGAATTAGATTCAAACAGTATCTGTCGTTTAGAAAAAATCTATCTACTCGATGATTTCATCGATAAAAAAATTGGAATTCAACTTTTTAATAAAACTATAGAAAAAACTAAAGAATTACAGTTTGAAAAAATTTGGTTGACTGTCTATATAAAGAACCAAAGAGCCATAAATTTTTACAAAAAAAACAACTTTAAAATTATTGGCAATACAGATTTCTATGTAGATGGTGTTCCTTATGAAAACATAATTTTAGCAAAAAATTTAACCCTATGAAAGAATATTCAAAATCTAAACTCAATAGAATTAAAAGAGGGCAAAATAGAGGAACTTATGATGTCGAAAAAATCAATACAATTTTAGATGCAGGATTTATTTGCTTTGCTGGATACATATATGAAGGGAAAGCGATCTCAATTCCTACTGCCTATGGTAGAAAAGGAAATAAAATTTATCTACACGGATCTCAAGCTAATAGAATGCTCAATGCTCTTTTAGAGGCAAAAGAAGCAAGTATTACTGTAATGCATTTAGATGGGTTAGTTTTAGCTAGATCTGGGCTACATCATTCAGTCAATTATAGGTCAGTAACGTTGTTCGGTTCTCTAAAAAAGGTTGAAAATGATTCAGAAAAAGAAGCTGCTTTAGAATGTGTAATAGATCAAATGATAGAGAATCATTGGGATTCCCTCAGACCGATGCATCAAGTAGAGTTAGACAGAACTTTAGTTGTAGAAATGACTATTGAAACAGCTTCTGCAAAAATTAGAGATGTGGGAGTTAATGATGAACCTGAAGATTATGATTTAGATGTTTGGGCGGGTGTTGTTCCCTTAAAACAAATTGCTGAAAAACCAATCTCTGACCATCAATTAAAAGAAGGAATTGAAATTCCTAATCATGTAATGGAGTATTATCGCCAAAACATGTAGTTTAATTTTTCCAATTGTAAATAAGCTCATATAACATTATCTTTCTCCAATGAAAAAATACGATGTTGTTATACTTACAGACGATCATTATGTAAATAATATAAGTTCAGACATATATATTCAAAATGCCTTTTTAGAAGACAACCTTTTACGAAAAGCCTTAGAAAAACTAGATATGTCTGTAGAAAGAAAATCTTGGAGTGATTCTGATTTTGATTGGTCTTCAACGAAATTCATTGTTTTCAGAACTACTTGGGATTATGTACATCGTTTTGATGAATTTTCTAAATGGCTAAATAAAGTTAGTAATGTAACCACTCTTTTAAATTCAGAAAATTTAATTCGCTGGAATATCGACAAACACTATATGCTAGACCTTAAAGAAAAAGGTGTGCACATCTGCGAAACTTATTTTATTGAAAAAGGAACCACACATTCGTTAAGAGAATTACATCAAAAGTACAAACTCAATGATGTAGTTTTAAAACCTTGTGTTTCAGGTGGAGCAAGACATACCTATAAAATTCATCAAGAAAATATAGAAAACCATGAGATAATATTTCAAGAATTAATCGCAGAAGAAGCAATGATGTTGCAACCTTTCCAGCATAATATTGTTTCAAAAGGAGAAGTTTCTATGATGGTAATGAATGGTAAGTTTACTCATGCTGTTTTAAAAATTGCAAAAAAAGGAGATTTTAGAGTCCAAGATGATTTTGGCGGAATTGTTAAAGACTATCAACCTACAATTGAAGAAATTAACTATGCAGAGAAAGTTGTAAAATCCTGCCCAGAAATGCCTATATATGCAAGAGTTGATGTATTTTTAGACAATCAAAATCGTTTGGCTTTGGCTGAATTGGAATTGATAGAACCTGAATTATGGTTCAGAAATCATCCTCAAGCAGCCAACGAACTAGCCTTAGGTATTAAAGAACTCATCTAATAATGAAAAAGTTTTTAAAGATTTTAGGAGGAATATTAATTCTTCTGATTGCCGTTATTGGTATTTATTATTTTGCCAACAATGAATCTCTCCCAGAAGGTGAAAAAGGTGAAAAAGCAGATCAATTGGCAGAAAAAATGATGACTGCCATGAATAAAGAAGCTTTTGACCAAACCGAAATTTTACAATGGAGTTTTCGCGGAAAACATCATTATATCTGGAAAAAACAAGAAGATCTTGTTGAAGTTTCTTGGGACGACAAAAGAGTTACATTAAACTTAAAAGATCCTTCAAAAAGTACTGGAGGAAATACAGAAACAATTCAAGAAGCGACTAATTTTTTTAACAACGATAGCTTTTGGTTAATAGCCCCTTATAAAGTCTTTGATGAAGGTGTAGAAAGAAGATTGGTTAAATATGAAGATAAAGATGCCTTGTTAGTAACGTATACTTCTGGAGGAAGTACACCAGGAGATTCTTACTTATGGATTCTGAATGAAAACGGAATACCAACTAGTTATAAAATGTGGGTAAGTATTATCCCAATGGGAGGTGTTTCAGCAAGTTGGAGTGATTGGAAAAATACAGATTCAGGAATAAAACTTCCTACAAAACACAAGCTTTCTATATTAGGTATGGAAATAGACATGGGAGATGTAAAAGCTTCAAATCCTAAAGCTGATGAACTGGCTAACAAAATTTTAAAGGCTGTAAAACATGAAGCATATAAAAACACACGTTATATCGATTGGAGTTTTGGAGGAAGACGATTTTATAAATGGGATAAAGAACAACACATTGTAGAAGTTAAGTGGAACGATGCTAAGGTTATTCTTCATCCTAATGATATGAAGAAAAGTGTAGTTTTTCTTAAAGATAAAGAGATTAAAAACGGAGAAAGTCTTGTAAAACGCGCTTGGGATTATTTTAATAATGATAGCTTTTGGCTCGTAGCTCCTCATAAGCTTTTTGAACCAGGAATTCTCAGAAGTATTGAAATGATTGATGGTAAAGAAGCTTTACGTGTAAAATATACTACAGGAGGAACTACGCCTGGAGATTCTTATGTCTGGATTTTAGACGAAAATTATATGCCGGTAAGCTACAAAATGTATGTTCCAAGTATGAAAATGGAAGGAGTGCCAGCAACATGGGAAGAATGGATTGAAACAGAATCTGGAACTATGTTACCAAAAAATCATACCTTTTCAAGCGGAAATTCACTTAGTATGGGTGATGTAAAAGCATATAACTAATGACTGCAAAAACAATATCAAACGGAATTTTAAGAGCTCTAGCAATCATTTTAGGAATAGGCTTGTTAAGCTATTTCTTATATACTGTAAGATCTGTACTTATTTACATTCTTATTGCAGCTGTAATTGCACTAATTGCAAGACCTTTAATTATCTTTTTACGCAGAAAACTAAAATTCCCCAACACAATTGCTGTAGTAACTACCATGGTCATTTTTGTTGGATTGTTGTTTAGTTTGGCTGCAATGTTTGTTCCTTTAGTAGTTGAACAAGGTGACAAATTATCTCTTTTGCAAACTACAGAACTTGAAAAAAACGTTCAGAATATTGTTACTCAAGCAAACGACTATTTTAAATCGAAGAATATTGACATTCTTAGTCAACTTCAAAGTGCCGATATTTTCTCTGGATTAAAATCTATTCCTGAAGTATTAAATTCTTTTGTAGGAGCCTTGGGTTCTTTTAGTGTTGGGTTGTTCTCAGTTTTATTCATTTCTTTCTTTTTTATGAAAGACAGCAGAATATTAAAAAACTCTTTATTGGCTGTCATCCCAACAGGAACTGAAAAAAGGTTTTCACATTCTGTAGAAAAAACCAACGATTTATTATCGCGATACTTCATAGGGCTAATGCTACAAATCACTATACTTTTTATACTATACACTATTACTTTATTAATTTTTGGAATCTCTAACGCTGTCGTTATTGCATTTTTGTGTGCTCTGTTAAATATTATCCCCTATGTAGGGCCTTTGATTGGAGCTTTTTTAATGGTTGTGCTATCAATGACTAGTAATTTAGGGCAAGATTTTCAAACAGTTATTTTGCCAACCACCATTTATGTGATGATTGGTTATGTAATTGCTCAATTAGTAGATAATTTTGCCAGTCAGCCTATTATTTTTTCCAAGACAACAAAATCACATCCTTTAGAGATATTTTTAATTATCATTATTGGAGGGCTGTTAATGGGCCCTGTTGGAATGATAGTAGCTGTCCCTTCATACACGGCTTTGAAAGTTATTTTAAAGGAGTTTCTTTCTGATAATAAAATTGTAAAATCATTAACCAAAGATTTATAATTGAACGAACGAATCTTACATAAAGACGTTCAAGATTTTATCCAACAAAACTTAAAATCCAATATCGCTCAATTGGTTTTAAAAGGTTCTCCTTTTGAGGATGTTTCTATTCAGGAAATAGCAAATCAAATTGTTTCAAAACAGAAAAGCGAAAAAAAACTACCAACTTGGTTTCAAACAGAAGGTATTTTTTTCCCTCCTAAGTTAAACCTAGAACAAACCTCATCAGAGATAACTGCAGCTTACAAATCGAGATTAATAAAAGGGGAATCTTTAATTGATATTACTGGCGGTTTTGGTGTAGATTCTTATGCATTTTCAAAACATTTCCAAGAAGTCAATCATTGCGAGATTAATGAAGAACTTTCTAAAATTGCCGCTTATAACTTTAAAAAGTTAGGAGTTTCAAATGTTCAATTCACAACAGAAAATGGATTGGATATAGTAAAGAACTCAACAAAAGCTTTTGATTGTATTTATGCAGATCCCTCAAGAAGAAGTAATCACAAAGGAAAAGTATTTCTTTTAGATGATTGTGAACCAAACATTCCTGAAAATATCGATCTTCTACTACAAAAAGCTAACCATATCTTACTAAAGGTTTCTCCTATTCTTGACATTACAAGCGCAATTAATGAACTTAAAAATGTAAAAGAAGTTCATGTAGTTGCAGTTAATAATGAAGTAAAAGAGTTGCTGTTTTTACTCGAACGTTCATACGAGGACTCTATCAAAATCAAGACAACAAATTTTCAAAGAAATAATCAACAAGAATTTGAATTCATCCTAGGTACAAATGAGCATTCTAATTACTCAAACCCTAAAGAATTTTTATACGAACCCAATGCAGCTATCATGAAATCTGGAGGGTTTCATAAAATAACATCTTCTTTTAATGTTTATAAACTGCATCAAAATTCACATTTATTTACTTCTAACGAACATATTGAGTTTCCTGGGAGAGTTTTTAAAATTATTAAAATCTTGCCCTATGACAAGAAAAAAATGAAAAAACAACTTTCATTAAAAAAAGCGAATATTACCACAAGAAATTTCTCTAAAAGTGTAGATGAAATTCGTAAAGAACTCAAAATCAAAGATGGAGGAATAGACTACTTATTCTTTACAACAGAAAGCAGTAATAAACAAGTTTGTATTCACTGCAAAAAAAGTTAAAAATTAACATATGTAAATAAATGTTTGTTGGGTTTAAATTAATACCCTAGTAAGTCTATGTATTTATTTTTTTTTATTAAATTTGGGCAGCAAACTCGCAAGAGTTTACACATTAGTGTTTTATTTTTAGGGGTGTAAAACACTTCAGAAGCCTTGATTCGTTCAAGGCTTTTGTTTTATAGACTCTTTTCTATTTTTTACTACAATTTAGAACCTATATATCTAATTCACTCAATAATTTTCTTAATTTTATCAATTAGATATATTATTAATAATGGCAAACAAAAGCATTCGTTCTTTATCCTCTAGAAAAGAGTTAGATGAAAACTTATTTGAAAACATAGCTACAGCATCTCAAAAAGAAAATTCTAAAGAAGCTCTCCAAGAGTTATCTAAGAAATTTATGGTTGATGATTCTGTTGTTTTAGGAGCTAGTACTTTTTACGATTTTACCAGAGAAGAAAATAAAAATAAAAAGATACATGTATGTAGTGGTACAGCATGTATGGTAGCTAAAACTCAAAGCTCTTTACACAAAAATTTAGAGAGTCATTTTAATGCTGATGAAATAGGACATGCGGCTTGTGTAGGAAGATGTCATACAAACAATGCTTTTATGTATGATGACAAAACTTATAACGCATCTACAAAAGAAGAATTAAAGGCTATTATTAACACAAAAGAATATCAAAACAATGAGTATAGAGTTACCACTAACTCTACTCCTATTCTAACATCTTCAATAGAAGATGTTTCTGTTTTCTATTCTTTGGCTGAAAAACATAAAGACACTCCTCAAAACACTATACAACAACTCAAAACTTCTAATTTAAGAGGTCGTGGAGGAGCTGGTTTTCCTTTTTGGTTCAAACTAGATGCCGTTATTAAAGAAACTAACGAACAAAAATATATTGTTTGTAATGCTGATGAAGGTGATCCAGGAGCATATTCAGATATGTATTTGATGGAGCACCAACCACATAAAGTACTCTTTGGAATGTATATGGCAGGATTAACAGTTGGAGCCAACACTGGAGTCTTATACATTCGTGGTGAATACCCAGATTCTATAAAAATTGTGGGTGATGCAATTACTGAATTAAAAGAAAAAAACTTAATTGGAGATTTTAAATTTAAAATCATTCGCGGTCAAGGATCTTATGTTTGTGGAGAAGAGACAGCCTTATTAAGTTCTATTGAAGGATTAAGACCTGAAGTTAGAGTTCGTCCGCCTTATCCAGCTCAATATGGTTTGTATGGGAAACCAACTCTATTAAGTAATGTAGAAACCTTTGCGAATATTCATTGGATTTTAGAAAATGGTGGTGATGCTTATGCTACTCTAGGAACGAAACAATCAACTGGAACAAAACTAGTTTCTTTAGATAGTTTTTTTAACACTCCAGGAATGTATGAGATAGAAATGGGTACTCCACTACAAACAATTTTTGATGAGTTTGGAGGAGGATTTAAATCAGAAGTAAAAGGGTTACAAATTGGTGGTCCTTTAGGAGGAATTGTTCCCATGCATAAAATCTCTGAGTTAACTCTAGATTTTGAATCATTAGGAAACAATGGCTTTTTATTAGGCCATGCAAGTTTTGTGTCGATTCCTATTGATTTTCCAATGGTAAAATTCTTAGAACACCTCATGGAGTTTACAGCCGATGAATCTTGTGGCAAGTGTTATCCTTGTAGAATTGGATCTCATAGAGGAATGGAAATGCTTCAAAAAGCACAAAAAACGGATTATAAAATAGATAGACAATTATTTGATGATCTATTAGAAACCCTAGAAATAGGTTCGTTATGCGCATTAGGAGGTGGTGTTCCACTTCCCGTAAAAAATGCTTTACAATATTTTCAAGATGAACTGAGTGAATACTTTACTAATAACTAAAATAAGATGACTGCATATATAAATAACGAAGCTTTCGAGTTCCATTCTGGCGAAACTATCTTAGATTTTGTTAGAAGAATTGAAAACAATAGAAATGCAATTCCTACAATGTGTCAAGATGATAGATTGGAGAATTTTGGTTCTTGTAGAGTATGTTCTGTAGAAGTAGCTAGAGAAAAAGACGGTCCAACTAGAACAATGGCTTCCTGTCACACTCCAGTTGGCGAAGGGTTATATATTTATCACAATACAGAAAAAATGCAACGACTGCGTAAAAACATCGTTGAATTAGTCTTAACAGATTATCCTTCCGATAAAGTTTTTCCCGAGAAGAATAAAAAAGCAACTCCATTTCAAGAGACTATTGCGCAAATAGGAATTCCTAATGTTCGCTATCCTGAAGGGTCAAATCATTTAGATATTGAGCCAGATAGGTCGCATCCTTATATCAAATCAGATTTATCACAATGTATCAATTGTTTTCGTTGTGTAAGAGCCTGTGAAGAAATTCAAGGAGAAATGATTTTAGGAATGACAGGTCGTGGATTTGCAACGAATATTATCAAAGGATTCGACACAACATTCGATGAATCCGCCTGTGTATCTTGCGGCGCTTGTGTACAAACTTGTCCAACTGAAGCACTTACTGATAAGTATGAAACAAAAACACTAATCGCTGATAAAACTGTAAGAACCACCTGTACTTATTGCGGTGTAGGTTGTCAATTAGATGTTTCTGTAATTGATGGAGAAATCAAAGGTATTCAAGCTCCTGAAACTGCTGAAGTTAATGAAGGTCATACTTGTTTGAAAGGTCGTTTTGCCTTCGAATTTTACAATCACCCAGATCGTTTACGCGAACCTATGATTAAAAAGAATGGGAAGTTTGAAGTGGTTACATGGGATGAAGCTTATGATTTTATTACCAACAAATTAGTAGAAATTAAAAACAAATACGGAGCAGATGCTATAGGAGGAATTTCTTCTTCTAGAGCTACAAATGAAGAGAATTATTTGATGCAAAAAATGATTCGTGTTGCTGTAGGAACCAATAATATTGATGGGTGTGCGCGTGTTTGCCACGCTCCTACTGCCTACGGAATGCAACAATCTTTTGGTACTGGAGCCGCTACAAATTCTGTAGAAGACTTAAAACAAGCTGACGCTATTTTCTTATTTGGTGCAAACCCTATTAAAGGACACCCTGTAACAGGTGCTAAAATTAAGCAAGCTTTTATGAGAGGTGTTACTTCTATAGTAGTAGATCCTGTTAAAACAAAACTTGCTGATTTAGCAACTTATCACTTACAAATAAGACCCGGAACCAATGTAGCAATACTAAATATGCTTGCGCATTATATAGTAACGGACAATCTTGTAAACGAACACTTTATTGAATCCTATACAGAAAAGTATAACGAATTCAAAAATCATGTTGAAAATTTAGACATGGACGAATTGTCAAAATTAACTGGTGTTTCAAAAGAATTGGTTCAAAAAGCTGCGCATGCATATGCAACTGCTGAAAGAGCTATGGAATTTCATGGTTTAGGAGTTACAGAACATTTCCAAGGAAGTAAAACTGTAATGTTATTATCAAACCTTGCAATGATGACTGGAAATGTAGGTCGTAAAGGAGTTGGATTGAATCCTCTTCGTGGACAAAACAATGTTCAAGGTGCTGCAGATATGGGAGTACAACCACATCAAGGAGCTGGTTATATGGATGTAAACAAGCCCGAGATTCAGCAATATTATGCAGACAAATATGGAATAGAAAAAATGCCCGAACGTGAAGGCTATAAAATTCCTCAAATGCTTGATGCTGCTATTGAAGGTAAGATCAAAGCATTATATATTATGGGTGAAGATACCATCATGACAGATCCTAACACTAATCATAGTATTAAAGCATTTGAAAATTTAGAGTTGATTGTAGTTCAAGAATTATTTATGACTGCTACTTCTGAACTTGCTGATGTTGTATTACCTGCTTCTTCTTATTTTGAAAAAAATGGAACATTTACGAATGGAGAAAGAAGAGTACAGCGAGTAAATAAAGTCATAGAACCTATTGGAAACACAAAACCAGATGGTCAAATTATTATTGATATGATGGCTCGTTTGGGATATGAACAACCTACAGGATTAACCTATGATGCCGCAAACGTAATAGAAGAAATTGCAGATGTAATTCCTTTTATGAAAGGATTATCATGGGAAAGACTTGGGAAAAATGGATTACAATGGCCAATTAAGGAAGATGGAACAGATACAAAAATGTTACACATAGACGGTCAGTTTAAGAAAGGAATTGGAACCTTCCATCATTTTGATTTTGAAGAAACTCCTGAGATAGTAGCTCATGGTCAGAAATTTCCATTTATACTTACAACTGGGAGAGAACTAGAACATTATAATTCTGGCACCATGACTCGTAGAACTGATAATCAGAAAATTTTAGCTAAAGACGTATTAGAAGTAAACCCTAAGGATGCTATTAAAAAAGGAATCCAAGATAACGAGACTGTTAGGATTTTTTCAGATAGAGGTAGTGTAGAAATTCCTATCAAGTACTCTAAAAATGTAAAAAGAGGAGTTCTAAGAACTACTTTCCATCAACCAGAAGTTTTTATCAATATTATTACTGGAAGTGTTGGAGACAAAGAAACTCTTACTCCAGAATATAAAGTTGTTGCTGTAGATTTTGAGCGAATTTAATTCAAAAAACAAGTCTTTTTCTCATTACGACGGGTTTCAAGTTGCCAATGAAAAACATTCAAAGGTTTCGGATGCTATTGTTATTGAAGCTGCACTACAAATCAACATTAATAGTGAATCCTATACCGTTGTCATGAGGACTCCTGGGAATGACTTTGATCTCATACGAGGTTTACTGTATGCCGAAGATATTTATAAAGGAGATAAAAACCTAGCATATGAAACTATTGAAGAACATGATAATGGTTTTTCTATCATTAATGTCAATATCCCTAAAGAAAAACTTGGAAAAGGTTATTTAAACAAACGAACTTTATTATCTGTTTCTTCTTGTGGTATTTGCGGAAAACAAGAGCTTTCTGATATACAACTAGAAGGTGCAATTTTAAAAGAAAAACAATTATTTTCTTTAAAATCGATACAAGAAATGTCGTTAAAAATGGCATCCTTACAGGATACATTTAAACATACTGGTGGTAGTCATGCAGCAGCTATTTTCAATAAAAATTATCAGTTATTATCAATCAGAGAAGATATAGGGAGGCATAATGCTGTAGACAAAGCTATTGGAAATCTAATCCAACAAGGAAATTTAAAAGATTCCTTTTGTATGCTCGTAAGCGGGAGAGTTTCTTATGAAATTGTTTCCAAAGCTTTTTTTGCTAAAATTGGAATAATTATCGCTGTTTCAGCATGCTCTAGTCTGGCTATAGATTATGCAAAAGAATTTGGAATTTGCCTAATAGGTTTTAGTAGAAAAAACAAAGTAACCATTTACGCCAACCCATCAAAAATAGAACATTAATTTTATGAAAAAGTTTATTCTTTGCAACCTTGTTTTGCTTATAACCCAAGGATTATTTTCTCAAGAAGTCACTACAATTCCTAAAAAGAAGACTCAAGAAAGCTTCTTTTCTGCCGACTTCTTATCTGTAGATATGCCTACAAATGATTTAGGCCTTGATGAAGATCATATGGGATTAACTGGAATTCATTACAATCTAAAATTTAAAAATTTCTACACAGGATTGGGAATGTATGGAGTTATAAGAGGAAAAAGAGGTGGTTTCTTTACATTAGGAATTAATGCTGGATATCAATCCTATCTTTCTGAAAAGTTATTTCTTGATACTGGAATTCACTTTGGCGGCGGTGGCGGTGCAGGAGCTCCTGACGGTGGAGGCGCATTTATTTTACCTCATTTAAATTTAGGTTATACGTTCAGAAAAATGTCGTTAACTGCTGGTTACAGTTATATTAATTTCTTTGATGGTGGAAATATTATCGGTCACCAATTAAATGTTGGCCTTCAGTTTCCTTTAACTATCGATCTAGCTTCCATTGAAGATGCAGAAAAAGGGTTTAAAATTGATGATTTCACCTCTTCTGAATGGAATAAAAAAGCAAAAAGAATGTCTTTTATGCTTCATCTAAATAACTTATCTGTAAAGGGAAGTTCAAGAGATACAAAAGGAAATTCTTTAAATGGGAGTACCATACGCCTAGCTGGTTTCGAATTAAACTCTTATCTGAATGAAAAATGGTTCTTTTTTGCAAAATTTGATGGTGCTTATGATGGTATTCCTGCAGGATATATGAACATATTTTTGGGAGGAGGGCATCATTTTTCTTTTAATAAAAATAGAACTAATATTCTTGCGAAGTTTGGTCTTGGTGCTGGTGGCGGAGGTGGAGTTGATTCACAAGGAGGAGTTCTAATCTACCCAGATATATCTTTAGAACAACATATTACAAATAATGTTTATTTGTCTATAAACAAAGGTTTTCTCATGAGTCCAAACTCGTTTTTTGAGACCTCAACTTTTGGAGTTGGTTTGAAGTATTATTCGGATATCAATGGAACTAGCGGAGCTGAGTTTTCTATGGCAAAGTTCAAAGGTTTTGAAGTGATTGTTAAACAAGATGTGTATCACAATGCTGAACGGACTTTAAACCCTACTGAAAACTTATATCAAATCGCATTACAATTAAACTATCATTTGAATAAAAATATCTATGTAGCAGGTCAAACAGCTTTTGCAAATTTTGGGAATGCAGGTGCTTATGCAGAAGGGATAGTAGGATTAGGTTTTCAAACAAATTCTTTTTTCAATAAGAAAATAAATTTATTTGCTCAAGGTTTGATTGGAGGTGCTGGTGGTGGTGATATTAGCACAGGTGAAGGTTTGATTTTTAAACCAAGTGCTGGAATGAATTATTCCATAAATTCTAGTTTTGCGCTAAGAGGGGCTTTAGGGTATGTAAAAGCAAGAGGTGGAAGTCTTAGCAGTCCAATGATAAATTTTGGAGTGAGTTATCGTTTGGCTTTTTTATCCGCCAAATAATTAATTTATAAATTTTAACAACTCTTTATTAGCCTCTAATTTTTCTTGGAGTTCAGGCTTCATTTTGTGATAAAAATCAATACCTGTAACTTTTTCGATACTATCAATAGAGGTTGCAAAATCAAAGTAAGAAGCGGAAGATTTTTTATTATCTAACAAAAAAGCCAATCCACTCATCTTATCTCCTTTGAATCTGATAATGGTTTTATAATAACTTCTGGGAATAGTTACTTTATTTTCCCCAATCGTTCCTAAAGGTTTATTAAAAACAGGTCCGGTAACTACATACAAGGAATCACTTTCTTTAGACCAATCTAACACTTGAGCTTCTAATTTTTTCCAGATTCCTCTATTAAATCCTGGTAGCTGCGGACTCATATTACTCATAAAAAAACTTGCGTTCATTGCTTCTTTACTGTAAGACATAGCTTTAGATGGAGCTAAATGGCCTCTATCATACCCAGAACCTTTGTAGTCTTTTAATGTAGCAGATCCGTCCTCAACAAGTGGATCGATTCTAAAGTTATCTCTTCTTTTTACTCTCAAACTATCATCAAGCGGATATAGCGTATAAGCCACCCAATCTGCTTGTTCATGTTTGTTGTTATAGGATAAAGTATAAAAAGGTCTAGAAACAATTTGATTTCCAATATTTGAGGGCAAATCAAAAGCTACAAATTCAACTTCTTCTAGAGAATTTTCATCTATTTCTTCTATGTTTGATTTTGTTAGGCTACCATCAAGAGGTACTTCTTCAGACTCCCAAGAGAAATATAGAACTAAAGTAATTGCTAATAAAACTAAAATGACTAAAAAAGAGTTTCTACTACTAGATTTCATTTAATTAAATATAGTTCAGGAATTTAAAGAAAATATTTGAAACTAGTATGCAGAAAAATGCATTCCAGTTTGCGTATTTATGCAAAAACAAAGCTCTACTATTTTTAGCAGAGCTTTGTAACGCATTTTTAGATATAACCTAATAGGTTTATATTAAAAATTCAAACAAATCCGGTTTGTCATTTAAATACTCTCCAAAAAACTTACGTTCTTTCATTCTATCTATTAAAGGTTGTAAATCTTCCTTATTTTCTAATTCAATACCAACCACAGCTGGTCCATTTTCTCTGCTTGTCTTTTTAGAGTATTCAAAAAAAGTAATGTCATCATTTTCTCCTAAAACATCCATCAAAAACTCTTTTAAAGCTCCTGATCTCTGAGGAAATCGAATGATAAAATAATGTTTTAACCCTTTGTATAATAAAGCTCTTTCTTTTATCTCTGGTGTTCTAGTAATATCGTTATTACTACCACTAATAATACAAGCTACATTTTTTCCTTGTATGTCTTCTTTATAAGAATCTAAAGCTGCAAGTGTTAATGCGCCTGCTGGTTCTACAACAATGGCATCTTTATTATACATTTCTAAAATGGTCTGACATACTTTTCCTTCAGGAACAGTAATCATATCATCTAAGAACTCTTTACAAATTTCATAAGTCAAAGTTCCTACTTGCTGAACAGCTGCACCATCAACAAATTTGTCGATTTTAGATAATCTTGTAGATTTTTGTTTTTCTAGCGCAACTTTCATAGAAGGAGCTCCTTCAGGTTCAACTCCAATAATTTTTGTCTTAGGTGAGACTAATTTAAAAACACTTGATAATCCTGATGCCAATCCTCCTCCTCCAACGGGGACAAAAACATAGTCTAACGCTTCAGAACTTTGTTCTATAATCTCTAATCCAACTGTAGCTTGTCCTTCAATAATTTTTTCATCATCAAAAGGATGTACAAAGACTTTATCGTATTGATTACAATACATTTTTGCAAAATTGAAAGCATCATCAAATGTATCACCTGTCAATTGGATGTCTACAAAATCTCCTCCAAACATTTTTACTTGTTCAACTTTTTGTTTAGGTGTTGGTGCCGGCATAAAAATTGTTCCTTTAATTTTCTCTTTATAACATGCTAAAGCTACACCTTGTGCATGATTACCGGCACTTGCACAAACAATTCCATTTTGCAATTCTTCCTCTGTTAATGAACTAATCTTATTATAAGCTCCTCTAATTTTATAAGAACGAACTTGTTGTAAGTCTTCTCTTTTTAAATAAATATGAGACGAAAACAATTTTGAATACCTGTCACTTTTCGCAAAAGGTGTTTGCAAAACAACATCACTTAGTGTAGCTTGGGCAGATTGAATAGATTCTAATCTTGGATAATATGTGACTTTAGTATTCATTTATACCAAAACTGCTTCTTCTTTTACAGCTGTTTTAATAGCTTTCATGGCTGTCATTGCTCCTCTCAATCTCTTTCCTACTTCTTCAATATGATGATTTCTTATCGCCTCATTAATCTCAATTAATTCAACATTATCAACCTCATTTGAACTCTCAAAAGACTCTCCAATGATATTTATATCAACAGTTTTCATAAATTCTGTCAATAATGGTTTGCATGCGTGATCAAAAAGGTAACATCCGTATTCTGCTGTGTCTGAAATCACACGATTCATCTCATACAATTTCTTCCTAGCTATTGTATTTGCAATTAAAGGAAGCTCGTGTAAAGATTCGTAGTACGCAGAATCTTCAATAATGCCTGCGCTAACCATGGTCTCAAAAGCCAACTCTACTCCTGCTTTTACAAAAGCAACCATAAGAACTCCGTGATCAAAATATTCTTGTTCTGAAATTTCATCATGAGTTAATGATGTTTTTTCAAAAGCTGTTTCACCAGTGGCTTCTCTCCATGTTAATAAATTTTTATCGTCGTTAGCCCAATCTTCCATCATGGTTTGAGAAAAATGTCCTGAAATAATATCATCCATATGTTTCTCGAACAATGGCTTCATAATTGACTTTAACTCTTCTGATAAGTGGTAAGCTTTTATCTTAGCTGGATTAGACAAACGATCCATCATGTTGGTAATTCCTCCATGTTTTAAGGCTTCTGTAATTGTTTCCCATCCATACTGGATTAATTTTGCTGCGTAATTAGGATTGATTCCTTTTTCAACCATCTTATCAAAACACAAAATAGATCCAGTTTGTAGAACTCCACATAAAATGGTTTGTTCTCCCATCAAATCAGATTTTACTTCAGCAACAAAAGAAGATTCTAAAACTCCAGCCCTATGACCTCCTGTGGCTGCTGCATAAGCTTTTGCTTGTGCCCAACCTTTGTTCTCCGGATCATTTTCTGGGTGAACAGCAATAAGCGTTGGCACGCCAAAACCTCTTTTATATTCTTCTCTCACTTCTGTTCCAGGGCATTTTGGTGCTACCATGATAACAGTTAAATCCTCTCTAATTTTAGTTCCTTCTTCTACAATGTTAAACCCGTGAGAATACGAAAGTGTCGCCCCTTTTTTCATTAAAGGCATTACAGAATTTACAACATTGGTATGCTGTTTATCTGGAGTTAGGTTTAATACAAGGTCTGCAGTTGGAATCAACTCTTCGTAAGTTCCTACAGTAAAACCATGTTCGGTAGCATTTTTAAAGGAAGCTCTTTGTTCTTGAATTGCAGCTTGACGCAAAGCGTAAGAGATATCTAATCCAGAGTCTCTCATATTTAACCCTTGATTTAATCCTTGTGCTCCACAACCAACAATTACAATTTTTTTTCCTAGTAAAGCTTCAACTCCACTTTCAAATTCTGAAGATTCCATGAATCTACATTTTCCTAATTGTTCTAACTGATCTCTTAATGTTAGTGTATTAAAATAATTTGCCATTTTTATTGTCTTAATTAAATGCTTCAAGCATTTGTGAGATTTTCATTTCGTTTTTGGTTACTGCAATTCTTCCTGAACGAACAAATTGCATAAAACCGTAAGTATTTAATTGATTGTATAGTTTTTCTATTTCTCCTTTTGTGCCTGACTTTTCAAGTACAAAAAAACTTTTATTGACTTCTACGATTCTTGCCTTACTATCTTTGATAACATTCTGAATTTCATCTTCGTTGAAGAGTAAATCTGAACTCATTTTAAACATGCAAGATTCTTGATAAACAGTTTCTTCATCTGTATGATAATAGGCTTTAATTACTTCAACTTGTTTTTCAATCTGACCAATGATCTTTTTGATTTGTTCTTCAGTAACCTTTACAACTATCGTAAAGCGAGAAACTCCTTTGATTTCTGAGGCAGATGTATTAATGCTTTCTACATTGATATGCCTTCTTTGAAAAATTGCCGAGATTCTATTTAGTAATCCCACATTGTTTTCTGTGTAAATTGAAACCGTAAATAGTTTATTTTCTTGTCCCATAATTATTCTAATCTTATATCTGAAACTGAGGCTCCTGAGGGAACCATTGGAAATACATTGTCTTCTTTTTCTACACATACTTCTAGAAAGTATGCTTCTTCGCTTGCCATCATTTCAGCAACCGCTTCTTTTAATTCTGATCTTTTTGTTACTCTTTTTGCAGGTAAATGATACCCTTTTGCGATTGTAACAAAATCAGGGTTAGTCATTTCTGTAGATGCATATCTTTTATCAAAAAATAACTGTTGCCACTGACGTACCATTCCAAGAAACTCGTTATTAAGTACTACTACTTTTACAGGCACTTTTGTTTGAAAAATAGTTCCTAATTCTTGGATGGTCATTTGATATCCTCCATCACCAGCGATAGCAACTACATCTCTTTCTGGTGCAGCCATTTTAGCTCCAATTGCAGCTGGTAAAGCAAATCCCATTGTTCCTAATCCGCCTGAGGTAATATTACTTTTTGTAACGTTAAAGTCTGCATATCTACAAGCAATCATTTGATGTTGACCTACATCTGATACAATAGCTGCTTTTCCTTCACTTTGAATATTAATTTCCTTTAATACCTCACCCATGGTTAAACCTTCTTTGGTTGGGTATAAATCTTTTTTAATGACCTTTTCGAATTCGATTTGATATAGATCTTTAAATTCTTGATGCCAGTCTGGGTAAGAATTTGATTTTATTAATGGTAATAATTCTTGAAGACTTTCTTTAGCATTTCCTAGAACTGCTATGTCTGCTTTCACATTTTTATCGATCTCAGCTGGATCTATTTCAAAATGAATAACTTTTGCTTGTTTAGCATAGGTTTCTAATTTTCCTGTGACACGATCATCAAAACGCATTCCTATTGCAATCAACACATCACATTCGTTAGTCAATTTATTAGGCGCATAGTTACCATGCATTCCAACCATTCCAACATTAAGAGGGTGTGAACTTGGTATTGCAGAAGCTCCTAAGATGGTCCAAGCAGCTGGAATTCCCGCCTTTTCTATCAACTCTTTTAACTCATTTTCTGCTTCACCTAGAATTACTCCTTGACCCCAAACTATTAGAGGTTTTTTTGCTTTATTGATTAGATCTGCTGCTTCGGATACTTTGTTGATATCAACTTCAGGTGTAGGTTTATAACTTCTTACTCCTTTACATTTTTCATAGTGAAAATCTAATTCACCAAACTGAGCATCTTTTGTAATATCTATTAAAACCGGCCCTGGTCTTCCGCTCTTAGCTATGTAGAATGCTTTAGCTATAACTTCAGGAATCTCTGAGGCTTTGGTAATTTGATGGTTCCATTTTGTTACTGGTGTAGAAATACCTACAATATCTGTTTCTTGAAAAGCATCGCTTCCTAATAAATGAGATGGAACCTGACCTGTGATACATACCATAGGAGTTGAATCGATTTGTGCATCTGCAATTCCCGTAATTAGATTAGTTGCTCCGGGTCCAGAAGTAGCGATGGCTACTCCTACTTTTCCTGAAATTCGTGCATATCCTTGAGCAGCGTGTGTTGCTCCTTGCTCATGTCTTGTTAATACATGATGTAACTTATCTTGATATTTATACAACTCATCATACACTGGCATAATAGCTCCTCCGGGATATCCGTATAAAGTATCAACTCCTTCTTCCAACAAACATTTAATGACTGCTTCACTTCCTGTGATACGTTCTGTAACTATTTGTGTACTTTTTTCAATAGTATTTGTTGCTGTTTTCATATAGTTAAGATTTAAAGAGTAAAGAGAAGAGAGAAAAGAGTTTTATACATAAAATTCTATCTTGAAGCTTTCTATCTTTCTCAATTATTTTTACTCATTTCTCATTATTCTTTTTTTTAAAATTCGTCTGTTACACAACCTTTTGAGGCTGATGAAACTGTTTTTGCATATTTATATAATACTCCACGATCAAATTTTAGTTTAGGAGCTGACCATAGTTGTTTTCTTTTTTTCAATTCTTCGTCTGAGACCTGAAGATGTATGGTGTTGGTTTCTGCATCAATTGTAATAATATCACCATCTTCTACTAAAGCAATTGCTCCTCCTTCTTGGGCTTCAGGAGTAATATGCCCAACTACAAAACCATGAGTTCCTCCAGAGAAACGTCCGTCTGTAATTAAAGCGACATCTTTTCCTAATCCAGCTCCCATAATAGCAGCGGTTGGTTTTAACATTTCTGGCATCCCTGGTCCTCCTTTAGGGCCTTCGTATCTAATAACCACTACATCTCCTTTTTCTACTTTTCCATCTCGTATTCCATCATTGGCTTCGTACTCTCCTTCAAATACTTTTGCTTTTCCTGAAAACTGTAACCCTTCTTTTCCTGTAATCTTAGCTACACTTCCTTCAGATGCAAGATTCCCATATAGCATTCTTAAGTGTCCAGAAATTTTGATTGGATTTTCAAGGGGCTTGATAACGTCTTGCCCATCAGTTAGATCAGCAACATCCAATAAGTTCTCTGCCAATGTTTTTCCTGTTACTGTTAAACAATCTCCATGTAGCAACCCTTTCTTTAGCAAGTACTTTAAAACGGCAGGAATTCCTCCTACTTTATGAACATCTTCCATTAGGTATTTACCACTAGGTTTAAGATCGGCAAGAAAAGGTGTGTTATCACTAATTCGCTGAAAGTCTTCCAAAGTAAAATCGATTTGAGCTGCTCTAGCAATTGCTAGGAAGTGTAATACTGCATTGGTAGAACCTCCTAGAATAGTAACCAATCGGACAGCATTCTCTAAGGACTTTTTGGTAACAATATCTAAAGGTTTGATGTCTTTTTCTAATAGCAATCGTAAAGCTTCTCCTGCTCTAATTGATTCTTCTTGTTTGTCCTTACTTAGTGCAGGATTGGAAGAATTGTATGGTAATGTCATTCCTAATGCTTCTATAGCAGAAGCCATTGTATTGGCTGTATACATTCCGCCGCAAGCTCCGGCTCCTGGACAAGCTTTTTCTACAATACTTTGATATTCTGTTTGAGTCATGGTTCCTGCAACTTTGCTTCCCCACGCTTCAAAAGCAGATACAACATCTAGTTTTTTTCCATTATGACATCCAGAGTCTATAGTTCCGCCATAAACAAGAATAGAAGGTCTGTTTAAGCGAATCATAGCCATCAAAGCTCCAGGCATATTTTTATCACACCCTACAACGGTTATCAAACCATCATAGCTCATTGCTTGCACAACTGTTTCCATAGAATCTGCAATAACATCTCTAGAGGGAAGTGAAAAACGCATTCCTGGTGTTCCCATAGAGATACCATCAGATACTCCAATTGTATTGAATATCAATCCTACTAAATCAACATTTTGAGTTCCTTCTTTAGCAAGTTTTGCTAAATCGTTTAAATGCATGTTACAAGGGTTTCCTTCATAGCCTGTACTTGCAATTCCTACCAATGGTTTTTGCAAATCTTCGCTAGATAATCCAATTGCATGCAACATTGCTTGTGCAGCTGGTTGTGTATCGTCTTGTGTAACTTGTTTACTAAACTTATTTAATTCCATATTAGCTTGCTTTCGCTTTTTGGCGTTGTCCTAAAACTTCTCTTTTATAGAGTTTCATTAAATTATATCCGTGTGTATCTTTCCATTCTGATGGAAATTGATAATTGTCTAAAGATTGTAATCCTACTACTTCAGCTGCAGTTCCTGTAAAGAAACATGCATCTGCATTTTTGAGTTCATCTATTGTAAAGTGTTTCTCTTCTACTGGTATTCCAACTTCCTTACAGATATCAATTACGGTTGAGCGAGTAATTCCTGCCATAATATGACCTCTTGGCGGCGTATATAACTTTCCGTCCTTTTCCATAAACACATTGGCTCCAGAACACTCTGCTACATTTCCATTCATATCTAGAAGTAATGCTTCATCGAAACCATTCTTCTTGGCTTCATTTGTAGATAAGATCGAGTTTACATAATGTCCGGTTACTTTTGCTTCTACAAAACAGGATTTAGGATTAGGACGTTGAAACTTTGATGTTTTTACGCGTAATAATTTATCACCCATATATTTCCCCCACTCCCAGCACTGGATTATAAAATCTGTTTTATCGGAAGTAAGCAAACTCATATCTGCTCCTGTTGTAATAACAGGCCTTATATATGCATCTTTTAATCCGTTACGTTCTAGCAATTCGTAAGTGATATTGGTAAGTTCTTCTTCTGTATATTCAAACTTTATATCCATGACATCTGCTCCGAATTTTAAACGTTTGTAGTGTTCGTATGGTTTAAAGATTCTTGCACCTTGATCAGTGTCATAAGATCTAATTCCTTCAAAGACACCATTTCCATAGTGAATACTTTGACTGTAGGAACTTGTTGTTAACTCTGTAGCTTTGATAAATTTTCCATTGCAAAAAACTACACTTTCTTCGTTGAAATACATTTTCATTGTTTTGAGATTCGAAATTATTTTATTGTGTTTATTTTGATTTTCATTTTGCTTTTAACCTCCAAGGTTTAGTGATTGAAAAAATCATTTAATTATTTGATTATCATTATTTTATATGTTTATTTCTATGATATTCACTGAATAAAAAAAACCTGTATCAAAATTGATACAGGCTTATATTTATACAATAGTCTTCTGTATCAACTTGGCGGTGAGCTAATAATGACAATAATGATGACTACAACTTTGTTTAAAATCTGATTCATTTTATTTCTACTAAAAAAGGCTTCCTGAAATCAGGAAGCCTTTTTAAAATTTATATAACTTAAATACACTTCCTATCCTTGTGAAGAAATCACAACGACAATAATTGAAATGATATTTAAAATTTGTTTTCTCATTTGTTGAAACAAATATTTAGAATTATTTTTTTAGAATCCTAATTATTTTTTTCTTTTTTAAAAAAATTACTTTCTAAGCACTTAATAAATCGTTATGATCTTTTAAAGGCAATCGAGAACTTCCCATAAGATATGCATCTATATGATGAGCTGCTTGTCGTCCTTCAGAAATGGCCCAAACGATTAGTGATTGACCTCTACGCATATCTCCAGCTGTAAAGATTCCAGCAACATTTGTTGCATAATCTTGTGTAGAAGCTTTTACATTGCTTTTCATATCTAAATCTAATCCTAATTGCTCTGGCAATGTTTTTTCTGGACCTGTAAATCCTAACGCAAGTAAAGCTAAATCGCATGGCCAGATTTTCTCTGAACCTTCTTTTTCAACTAATTGAGGTCTTTGTCCTGGAATGGTTTTCCAAGTAACTTCTACCGTTTTCAAGGCTGTTAATTCTCCTTTATCATTCTTGATAAACTCTTTGGTATTGATTAGCCAATTACGATCACAACCTTCTTCGTGTGATGTACTGGTTTTCAATTGTAAAGGCCAGAAAGGCCAAGGTGTTTTTTCGCTTCTAACCATCGGAGGTTTTGGCATAATTTCAAAGTTAGTTACTGATTTAGCTTCGTGACGATTAGATGTTCCTACACAGTCTGAACCTGTGTCTCCTCCACCAATAACAATCACATTTTTTCCTTTAGCAGAAATCACATTTTTTTCTTCTTTTTCATCAAACAACGCTTTTGTTTGTCGGGTTAAAAAATCCATGGCTTGCACAACTCCTTTAGCATCATTTCCAGGAATAGGAATACTTCGAGCCATTGTAGCTCCGCCAGATAATAGAACCGCATCAAATTGTTTTAATTCAGCTACGTCATAATTTACTCCTACGTTTACATTTGTTTTAAACGTGATTCCTTCTGCTTCTAAAATTTTAATTCTACGATCTATGATCTCTTTTTCTAATTTAAAGTTTGGAATTCCGTAACGTAGCAATCCTCCAACCTTATCATCTCTTTCAAAAACGGTTACGATATGTCCTACTCTGTTTAACTGTTGTGCTGCTGCCAATCCTGCTGGACCAGATCCTACAATAGCAATAGTTTTTCCAGTTCTAATGGTTGGTGTTTTTGGAACAATCCAACCTTCTTGAAATCCTCTTTCTACAATGTATTTTTCTATATCTTCAATAGATACTGGATCATCTATAATTCCCAAAACACATGCTTTTTCACAAGGTGCTGGACATAACCTTCCTGTTAATTCAGGGAAATTATTAGTAGCATGTAAAATCTCTAATGCTTTCTTCCATTCTCCCCTATGCACCATGTCATTAAAATCAGGAATTAAGTTTCCTAATGGGCATCCACTGTGACAAAATGGAATTCCACAATCCATACAACGAGAACCTTGTTTTTGTTGTTCTTTAACTGATAATGGTTGCGTAAATTCTTTGTAGTTTTTAACTCTTTCTTTAACAGCTATATTTGTTTCTTGCTGTCTTTCGTATTTTTTAAATCCTCCTAATTCTCCCATGACTATGCTGTTAATTTTGTTTGTTTTTCTTTTGCTAATCTTTCTAATGCCAATCGGTAATCTGTAGGAAACACTTTGATGAAATCCATCTTGTTTACTTCCCAGTCTTTTATGATTTCTTGACCTAATGAACTTTCTGTATAATCAATATGGTTTTTTATCAAACCTTTTAACTCGTGTTGATCATCAGTCTCCAAATGCACCAACTCAACCATTTCTAGGTTACATAGTTCATTTCTAAATTGGTGTGTAGGATCATATACATAAGCGATACCTCCACTCATTCCAGCAGCAAAATTTCTTCCTGTCTTCCCGAGAACCACAACTTTTCCTCCTGTCATGTACTCACATCCATGATCTCCAATTCCTTCAACTACAGCTGTTACGCCTGAGTTTCTTACACAGAAACGTTCACCGGCAATTCCGTTGATATAAGCTTCTCCTTTTACTGCTCCATAAAAACATACGTTTCCAACAATAATATTTTCTTCGGCTTTAAAATCGGCTTCTTTTGGTTTTTTCACAATGATCTTTGCTCCAGACAGTCCTTTCCCTAAGTAATCATTAGTTTCTCCATCAACAACCATAGTTAAACCTTTGGTTGCAAATGCTCCAAAACTTTGTCCGGCTGAACCTTTAAAATTTAAGGTTAATGTATCTTCCGGCAATCCGTCTTCTCCATGTAATTTGGAAATTTCATTACTGGTAATGGCTCCTACTGAACGGTTTGTATTTTGAATTGGATACTTAAACTCTGACTTGATTTTGTTCTTGATAGCTGCCTTTGCATTATCAATAATCTTTAAATCCAACACTTTATCTAAGTTGTGGTTTTGAACTTCTGTATTGTATGGAATTGGATTTCCTTCTACTTGTGGTTGATGTAAAATTGCTGATAAATCAACTCCTTTTGCTTTGTAATGATCTACAGCAGGACTTGCATTGATCTTATGAACTTGTCCAACCATTTCATTAATAGAACGGAATCCTAATGAAGCCATAATCTGACGAACTTCTTCAGCTACGAAATACATAAAATTGATAACGTGTTCTGGTGTTCCCTTGAAGTTTTTTCTTAATTCTGGATCTTGTGTTGCAATTCCAACAGGACAAGTATTCAAGTGACATTGACGCATCATAATACATCCTGAAGCTACCAATGGGGCTGTTGCGAAACCAAACTCTTCAGCACCTAATAAACAAGCAATGGCAACATCACGCCCCGTTTTTAACTGACCGTCACATTCAACTACTACCCTGTTTCGAAGATTATTCATCACCAAAGTTTGCTGTGCTTCAGCAATTCCTAATTCCCATGGTAATCCTGCATGCTTTAGAGACGTTAATGGCGAAGCTCCTGTTCCTCCATCAAACCCTGAAATCAAAATCACATCGGCTTTTGCCTTAGCTACTCCAGCAGCAATTGTTCCTACACCAACTTTTGAAACCAACTTTACATTAATTCTTGCTTCTCTATTTGCATTCTTTAAATCGAAAATTAATTGTGCAAGATCTTCAATAGAATAGATATCGTGATGTGGCGGTGGTGAAATCAATCCTACGTATGGAGTTGAATTTCTAACTTCAGCAATCCATGGTAATACTTTTTGACCTGGTAATTGTCCGCCTTCTCCTGGCTTCGCTCCTTGCGCCATTTTGATTTGAATCTCTTTGGCATTAGTTAAATAATTACTGGTCACACCAAATCGTCCAGAAGCAACTTGTTTGATGGCACTATTTTTAGAGTCACCGTTTGGTAACTTCTTGAATCTATTTTTATTTTCTCCCCCTTCTCCTGAATTGGATTTTCCGCCAATTCTATTCATAGCAACTGCTAAATTTTCATGTGCTTCTTGACTAATGGATCCATAAGACATTGCTCCTGTTTTGAAACGTTTTACAATTTCTGTCCAAGGTTCTACTTCTTCAATTGGAATTGGATCTAAATTGTTAAATTCAAACAATCCTCTTAAGGTCATTAGTTCTTTAGATTGTTTGTTGATCTTGTCTGAATAGACTTTATAACTTTCCTTACTTTTTAAGCGAACTGCCTGTTGCAATTTTGAGACTGTAGTTGGGTTGAACATATGTCTCTCACCATTTCTTCTCCAACGATAGTCTCCTCCAACTTCTAAGTCTAAAACATTATCAATTTCATTTTCACGATAAGCTTCTTTGCATCGTTTGTAAATGTCTTTTTGTAAAACATACAATCCTATTCCTCCAATTCTTGAAGGTGTTCCTGGAAAATATTTATCGGTAAAGGCTTTTTTCAGCCCTAAGATTTCAAAGATTTGAGAGGCTCTATAAGAGTGTAATGTTGAAATTCCGATCTTGTTCATAATCTTCAACAATCCCTTGCCAATAGCTTTGTTAAAGTTCCGAACAGCTTCTTCTGCTTTTACTCCTTTGATCTCTCCATCTTCTACTTGTTTGGCGATGATTTCATTCACCATATATGGATTAATTGCGCTAGCTCCATATCCAAATAAGGTCGCAAAATGATGTGGTTCTCTTGGTTCTGCAGATTCTAATACGATTCCAAACTTAGAACGTTTTCCTTTCTTATTTAATGAATGATGCAAATATGAACAAGCTAATAAAGCAGGAATCGGAGCCATATCTTTAGTTGCTCCTCTATCTGAAAGAATGATAATGTTCGAACCTGAATCTACAGCTTTTACTGCCTCATCTAACATCGTATCTAAAGCTCTTTCAATTCCATTGACTCCTTCATCTAAAGGAAATAAAATTGAAATAGAAGAAGCTTTAAAATCTGGATGGTTAACATTTTTAATTTTATCTAAATCCTCATTAGAAATTACTGGATTTTGAATTCTAAGCTTTCTTGCTTGTTCAGGAATTACATCAAAGATATTTCGATCAGCGCCGATGGCTAAACTGATATCTGTAATAATCTCTTCACGAATTCCATCTAAAGGTGGATTGGTTACCTGAGCAAAGAGCTGTTTGAAATAATTGTAGATTAATTGAGGCTTGTCTGATAGTACCGCTAATGGTGTATCTGTTCCCATAGAACCTAAAGCTTCTTTAGAATTAACTGCCATTGGAGCAATCACATGATTGATTTCCTCAATTGTATATCCGAATAGACGAAGTCTGGTTTTGTAATCTGTTTCTTCTGTTGGTATTGTGTTGTTTGTGTACGGAATGTCACCTAAAGGAAGCGTATTTTCTTTGATCCATTTTTGGTACGGGTGTTTCGAAACGATTTCTTTTTTTATCTCTTCGTCTTCTATAATTCTTCCTGCATTCATATCTACCAAAAACATTTTCCCAGGCTCTAAACGTCCGTGTCTAACAACATTTTCTGGTTTGATATTTAAAACGCCAATCTCTGAAGACATGACTACATTTCCATTTTTAGTAACGGTATATCTTGATGGACGTAATCCGTTTCTATCTAACAAAGCTCCAATGAAATTCCCATCGGTAAAAGGAACTGAAGCTGGGCCATCCCAAGGTTCCATGATACAGGAATTATACTCATAGAAAGCTTTTTTCTGATTATCCATAGTAGTATCTTTTTCCCAAGCTTCTGGTACCATCATCATCATTACTTCAGGTAAAGATCTTCCTGTCATTAATAATAATTCAACAGCCATATCCATGGAAGCTGAATCTGACTTTCCTTCTGTAATGATTGGGAAAATTCTATCTATGTCATCACCAAATAAGTCGCTTATCATCAACTCTTGTCTCGCTAACATTCTACTTACATTTCCTTTTAATGTATTGATTTCTCCATTGTGACACATAAAACGAAATGGTTGAGCCAAATCCCATGAAGGAAAAGTATTGGTTGAGAATCGTTGGTGTACCAATGCTAATCTTGTTACCAAATCTGGTTGACGTAAATCCACATAAAAACGACCAATGTCTTCTGGAATTAATAATCCTTTGTAAATAATTGTTGTTGTTGAAAAACTTGGTAAATAGAAATATTTACTTTCAGAGATTTTTGATTTCTCAATGGTATGTTCTGTTATTTTTCTAGCAGCAAATAATTTTGCGTTGAATTGTAAATCTGTTAATTCTTCTTCTCCTTTTCCAACAAAAAGCTGTTTTGTTTTAGGTTGTGTTTTGGCCGCTATGGTTCCTAAGTTTGATGTGTCAACAGGCACATCTCTCCAACCCAACACTTTTAACCCTTGATGTTTTAATTCTTTTTCAAAAACATCTTGACAATAACTGCTTTGATTAAATTTCTTTGGCAAGAATACTTGTCCTACTGCATATTCTCTAGGTTCTGGTAATTCGAAATCGCACACACGTTTGAAAAATTCGTGAGGAATATCTATCAAAATTCCAGCGCCATCTCCAGTTCTTCCATCGGAACTAACGGCTCCACGGTGTTCTAATTTTACTAATATCTCTAAAGCATCGTGAATAATTTGATTGGAAGTTTCTCCATTTAAATTACAGATAAATCCTGCTCCACAATTATCTCTTTCAAATTCGCTTAAGTACAATCCCTGATCTTCCATATTGTTAAAGTTTAATGTTTTCTACTTTGTTTTTTGATTTTGGTTTATGCAGGAAAAAATGCATCTTGAAAATGCATTTTTTCCTATAGTTTTAGTTAAATCTATCAACTACTTAGTGTTCATTCAATCTGAAATCTGGATACGCATTAATCCCATGTTCAAATTTGTCTAAACCTTCTAATTCTTCTTTTTCAGATACTCTTATTCCCACAGTTTTCTTCAGTGTAAAAATGATGATGAAAGAGGAAACAATACAGATTACTGCATAGGCAGACACTCCTACTAACTGAGATACAAACTGATCCCAACTTGCCAAGTTTCCTAATATTCCTACAGCTAAAGTTCCCCATATTCCGCAGATTAAATGAACAGCAATAGCTCCTACTGGATCATCCAATTTTAGTTTATCTATTAAGGCTACAGCAAAAACAATAATTGATCCTGCTATTGCTCCTATGATTACAGCATCTGTTGGTGTCATTTGATCTGCACCTGCTGTAATTCCTACTAACCCTCCTAAGATTCCATTTAAAAACATGGTTAAGTCATAATTCTTATAAAGCATTGTTGATACCAAGAAAGCTAGAACTCCTCCTGCTGCCGCTGCTAAACAAGTAGTGACTAATGTTAATGATGTTCCTGTTGGATCGGCAGATAAAACAGAACCTCCATTAAAACCAAACCATCCTAACCAAAGAATTAAAACTCCTGCTGTAGCAATAGGTATATTATGTCCAGGTATTGCCTGTGGTTTCCCGTCTTTAAATTTCCCTATACGAGATCCAAGCAACCAAACAGCTACTAATGCTGCCCAACCTCCTACTGAGTGTACTAAAGTTGAACCTGCAAAATCATAAAAAGGTGTTTCTCTCATATCCAAGAAACCTCCTCCCCATTTCCATGAACCTGCTATTGGATAGATCAATCCTACATATAGAATTGTAAAGATTAGAAATGGACCTAGCTTCATTCGCTCTGCTACGGCTCCAGAAACTATCGTAGCTGCAGTAGCTGCGAACATCCCTTGGAATAG
This sequence comes from Pseudotenacibaculum sp. MALMAid0570, assembly GCF_040151415.1. Lineage (NCBI taxonomy): Bacteria > Pseudomonadati > Bacteroidota > Flavobacteriia > Flavobacteriales > Flavobacteriaceae > Pseudotenacibaculum > Pseudotenacibaculum sp. MALMAid0570. The sequence goes on from NZ_JBDKWF010000045.1 coordinate 71,800, forward strand.
AAAGTCTGTCCAATAGGTATATCCTTCATTATATGCTAAGTCTAATACTCCATCTTTTAAAGGTGCATCTAGCCCCCATCCAGCAAATCCAAAGAAACCTAAAGATCCATCTGCGAATCCTGGGTACATTAAATTAAATCCTACTATACAGTATAACAGTAGCCCAACTGTTATGATAAAAATGTTTTTAAACAGTATATTGATTATGTTTTTTTGTCTTGTTAAACCGATTTCTAAGAATGCAAAACCTAAATGCATAAAGAAAACCAGTGCTGTACAGACCATCATCCATACATTATTTGTAGTTAGTAATTCCATTGTAATTTTTGTGTTGTTAGTTTAGTGTTTCTCCTCCTTTTTCTCCTGTACGAATTCTATAGCATTCTTGAATTTCTGAAACGAAGATTTTTCCGTCTCCAACATTTCCTGTTGCTGCTGCAGATAGTATAGCTTTGATAGTTACTTCTTCGAAATCATCATTCACCACGATAGAGATATATCTTCTTTGAATATCACTGGTACTATAGGTTACGCCTCTGTATACGTGACCTTCTTTTTCATTTCCTAATCCGGTAACATCCCAGTAAGAGAAAAAATTAACTCCTACATCATGTAAAGCTTCTTTAACTAGACGAAACTTTGATTTTCTAATAATTGCTTCTACTTTTTTCATTGTTTTCAATAATTTGTTAGAATTTATATACAGCAGCTACTAAGAATGAACTTAGGCTACTTTCTGTTGATAAATCGCTATCTAAAAAGAAATCATCTGAACTTGAATCCAATCGAATTTCTGGAATGATCATTAAATCTCCTACTTGATAGTTCCCTGTAAGTGTTGTTGTAAAAACACTAGAATCTGCTACTCCAGTTCCTATAGCTCCAAAGATTCCATCCTCAACAAAGTACTCTGTTCTTAATCCTATGCTAAATGTTTCTGATGTTGCATACTGTGGATAGAGTGCTACTCCATAAAATCCTGGGCCATCATCATCTCCACTTAAGTAAGCTGCATTGATTCCTAAGAAGAAATCATCAGAGACGTTAAATCCTCCTGTAAAGTCGATTTCAAAAAAAGCTGGGTCTATCAATACATTTAAGTATTGATCAGAGATACCTAATTGGGCTCCGAATGCATAGTTCCCATTTGGATTATACTCTGTAGCATCAGTAGGGTTCATAATCGCTAACATCAAACTTGCTTTTTCAGAAAGTTCAATATCTGCTTTGATACCTGTGTGGCTAAATGGACCATAAGAGAACATATAAGATGTACTGTAATTAAAGTTCCCTGTTGGTGAGATAACTTCATATCCTAAAAAAGTATTGAAGTTTCCTAAGGTTAGCTTTACCGTCTTGCTAACATTCCAATAAGCATACAATTGATTTACAGTATTGGAACTTCCTCCAGGTCTAAGGAAAGGGGAAGCAAAAACTGCATCTTCACCTCTTGGACCAAAAACTAAGTCGGCAACGAAGCCAACTTTTTCGCCTTCGTAGGTTCCAACTAAATTTACCATCCCTAATGCAAAACCTGGAAGGTTTGCAAATGAAGATCCTGGTGCTACATAATTTTCATCATTTGGAGCATTTAAATTAGACCTAAAGTAGGCATCAACACTTCCACTTAATGAAAAGTTTTTTTCTGTCTTTTTTTCTCCTTGAGAAAAAATCTTAAAGCTTGTAAAAAGCAACAAACTAAAAGCGGTTAATTTGATTCTTGTCATAATGTTATTTTTTAATTTTTGCGCACCGCTAATTTTCGACAAAAATCACTCAAAACCAAATGGTTAAAGGGCTCAACGTCTCCGAAAACGTTTTCTAAAAAAAGTAGGGTGTTAAAAAAAAGGGGGTGAAAATTTCAATCTTTTAAATTGATATCTCAAATGTTATTTCAAAATAAGAAATGTTTAAAAATGAAGTCAAAAATTGTCAATCTCGTAAAAATGCATCTTTATTGAAAAAAAATCAATAAAAATGCAAAAACACTTATTTTTATATTTTTAAATCATTTAAAAAACATAAAAAAGTAAATAATTACTAATTAAATGATTATTTTATTGATAATATGATAATTGAAATTTAACCAAGAACGTGGATTTTTGATCAAACAGGCAAAAAAAAGAAAAAATGAAAGTCTTTTAAACAGAGTTTCTGCTAGCATTAATATTTCCAAATAGTGATCGTGTGACTATTTTTTCAAAAGTATGAATCAAGTCTTTTTGATCTTCTTCTTTTTCCAGCTCTTGAATTTTCTTCAAGGCATATTGTTGAATGGTAAGTAGTGGCAATACAATGTCTTCACGTGTTTCAATAGAAGCTTTTCCTACAGGTTCATTTTCCATCAACTCTTGAGAACCCGTAATCTTTAAGAGCAAACGTTTTGTTGTTAAGTATTCTTCATAAATAATTGTCCAAAAGGTTCCAAACTCTTTATCTTCTGCCATGTATTTCGTAAGACCGAAGAATGATTTGGTAAGAGACATCATACTATTTTCTACTAAAGTTTTAAAGAAACTAAAGTTGTTATACAGTTCTATTACTTTATGTAGCTCTCCTGCTTCTTCATATTCTTTCAAGGCTGTTCCTACTCCAAAAAAACCAGGTACATTTTGTTTTAATTGACTCCATGATCCTACAAAAGGAATAGCGCGTAAGTCTGAAAAAACCAATGAATCTGAATTGGATCTTTTTGAGGGTCTGCTTCCAATATTGGTTTTTGCGTAGTATTTTAAAGTGCTTATTCTTTCTAAATAAGGAATAAACATTGGGTGCTTTTTAAAATCACTATAGGCTTGAAAACTTTTATTGGCAATATCATTCATTACCTCTTTATCAACTGCTGAAAGTTTGTTTTTAGTATTTGACAATCTATTGGATATTCCTGAACTTATCAATTGTTCTAGATTATATCGCGAAGACTCTAATGTTCCGAAATTAGAACTAATGGTTTGGCCTTGAACAGTAAGCTGTACTTCTTTACTTTCTATATCTTCACCTAAGGAAGCATAAAAACGGTGCGTTTTACCTCCACCTCTAGCTGGTGGCCCCCCTCTTCCATCAAAAAATGCTACTGAGATACCATATTCTCTAGAAACTTGAGTAAGTAACTCTTTTGCTTTGTAGATAGACCAGTTAGCCATTAAATATCCTCCATCTTTTGTTCCATCTGAAAAACCTAACATAATGGTTTGCTTATCCTTTCTGGTTTTCAAATGTTTTCGATAGGATTCATTGGTATACAATTGCTTCATAACGGCTGGCGCATTCTTCAAATCTGTAATGGTTTCAAACAAAGGAACCACATCAACAGTTAAATCATCTCCAAAAGAAATAAGCTTTAGCATTGCATATAATTGCATTACGTTTAAAGCTGTTTGATTGTTACTAATAATGTATCTATTAGAGCCTTCTTGACCATTGAGCTTTTGTATATCTTTAATTCTTTTTATTGTTTCTAGTGTGTTGTTTACCAATTCGTCTGAAAACCCAGAAAGCTCTATTTTTTTGGAAACTGAGGATAGTATTTTAATTTGTTCTTCTTCAGATAAGCTGTGGTAGTCTTTTGGAAAGATGCCTTGATCTTTTTCTATTGATTTATCTACAAGACTTCTAAATACTTTGTCATGTATTCTACTGTCTTGTCTGATATCTAAGGAAGCGAAATGAAAACCAAAAAGATTAACCTTATTTATAAGACTATCTACCTCAGTGAGATATAATGATTGATGATCATTGATGAGTTTGTGTTTGATCTCTAATAGGTTTGATTTCAACTCTTCTAATGATAAATGATTTAGTTCTTCTAAACTACTTTTATATACTTTTTGTTCAAGTAATTTTACATCATCATACACATTATCAAATGTTAACTTTCGTTTTAATTTACGTAAGTCTTTATGGTAACATGTAAGTATTGTCTTTTTTAATCTAGCAGCTACATTTGTAGTAATTTCTGGAGTTACAAAAGGGTTTCCATCTCTATCTCCTCCAGGCCAGAATCCAATGCTTAAAGTTTCATTATTAACGGAAGTGTTCTCAAAAATATTCTGTTGAATATAATCGTGAATTGTTCCAAAAGAATCGTAAAAAACATTTTCTAAATACCATATCAAGCTTACTGCTTCGTCATATGGTGTTGGTTTTTTCTTATTGAAAAATTTAGTCTTTCCTAACTGAATTAACAAGTTTGTAATTGTATCTAGATCACCAACCCTAATAGCTTCAGAAAGATCTGTAATAATTCCTAACACAGTGTCTGGATAGAATTGTGTTGGATGAGCAGTAAGAACAATTCTTACTTTAAATTCTTCTATAAACTTTTTAAGTTCTTTTAATTTGTCTTCATTTATAGCAGACTCTTTCAAGTTCCTTAAGGTACCTATTCCATTCATATTGTTAACAGTTGGAAAGGCAGCATCTTCTATAGCGTCAAACAATACAACTTGTCTTTCTATGTATTGGATAAATCGAAATAATAAATTAATCTTACTTTTTTCTGATCTTCTTGCTTGATATTTTGTAAAGAAGGTATTAACTATAGTTGTTGGATCTTCGTTATTAGCAAATCCCTTTTTACAAGTTTCAAAAAACAACGGTAACAACACTCCTGTTTTGGTAATCGTATCAAAAGGTAATGTGGTAAATATACTATTGTATATCTGATACTTTGAAAGGATGTTTTTTTGAAACCTGATTAACTTAGGTTGGGTTTGCATTTTATTGTTTTATTTAAGATTTTACTGCTAATTTTTAACAAAAAATACTCAAAACCAAATGGTTAGACAGTTTTACAATTTCGAAAACGTTTTCAAAAAAAGTAATGCTTCAAAAAAACAGTGTAAAAAATTTTAATCCGTTAAAATAGCATCTCATAATCTGTTAAAAAATGTGAGATGCATAAATCTGAGGCTCATATTTATTGATTTCATAAAAATGCACTATTGTTGAAAAAAATTAGTGCTTTTAGAACTCGAAATTATATGATAGTACTCTGACCTAAATGGATGTTGTTAAAATTTAAATTACTGTCTTCTTTATTTTGAATATAATCTGCAATAAAATCTCCTACTTTACTTGTAGAAAATGGATTTACAGAATTGATATCTTCTGTAGTAAATCCAAGTTCTAATGATTTTTGAACAGCATCGTCTATAGCTTGAGCTGCTTCATGTAATCCAAGATGTTCTAACATCATAGCTGCGGATAAAATTGACGCTAATGGATTAGCAATATCTTTTCCTTTCGCTTGCGGAAAAGAACCGTGAATAGGTTCAAAAAGAGCGCTTTCTTTTCCTACTGATGCTGAAGCTAATAATCCTATAGAACCTCCTATAACACTAGCTTCATCAGAAATAATATCTCCAAAAAGGTTTTCTGTTAAGATGACATCAAATTGATTTGGATTAAGAATTAGTTGCATTGCTGCATTGTCTACAAATAAGAAGTCTAACTCAACATCTGGGTATTGTTTTGCTAATTCTGTGACTGTTTTTCTCCACAATCTTGATGTTTCTAATACATTGGCTTTATCTACCAATGTTACTTTTCTTTTTCTATTTTGAGCTGCTTTGAAAGCTAAATGTGCCATTCTTTCTATTTCTTCTATAGAATACGAACAACCATCAAAAGCAATTTTCCCGTCTTCACTTAATTCTTTTATTCCAAAATAAATTCCTCCAGTTAATTCACGGTATATAACAGTATCTGTTCCTTTGATAATTTCTTCTTTTAGCGGCGAGTTTTTTATCAAGGTATCATAGGCTTTTACTGGACGAACATTGCAAAACAATCCTAACTCTTTTCTCAATTTCAATAGACCTTGTTCTGGTCTAACTTTAGCAGAAGGATCATTATCATATTTTGGATCTCCAATGGCTCCAAATAAGATTGCATCAGATTTCTTACAGGTATTTAATGTTTCCTCTGGTAAAGGATTTCCTGTTTCATCAATTGCACAGGCTCCCATTAATGCTTCTTTATACAAAAAAGTATATCCATATACATCGGCAACAGCATTCAAGGCTTTTTGAGCTTGTTTTGTTACTTCAGGGCCTATTCCGTCTCCAGGTATTACAGCAATGTTAAATTTCATCTGTTTTATTTTATAATGTTGCCTCAAAGGCTTCAATTTTATCTTTTTTACTTAATAGAAAATCAATGTCGTCATAACCATTAAGTAAACATATTTTTTTATAAGAGTTGATTTCAAAATTCGCAGAACCAACAGGAGTAATTAGTAGTTGTTGTTCTAAGTCTACAGTTACTTTTGTTTGTGGTTCTTTTACAATTGTTTTCAATAATTCTTTCAAATAGTCTTCAGAAACCTGAATTGGTAAGATTCCATTGTTTAGAGCATTTCCTTTAAAAATATCAGCGAAAAAACTAGAAATGACTACTTTAAATCCATATCCCGCTAGGGCCCATGCCGCATGTTCTCTACTTGAACCACAGCCGAAATTATCACCAGCAATTAAAATACTTCCTTCAAATTTTTCGTCATTTAATACAAAGTCTTTGTTAAGGCTACCATCTTTATGATATCTCCAATCTCTAAAGACATTATCGCCAAAACCTTTTTTGTCTGTAGACTTTAAAAATCGGGCAGGAATAATCTGATCTGTATCAACATTTTCTGTTGTTAACGGAATTGCTGTATCTGTTAATTTGACAAACTTTTTCATATTAATTCAATTGATTTGTTATGTCAATAATTTTTCCCTCTATTGCTGTTGCAGCTGCTATTAAAGGACTCGCTAGAATTGTTCTAGCACCTTGTCCTTGTCTTCCTTCAAAGTTTCTGTTTGATGTAGAAACGCAGTATTCTCCTTCAGGGATTTTATCATCATTCATTGCCAAACAAGCTGAACACCCAGGTTGACGTAATTCGAATCCGGCCGCTTCAAAAATATTCTGTAATCCTTCTTCTTTAATCTGTTTCGCTACTTGTTGTGATCCTGGAACTAACCAAGCATTTACATTTTGCGCTTTCTGTTTCCCTTTTACATAGGATGCTGCAACTCTAAAGTCCTCTATTCTAGAATTTGTGCAACTTCCTATAAAAACATAATTGATAGGCTTATCAATTAAACTTTCTCCTTCTTGAAAATTCATGTAGGATAGTGACTTTTTAAATGATGCGTCATTTTCCTTTGGAATAGTTTCTGTGATTTTGATTCCCATTCCTGGATTGGTTCCATAGGTAATCATTGGTTCTATATCTTCTGCATCAAAAGAATATTCTTGATCAAAAACAGCATCGTCATCAGTCTTCAAAGTTTTCCAATACGCTAATTTTTGATCAAAATATTCTCCTTTGGGCGCAAAATTTCTATTTTTCACATACTCAAAAGTAGTTTCATCAGGAGCAATCATTCCTCCTCTAGCTCCCATTTCTATACTCATATTACAAACAGTCATTCTGCCTTCCATAGACATTTCTTCAAACACATTTCCCGCATATTCGCAGAAATATCCTGTTCCTGAGTTTGTTCCTAATTTTGAAATGATATATAAAATAACATCCTTAGGTAAAACTCCCTTTTTGAGTTTTCCATTGACATTTACTCTTAGTTTTTTTGGTTTTTGAAGTAGTAAACACTGACTAGCAAAAACTTGTGCTACTTGACTAGTCCCAATACCAAAAGCAATGGCACCAAAAGCTCCATGAGTAGATGTATGACTGTCTCCACAAACAATAGTCATTCCAGGTTGTGTAATTCCAAGTTCTGGAGCTATTACATGAACAATTCCATTGTATTCATGTCCCAAGTCATATAATGTGATGTTATTTTCTTTACAATTGCGAGTTAACTGTTCTAATTGATTTCTAGAAAGTTCGTCTTTTACTGGTAAATGTTGATCTTTTGTTGGTGTATTATGATCAGCTGTTGCCACAATTTTATCAGGTCTGGCAACTGGGATATTCCGTTCTTTTAATTCGTTAAAAGCTTGCGGGCTTGTTACTTCATGAATTAAATGTTGATCTATGTATAAAACCTGAGGTCCGTTCTCAACTGTATCTACTACATGAGCATCCCATACTTTATCAAACAATGTCTTTCCCATTATGCAATTGCTATTTTTGAGATTTTATTTACTTGCTTCATAATTAAATGAATGTCTTCATCTATTACTTCTTTTTGTCTGTCTGCAAATTGTAAGAAAGTTTTATAAGCTGCATCCAATTGAATTTTGGTTAATTCATAACCAATTTTTTTAGCTCTATAAGCCAAAGCTGCTCTACCGCTTCTAGCAGTCAAAACAATAGCACTATTAGTTACTCCAACATCAGCTGGATCTATTATTTCGTATGTTTCTCTATTCTTTATCACTCCATCTTGATGAATTCCTGAGCTATGAGCAAATGCATTAGCTCCAACAATTGCTTTGTTAGGTTGCACTGGCATTCCCATTTTTTCTCTTACCATTAAACTAGTGTCATACAATAACTTTGTATTGATATCTGTTTGAAGATTTAAATATGGGTGTTGTTTTAAAATCATCACCACTTCTTCTAAGGCAGTGTTTCCAGCTCTTTCTCCTATTCCATTGATAGTACACTCTATTTGACGTGCTCCATTAATTGCTCCAGAAATAGAATTAGCTGTTGCTAAACCTAAATCGTTGTGGCAATGACAAGAGATAATAACATCTTCTATTCCCTTAACGTGTTCTTTTAAATATTTTATTTTAGCACCATATTCTTCAGGTAAACAATAACCTGTTGTGTCTGGTATATTTAAGACAGTTGCTCCAGATTTGATAACCTCTTCACAAATTTTTGCTAAAAAAGCATTGTCTGTTCTGCCTGCATCTTCGGCATAAAACTCGACATCATCAACAAAGTTTTTGGCGTAAGAAACAGCTTCTTTTGCTCTTAAGATTACATCTTCTTTTGTACTATTAAATTTAAACTTAATATGAGATTCGCTAGTTCCTATTCCTGTATGGATTCTAGGCTTTACAGCATCTCTTAAAGCTTCAGCTGCAACTTCAATGTCTTTTTTCACAGCTCTGGTTAAACCACAAACTGTAGCATTTTTAACCAATTTAGCTATTTCATTTACAGAGGTAAAATCTCCTGGGCTAGAGATTGGAAAACCCGCCTCTATTATATCTACTCCAAGAGTATCTAATCGTTCAGCGATGATTAATTTTTGCTGAGTGTCTAGCTTACATCCCGGCACTTGTTCTCCATCTCGTAGGGTGGTATCAAAAATTTGAACTTTATTGTCCTGCATATTTTAAATAATGATTGCCTAAATAGATTTCAAATGTATATATTGGATTTTCTAAGGGTTTAATCTTGTATTAGAACTCTACGACGCTTAAACGGAATAGAAACATTGTAAAGTACTGATATACAATATTTTGAAATGAAAAATTTTACAAGCACTAATCAACATAATGATGCTTTATTTACTTTAATCAAGTCTTTGACCAAATCTGAAAAACGTCAATTTCATTTGTATGTAGGTAGATTAGGAGGTAATACTGATGCAAAATTTTTCGCTCTTTTTAAATTTTTAGACAAACAAAAGAAGTATGATGAAAAGGCAATTCTAAAAAGTGAAATTGTTAGCAAACTTCAACTTTCAAATTTAAAAGCTCACTTATATAAGCAAATTCTAACGAGTTTAAGAATGAACCCTGCCCATAAAAACATTCGAATTCAAATTAGAGAACAATTAGATTTTGCTACTGTTTTATATCAAAAAGGATTATACAAACAAAGTTTGAAAATCTTGGAAAAGGCAAAAGCTTTGGCTATTGAAAATGAAGAAAAAAATATTGCTTATGAGATTATCGAATTAGAAAAGAATATTGAAACTCAATATATTACAAGAAGTATTAGTACTAGAGCCGATGAATTATCTGTGCAAGCTAAGATGATTAGTCAGTCTAATGTTATAGCCAGTAAACTTTCAAATTTATCACTACAACTATATGGTATTTTACTAAAAACTGGATACGTTAGAAATGACAAAGAACTTCAAAAAATAAATAGTTATTTCAATTCTCGTCTTCCAAAATATGATTATAATTCTCTAGGATTTAGAGATTTACTTTGGTTGTATAAAGCTCATTTGTGGAGAAGTTTTTTGGTGCAGGATTTCTTATTGGGGTATAAGTACGCTTCGAAATGGGTTGAATTATTTAAGAAGTACCCAAAAATGGTTCAGCTGAATCCGGTCTTCTATCTAAAAGGAAAGAATTATTTATTAGAATCATTATTTCTGATAAAGCATCGAAATAAATTTTGTAAAGAGCTAGATTTTTTCGAAAAAGAAATTGAAGAAAATAGAATTCCAATTAATGGAAATACAGAGATATTAATCTTTCAATATTATTATGCAAATCAGCTACATAAATGTTTTCTTGAGGGAACATTTGAACAAGGTGAATATTTAGTTGATGAGATCAATCAAAAAATTAAAGATTATAGCACTCGATTAGATAAACATCATATAGTAACGCTCTACTACAAAATAGCTTGTTTGTATTTTGGAATGGGTAAAAATCGTGAGTGCATTGAATACTTATCGAAAATAATTGAAGCAAAAAAACTCTATGTTGGTGAAGATTTACAATGTTTTGCTAGGATTTTAAATCTAATAGCTCATTATGAGTGTGGATTAGATTATCATTTGGAGAAGCAATTTAAAGACACCTATAAATTCTTATTGAAAATGGAGAATTTGCAGGAGGTTCAAAAAGTATTTATTGAGTCGATTAAATCTTTGGGAGAATTATATCCTCATGAATTTAAAAAAGAGTTTCAGAAAATTCATAGTAAGCTGAAAGAGTTTGAAGATCATGCTTATGAAAAGAGAGCTTTTTTGTATTTAGATATTTTATCTTGGTTAGAAAGCAAAATTGAAAATAAACCTATCGCTTATATCATTCGAGAAAAAGCTAAAGAGCATTTTCGTTAGTGCTTTTTAAGCTAAAAGTTCAGTTATTTTTTTTTAACTTTAAGGAAATTAACTAACCGATGAGTTTCTTTCAAAAAATGGGAACGGGGAATCTTTTGATGTTGATTCTTTGTATTGCAATTATTATAGTAGCTGAATACCTTTTCTTAACCGGTAACGAGCTGCACGGAATATTTCTTGGACTTTGGGCTCCTACTCTGCTAGGAGTAATGATTTATTTAAAATTAGTAAGTCATGAGCGCAAATAACATCGTATTATACTTTTCGATTTTTGTTGGTATTTGTGTTCTTATTTGGGCATTAGTAATGATACGCGAATACAATAACATTAGTAAGGATTAAGTAATAACAAAAAAGCCTCACTATTTCTAGTAAGGCTTTATGTGATCGCGACAGGATTCGAACCTGTGACCGTCTGCTTAGAAGGCAGATGCTCTATCCAGCTGAGCTACGCGACCATTAAGGATTAACTTTGTTAATCCTGAGTATGGTGTATTACAAACTAAAACTTTGCTTTAATTTGTTAACAAAGCTTCTTGTTTTTTAGAAAGCAAGCTCTCTACAAAAACACAATGCTTTATTTTGTCGGGGTGGCAGGATTCGAACCTGCGACCTCCTGCTCCCAAAGCAGGCGCGATGACCGGGCTACGCTACACCCCGATAAGCTAATGAACTTTGCAATTTATTGCGGAGAGACCGGGATTCGAACCCGGGCATCCCTAAGGATGACAGCTTAGCAGGCTGCTGCATTACCACTCTGCCACCTCTCCTTAAAACTAACTATGTTAGATTTAAAATTGCGAGCCTGCCCGATAAATGATTTATCGTTTAGGCGGGTGCAAATGTAAGGTTAGAAATACAATTTCGCAAGACTTTTTATTGCTTTTTACAATAAATTTAATCTGGATATTCTACTCGTAGATGATAGATGTTCATCAATTTCCTCTTAATCACTTTTTTAATCTTCTCAATCTCTCTAAAAGTGATATTAGAATTGATAAATTGATTATCAGATTTTTGTTTTTCAACAATCTTATTAATTAAATCATCGATAGATTGAGCTGAAGGTTGTTTCAAACTTTTAGAAGCTGCTTCTGCTGCATCGCAAATCATTAAAATTGCTGTTTCTTTAGAAAAAGGAATTGGACCTTTATATTGAAATTTTTTGATATCTACATCTTCATTTAGTTCTTTTTCTTTCATATAAAAATAGTAAACCAAGCTAGTACCATGATGGGTTCTAATGAAATCTATAATACGATCGGGCAAGTTATTTTTCTTAGCTAATTCTATTCCTTTAATTACATGATCTGTAATGATTTTGGCACTATCTACTGGTGATAAATCATTATGTGGGTTAACTCCAGTAGATTGATTTTCGATGAAATACATTGGATTTAACATCTTTCCAATATCGTGATAGAGAGCTCCAGTTCTAACCAACATAGAGTTTGCTCCTATCTCATTAGCTGCTGCTTCAGCTAAATTGGCTACTTGCATTGAATGCTGAAATGTTCCTGGTGCTTTCTCATTAAGCTCTCGCAACAATTTAGTATTGGTGTTGGACAATTCTAGCAGTGTAACATCAGAAACCAATCCGAAAAGTTTTTCATATAAATAAATAAAGAAAACAGACAAGAAAGACAACAATCCATTGGCTGCAAACATAATTAAGTATTCCCATTTTATTTGACTAGCATTTCCTTCTTTAATAATTGAGAAAGCCAAATAGGTAATCATGTAGATTAATGTAATTTGTCCTATAGATATAAACAAATTGGCTCTTTTGTATAGTTCAGATACTGTAAGTATAGTTACTATACCAGCAATCATATGAAGGTAGATAAACTCGAAACTATTTGGAACTATAAATCCTAAAAGCAATACCGTAAGTACATGAGTAAACAACCCTAAACGGGCATCAAAGAACGCTTTTAATACTATAGGAAGTATGCTTAAAGGCACAACGTACAAATAATCAGAATTATACTTAATAACAAGAGTTTGCAGCAAGATCATAAAACTGACATTGAAGAAAATAAATGTTACTTTGTTATTATTCTCAAAAATTTCAGATCTGTACTTTCGTAAGAAAAGTAAGAGCATTAAAAGAGCTAAAGAAACCAAAACAGCATATCCGAAAACAATCCAGTAGTAATTAGCTTTTGTCCATAATTTGGATTCTGATTCTTTTTTAAGTGAATACAGCATAGCAAGTTTCTTGCCTTCTACTATGTCGCCTTTTAAGATGATTAATTCGTTTACTGAAACCTTACCTCTTGTGGGTGAAATTGTTTTTATTGCTTCGTCTACAACTTTTCTTGTAAAGACTTCATCATAAGAAACATTGGGTTTTATTAATTCAGATAAAAGAGTTTGGTTTAGTGCTTGAACATAATTGTACGGCTGATCTCCTAACCTATCTGAAATAATATTGAAAACATCTTGTGTAGATAGTAAACTATTATAAATAATATCTTCTACTTCGTTGTCTTTTTTTAAAGCTATAATTGTATTCTTATCTGAAACGGCACTTAAGCTCACAGGTTCTAAAAAACCAACATCATAAATAGATGCAATGATTGAGTTTCCAAGCAATTTCATCGTTTCAAGATCATCACTAGATAATGAATCACTTATTTGAATGAATGAGGCTCTTAATTCATAATCATCTTTTACTTCTTGAACTACTGCTTTATCATATAAGAAATAGGGCTTGGTATTTGCTTCAATTTCATTGGTTTCTTCAGCAATTTCTTCTTCTGTCTTCTCAATAGCAAAATCGAAAGGTGCATAGAGATTATCATATTGCCAAGGTTTCCCTTTGGTAAAGTCGTATTTAAATTGCCCTCCTTTAGGAAAAAGATATACAATGGCGGAAGCAGTAATTAGAAAAAGAATAACTTTATATATAACTGCGTTATGCTTGTATAACTTATTAACCGTATTGCTCATACTTTTTTGTTAGAGACACAAACTTAACTTAAAAAAATGGAGGTCAAAAATTCAAGCTTAATAATCCTAATCAAATTGATATAAAATGGTTAATTTCGCAGTACAAATCAAGATTAAAATAAAACAAATATATGAGTACTAGAGATGTAGTGATTGTATCGGTTGCAAGAACGCCAATGGGAAGCTTTATGGGAAGTTTATCAAGTGTTCCAGCTCCTAAGTTAGGTGCTGTTGCCATAAAAGGAGCCTTAGATAAAATCAATTTAGATCCAAACCTTGTTCAAGAAGTATTTATGGGTAATGTTGTTTCTGCTGGATTGGGACAAGCTCCTGCCAGACAAGCAGCTATGTTTGCAGGGATTCCTAATAATGTACCATGTACAACAATAAACAAAGTTTGTTCTTCAGGAATGAAATCTATCATGTTGGGAGCTCAAGCTATTGCTTTGGGTGATGCTGATATTGTTGTTGCAGGTGGAATGGAGAATATGAGTTCTATTCCTCATTATTATCATGCCAGGAAAGCAACAAAATTTGGTCCAGCTAAAATGGAAGATGGAATGCAAAAGGACGGATTAGTTGATGTTTATGATCAAGTAGCCATGGGAGTTTGTGCAGATGCTTGTGCTACTGAATATGATTTTTCTAGAGAAGATCAAGATAATTATGCGATTCAGTCATACACAAGATCTTCTGAAGCTTGGGCTGCTGGAAAATTTGCTGATGAAGTAGTTCCAGTTGAAGTTCCACAAAGACGTGGTGAACCTATTGTAATCTCTGAAGATGAGGAATATAAGAATGTAAAAATGGATAAAATTCCTGCTTTAAGGCCAGCTTTTAGTAAAGAAGGTACCGTAACTGCTGCAAATGCCTCGACTATAAATGACGGTGGAGCTGCTTTGGTTTTAATGTCTGCTGAAAAAGCAAAAGAGTTAGGAATACAACCAATTGCAAAAATTAGAAGTTATGCTGATGCTGCCCAAGAACCAAAATGGTTTACTACTGCTCCTGCTAAAGCGCTTCCAAAAGCTTTAGATAAAGCTGGTATTTCTATTAATGACGTAGATTATTTTGAATTAAACGAAGCTTTTTCTGTTGTAGGGTTGGCTAACATGAAAATATTAGGATTGAATAACGATAAGGTAAACGTAAATGGTGGTGCCGTTTCATTAGGGCATCCTTTGGGTGTTTCTGGGGCCAGAATTGTAATAGCTTTAACATCTATCTTAAAACAAAATAATGCCAAAATTGGTGCTGCTGGAATCTGTAATGGTGGTGGTGGAGCTAGTGCAATGGTAATCGAAAAGTTATAAAAACTTTTCTTCATTAAAACTGTTATTAATGTCTTTCGGTATTTGTAATTTAAGTATTGTACCTCTCAGATCTGAACCTAGTGATGCTTCAGAAATGGTTTCTCAGGTTCTTTTAGGAGAACACTTTACAATAATTGAAAAAACAAAAAAATGGAGCAAAATTCAAATACATTTTGACGAATACGAAGGATATATAGACAATAAACAATACGAGGAGATTGACAAAGATCTTTTTGACAAATTATCAACTTCCGATTATCATTATTCTTCAGAGCTATTGGATTATATAACTGACAATAATAATCATTTAAGTACAATTTCTATTGGATCTAGACTTCCTTTTTATGAAGGTCAAAAGTTTTCTATTGGTCAGAAAGAATATTCTTATGAAGGAAATTGTTTTCATGGAAAATTAGATAGGTCTGAAATAATTAGAACGGCATTCATGTTCTTAAACACTCCATATTTATGGGGTGGTAAAACTCCTTTTGGAATTGACTGTTCTGGTTTTACTCAAATGGTCTATAAATTATGTGGTTATCCTCTTTTAAGAGATGCAAAAGATCAGGCTACTCAAGGAGAAGTTTTAAGTTTTATAGAGGAAAGTGAACCTGGAGATTTGGCTTTTTTTGATAATGAAGAAGGAGTTATTACGCATGTAGGTATTATTATGAATGATTATTATATCATTCATGCTCATGGTAAGGTTCGTATTGACGTATTAGATCATAGTGGAATATACAATACAGATACCAAAACTCACACACACAAATTACGAGTCATTAAAAAAATTATATAAAAAAAGCCGAAGCAATTGCTTCGGCTTTTTTTTATGATTTCTTGCTAAGAAACTATTTAGATCTTAATGTTTTATAAAGCTCTCTGTATACTTTCGCTTTATCTTCCATTTCTAAAGTTTCGTAGATATTTAATAATGTTCTTACTGTATCTATACTTCTAGCTCCTTTATCTGCTTTTTCTAAATACGGTAATGCATCTTTATACACTTGCTTTTGCTTTTCTACTAAAGCATCATACTTGTCAAAATCAGAAAGATTTTTGTTCATTTCTTCAACAATCTCTTTTTCTTTCTCAAGTATTGCTACAGCCATGTTCATATGCGCATCATAATAATCTGGCTTTAATTCTATAGCCTTTTTATAATACTTTTTAGCATCTTCATACTTGTTTTCATTATAATTAACAACACCTAAGTTGTAATATAATATTGGGTTATTTGGATCATTCTTAATTGCTTCTTCCATCAACTCACCAAACTTATCCATCTTTTTCAACTTCAAATACAAATCTGCTTCAGTAAAAAGTAAAGACATATCATCTGGATTCGCTTTTCTAGCTTCTTGTACAGCTACCATAGCTTCGTCTACTTTTCCTTGTCTTGTTAAGATAATTCCTATATTCTTGATAACATCTCCTCTTTTAGATTCTGAAACTTTGTCTTGTGGATTGTTATGAGTTCCATATTTAACAACAAGATCTCTTTGCTTCTTTCCTCCCATATTCTCTACAACTCCAGTTTCCTTGTTAGTAGCCAAATAAGTAGTAGCAATTCCAGTATATCCAATTTTCTTAAGCTCTTTGTAATGCTTTAAAGATGTTTCTAAATCATCAGCTTGAAAAGCAGTTTGAGCAGCATTGGATAAAAATAGCGTATCCTTATTATTTAAAGAATATCTCATGTAGAAAGATTCAGATGCTTTCTTGAAGTTCTTAGCTTCATAATGAGCAAACCCTTCATTCACAATATCATTCATTAATTTTTCCAACAAAGGTTTAGCTTGATCAGTATACTTTAATCTACCTGCTTTTTTCTCAACATCAAAAAGTTTATTGTAGGCCTCAGCAGCTACTTTAAAATCTTTCTTTGCTGCATAAGCTTGTCCTTTTAAGAAATAAAATTTCGATGCTAATTTTGGCGCGTTAGAGATAAGTGGTTCTGCTGCAGTTAATGCTGTCATTGCAGTGGTAATATCCTGTTTTTTAAGCGCTTTTTCAGCGGCCTTTATTTCATTCTTTTGCGCAAAAGTAGCTAAAGAAGCTAATCCTAAACAAAGCGCTAATACTTTAGTTTTCATTACTAGTTTATTTAATTCTAAGTTTTTATTCTTGATTCTCGTTCGTTTCATTTTCAATTTCTGTGCCATTTTCTTCTTCACTAGAATCTTCTTCTTCGTGCATTACCTTAGCTACAGCAGCAATACTATCATTTTCTTTGATATTGATAAGTTTCACTCCTTGAGTAGCTCTTCCCATGACACGTAAATCTTCTACAGCCATTCTGATAGTGATTCCTGATTTGTTGATAATCATCAAATCATTAGAGTCATCTACATTCTTTATCGCGACTAAATTACCTGTTTTTTCTGAGATATTCAATGTTTTAACACCTTTACCTCCTCTGTTGGTAATTCTATAATCTTCTAATTTAGAACGTTTTCCATATCCTTTTTCAGAAACCACCAAGATATTACTCTCCATATCATTAACCGCTACCATTCCAATTACTTCATCATTATCATCGGCTAAAGTAATTCCTCTTACACCCGAAGCTGTTCTACCCATAGGTCTTGTTTTAGCTTCTTCAAAACGAATTGCCTTACCGGATTTTAGCGCCAACATTACCTGACTATCTCCCGTAGTTAATTTTGCTTCTAACAATTCATCTCCTTCACGTATGGTAATCGCATTAATACCATTTGTTCTTGGTCTAGAATATTGCTCTAAAGATGTCTTCTTTACTTGACCTTTCTTGGTAGCCATGATAACATAATGGTTATTAACGTAGTCTTCATCTTTAAGATCTTTGGTAACCAAGAAAGCTTTTACTTTATCATCTTGCTCGATATTAATTAAGTTTTGAATTGCTCTACCTTTAGAGTTTTTACCTCCTTCTGGTATTTCGAATACTCTCATCCAAAACACTTTACCTTTCTGAGTGAAGAACAACATGTATTGGTGATTTGTTCCAATAAATAAATGTTCTAAGAAATCTTCATTTCTTGTGGTGGCTCCTTTTTGACCGCGACCTCCTCTATTTTGAACTTTGTATTCATCTAGATTTGTACGTTTTAAATAACCTGCATTTGAAATTGTCACTACTACTTTAGAATCTGGAATCATGTCTTCGATTCTCATATCTCCACCAGCATATTCAATTTCAGAACGGCGTTCATCTCCGTACTTATCACGAATTACAGTTAATTCGTCTTTGATAATTCCATAACGTCTAGGTTCATTAGATAAGATATCCTTCAAATCTGCAATTGTCTTAATGATTTCGTCATATTCACCTCTTAACTTATCTTGTTCTAGACCTGTTAACTGACGTAATCTCATCTCAACAATTGCTTTTGCTTGAATCTCTGTCAATTCAAAACGAGCAATTAATTTTTCACGAGCTTCATCTGCATTTGCCGAAGATTTGATTAATTCAATAACCTCATCAATATTGTCTGAAGCTATAATTAATCCTTCTAAAATGTGGGCTCTAGCTTCAGCTTTATCTAATTCATATTGAGTTCTACGAACAACAACTTCATGTCTATGCTCTACAAAATATTGAATGAGTTGTTTTAAGTTTAACTGTTGCGGTCTTCCTTTAACTAAAGCAATATTATTAACACTAAAAGAAGTTTGTAAAGCCGTGTATTTATAAAGTTTATTTAAAACAATATTAGGAATTGCATCACGCTTTAAAACATAAACGATACGCATTCCTTTTCTATCAGACTCATCACGGATATTGGAAATTCCTTCTAATTTCTTATCGTTTACCAACTCAGCAGTCTTCTTAATCATGTCTGCTTTGTTTACTTGATAGGGAATTTCAGTAACAATAATACATTCACGGCCTTTTACTTCTTCAATTGTTGCTTTTCCTCGCATTACAATTCGACCCCTTCCTGTATGAAAAGCATCTCTTACACCGTCATATCCATAGATAGTTCCTCCTGTTGGGAAATCTGGAGCTTTGATGTGTTGCATTAACTCATCTATTTCTATCTCTCTATTATCTATGTATGCAATGGTTCCGTTTATGACTTCAGTTAAGTTATGTGGCGCCATATTTGTTGCCATTCCAACTGCAATACCAGAAGCTCCATTTACTAATAAGTTTGGAATTCTAGCAGGAAGAACCGTAGGCTCTTTTAACGTATCATCGAAATTTAACTTGTGATCAACTGTATCTTTATCAATATCAGAAAGCATTTCTTCCGATATTTTTTGCATTCTCACCTCTGTATAACGCATTGCTGCAGGGCTATCTCCATCAACAGAACCAAAGTTTCCTTGCCCATCAACCATCATATAACGCACACTCCAGTCTTGAGCTAAACGTACCATTGAATCATATACAGAAGTATCTCCGTGTGGATGATATTTACCCAAAACTTCTCCTACAACTCTTGCTGATTTTTTATAGGCTCCCGTAGCCTTTATTCCTAATTCATGCATTCCAAATAAAACTCTTCTATGCACAGGTTTTAAACCATCTCTTACATCGGGTAATGCTCTTGAAACAATCACTGACATTGAGTAATCAATGTAAGCAGATTTCATCTGCTCTTCAATGTTAATTGGAATTAACTTTTCTCCGTCTGCCATACGCTAAATGTATTGTTAATTTTTTACTAAATTTAATAACTAGCAAGTTACTATAATTCGTGTTTTTAACAAACAAATTTCACCTGTAAAACCCTAGAGTTATTAACATTTCTTAATAATTTTTTGACATTTTTTACACCCTTGATTTACAGGCGTTTCCGTCAGGTTTTTGCAAGTCAAAATGGCAGCATTTGTCTACTGGCACTCTTTTTGTAATTTTTTAGTGAAAAAAGGACTAAATTTACAAATAGTTAATACCCTATATATGGACGATAATTTTTCACCAAAGGTTAGAGATGTGATTACTTTCAGTAAAGAAGAGGCTTTAAGATTAGGGCACGATTTTATTGGAACTGAACATCTTTTACTTGGCTTGATAAGAAAAGGAGAAGGAAAGGCAATCGAAATTCTAGAGACATTTGATGTGAATCTAGATTTGGTTAGAAAAAAATTGGAGCAATTAAATCCGTCCGCTCCTTCTTTAGAAGGTAATCAGAAAAAGAGCTTACACTTAACAAGACAAGCAGAAAAAGCTTTAAAGACAACTTTTTTAGAAGCTAAACTATATCAAAGCGATGCTATAGATACTGCACACTTGTTGCTATGTATTCTTCGTAATGAAAATGATCCAACTACAAAACTTTTAAACAAGTACGATGTAGATTATGATCAATCGAAAGCTTTATACAAAGAATTACACGTAGAAAATTCTGATAATGACCTACCTATTAGCCCAATAGCAGAAACTCCTTCTGATGACGATGAATTCTCTTCTGCAGACAAACCAAACCCTTATGAGCAACCTCAAAAAGGAAAATCAGCTAAAAAATCGAAAACTCCAGTCTTGGATAATTTTGGTAGAGATTTAACTGCATTAGCTGAAGCTGGAAAACTTGATCCTGTTGTTGGTAGACATAAAGAGATAGAACGTGTTTCTCAAATCTTGAGTAGAAGAAAGAAAAACAATCCAATGTTAATTGGTGAACCTGGGGTAGGTAAATCTGCTATTGCTGAAGGGTTGGCATTGCGAATTGTAAATAGAAAAGTTTCACGTATTCTTTTTGATAAAAGGATTGTATCTCTTGATCTTGCAAGTTTAGTTGCTGGAACAAAATATAGAGGTCAGTTTGAAGAGCGCATGAAAGCCTTGATGAATGAATTGGAAAAGAATGACGACATTATATTGTTTATTGATGAAATTCATACTATCGTTGGTGCTGGCGGGGCTACTGGTTCTTTAGATGCATCCAACATGCTAAAACCTGCCTTGGCTAGAGGAGAAATTCAATGTATTGGTGCTACAACTTTAGATGAGTATAGAACTAATATTGAAAAGGACGGAGCTTTAGAACGTCGTTTTCAAAAAATCATTGTAAACCCTACAAGTGTTGATGAAACTGTACAGATTTTACATAACATCAAAAGTAAATATGAATCGCATCATAATGTTGATTTCACAGATGAGGCTATTGAAGCTTGCGTGAAATTAACGAATAGATATATGACAGATAGATACCTTCCGGACAAAGCTATTGATGCTATGGACGAAGCTGGTTCTAGAATTCATATTACCAATATTGTGGTTCCTCAACAAGTATTAGAATTAGAAGCGCAATTAGAATCGATTCGTGAACGCAAAACTAATGCTGTTAACGGACAGAAATATGAAGAGGCTGCCAAGCTACGTGATGATGAAAAGAATATGGAAGCTGCTTTAGAATCTGCTCAAAGACAATGGGAAGATGATTCTAAGTTAAATCGCGAAATTGTAACTGAAGATAATGTTGCTGAAGTAGTTTCTATGATGACAGGTATTCCTGTGAACAGAGTTGCTGAAGCTGAAAGCAGTCGTTTAGGTGAATTACCGAATATGATCAAAGGAAAGGTAATTGGTCAGGATGAAGCTGTTGCGAAAGTGGTGAAAGCTATTCAAAGAAATAGAGTTGGACTAAAAGATCCTAACAAGCCTATTGGTTCTTTTATTTTCTTAGGCCAGACTGGAGTTGGTAAAACTCAATTAGCCAAAGTATTAGCTAAAGAATTATTTGATACAGAAGAATCGCTCATTAGAATAGATATGAGTGAATACATGGAAAAATTTGCCATTTCTCGATTGATTGGAGCGCCTCCAGGTTATGTAGGTTATGAAGAAGGTGGTCAATTAACAGAAAAAGTAAGAAGAAAACCATATTCTGTAGTTCTTTTGGATGAAATAGAAAAAGCCCATCCAGATGTGTTCAATATGTTGCTTCAGATTTTAGATGATGGACATATTACAGATAGCTTAGGAAGACGTATTGATTTTAGAAATACAATCATTATTATGACATCTAATATTGGGGCTCGTCAATTAAAAGATTTTGGGTCTGGAGTTGGTTTTGGAACTAGCGCCAAAAAAGAACAAGCAGATGAACATGCAAAGGGAATCATTGAAGGTGCTCTGAAAAAATCTTTTGCACCTGAATTCTTAAATAGAATTGATGATGTAATTGTTTTCAATGCATTAGAAAGAGAGGATATTCACAAAATCATTGATATAGAACTTGACAAACTACTGCATAGAATCTCTGATTTAGGCTATACATTAAAGCTAAGCGAAAAAGCAAAAGATTATATAGCAGACAAAGGTTTTGATAAAAAGTATGGCGCAAGACCTCTTAAAAGGGCTATTCAGAAATATATTGAAGATGCTTTAGCTGAGGAAATAGTGAATTCTAAACTTACCGAAGGCGATACCATTAGAATGGATTTAGATGAAAAAAAGAATGAACTCACCATTAAAATAAAAAAAGGAAAGAAAGCTCCCGAAACACATTCGGAGACTCCATCTGAAGAATAAAAAAATCCCAAACGAGAGTTTGGGATTTTTCTTTTACCTTTAACGTCATTAACAACTCATAAATAAAATTCTATGAAACTTAAATTTATTACTCTATCCTTTGTTTTCTTATTTACTAGCACTTTCCTTCAGGAATCTAAAACAGATTTATTATGCGGCAAAAAATGGTTCGCAAAATATATCGAGATGGGTGAAAATAAAATGCCTGTTCCTCCTGGAGAACAAAATCAAATGTGGATGATTTTTGAAAAAGACGGTGTTCATAAAGTAAACACAAATAACACGGTTAAAAAAGGAACTTGGAAATTCACAAAAAATAAAGATTCTATTTTCTTTACAACAGAAAAAGGTTTAGAAAAGAAAATGAAACTTGAAACTTTAAACAAAGAGTCACTCGTTCTAGTTTTAGAGGAGAGAGGTCAAGAAGGTAAAATTTATTTAGAAAAAGAAGAGTAAACCTTAATTCCTATAGGTATAATTACCTGTTCTTTTATTGATGTATTGATTCTAACAACTTTTCTGTTAAATTCGTTGGTATCACTATATTATATTTATGTCGATGAACTATTCATTTGGACTTCCTTTAAAGCACAATTTCGCTGAACAGATTTATTACAATGGACTATTCCTACCTCACGAAATCAAGATGATTTTAGATATGTGGAGTAATGATGAGACTATTAAAGCAACGCTCTCATCTGGCGAAACTGGTGAATATGTAGATGAACTCAGAAAGAGTTCTGTTATGTTTATTAAAAACAATCCCCAAAATAAATGGGTGTATGATAAAATGGCAGGATTGGCTGTAAAAACAAATAACGAACGCTACTGGTTCGATTTGTTAGGTTTTCAAGAAGAGTTACAATTAACACGCTATTCTGAAGGTGACTTTTTCGACTGGCACATGGATTTTGGTGCTGGAGATATTTCAGCTAGAAAACTGAGTATTACTGTTCAATTGTCGGATCCTGATGAATATGAAGGTGGAGATTTACAATTTATGGCCAATCAAAAAGTCATTAACGCTCCAAGAGAAAAAGGAACTATTATCATTTTCCCTTCTTTTGTA
Source organism: Pseudotenacibaculum sp. MALMAid0570 (assembly GCF_040151415.1). NCBI lineage: Bacteria > Pseudomonadati > Bacteroidota > Flavobacteriia > Flavobacteriales > Flavobacteriaceae > Pseudotenacibaculum > Pseudotenacibaculum sp. MALMAid0570. The sequence goes on from NZ_JBDKWF010000045.1 coordinate 95,539, forward strand.
ATGCACAGAGTAACACCTATTACCAAAGGAATACGCCAATCTATAGTAGGTTGGGTTTGGGGACCTCCTTATAGATAATTAAAACATTATAGTGAAGTTGAAAATAAGATCTATTTTTGTAAAAAATTGTTTTCACTATGATAATTCAGTCAAAAAAACTATCTCCAAGTATATTCAAATACTTATTACTGCTAGTGATATGTAGTAGTTTTGTGTATTTAGGCTTCTTCAGAATAGAGATTGAACCAAACATTGCATGGGGAACTATTATATTTTTTGGCTTGGGAGTTATTGTAGCAATACTAAAATTAATACCTGGAAGCTCTTATTTGAAATTAACTAAAGAAGGTTTTGAAATTAGAAGTCTTTATCGATCACACTTTACCAAATGGAATGATGTTGAAAATTTTAGGGTAAATAGCATTAGAACTTGGTATAGTTATAACAAAATGGTCATGTTTGATTATCATAAAAATCATACTAAATACACCTTTGGTAAAAGGTTATCAAAAGCTTTGCCTGAAACTTACGGCATGTCCGCACAAAAATTATCTGAGCTTATGAATGAATGGAAATCTAAATCTATAAAAAACTAAAACAACTCCTCAGAATCAATATCCAAAGAATCGATAAACTGAGAAGCAGCCATCATGCTATTATGCATCACTCTGTCTTCTTGAACCAAAGAAACCTCTTCTCTAAATGAGTTTAAAAAAGATTCTAGAAATGGTGAACTCTTTGCTTTTCCAAACGACAAAGCTTGTGAAGCTGTAAACAATTCAATTCCCAATACAGTTTGTACATTGTTCACTACTTTTCTTGCTTTGGTAGCCCCGTTGGCTCCCATACTTACGTGATCTTCTTGTCCGTTGCTAGATTCAATTGAGTCGATACTTGCTGGTGTGGCTAATTGTTTATTCTGACTTACAATACTGGCAGCTGTATATTGCGGAATCATAAATCCGCTATTCAATCCTGGATTTGAAACTAGGAAAGGAGGCAAATGTCTATGGCCTGAAACCAATTGATAAATTCTTCTTTCAGAAATATTAGCCAATTCAGACATAGCTATGGATAAGTAATCTAAGGTTAAAGCCAAAGGTTGTCCGTGAAAATTTCCTCCAGAAATAATTTCATCTTCATCAACAAACACATTAGGATTGTCGGTTACTGCATTAATTTCTGTTAAAAAAGTCTTGGTTACAAAACGAATGGTGTCTTTTGTTGCTCCGTGAACTTGTGGTATACAGCGAAAAGAATACGGATCTTGCACATGTTGCTTTTCTTGGGCAATTAATTCGCTGTCTTGTAAAAACTCTTGAATTCTATTTGCTGTTTTTAATTGACCTCTGTGCGGACGAACCAAATGCACCAATTCATTAAAAGGTTCTATACGACCATCAAAAGCTTCTAAAGAAATGGCTCCTATTAAATCTGCTAAGTAGGAAAGTTTATGTGCTTTTAATAAACTGTGAATTCCATAAGCACTCATAAATTGAGTCCCGTTTAACAAAGCCAATCCTTCTTTGGACTGCAAGTTAATCTTATCCCAACCAAATTGATTGAGTAACTCTTCACCTAAAATTCGTTTTCCTTTGTAGTCTACTTCACCTAAACCAATAAGTGGTAATGCTAAATGCGCCAATGGCGATAAATCTCCTGAAGCTCCTAAAGATCCTTGTTCATAAACAACAGGAAAAATATCGTTGTTATAAAAATCAATCAAACGATTCACCGTTGCTAGTTGAACTCCAGAATGACCATAACTCAACGATTGAATTTTTAACAACAGCATGAGTTTAACAATCTCTTGAGGAACCTCATCACCAGTACCACATGCATGACTCATTACTAGGTTCTCTTGAAGTTTTTGAAGGTTCTCTCCTTTAATTTTCACATTGTACAAGGCTCCAAATCCTGTATTGATTCCATAGATGGGTGTAGACATTGATGACATCTTTTCATCTAGATAGGCTCTACACTTTTGAATTCTTTCGATAGCACTTTGTGATAACGACAGTTTCTCATTGCTGCTAAGTATTGTATGTATAGTAGCAAGATCTAAAGGATTTGAGTCTATAGAATGCATCAGGTTTGTTTTGATTGATTGTGGATATAAAAGTCTAAATTCAGGGTTGAATATGCAACAAAATTTAACAATTTTTCTTTTCAATTAGTTTTTATCTTTGAAGCTTTATAAAACATCATCATCAATGAAAAAATTAGGATTGCTTATCGTATCACTTTTGATATTGGTTTCATGCTCGAAAGAACATCCAAAAGATTATTTAAGTATTTCAGGAAAATTAGAAAACAATAAGGATAGTATCCTTACAATTTCTGGATTTGCTGTGAAGAAAGTAATTAAATTAAATGAAGATGGCACCTTTAAAGATTCTCTAAAGGTTGCTAAACCTAATACTTTTTCTATTACTACCAACAGCGGAAAAAGAGGGTTCTTATATCTTCGAAATGGATATGACCTCCACTTAAAAGGTGATTCTAACGAGTTCTTAAATAGTTTTTCTTATTCAGGAAATGATGAAGGAGCGCAAAGCAACAATTTTATTATTGCAAGTTATAATTACGTGAAAAAGAGTGGTACTATTCGTGATTTTATGATTCAAGATAAGGAAGGTTTTCAAAAGAAATTAGAACAGCTTACAAAAGGAATGGATAGTATTTCTGCAATTTATACTAAATCTAGTGATGATATCATAAAACAAATCGAAAGGCAAAATGAAACCTACTACAAATATTTAAAAACAAATTATGATAAATCTCATGATGCTTTTGTAGCACAAGAAAAAGCAATGGCTAAATTGGAAAAGGGGAAACCTGCTCCTGAATTTGTTAACTATGAAGATTTTAAAGGCGGAAAGAAATCGCTCAAAGATTTTAGAGGAAACTTTGTTTATATTGATGTTTGGGCAACTTGGTGCCGACCTTGCTTAGCACAAATCCCATACTTAAAGAAATTAGAAAAAGAGTTTGAAGGAAAGAACATTTCATTTGTTAGCATATCTACCGATAACAAGGATAGATCTAATGGAGATTGGAGTAAAGCTCGTAAAAAATGGGCTACAATGGTAAAGGATAAAAATTTAGGAGGAACGCAACTTTGGGCTGGTAAAGATCATATTCGTTTTTCTCAAGAATATTTAATAAGAGGAATCCCTAGATTTATTTTAATTGACCCAGAAGGAAATATTGTCAATCATAATGAGATAAGACCTTCAGATCCAAAAATATCAGATTATTTAATCTCATTAGGAGTAAAATAAAAAAGGCGAGATATATATCTCGCCTTTTTTATTTTCAATATAATTCTGTAATTTTAAGCTATGCTATTAACACTTGGAATCTTAATTCTCATTTATCTTGTTGCTAGAAAGTTATTTAAACCTACATCTAGACAGGATCGAAGAAGAAAATCTGATTATTTCAAAAGAAAGTTTTAACTATTCTTTATAAACTCCCATTTGAGCATATTTATCCATTCTAGCAGCTACTAAATCTGTATCGTTTAAGTCTTTCAGTTCTTCTAAAGCGTCAATAATTGTGTTTTTCACAGCTTCAAAAGCACCTTGTCTATCAGAATGAGCGCCTCCAATTGGTTCTTTAATAATCCCATCAATTAACTTGAGTTTTTTCATGTCATCTCCAGTTAATTTCAAAGCTTCAGCAGCCTGCTCTTTGTATTCCCAACTTCTCCATAAAATTGAAGAACAAGATTCTGGAGAGATAACTGTATACCAAGTATTCTCCATCATGTATACTCTATCTCCTACTCCAATTCCTAAAGCTCCTCCTGAAGCTCCTTCTCCAATTACAATTGTAATGATAGGAGTTTTTAAACGAGTCATTTCAAAGATATTTCTAGCAATGGCTTCTCCTTGTCCTCTTTCTTCAGCTTCTAGTCCAGGATATGCACCAGGAGTATCTAATAACGTTACTACAGGAATTCCAAATTTTTCAGCCATTCTCATTAATCGAAGTGCTTTTCTATATCCTTCTGGATTAGCCATTCCAAAATTTCTGTACTGACGAGTTTTGGTATTGTATCCTTTTTGTTGACCTATAAACATAAAAGATTGATCTCCAATCTTTCCTAATCCACCAATCATCGCCTTATCATCTCTTACACTTCTATCTCCGTGTAATTCCATAAAGGTATCTCCGCAAATTGCTTTGATATAGTCTAATGTATAAGGTCTATTTGGGTGTCTTGACAACTGAACTCTTTGCCAAGGTGTTAGGTTTTTATAAAGGTCTTTTTTTGTTTTCTCTAATTTCTTTTCAATTTTCTTGCAAGTAGCAGCAACATCAATATCGCTATCCTTACCTATTTCATAACATTTTTCTAATTGTTCTTCTAGTTCTTTAATAGGTAGTTCAAAGTCTAAATACTCCATAATTAGTTGTTTGTTTTCAATAAAATCGATTGATAGAATCGAATATTTACAGTGTACAAACTTACTATAAAATTGGATTCAATTTGCAATGATTTTTATTTTTTTAGAAAAGTTGACTTCTTTGCTTTGTCTGTGAATCTTTTCATATTCTTTAAGATTCCATTCAGAAGCACTACAAACAATACAATGAAGGCTCCAAAATAAAATTGAGTATTCATTTTTTCAGAATCACCAAAAACAATCAATGCTAAAATAATAGCATATATAGGTTCTAAATTAATGGTAAGCATTACAGTATATGGTGTAATATTTCTCATTACAAGTACTGAAGCTATAAAAGCATAGGCCGTACAAACACTACTTAAGATTAAAAGATACAACCAATCTGATCCTTCTAATGTGAAGAACTCTACTGTAAATGCTCCTGTTATTAATAAAAAACCTGTTATAAAGAGTGTTCCAAAAAATAACTGATAAAAAGATATGAGTTCTGCATCGTACTTTTTTATGTACAGCCCGTTTAAAACAGAAAATAAAGCAGAAAGAAACGATGAGATTAATGCATAAATAATTCCCCATGTATACTGAGATTCAAAACTGAAAATAATATACAATCCTGCTACTACTAACACTCCTAAAAAAATTTCGATAAGCTTGATTCGTCTTTTGAAGAAAAAAGGTTCTATAAAAGAAGTAAAGAATGCTCCTGTACTCATAGTTACTAATGCAATCGATACGTTAGATACTTTTATGGCCTTAAAAAAGGTAATCCAATGCAGCGCTATAATAATACCTGAAAAGAAGAACTTCAACAAAGCTTTTCTATCTAACTGAAAAGATCGTTTTCTGATAAAGAAATAGATAGCTATGAATGCTGAAGCAATTAACATTCTGTACCAAACCAAAGGAATGGCATCAATAGAAATGAGTTTTCCTAAAATTGCGGTAAATCCCCAAATGAAAACTATAAAATGTAGGTGTAAATAATCTTTGAGCTTACTTCCTTGCATTGAGATATAAATAAACTGCTAATCCTCCAAATACTATATTAGGAATCCATACATACAATAACGAATTTGCTCCGGCTACTGCTCCTAACACCTCAGCTACTTTCATAAAAAAGACATAAATAAACATGACCGCTATTCCTAAGGCTAGGTTAACTCCTATACCTCCTCTTCTCTTTCTAAAAGCCAAGGCTACCGCTATAATTGTGAGTATATATGTAGATATTGGCAAACTAGTTCTCTTATGCAATTCTACCAAGTAAGAGTTCAAATTCTTAACCCCTCTTTTCTTAGAAATCTCGATGAAATCAGAAAGTTCATCAGAGGGCATTTCTTGTGCCAAAGCAGATTTAAATAATAAATCTTTTGGGGTAAATGCAAATGCTGTATCTAAATTTACTCCTGTAAAAATACTATCATTCCCTTTGTACAACTTTCTCAATTTATATCTAGATAGACGGAAGGTGCTATCGTTTTCATTCCATCGAATATTATCTGAGGTTAGTTTCTGAACTAACTCTATGCCTTTGTAATTTTCAATTGTGAAATAGGTACCGTTGGAGGATTTAAAATTGTAACTCTTCAAATATATATAGGTACTATCATTTAGTTGTAAACTAAAATTCCGAACTAAATTGTCTGTAAACTTCTTGCGTGCTAAGTATTCTTTTTCAAATTGTTTTCTCTCTTTACTACTATTAGGAACTACATAATGATTCATTGCCAAAGCAAAAACTGTAATCAAAGTTGCTCCAATCATATATGGATACAAAAGTCTTGTAAATGAGATTCTAGCATTCGTCATTGCTACAATCTCTGTATTGTTAGACAATTTAGAAGTAAATAAGATAACAGCAATAAACAATGCCAACGGCATAAACGTATTGGAATAATAGATGATGAAATTTTTATAATATTCATCAATAATCTGCATTGCAGAAAGATCTGCATGTGCTAAAAACTTATCTACTTTTTCAGAGATGTCAATAGCCACAGCGATTGGAATCAAAATTAGTAAGGTAAACAGAAATGTTACCAAATACCTTTTTAATATGTACCAATCGAGTATTCTCATTACAAACGTTTGTTCATTTGATTGACCATTTTATTCTTCCAAGTTAAGAAATCACCTTCAATAATATGTTTTCTTGCTTCTCTTGCCAACCAAAGATAAAATCCTAAGTTATGAATGGAAGCTATTTGTTTTCCTAACATTTCTTTAGACGCGAATAGGTGTCTTAAGTATGCTTTGGAATACATTGTATCTACGTAAGTGATACCCATTTCATCAATAGGAGAAAAGTCGTTTTCCCATTTTTTATTCTTGATATTAATCGTTCCATGAGCAGTAAACAGCATTCCGTTTCTAGCATTTCTTGTGGGCATTACACAATCAAACATGTCTACACCCAAAGCAATATTTTCTAGAATATTAATTGGTGTTCCAACTCCCATCAAATATCTTGGTTTGTCTTCAGGTAAAATACTACAAACTACATCAGTCATTTCATACATTTCTTCTGCAGGTTCTCCAACTGAGAGTCCACCAATAGCATTTCCTTCTGCTTCAACTGAGGCAATAAATTCTGCCGATTGCTTTCGTAAATCTTTATATGTACTCCCTTGAACAATAGGAAATAGTGTTTGATTGTAATCGTATTTTAATGGAGTTTTCTCTAAATGATCAATACATCTTTTTAACCAACGGTGTGTCATATGCATAGATCGTTTAGCATAGCCATAATCACAAGGATAAGGTGTACATTCGTCGAAAGCCATGATGATATCTGCTCCAATGCTACGCTGAATTTCCATCACATTTTCTGGAGTGAACAAATGCATAGATCCATCAATATGGCTCTTGAATTTTACACCTTCTTCATTTATTTTTCTTCTTCCTGATAATGAATATACTTGATATCCCCCACTATCAGTTAAAATATTTCGATCCCAATTCATGAACTTATGTAGCCCTCCTGCTTGTTCTAAAATTTGGGTTTTTGGTCGCAGATATAGATGATAAGTGTTTCCTAAAATGATATCAGGATTAATTTCATCTTTCAATTCAGATTGATGAACTCCTTTTACACTAGCAACTGTTCCAACAGGCATAAAAATAGGAGTCTCTATCTCGCCATGATCAGTTGTAATTTTTCCTGCTCTGGCTTTGCTATTTGGGTCTTGACTTTTTAATTCAAATTTCATTGCGTGCAAAGATACACAAATAGGAAGTTGACAGACTCTAAAAGATTCTTAAGATTTTCTCCTTCTATTTTTTGATCTTGGTCTAGATCTTCCAAAAGACTTTTTCTTATTGGTATCCTTGGAAGCTTCTTCTGTTTTAGAGGAAGTCTTAATTAATTGATTAATGGTATCAATTTCTTTTTTAGTGAGCTCTCTCCAATCGCCATATTTAAGTCCAGCTAAACTCACATTCATAATTCTAGTTCTCTTTAGCTTTCTTACTTCGTACCCTAAGTACTCACACATTCTACGAATTTGTCTGTTTAATCCTTGAGTAAGCGTAATTTTAAAGACATAATCGCTTATTTTTTCAACTTTACAATTTTTGGTAACAGTTCCAAGAATAGGAATTCCGTTACTCATTTTTTTGATAAACTGTTCTGAAATTATTTTGTCTACAGTTACAATGTATTCTTTTTCATGATTGTTTCCTGCTCGTAGAATCTTATTAACGATATCTCCATCATTTGTCAAAAAAATCAATCCCTCCGAAGGTTTGTCTAACCTACCTATTGGGAATAAGCGCTCTGGATGATTGATGTATTTAACAATATTTTTTCGCTCCTTTGAATCGGTAGTAGAAACAACTCCTATAGGTTTATTTAAGGCTATGTATAGCGTTTTAGGTTTTGCTTTTAATGGTTTTCCGTCTACTTTGACAATATCTCCCTCAAAGACTCTATTTCCTAATTGTGTGGGCTTTCCATTGATAGTTACCCTTCCTTCTGTAATAAGTTTCTCTGCTTCTCGGCGAGAACAAATTCCAGTTGAACTAATGAATTTATTAAGATTAATGGAGTCTAAATTGCTTGACAAAAGATTTGTTTTGAATTACAAAGTTATATAAATCATGAATTTTGAATGATGAACCTTTACTTCTTTATTCCTAATTCAATATTCTCTATTCTTTAAATGATAATTGTTCGAAAGGTAAGGTTTATTCTTGGTGCGTGTATTTTTTTTGTAGGCGGAAGTCTATGTAACCAATTCTTTTGAGTTTCTCCTTTCATCAGTAATAGACTACCATTTTTTAAAATAATATCTATTCTTTGTTTGGTTTCTTTATGCTTGAAAGAGAACTTACGTTCTGCCCCTAAGGTTACTGATGCAATGACTCCGTTTTCTTGTAGAGTTTTTTCTCCATCACTATGCCAAGCCATTCCTTCAGAACCATCGTGATATAAGTTTAAAAGACAAGAGTTATAAGTAGCTTTAGAAATCTCTTCGACCTTCTTTTTTAACTCTAATAATTCTGGAGTCCAAAGGTGAGCTTGTTTTGTTACACCTGAATAAGAATAGTTATACTCTTTATTACCAAACCAAGCCACTTTTCTTTTTGTAACATAGTGTTTCCCAAAAACAATAGCTTGATCATTCTCCCACGGAATTTCGTTAAACAACTTATCATAGTAAAAATTACATTGTTCTTTGTTTAAAATCAATCCGAAATCAATCACTTCACCGTCAAAAGGAAGAATATTTTGTTGTACTTCTTGGTTGAAAAGATCCATAGTTCAAAAATAAAAAACCTACAGCGAACTGTAGGCTTTTAAATATCAATTTAATTTATTTTACTCTCTCATTTCTAACTGTAAAGCAGGTTCTGGTTTTAAGGAATAAATAAATTCTACTGCTTTGTGAGTAATTGGTTTGTGTATGGGAATTTCTAAAGCCATACTTAAAGAAGACTCACATCTTTCTAAAAAATGTTCTTTATAAACAAAAACAGCTGTATCTAAAATAACACTGTCATATTTTTCTGCATCTGATAAACTTACACTTGTTTGAGCAAATTTCTGCGGAAGCTCTTTTGTTTTTTCTGTTTCTCTTAATACTTTTCTCACGTCAAAAACATCACTTTCATAAACTTCTTCTGATCCTTTTTTAAAGTTGAGCTTAATCACAACGTTTTCTGGAACTACAGTAATATCCTTTCTCAACTGTGGTAAGAGATTCCATAAAATTGGCACATAGCATTCTCTATTTAACAGAGCATCTAAGGTTTCACTAAAAAGAATATGGTATTCATCTGCATTAGGGATTTCAAATTTAATTGCATCAGCTTGATAATACTCATTCACATAATCAGTGAGTCCTAATTGACGAATTAGCTTTTTTGCAATCTTCAATGACTTTTCATTGATTTCCAATACTGAAAATTGAACCTCATCTTTTCCAAACATTGGAGCTATTAAAGTCACAAAAGGAGCAAACGGTCCGCATCCAGCATAAAATATTTTAATTGTTTCATTAGGATGTTTCTTTTGCTTATCTTTTATAGCTTGTACAAATCCTTTTAAGAATTTAGTTGTTCTCCTATAATCTAGGAAACAGGCAGCAGCATGATTTAATGATAAAGCCACTCCAGTTTCTGCTGGTAAACAGGCCAAGTGCTCTAAATCTTCATCTTTTCCGTTAATCCCTGTAAGCTCTTGGTAGATTTGATACATCTCATTTAGAATGCTCAATAATTCTTCATTATTATTAACATCTGCATTGAGTAATTTTTGTGATAGATTTTTTAACTCTACAGTAGGTGTAGTAGTTTCCATATTCCCTTAATTATGATTTGGTAACTAAAGTAGTTGGATTCTAAATAGAATGCAATGCGTATTTATACCTGAAATGTAAAATCAAACAAAACTTGATTGGTTTTGTATTTATATTCTCTTTTGAAAATACAAAACCCGAAACTTTCGTTTCGGGTTTGTTTTGCGGAGAAAGAGGGATTCGAACCCCCGGACCTGTTACAGTCAACAGTTTTCAAGACTGCCGCATTCGACCACTCTGCCATTTCTCCAGTGTCTTTTGCGTTTACCTTTTCTAGCGGGCTTACCCGCCGAAGGAAATTTATTTCCGTAGGCGGGTGCAAATATAGAAAGGTTTTTCGTTTTCTAAAAGCATTTTTTCTTTTTTTAAAAGATTATTTTCTCGCTTTCTTTTTCCTTTTTGTAATACTTTTACACTCAATGGATTCTAGTATTTTAGATTATATATTTTTAGTCATTGTTGGGCTTATTGCAGGCGGAATTAATATTCTTGCTGGTGGTGGTTCTCTCTTAACCTTACCTATGCTAATCTTTTTAGGAGTACCCCCTAGCGTTGCAAACGGAACCAACAGAATTGCCATTATCATTCAGAATATTTTTGCTGTACGAGGATTCCAAAGCAAAGGTGTTTCTTCTTTTCCTTTTAGTATTTATCTAGCACTTTCAGCAACAATAGGAGCAATTATTGGAGCTATTTTGGCTGTTCATTATGTAAAGGATGATGTTTTTAATAAAATTCTAGGAGTTGTCATGGTAGTGGTCGTCATCTTTATGGTCGCTAAACGAAAATCATCTTCCCAAGAATTAATGGAACGAATTACAGGGAAATACCTTTGGCTAGGAATCATTGCTTTTTTCTTTGTAGGTCTTTATGGCGGATTTATCCAAGCGGGAGTTGGATTTATCATCTTGTTAGCTTTGTCAAGTATCAATAGAATTTCTCTAGTAAAAAGTAATGCCATTAAAGTATTTGTCGCTTTAGTTTATTCTATTGCCGCAGTAGCCGTTTTTACACATGGAGATTCTATCAATTGGAAGTATGGATTAATCTTATCTGTAGGAAATGCAACAGGTGGGTGGATAGTTAGTAGATGGTCTGTTAATAAAGGCGATGGACTTATTAAAAAAGTTTTAATTGTTATGGTTTTAGTCATGGCAATTAAGTTATGGTTTCCTGATTTTTATACTATCTTAGCCAATCAAATTTTAGAATTGTTTTAATGGCTTTTAATACGCTTGGAAATTTATTAAAACTGACCACTTTTGGTGAGTCTCATGGAGTAGCAATTGGAGGAATCATTGATGGTTTTCCTGCTGGTGTTATAATTGATTTGGATGCTATTCAAAAAGAATTGGATCGTAGAAAACCCGGACAATCAAAAATTGTTACTCAGAGAAAAGAACCTGATACAGTAGAATTTTTATCTGGAATTTTCGAAGGAAAAACAACTGGAACTTCTATTGGATTTGTTATAAAAAACACCAATCAAAAATCGAAGGATTATTCTCATAATACAGATGTTTATAGACCTTCTCACGCAGATTATACATATGACAAAAAGTATGGAATTAGAGATCATCGTGGTGGCGGGCGTTCCTCGGCAAGAGAAACTGCTAATTGGGTAGTTGCTGGAGCTCTAGCTAAACAATTGATTTCTCATATTTCTATCAATGCATACACTTCATCTGTAGGCGAAATTGAAATGTCTAAAAACTATCAGGATCTTGATTTTTCTAAAACCGAATCAAATATTGTTCGTTGTCCAGATGAAAAAATGGCTGAACAAATGATTGATAAGATCAAAGAAATTAGAAAAGAAGGCGATACTATTGGAGGAACAATAACTTGTGTAGCTCAGAATGTTCCTATAGGATTGGGAGAGCCTATTTTCCACAAGTTGCATGCTCAATTAGGAAACGCCATGTTGTCTTTAAATGCTGTAAAAGGGTTTGAGTTTGGAAGCGGTTTTAAAGGAACCAAAATGAAAGGAAGCGAGCATAATGATATCTTTAATGAAGATGGGGCTACTCAAACAAATCTTTCAGGCGGTATCCAAGGTGGCATTAGCAATGGAATGGATATTTATTTTAGAGTGGCGTTCAAACCTGTAGCTACCGTTATGCAAAATCAGTCTACCATTAATTCGAAAGGAGAAGCTACAGAAATTATGGGAAAAGGTCGTCATGACCCTTGTGTGGTTCCAAGAGCTGTTCCTATTGTTGAAGCCTTAACTGCACTAGTGTTAGCTGATTTTTATTTACTAAATAGAACTAGAAAAATTTAAGTTGAATCTTCAAGATACTTTATTGCAAAAATTAGCACCTCTTTGGGAAGAGGAAATAATTTTAAAACGCAATGAGTTTTTACTTAAAGAAGGCGACTTAAATAACAACACTTATTTAATAACTTCAGGTAGTGTTCGAGTTTTTATTCTTGATAAAGAAGGAAATGAACATACAATTCGTTTTGGTTATGCAAAATCGTTCACTGGAGGTTTAGATACTTTTCTAGTAGAAAAACCAACAAAGTTTTATATACAAGCAATTAAAGAAACTCATTTAAAATATTTATCTAAGGATAAATTCTCTGAATTTTTACACAGCTCTCCTGAAAACCAATCTTTATGGCAGAAATTCCTTGAGTTATTAGTATATCAGCAATTAGAAAGAGAAATCGATTTAATTACTTTTACTCCTAAAGAACGATTGTTGAGAGTATTGGATAGAAGTCCACAATTATTTCAAGAAATTCCTCAAAAACACATTGCCTCTTACCTTCGAATGACACCAGAAACTTTGTCTCGTATTCTGAAAAACATTGATTCAAATCAATCTTTTTAATACTTTCTTTTTTCAACTTTGTGAAAAACAAGACCATGAGATTTGAAACAGAAAAGCTACTAGACGAATTAACAGAACATGTTCATTCTCATTTACAATTTTCAAAATCTTTAGATAGTAAATCTGATGAAGAATTGAACTGGAGACCTCACAAAAAATCTTGGAGCGTCTTGGAATGTTTGGAGCATCTAAACAGATATGGGAAATTCTATATCGAAGAGATTAAAAAAAGAATGGAAAACTCAAAGGCTCCTCAATCAAATATTTTCGAGAGTGGTCGTTGGGGAAATAAATTTGCTATGGACATGCTTCCGAAAGAAGGAATGAAAACCATGAAAACCTTTAAAAGCAAGAACCCTCTTCATTCTAAATTAGACAGAGAAAAAGTGGTTGCTACTTTTACTAAACAACAGCATTGGTTTTTAAGGTTGCTAGAAATGGCCAAGGAAAAAGATCTCACCAAAATTAAAACTTCTACTACTTTACCTCTGGTAAAGTTCAGATTGGGAGACACCTTTCGTTTTGTGATTCATCATAATGAAAGACATGTACAACAAGCAAGAAAGATCTTAAGCGATAAGTAAATATTTGTTTATCAAAAAAAATGCATAAGTTTGGTAAAATCCAAACTACATGAAAAGCTTCAAAACCATCATATTTATTATATCTGCAGTTATCCTATCTAGCTGCGGTAACAATGTAACTGTTGATAAAAATGCAATTACAGCAACATTAGATTACACCAAAGTTGAAACTTTTGGAAAAGCTTTAGCAGATCAAGTAAATGCAGGTGATGGTGCTGGAATAGATAAAATATTTAGAAATAGTGGTGTTGTAATTGATGAATCTGATAGTACATATTTTGCAGTTAATGGTGTACATCCAGTTCAGCGCGGTGACCTTACCTCCTATTATCCTAAATCTATTGTAAAAGCTTCACTTATTACTGACAAAGTAGTTAGAGCATATTCTTTTAAAAGTATGAATGGACATGAAGTAGATATGGAAGGCTTGACTTATGGAGAAGAGAAAGGTTATTTATATATAGGAGATGAGTACAATTATGTGTACAAAATGAATCTATCTTCTGGAGCAATAGAACAAGAGTGGAATTTGGCTTCAATTGGTATTTCTACCAGAGCTGACAAAGGAGTTGAAGCTATGACATATTCTCCTATAACAAAAAATTATTTTGTAGGTATTCAAGCTCTTAAAACAGTATTCGAAATTAATTTAAAAGAGGATGGCTCTGTTGTAAAAGTGAATGAATTTGCTGTACCCGACTCTCCTAGTGGTTTGTTTGCTCATCCAGATGGGACTCTGTATGTTTTGACCTTTCGTGGAATCTATCGCTTTACTAAAGATGGTGTCCAAACATGTGAAATTTCAATCCCTAAAGATTTGGGAATGGTACGTCCAGACGGTATTTATATTGATAGTAAGAATGAATACATCTATCTTGCAGATTCTCAAGGTCCGCTTAAAAATGGACATTCTTTATACAAAGTTGCTTGGACACAACCTTGTAAATAGTTACTATTATTCAAGATTAATTTATCAACAATCCTTTTTTTCTCAGTTTTCTGATGTAACTTTATAGCTCAAACTTTGAGGATCAAACACTTCCTATTGTATTCTCGTTTGCATTTCAAACTTTTTAAGAATTACAAATGAAATACATCAAAGGGCGTGGTGCACAACTCAATACCCACAATCGATTTTTACAGCACGAATACATTATTCGAGATGATTTCTTGAATTATTGTGAATTAGAGAATGAAAACGCTGACTCTAATAAAACTACTTATTTAGAGATTTTTCCTAAAACGATTATCAATAAAGTAACAAGTCCAGATATTGGCTTAATGTATTCTATGAATCCTTATCAAGGATGTGAACATGGTTGTATCTACTGTTATGCGAGAAATACGCATGAATATTGGGGATACTCGGCTGGATTAGACTTTGAACGAAAGATTTTATACAAATCTAATGCTGCTGAATTGCTTGAGAAAAAACTACGAGGAAGAAACTGGAAACCTCATGGGATTATGTTCTCAGGAAATACTGATTGTTATCAACCTATTGAAAAGAAACTAAAAATTACTAGAGAAATGCTTAAAGTTCTTTTGAAATTGAAGCACCCTGCAAGCATGATCACAAAAAACGCACTGATTTTAAGAGACTTAGACATTCTCACAGAAATGGCTTCAATGAATTTAATTCATGTAAATATTTCTATTACCTCTCTTTCTGAAGAAACCAGAAGGAGTTTAGAACCAAGAACTGCAACCATTAAAAAACGATTGGAAACTGTAAAGATATTATCTGAAAATGGTATCCCAGTAAATGTTATGATGGCTCCAATTATTCCTTCTATTAACAACCATGAGATTTTAAAATTAGTTAAAACAGTAACTAAGTTGGGAGCTAAATCTGTAGCTTACACAGTAGTTCGTTTGAATGGAGCTATTGGTCAACTTTTTACTGATTGGGTAAAAAAAGCTTATCCAGACAGAGCTGAAAAAGTTTTGAATCAAATTAAAGAATGTCATAATGGTACTTTGAACGACAGTAGATTTGGACTAAGAACAAGTGGTGAAGGTAAATTTGCTGAACAAATCTCTGATCAATTTAAACTAGCTAGAAAATTATATTTAAAGGATATTGAATATCCTAAATTAGATTTTAGTTTGTTTGATAAACATCAAACCAATCAAACTCGTTTGTTCTAATGATCTAAATCTTTAAAATTTTATACATTTAGAAAAAAAAGTGATGCATAGAATTCAAGAGATCAATAAAAAATTGCTTGTCATAGCATTTGCCATAGCTAATATATTATGGATAAAGTGCTTAATAGATATACACAATTACAAATATGTTAGACCAAATTTTAGCTTTCCAGAGTTCTTTACAATTCTTTTCATTGTAGGCGCTATACTTACATTAGCATTATCAACTATTTGCTTAAAAAATGTTCTGAAGAAATCCATTTTGGAACCTACTTCAGGAACATGGTCTTTCTTCTTCTGGCTTGCGATACCTATCTCAGTAATTTGTGTAAGTCCGGTTTGTTATACAGGGAATATATTTATGGCTGCCTATCCTACTAGTGCAGTTATTCGTATTGGCTTACTTATTATTCCTATAATAGCTGGTTTACTATACTATAATAAGAAAAAAGAACTAGCCATATTTATTTTACTTTGTTTAAGTTTCCTTTTACTAATTCCAAATGATAAGTGCAGAAACCCTTTTAATTATTGGTGGATTCGCAAAGTTGGAGCTTCTCCTCTTACCTACTTACCAACAATGTTTGTAATGTTATTTGCTATTACTGGTTTATATGGTAAGAACAAGTATTTGATTACTTTGATTCTATATGGTTTATGTGCAGGAGCTTTATTTTTGGCAATAGGGCATAGGATTAAACTTCTATGGTAAAATTTTAATACGTTTTAGAGTTAATTCTTAAACCAAAATAATTATTCCTATAAAAATATCTCAATAAAAAAAGCTACACTTTAAAAGTGCAGCTTCAAATTATTGTAGCCATCGTCCCCCAACAAAGGCTTATATAATGTTGTTTATGGTTATCAACAAAATTAACATTCAATACCTATATCTAATACTTTTAATCTATACATATCTACTACAATTGTATATCAAACAATAAAAAACTACTATATTTATACTGCACAACTTCTTAAACTACTTTTTTGACACAAACAGTTATAAAAAATATAGTACTCTTTTTCATTCTTCTTTTTTCAGTAAAAGTATATAGTCAAGACCAAATTATTAAGTCTGGAGATGAATGGTTTTTTTATGAAGATGGTTCTCTTGATACAAAATGGTTCTTAAATTCTACAGATTATAAAAATTGGAAGAAAGGAATTACACCAATTGGTTATGGAGATAAAAAAGTTGTTACGAATATTAGTTTTGGCTCTGATGAAAATAAAAAACATATAGTTAAATACTTCAAAAAGTCGGTAACGCTTCATGACCCTAATGAATATTTAGCTTATGGTTTTCAGTTTAAAAGGGATGATGGCATTATTATATATGTTAATGGAAAAGAGGTGTACAGAAATAACTTGCCTTTGGGAACCTTAACTGACAATACTTTGGCCATTCATAGAATAGATTCAGATAAAGAATCAGAAATTTTATTTAGCATTTTAGATGTTGAGAAATTTAAAAAAGGGAGTAATATCATTTCTATTGCTATACATCAAGCTAGTCAAAGCTCAAGTGATTGTATTTTTGACTTTGACATGTTTGGCTATAAAGATCCCAAAATACTTTCGGATTTAATCAGCTTAAAATCACAAAAAAACAATGAGTTGGAAACTCAAGTTAAGAGTCTAAACACTAATCTTTTACTTGAGAAATCTGCCTTACAGTTACAAGTTCAAGAAGCTAGATCTGAAAACTTAACGTTCATTCTCTTTATTATTATATTACTTTTTGCAATTTCAATTGGAGTTATTATTCTTCTTTTAGTGAATTCTAAGAAAAAGGAACAACAAACTAATGCAAACATCGATTCTCTTATGCAAGAAATGAAAGTGAAAGATCAAGAATTGATGACTTTGAACACAAAACTTCTACACTCAAGACAATATTTTAAGGAAATAAAAGCTGATATAAAAGGCCTAAAAAATAATAACGAATCTATTATTAAAGACATTAATTATCATATAAATACAGCTCTAGACAATGATAATGATTGGATTAACTTTCAAAAACATTTTGATGCTGTATATTCTGGGTTTTATGACAATCTTTTAAAGGAACATCCTTCTTTAAGTGAAATTGAACTTAGGCATTGTATGTTTATAAAACTGCATATGCAAACTAAAGAAATTGCAAAAATTCTTTTAATAGACCCAAGATCTGTACAAACAGCTAGATATAGGATTAAGAAAAAAATGCATCTATCAGAAGAAACAGATTTACGAGCATATTTATTAAATTTAATCTGATCATTTCTGAAATTAGTTATAAAAAAAACCGAAACTTTCGTTTCGGTTTTTTGTTTTATGCTTCACCTGTTGGTCCAAAATTTAGTGGAATTGGAGGTTGCTCATAATCTTTAATTTCGCCATGAATTTGTTCAAACTTAGCTACATTATCTGCCAATGCTTTGGTTAATCTCTTAGCATGTTGCGGAGTTAAGATAATTCTTGACTTCACTTTTGCTTTAGGAACACCTGGCATGATATTGATAAAGTCGACAATAAACTCAGAAACAGAATGATTGATAATTGCTAGATTAGAATAAGTTCCGTCTGCAACATTTTCATCCAACTCGATGTTTATTTGTCCTTGCTTGTTTTCGTTATCGTTCATGTAAAATCTTAATTAAAGCTTTCTTCAATTTCTTCTTTTGGTCCAACAATCATATTATCATAGATTCTCATACCTGTACCTGCTGGAATCTTCTTACCTACAATAACATTTTCTTTTAATCCTTCTAAGG
The DNA here is from genome assembly GCF_040151415.1 of Pseudotenacibaculum sp. MALMAid0570. Classification (NCBI taxonomy): domain Bacteria; kingdom Pseudomonadati; phylum Bacteroidota; class Flavobacteriia; order Flavobacteriales; family Flavobacteriaceae; genus Pseudotenacibaculum; species Pseudotenacibaculum sp. MALMAid0570. The sequence goes on from NZ_JBDKWF010000045.1 coordinate 114,086, forward strand.
TATCTATTTTACCATTTACAGCAGCTTCGTTCAGTACTTTTGTAGTTTCCTGGAACGATGCAGCAGAGATAAACGATTTCGTTTGTAACGAAGCTCTAGTAATACCCTGTAATACTTGTTCTGCAGTTGCAGGTTGAGCATCTCTTGCTTCAACCAAGTTCTTATCGGATCTACGTAATAAAGAGTTTTCATCTCTTAATTGACGTGGACTAATAATTTGTCCTGCTTTTAAGTTTTCAGAATCACCAGCATCTTCAACAACTTTCATTCCGTAGATGGCATCATTTTCTTTGATAAAGTCGTTCTTGTGAATCAATTGATTTTCTAAGAATAATGTATCTCCAGAATCAATAATTCTAACTTTACGCATCATTTGACGAACAACTACTTCGAAGTGTTTATCGTTAATTTTCACTCCTTGTAAACGGTATACATCTTGAATTTCATTTACCAAATACTCTTGAACAGCAGATGGTCCTTGGATTCTTAAGATATCTTCTGGAGTTATTGCTCCATCAGATAATGGCATACCAGCTTTAATAAAGTCATTTTCTTGTACTAAAATCTGGTTAGAAAGTTTAATTAAATACTTTCTGATGTCTCCAGTCTTAGATTCAACGATAATTTCTCTGTTACCTCTTTTAATCTTACCGAAAGAAACAACTCCATCCACCTGAGAAACAACTGCTGGGTTAGAAGGATTACGTGCTTCGAATAATTCAGTTACACGTGGTAAACCTCCAGTAATATCTCCTGCTTTTCCAGATTTACGTGGAATTTTCACTAATGTTTTTCCGCTTTCAACAGCATCTCCATCATTAACCATTAAGTGAGCTCCTACAGGTAAACTATATGAACGTAATGCATTTCCATCTTTATCTTCAATAATTAAAGAAGGAATGATTTTCTTGTTCTTAGAATCAGTAATTACTTTTTCTTGGAATCCTGTTTGTTCATCAATTTCTACTTGATAATTAACTCCTTGCTCAAGGTTATCAAATTTCACTTTTCCAGCAAACTCAGAAACAATTACTCCGTTAAATGGATCCCATTGACAAACTGCATCTCCTTTTTTGATGGTTTTCATTCCTTTCTTGAAAATGACAGAACCGTAAGGGATGATATTTGAACTTAGTGTAATTCCTGTTTTCTTATCTTGAACCTTAATTTCAGCTGTTCTAGAAATTACAATATCTACTTCATTTCCTTCTGCATCTTTTCCTTGAACAGTTCTCAGGTCTTCAATGGTTACATTTCCATCAAACTTCGCGATTAACTTATTCTCTTCAGAGATATTTCCTGCAACCCCACCAACGTGGAATGTTCTTAATGTTAACTGAGTACCAGGCTCTCCAATTGATTGAGCAGCAATAACACCTACAGCTTCACCAATTTGAACTTTCTTACGAGTAGATAAACTCTGACCGTAACACTTAGCACAAATTCCTCTTTGAGACTCACAAGTAAGAGCGGATCTTACTTCTACTCTATCTAATCCTGAATCTTCTATTTGTTTCGCTACTTGAGGTGTAATGATTTCACCTGCATTTGCTAAAACTTCTTCGCTGTTAGGGGCATATACATCATGTAATGCAACACGTCCTTCGATACGATCACTTAAGGATTCAACAATTTCATCGTTTTTCTTTAATGGAGTTACTTCTAATCCTCTTAAAGTACCACAATCTTCTTCGTTGATAATTACATCCTGAGATACATCTACCAAACGACGAGTTAAGTATCCTGCATCGGCAGTTTTTAATGCTGTATCGGCAAGACCTTTACGAGCACCGTGCGTAGAGATAAAGTATTCTAAAATTGATAATCCTTCTTTAAAGTTAGAAAGAATTGGATTCTCAATAATTTCTCCACCACCAGCAGTAGATTTTTTAGGCTTTGCCATTAATCCACGCATACCTGTTAACTGACGAATTTGCTCTTTAGATCCCCTTGCACCAGAATCTAACATCATATATACTGAGTTAAATCCTTGTTGGTCTTCACGCAAACGCTTCATAGATAACTCAGTTAATCTGTTGTTGGTTGATCCCCAAACATCAATTACCTGATTGTAACGCTCTTTCTGCGTTAACATACCCATATTATAGTTCATTACAATTCCATCCACTTCTTTGTTTGCTTCTGCAATCATCGTGTGTTTTTCTTCTGGAATAATAATGTCTCCTAAACTGAAAGATAAACCACCTTGGAAGGCAAATTTATATCCCATGTTTTTGATTTCATCTAAGAACTTACCTGTAGAAGGAATATCAGTCGCTTTTAAAATTCCACCAATAATTCCTCTTAAGGATTTCTTCGTTAGCACCTCATTGATATATCCTGCTTCATTAGGTACAACCTCGTTGAATAATACTCTACCTACAGTAGTTTCAATCAACTTAGTTACCGAATTACCTTCTTCATCTAAATCTTGAGTTCTAACTTTAATTCCTGCATTCAAGTCTACTTTCTCTTCATTGAAAGCAATAGTTACCTCTTCAGGAGAGTAGAATGTTAATCCTTCTCCTTTTACAGGAACTTCTTTTGTAGACTTACGTTCTTTGGTCATATAATATAGACCTAATACCATATCCTGAGAAGGTACCGTAATTGGAGCACCATTAGCAGGATTTAAGATATTATGAGAAGCTAACATTAATAATTGTGCTTCTAAAATAGCTTCTGGCCCTAAAGGTAAGTGAACCGCCATCTGATCTCCATCAAAATCGGCGTTAAATGCCGTACACACTAATGGGTGTAATTGAATTGCTTTTCCTTCAATTAATTTTGGCTGGAATGCTTGAATACCTAAACGGTGTAATGTTGGAGCACGGTTCAGTAATACTGGGTGTCCTTTAATTACGTTTTCTAAGATATCCCAAACAACAGGCTCTTTTCTATCTATAATTTTCTTTGCAGATTTTACTGTTTTTACAATTCCTCTTTCAATCAACTTACGGATGATAAAAGGCTTGTACAATTCAGCTGCCATATCTTTTGGCAATCCACATTCGTATAATTTTAATTCTGGTCCAACAACAATTACAGAACGAGCAGAATAATCAACACGTTTTCCAAGTAAGTTCTGACGGAAACGTCCTTGCTTACCTTTTAAAGAATCTGATAATGATTTTAATGGTCTGTTAGATTCTGTTTTTACTGCTGAAGATTTACGAGTGTTATCAAATAATGAATCTACAGATTCTTGTAACATACGTTTTTCATTACGTAAGATTACTTCTGGAGCTTTGATCTCCATTAATCTTTTCAAACGGTTGTTACGGATGATAACTCTACGATATAGGTCATTCAAGTCAGAAGTAGCAAAACGACCTCCATCTAATGGAACTAATGGACGTAATTCTGGTGGAATTACTGGAACCACTTTCATGATCATCCACTCTGGCTTGTTTTCTCTATTTTTATTTGCATCTCTAAATGCTTCAACAACATTTAGTCTTTTTAACGCTTCCGCTTTACGTTGCTTAGATGTTTCAGTATTTGCTTTGTGTCTTAATTGGTAAGATAACTCATCAAGATCAATACGAGCTAATAACTCGATTAAACACTCAGCTCCCATTTTCGCGATGAATTTATTAGGATCTGAATCTTCTAAGTACATGTTTTCTTGAGGAAGTGTATCTAAAATATCTAAATACTCTTCTTCCGTTAAGAAGTCCATTTTTTGTAATGGTTCTCCTTCTGCATTTTTAGCAATACCTGGTTGAATTACAACATATCTTTCGTAGTAGATAATCATATCTAACTTCTTAGATGGTAATCCTAAAAGGTATCCCATTTTATTAGGTAAAGATCTGAAGTACCAGATGTGAGCAACAGGAACAACCAAATTGATATGTCCTACTCTATCTCTACGTACTTTCTTTTCAGTTACCTCAACACCACATCGGTCACAAACAATTCCTTTATAACGAATTCTCTTGTATTTACCACAAGCACATTCGTAGTCTTTTACTGGACCAAAAATACGCTCACAGAACAATCCGTCTCTTTCAGGTTTGTGTGTACGGTAGTTGATAGTTTCTGGTTTTAACACCTCTCCTTTTGAAGCCTCAAGAATAGACTCTGGTGATGCTAAACCAATTGAGATTTTATTAAACTTTTTTACAGTGTATTTCTCGTTTTTTCTTGCCATGGTAATGGTATCGAATTAAAGTTTGGATCTAAGACCCTTATGATATTAGTAAATCCTTCTGAACAAAAATATTTCTGTTCAGAAGGCATTCTGTAAATTTATTCTTCTAGTTTTAGGTCTAAACCTAAACCTTTAAGTTCGTGCATTAATACGTTGAACGATTCTGGTAACCCTGGTTCTGGCATGGTTTCACCTTTTACAATACTTTCGTATGTTTTAGCTCTACCCATTACATCATCAGATTTTACCGTTAAGATCTCACGTAAGATACTAGAAGCTCCATAAGCCTCTAATGCCCAAACCTCCATCTCTCCGAAACGTTGACCTCCAAACTGAGCTTTACCTCCTAAAGGTTGTTGCGTAATTAATGAGTAAGGTCCAATAGAACGCGCGTGCATTTTATCTTCAATCATGTGACCTAACTTAATCATATAAATTACACCTACTGTTGCTGGTTGATCAAAACGTTTTCCTGTACCTCCATCATATAAATATGTGTGACCAAATCTTGGTACTCCAGCATCGTCTGTGTAACCATTGATCTCATCTAATGATGCTCCATCAAAAATTGGAGTAGCGTACTTCTTGTCTAATTTCTGACCAGCCCATCCAAGAACTGTTTCATAAATCTGACCAATATTCATACGCGATGGTACCCCTAATGGATTTAGTACAATATCTACTGGTGTTCCGTCTTCTAAGAAAGGCATATCTTCTTGACGAACGATACGAGCAACAATACCTTTGTTACCGTGACGTCCTGCCATCTTATCTCCTACTTTTAATTTACGTTTCTTAGCAATGTAAATCTTAGCAAGTTTTAAGATACCTGCTGGTAATTCATCTCCAACAGAAATCGTAAATTTCTCACGACGTAAAACTCCTTGTAAATCGTTTACTTTAATCTTATAGTTGTGAATTAATTCACTTACTAATTTATTGATCTCTTTGTCAGTAGTCCAAGTTCCACTTGTTAAATGCACATAGTCTTCAACCGCGTTTAACATTTTAAGTGTATACTTTTTACCTTTTGGTAATACTTCTTCTCCAAGATCATTAAACACTCCTTGAGAAGTTTTTCCACTAATTAATTGGAATAATTTCTCTACTAATGTTTCTTTAAGAGCATCAAACTTAGATACAAATGAAGCTTCTAAAGCTGTTACAGCTTCTTTATCTCTTGCTCTCTTGTTCTTATCTTTTACTGCTCTTCTAAATAATTTCTTATCAATTACTACTCCTCTTAAAGATGGAGAGGCTTTTAACGAAGCATCTTTTACATCTCCAGCTTTGTCTCCAAAGATGGCACGTAATAATTTTTCTTCTGGTGTTGGATCTGATTCTCCTTTTGGAGTAATCTTACCAATTAAAATATCACCAGGTTTTACTTCTGCACCAACGCGAATCATTCCGTTTTCATCTAAGTCTTTAGTAGCCTCTTCAGAAACGTTAGGAATATCATTCGTTAATTCTTCAGTACCTAATTTAGTATCACGTACATCTAAAGAATATTCATCGATATGAATAGAAGTAAAGATATCTTCACGAACTACTTTTTCAGAAATCACAATTGCATCCTCGAAATTGTAACCTTTCCAAGGCATGAAAGCAACTTTCATATTTCTTCCTAAAGCAAGCTCTCCTTTTTGAGTTGCATATCCTTCACAAAGAACCTGACCTTCTGCTACTCTATCGCCAGTACTTACAATAGGTTTTAGGTTGATACACGTTCCTTGATTTGTTTTTCTAAACTTGATAAGATCATATGTCTTCTCGTCAGAATCAAAACTTACTAGTTTTTCTTCATCAGTTCTATCATACTTAATTGTAATCTTATTTGCATCTACATAGATTACTTCTCCATTTCCTTCTGCATTGATTAAGATTCTAGAATCTTTTGCAACACGTCTTTCTAATCCTGTTCCTACAATTGGAGATTCTGGACGTAATAATGGTACTGCTTGACGCATCATGTTAGATCCCATTAAAGCACGGTTAGCATCATCATGCTCTAAGAATGGAATTAAAGATGCAGAGATTGAAGCAATTTGATTTGGAGCAACGTCCATATAATCGATTACATTTGGAGTTACCACAGGGAAATCTCCTTCTTCTCTTGCAATCACTCTATCACTAACAAAGCTACCATCTTCGTTTAATTCTAAATTAGATTGGGCAATTTTCTTACCTTCTTCTTCTTCAGCACTTAAATAGATAGGATCTTGTTTTACATCTACAGAACCCTCTTTTACTTCTCTATAAGGAGTTTCAATAAACCCTAAGTTATTTACTTTCGCAAATACAGAAAGTGAAGAGATTAGACCAATATTTGGTCCTTCAGGTGTTTCAATCGGACATAAACGACCATAGTGTGTATAGTGAACGTCACGAACCTCGAAACCTGCTCTTTCTCTTGATAAACCTCCAGGTCCTAATGCAGATAATCTACGTTTGTGAGTAATTTCAGCTAACGGATTTGTTTGATCCATAAACTGAGATAACTGGTTAGTTCCAAAGAATGAGTTAATTACTGAAGATAACGTTTTTGCGTTAATCAAATCAATAGGAGTAAATACCTCGTTATCACGTACGTTCATACGCTCACGAATAGTTCTTGCCATACGAGCAAGACCAACTCCAAACTGACCAGCTAATTGCTCACCTACAGTTCTAACACGACGGTTAGATAAGTGATCGATATCATCCACCTCAGCTTTTGAATTGATTAACTCAATTAAATACTTGATGATAGTGATAATATCTAACTTGGTTAATACTTTTTGATCGATATCAACATCTAAACCAAGTTTTGTATTCATTCTAAAACGTCCTACTTCACCTAAGTTGTATCGTTGCTCAGAGAAGAATAATTTATCAATAATTCCTCTTGCTGTTTCCTCATCTGGCGGTTCAGCGTTACGTAATTGTCTATAGATATGTTCAACAGCCTCTTTTTCAGAGTTTGTTGGATCTTTTTGTAATGTATTATGAATAATCGCGTAGTCTGCTTGCTGATTGTCTTCTTTATGAAGTAATACAGTCTTAGCGCCAGACTCAATGATTTCTTCTATATGTTCTTTTTCGATGATTGTATCACGATCGAAAATAATTTCGTTACGTTCAATGGATACAACTTCTCCAGTATCTTCATCTACGAAGTCTTCAAACCACGTTTTTAATACTCTTGCAGCTAACTTTCTACCTAATACTTTTTTAAGACCAGCTTTTGATACTTTTATTTCTTCTGCTAAATCGAAGATTTCTAAAATATCTTTATCTCTTTCAAAACCAATGGCTCTAAATAAAGTTGTTACTGGTAATTTTTTCTTTCTATCGATATACGCGTACATCACGCTATTGATATCGGTAGCGAATTCAATCCAAGAACCTTTAAAAGGAATTACTCTTGCTGAATATAATTTTGTACCGTTTGCATGGAAAGATTGTCCAAAGAATACACCAGGAGAACGGTGCAACTGAGATACAACAACTCTTTCTGCCCCATTAATTACGAAGGTACCAGAGTTTGTCATATAAGGAATAGTTCCTAAATACACATCTTGTACGATTGTTTCAAAATCTTCGTGTTCTGGATCTGTACAGTATAATTTAAGACGAGCCTTTAAAGGCACACTATATGTTAGTCCTCTTTCGATACATTCTTGAATGCTATATCTAGGTGGATCTACAAAGTAATCTAAAAATTCTAGTACAAAGTTGTTACGAGTATCTGTAATTGGAAAATTGTCCATAAAGGTCTTGTACAAACCTTCTTCACCTCGCTCTTCAGCTTTTGTTTGAAGTTGGAAAAAGTCTTGGAAAGACTTAACCTGAATATCTAGGAAATCAGGATAATCTGTTCCTAGTTTTGAAGATGCGAAATTGATTCTTTCAGTAGTGTTTATCGTTGCCAAAAGAGAATATTTTTTTAATTAAAAAACCTGAATTATAAAAGAACGAATATATACACAAAATGGTTTAGGCCTAGGAGATCAATACTCCTAGTGCCTAAACCTTAGGTTGTTAGCTAGGTTAAAGCTTATTTAAGCTCAACCTCAGCTCCAGCTTCTTCTAAAGATTTTTGAAGCCCTTCTGCTTCATCTTTAGATACACCTTCTTTAATTGGTGCAGGTGCGCTATCTACGATACCTTTAGCTTCTTTAAGTCCTAAACCAGTTAATTCCTTAACTAATTTTACAACTGCTAATTTAGACCCACCTGGTGCTTTTAAGATTACGTCGAATTCAGTTTTTTCTTCTGCTCCACCATCTGCTCCTCCAGCTGCTGGTCCAGCAACTGCTACAGCTGCTGCTGCAGGCTCAATTCCGTATTCTTCTTTTAAAATATCAGCTAATTCGTTAACCTCTTTTACTGTTAAGTTAACTAATTGTTCTGCGAAATCTTTTAAATCTGCCATTTCAATTGTTTTTAAAAATTTTTTATTATATAGTTTATTAGTGCGCTAATTTATTTTTCTGATAATGTTTTTAAGATACCAGATAATTTACCTCCTCCTGATTGTAATGCTGAAACAACATTCTTAGCAGGTGATTGTAATAATGTGATAATATCTCCAATTAATTCTTCTCTAGACTTGATGTTTACAAGAGCATCTAATTGATCATCACCAACGTAGATTGCTTCTTCAACATAAGCACCTTTTAAAAGAGGCTTGTCTGATTTTTTTCTGAATTCCTTGATTACTTTAGCTGGAGCATTTCCTGCTTCAGAAATCATTAAGGAAGTATTACCTTTTAAAATATCTTGTAACTCTCCAAACTCCTTATCAGAAGCTTCCATTGCTTTTGAAAGCAATGTGTTTTTTACAACAGCCAATTTTACGTTTGCTTTAAAACAAGCTCTACGTAAGTTAGAGGTAGTCAATGCATCTAGTCCAGAAATATCTGCTAGATATATTGTGTTAGTATCTGCTAATTGTGCTGTTAAATCTTGTATTACTTGTGATTTTTCTTCTCTAGTCATGATATACGTTTTTAACTGCTATTAAACAGATTTTACATCTACTTCTACACTTGGGCTCATTGTGCTAGACATGAAAATACTTTTAATGTATGTTCCTTTAGCTGCAGTTGGCTTTAACTTGATTAAAGTTTGTACCAATTCGTTTGCATTTTCTGCAATTTTGTCTGCTTCAAAAGATGCCTTTCCAATCGCTGCATGAACGATTCCTGTCTTATCAACTTTAAAGTCGATTTTACCAGCTTTTACATCTTTTACTGCTTTTGCAACATCCATTGTTACAGTACCAGTCTTAGGGTTTGGCATTAAACCTCTAGGACCTAAAATTCTTCCTAAAGGACCTAATTTACCCATAACACTAGGCATTGTAATAATCACATCAACATCTGTCCATCCTCCTTTTATTTTTTGAAGGAATTCGTCTAAACCAACATAATCAGCTCCAGCTTCTTTAGCTTCAGCTTCTTTGTCTGGGGTAACTAATGCAAGTACCTTTACATCTTTCCCTGTACCGTGAGGTAATGTCACTACGCCTCTAACCATTTGGTTAGCTTTACGTGGATCTACACCTAAACGAACAGCGATATCTACAGATGCGTCAAACTTTACATTAGTAATTTCTTTGATTAAAGCAGAAGCAGCGCTAATATCATACGATTTAGAGCTATCTAACTTTGCGTAAGCTTCTTTTTGCTTTTTTGTTAATCTTGCCATTTTACTATTTTTTATAAAGTTTATGCAGGTGCATTACCTTTAACTGTTAATCCCATAGAGCGAGCTGTTCCAGCGATCATTTTCATTGCAGACTCAACAGTAAACGCATTTAAGTCTACCATTTTATCTTCAGCAATTACTTTAATTTGATCCCAAGTAACAGATGCTACTTTCTTTCTGTTAGGTTCACCTGAACCCTTCTTGATTTTTGCCGCTTCCATTAATTGTACTGCAGCAGGTGGAGTTTTAACTACAAAGTCAAATGATTTGTCTTTGTATACATTAATAACAACTGGTAATACTTTACCTTGCTTGTCTTGAGTTCTTGCATTAAACTGCTTACAGAACTCCATAATGTTAACACCAGCAGCACCTAGAGCGGGTCCAACCGGTGGCGACGGATTCGCAGCACCTCCCCTAACTTGTAATTTAACTACTTTACTTAACTCTTTTGCCATTTTACTAAATGTTTAAAATTGATGTGTTTTAAATTGGAAGCTAAAAACACATCGGTCATATATTTGTGTAACAATTATATTTTTTCTACTTGCATGTAACTAAGCTCTAATGGAGTTTTACGTCCAAAAATCTTAACCATGACTTCTAATTTTCTCTTTTCTTCATTTACCTTTTCGATAGTTCCATCAAAACCATTAAAAGGTCCATCTACAACTTTTACAGTTTCTCCTACTGTATAAGGAATTGCAACATTTTCATCTTGTACAGCTAATTCATCAACTTTACCAAGCATTCTGTTAACTTCAGACTTACGCATTGGTACTGGATCACCTCCTTTTGTTTCACCTAAGAAACCAATTACTCCTGTAATTGATTTAATTACGTGAGGAACTTCTCCAGATAAGTTAGCTTCTACCATAATATATCCTGGGAAATAAACTCTTTCTTTGTTTATTTTTTTCCCATTTCTAATTTGGATTACTTTTTCTTTTGGAACCAACACCTGACTCACATAATCAGAAAGACCTACACGAGCTATTTCAGTCTCTATATAAGACTTTACTTTATTCTCTTGTCCTCCGATTGCTCTCACAACATACCATTTCATTACAGAATCAGCCATAGTTCTTATTTAAAATAATTTGAAAAAGTTATCTAACCCTTCTTGAAAAACATAATCAACTCCAGCAACACCTAATGCGAACAAAATTGTGAAAATTGCTACAGTTACTGTAGTTTTTTGCGCATTCTCTCTAGAGATCCACGTCATGTGATTATTTAATTCTTCAAAAGAGTCTTTGATATATTGTATAAAGTTCATTTGTTTTTTATTTGCACGGGTTGAGAGGCTCGAACTCCCGACACCTGGTTTTGGAGACCAGTGCTCTACCAACTGAGCTAAACCCGTCTCTATTTATTCATAAAGGCGTCCCGAAAAAATCGGGACACCTTAATAATTAAACTTATTTTTATTGACTAAAAAATTAGTCTAAAATTTCAGTTACCTGACCAGCTCCAACTGTTCTACCTCCTTCACGGATAGCGAAACGTAAACCTAAGTTTAACGCGATTGGTTGGATTAAGTCTACTGTGATAGTCAAGTTATCACCAGGCATTACCATTTCAACTCCATCAGGTAAGTTAATGTTACCTGTTACGTCAGTTGTACGCACGTAGAACTGTGGACGGTAGTTGTTGTGGAATGGAGTGTGACGACCACCTTCTTCTTTCTTAAGGATATAAACCTCAGCTTTGAATTTAGCGTGTGGAGTTACAGAACCTGGCTTACAGATTACCATACCTCTTTTAATGTCAGTCTTCTCAATACCTCTTAATAAGATACCTACGTTATCTCCAGCTTCACCTCTATCTAAAATCTTACGGAACATCTCAACTCCAGTAATTGTAGAAGTTAATTTTTCAGCTCCCATACCGATAATATCTACACCATCTCCAGTATTAGCTACACCTGTCTCGATACGTCCTGTTGCTACAGTACCACGACCAGTAATAGAGAATACATCTTCGATTGGCATTAAGAAATCTTTATCAACCTCTCTTAATGGCTCTTCAATCCAAGAATCAACTGCATCCATTAATTCCATTACAGTATCAACCCATTTTTCTTCTCCGTTTAAAGCTCCTAAAGCTGAACCAGAAATTACAGGTCCGTTATCTCCATCATACTCATAGAAAGAAAGTAATTCTCTTACTTCCATATCAACAAGCTCTAATAATTCTTCATCATCAACCATATCAACTTTGTTTAAGAAAACAACGATACGTGGAATACCAACCTGACGACCTAATAAGATGTGCTCACGAGTTTGTGGCATTGGACCATCTGTAGCAGCAACTACTAAGATAGCTCCATCCATTTGAGCAGCACCAGTTACCATGTTTTTTACGTAATCCGCGTGACCTGGACAGTCAACGTGTGCATAGTGACGGTTAGCAGTTTGATACTCTACGTGAGAAGTATTAATTGTGATCCCTCTTTCTTTTTCTTCTGGAGCGTTATCGATTTGATCGAAGTCCTTTACTTCAGAAAGACCTTTTTCTGCTAAAACTTTTGTGATAGCAGCAGTTAAAGTAGTTTTACCGTGATCTACGTGTCCGATAGTACCAATGTTTAAGTGTGGTTTCGAACGATCAAAAGTTTCCTTTGCCATGATTGTTTAATTTTAATTCTTCTTTAAATATATTTAGTGTATAAAATTTTACTCTTAATAAAACAGAGCCAATGACGGGATTTGAACCCGTGACCTCATCCCTACCAAGGATGCGCTCTACCAACTGAGCTACACCGGCTGTTGTTGGATTTTATTAGAGCGGGAGACCGGGTTCGAACCGGCGACATTCAGCTTGGAAGGCTGACGCTCTACCAACTGAGCTACTCCCGCAATTTAATTTCGAATCATAAATTCGAAATTATAAATTAAAGTTTTTGTGGGGAGAGCAGGATTCGAACCTGCGAAGTCGAAAGACAACGGAGTTACAGTCCGTCCCATTTGGCCGCTCTGGAATCTCCCCAAAAACTTTACTATTTTAATGAACTTGAGCCGATAGAGGGACTCGAACCCACGACCTGCTGATTACAAATCAGCTGCTCTAGCCAGCTGAGCTATATCGGCTGTTTTTATAAAAAAACAATCCGTTATTTCTAACGGACTGCAAATGTATAAAGTTTTTTTTATTTCTAAAACTTTTTATATTCTTTTTTTATCTTTTTATGACACTAAAGAATCCCTTAATTTTTCTTTGGTTTTCTTAAGTCTTCTTTTTAAGGATTCTACAGCTGTACTTACTCCTTCTTCAAAGGTTTTAAACTGCTTTTTAACGACCAATTCATTTCCAGGAACATTAATCTTTATCTCAGTGATCTTGTTTTCCTTCGCACTAGAGTTTTCTAGCTTAAAAAAAACTTCAGCGTCTACAATCTTATCATGAAACTTTGCCAAGGACTCAACTTTCTTTTGTGTAAAGCTTAGTAATGTATTAGAAGCATTAAAATTGATTGATTGCGTATATACTTTCATAAATCCTATTTTTTATCGCTCCTAGGGTGAGCTTGGTTATACACTTTTTTTATTTGTTCCAAGCTATTGTGGGTATAAACTTGGGTTGAGGCTAAACTTGAATGCCCTAGTAATTCTTTAACCGAATTTAAATCAGCTCCTTCATTTAGTAGATGTGTTGCAAAAGAGTGCCTTAGTATGTGAGGACTCTTTTTTACTTTAGAAGAAACGTTACTAAAATAGTTATTTATTACTCTATAAACAAGTGTTTCATAAATTTTATTACCCTTTGAAGTAATAAAGAGATAGTCATTTTTTGGAAGCAACTCTTCTCTCTTTTTTAAATACTTTTCTAAACTCTTGCCAGTTGTTGATAATAATGGCACTAGTCTTTCTTTATTTCTTTTCCCTAAAACTTTTACTAGTTTTGAAGAAAAATCAATTGAATTCAACTTAAGATTTATCAATTCTATCCTTCTCATCCCAGTTGAATAAAACATTTCAACTATTAACTTATTTCTTATTGCTTCAAAAGTGTCTTCTGCCTGTATTTCTGAAATTGCCGCATCAACTTCTTTAACAGAAAATGGCACTTGAATTTCTTTAGACATTTTTAAAGCTTTATGGTTTGCTAAAGGGTTCTTTGTTATTTGTTTGGTTTTTTGCAAGAATTTATAAAATGATTTTAAAGAACTTATCTTTCTGTTTATAGATCTATTTGACACATTACTATCTACAAGATCTACAATCCAAGATCTTACCTGAGAATAGTTTACTTTACCTATTGCTTCTTGATTATAATGTATCGAGCAGAAATCTTTAAATGAATTCAAATCATTTTTATAGGCTGTTATCGTATGACGAGAATATTTTCTCTCTAAGGAAAGGTAATCTAAAAAAGCCTCTATTTGATTCATATAGTTCTAGATAAATCAAATTTACAAATTATAAATAATAAAAAAGCCCATATCATTTTTGATATGGGCTTATATATTTCTTTTGAAAAAGTTTATCCAACTTCTTCTTGCGTTCTTAGTCTTTGAATGTAAGACGCCTTAATCTTTTGAGCTCTTTTGGCAACTGATGGCTTCGTAAAATGCTTTCTCTCACGTAAGTTCTTCATTGTCTTTGTACGATCAAATTTTCTTTTGAAACGCTTTAATGCTCTATCGATATTTTCTCCTTCTTTTACTGGAATAATTAACATATGTTGGCACCTCCTTTCATCTGTGTCTTTTAAATTTTGGACTGCAAAGATACGAGGTTTTTTTAATTGACAATTAATAACTTATTAATTTTTTATGTCGCGGGTTTGTACTCTTTTTTATCAATTATCATTTTGGCGATTACTTCTTTAAGAATTTCAGATGTACCTCCTCCAATAGGACCTAATCTACTGTCTCTTAATAATCTAGCCATTGGATACTCTTCCATATAACCATAACCTCCTAATAATTGTAAAGCTTCATAAATTACTTCATCAGCTATTTTTGTAGAAAGCAACTTAGACATGCTTGCTTCTTTTACTACATAATCTCCTTCATTTAGTCTCTTAGCAATAGTATAATTAAACTCTTTACACATTTCAACCTGACTAGCCATTTCAGCAACTTTATGTCTTAATGCTTGAAATTTATCTAAAGTTTTTCCAAAAGCTTGTCTTTCTGACATATAATTGATTGCATATTCTACAGCGTATTCTGCTCTAGCATGTGCATTAATCCCCATAACTAATCTTTCCAAAGCAAAGTGCTGCATGATATAAGGAAACCCTTTCCCTTCTTCTCCCATTAAATTTTCAGCAGGAATCTTTACATTATCAAAAGCAATTTCACCTGTATCAGAAGCTCTCCATCCTAGCTTATCTAATTTAGTAGAAAAAATTCCTGGAGTATCGCGGTCAATTACAAAAATTGACATTCCTGCATGTTTTGAATCTTGGTCCGTTTTGGCAGCTACTACAAGATAGTCTGAATAAACTCCATTTGTAATAAATGTCTTAGAACCATTGATTATATAATGGTCTCCTTCCTTAACAGCAGTTGTTCTCATTCCTGCAACATCAGACCCTCCAAAAGGCTCTGTGATACATAAACAACCTATTTTTTCACCATTAATACTTGGCGTTAAGTATTCTCTTTTAATACGATCATCTCCTTCTTTATTAATATGAGTCATTGCTAGGTAAACATGTGCCCACATTGCAGCGGCAAAACCACCAGAGTTTATTTTCTGAAGTTCTTCTAGGAAAATTACCATATAGAAAATGTCTAAATCTAAACCTCCATATTCTTCTGGGTAACTCAATCCAAAGTATCCCATTTCTCCAAATTTGGTCCAAATGAATCTTTCTATTGTTCCTGTTTCTTCCCATTTATCAATGTGAGGAACAACTTCTTTTTGCAAAAAATCTCGAAAACTTTCTCTGAAAACTTCGTGTTCTTCAGTAAAATACATATTTGCCATTAAGCGGTTTTTGTTGTTTGTCTATTCAGCCAACAAATATAAGACTATTCTCTCGTATTTTTCTAGTGGAAAACCCTCTATATTCTTCAATTCTGAAATAGATTGTAGTTCAGCAACTTCATCACGGAATTCAAATATCTTTACACACAATTCATAATCTATATATGGAATTGCTAAAACTTCTTTAAAACTGGCAGTATTTACATTTACTTTTTTAATTGTAGGTTTTGTAATTATAGAAAATGTTTCAAGTATTTTTTTTCCTACTTTTCTTTTTAAACCCCAAACTTCAAATAACTGATCGGGGTATGAAAAACCCTGAAGCTTTGTTCTGTATTTTATAATTCTTTCTGAAATAACATCATCTACCTCATTTATGACCAAGAAATCATTTTGAGTAGCTAGATTCAAGTCTTTTGTTGAAATTTTGCTTTTGTCTTTTGCTGATGAAAAATTGAAGTTACTTTTATTACTTTTTATTTTCTTCTTCTTTGTCCAATCAGGAAACTTAAAATAAGGAGAAATGGCATTTAGCAAGCTGTCAGAAACTTTAGTTACTGTTTGAAACTCTTTTTTAGAATTCACATACTTTCCTTTAGTTCTATACAAATGCAGTCTATCTATCTCTTCTGGAGACATTCCTAATTGATATCCTTTGTAATCTGAAATAAAATTTGGATTAAAAGGATATATCTTAGGTTTCCTTTTTTCTAGCTCTAACAATTTTAAGCTATCGATCTGGTTTTGAAAAGCAATAACATTTGAACTCTTGAAATTGTAGTGACTTTCTGATTCAAAACTAATTGAATGATATAAAAACTGAGTTAACAAGATGATAACTACCAAAAACAAAATCCCATTTCGTTGGTTTTTTGTATACCAGAAATGGGATTTCAATTTTTTCATTTTTTCTTTTTCTTAGCGCCAATAAAATTTCCTACAGTAGAGACCTAGCTATCAAGCTTTACTGGTCTTTATTGCATCCATATATCTTCTTAATTGTTTCTTAACTACTGGGAACAAGAAGTATAATCCAATCATATTAGGAAAAACCATTGCAAAAATCATTGCGTCTGAGAAAGACCAAATAGATCCCATACTAGCAGCAGCACCAATAACAACAAATATTAAGAATAATACTTTATAAGCTAAATCTGCTTTTTTACCTCTTCCAAACAAGAACTTCCATGATTGTAATCCATAATAAGACCATGAAATCATTGTAGATACAGCAAACAATACTACTGCAACAGTTAAGAATATATTAGAATAAGGAATATATTGAGCAAAAGCTTTAGAAGTAATTCCAGCTCCTTGCACAACTTCTCCAGCAATCATAACAGCCCCACTACCATCTGCACTAACATCAGCTCCATACTCAAAATGTCCACCAAAGTTAAAGATGATAATTACCAAAGCAGTCATTGTACAAATCACTACTGTGTCAATAAAAGGTTCTAACAATGCTACTAGCCCTTCTGAAGCGGAATATTTTGTTTTAACCGCTGAGTGTGCAATTGACGCAGAACCAGCTCCTGCTTCATTTGAGAAGGCAGCTCTTTTAAATCCTACTAAAAGAACTCCAATAATACCTCCAACTCCAATAGCTGTTGGATTAAATGCTTCAGTTACAATTAAAGAGATTGCATCATCAACTAAAGAGAAGTTAGCACCTAATATATATAAACATGCAAGAATATATAGTACAGCCATAAAAGGAACTACTTTTTCTGTTACTGAAGCAATTCTTTTAATTCCTCCAATAATAATAACTCCAACTGCAATAGCTAATACAACTCCAATCCAAAATCCAGCTGCGGTACTTTCTAACCCCATTAATTCTTTTAAGACAACAGTAGCTTGGTTTGATTGCGCTGCATTTCCTCCACCAAAAGATCCTCCAATACAAAAGATTGCGAATAATACTGCAGCTATTTTACCAAGTATTTCAAATCCTCTTTCTTTGAGTCCTTTACTAATATAATACATAGGACCTCCATAAACAGTCCCGTCTTCTCCAACATCTCTATATTGCACTCCTAAAGTACATTCTACAAACTTTGTAGACATTCCTAACAATCCGCAGACAATCATCCAGAAAGTTGCTCCTGGTCCACCTAAAGCAATTGCTAAGGCTACCCCAGCAATATTTCCGTTACCAACAGTTCCTGAAACAGCTGTTGCTAATGCTTGGAAGTGTGATACTTCTCCTTCTTCACTTTCGTCTTTAATAGTATCCTTGATATCTCCATCAATTGCCAATTCTGGGTTTACAGTTGCATGTTCAAGATCATCATATTTTCCTCTTACAACATTAATAGCTGTAAAAAAGTGTCTAAAGTTTGGAAACTTAAAGTAAAGTGTAAAAAAAGCTGCACTCGCAACTAATAAAACTAACACAAAAGGTGTTCCGAAAACCTCAAAAAATATCACATTACTAAAGAAATCTGAAACTGGCTTAAAAGCTTCATCAATCTTCTGATCTAATCCTTTTTCTTGTGCGAATGTTAACATTGGTACCACTAATAGTAGTAACGAGAGAAGTCTTTTCTTCATGAGAAATAGTTGTTTTTAATTTTTGTAGTTCGCAATATCATAAAAAAATGAGCTTCTAACAACTTTTGGGCGTTAAAAGTATTTTTTAAGGTAAGGTTTCTTTGAATCTCACCAAGTCTTCTTCAAAAGACTTCGGATAAAAACCTAATTCTTTATTAGTTTTAGATAAATCAAAACCTGTTTTAGCAGGTCTTGCAGCTTTTTGGTTTAATGTTGATGTTGATATAGGCATTATCAAATCTTTATTCAAATCAAATGCATCCGCAATCTGTCTTGCAATTTCGTAGATACTTAACAGTTTATTGCTAGAAATATTAAATATTCCTTTTGCTCTTTTATCTATAGACATTTTACATGCTATTGCTAAGTCTTCAACATAAGTAGGCATGCGAAATTGATCATTAACTATTGTTATTTCTTTATTCTCTTTTAACATATCTCTTACCCACAAAACGATATTATTTCTTCCTAAATCGTGAACAATTCCATAAACTAAAATTGTTCTCAAAATAGTATAATCAATAGTAGAATTTGTTAAGACAGTTTCAGATTTTAACTTAGACAATCCATAATAACTTAAAGGATTAGGCTTATCTGTTTCTTTGTAGTAGCCTTGTGTTCCATCAAAAATAAAATCTGTAGAAATATGAATTAAATGCGCTTTTAATTCTTTGCTAATTTGCGTCAAAAACCTTACGGCTTCTACATTTAATAAGTCGCAATTTTCCTTCTCATCTTCACATGCATCAACATTAGTCATTGCTGCGGTATTCACTATAAAATCTGGCTGTATTCTAAATAAACATTTTTTTAATTCATCTTCATTCGTGACATCAATATTAACATACTCAAAATCATCTCTACCACTTCTATTCTTACCTCTAGAAAGTCCTATGACTTGATATTTTTCAGATTCTTTTAAGAGTAAATTTACCAAGGTTTGCCCTAGCAATCCATTACTTCCAGTAATTGCAATCTTCATTAAAAAAGTTCTCTAAGTTTTGTGATTTGTTCTGGTCTTCCTAATACAATCAAATGTGAATCTTTAACCAATTCTATTGATGCTTCTGGGTTGATCAAATAACTTCCCTCTGGTGCTTTAAACCCTATAACGGTACATCCAGTTTTTTTTCTTAAATCTAAGTCCAAAATTGTTTTATCTAGATATTTTTCTGGGAGATCATTAACCGATATTTCTTCTAAATTCGCTGTAGTTTCACCCTCTATCGTTAATCTTCCTACAAATTCTATCACATCAGGAGTTACAACTAAAGAAGCCATATGATCACCTCCCAATTTATCAGGCATGATCACGTTATTAGCACCAGCGATTTTTAATTTGTCATATGAACTTTCGTTAGAGGCTCTACTTATAATTTTACAATTTGAATTTAATTGTCTAGCGGTTAATACAACAAATAAATTATCAGCATCTGAAGGTAATGCAGTAATTAAGTTTGCTGCTTTTTCAATTCCAGCTCGTTTTAATACTTCATCAGTAGTGGCATCTCCTTGAACATTATAAATTCCTTTCTCTTCTGCCCTCTTTATTACTTCTTCGTTTTTTTCAACAATAACAAATTGTTTCTTATAGTTGTTCAATTTGATCATTGCTTGCTTTCCGTTTCTACCAAAACCACAAATAATAGTATGGCCTTCTAACTGTTCAATCTTTTTTTGCACTTTCTTCAATTTTAATTGTTGAAATAATTGTCCACTTACAATATACTCTGTAAAAGCTGAAACTGTATATCCAAAACTAATAATACTAGTAGTAATTAAGAATATTGTAAATAGTTTTTCCTGCTCATTTAAAGGCTCTATTTCTCCAAAACCTACGGTAGACACCGTTATTACCGTCATATACAACGCATCAACAAATGTATAATCAGACATCAACATATAGCCAACTACTCCAATTGTTAAAACTAACAACAGTAATCCTAAAGCGTTCCTTAATTTAGATTTAAAAACATGCTTCATAAGTCAAATACAGAGCTTCTTTTTGTATACACCATATCCTTTAATCGTAATAAAAAAGCAAGTGTGAGATAAAACCCAAAAGACAATCCCACAGTTACAAAGGAAATGTAAATGAAAAACAGCCTGACATTCAAAGCCCTCATTCCTAATCGATCTGCCAAACGAGAAGACACATGATACCCATGTCTCTCAAAAAAATGTCGAACAGAATGTACAAAGCTCATTTGTTAAATTTTAATGCAAGATACTCAAAAGTTAAAAGCCGCAAAGCAACAAAGGTTGAAAGTTTATATCTTATTACTATTAAACTTTGAGACTCCCTTGCTTTGCTACTCTCTTAGTATTCTGTAACTTTGCGTTTTTCTGAATTTTACCTACGTTGAAAGACCAAGAATACATTGAAGTTTTTGGAGCAAGAGCTCACAATCTTAAAAATATAGATGTTAAGATTCCACGTGAAAAATTAGTTGTAGTCACAGGGTTAAGTGGCAGCGGTAAATCTTCACTGGCTTTTGATACTATTTATGCTGAAGGACAAAGAAGATATATAGAAACCTTCTCTGCTTATGCAAGGCAATTTTTAGGTGGTTTAGAAAGACCTGATGTTGATAAAATAGATGGATTATCTCCAGTAATTTCTATTGAGCAAAAGACTACAAATAAAAGCCCAAGATCAACTGTAGGAACCATTACAGAAATTTACGATTTTCTCCGACTTTTATTCTCTAGAGCTTCTGATGCTTACTCATACAATACTGGTGAAAAAATGGTAAGCTATAGCGATGAGCAGATTAAAAAACTTATCCTTTCTGAATTTGAAGGAAAAAGAGTTGCTATTCTGTCTCCACTAATTAAATCAAGAAAAGGTCATTATAGAGAACTATTTGAACAAATATCTAAGCAAGGTTTTGTAAGAGCTAGAGTTGATGGCGAGATTATTGAGATTGAAAAAGGAATGCGCTTAGATAGATACAAAACTCATGATATTGAAGTTGTAATAGACCGTTTAGTAGTTAGTTCTGATATTGAAAAACGATTAGAAGAAACTATTAAAACAGCTTTATATACTGGAAACAACATCTTAATGATTATTGATGTTGATGATGAAAAACCTCGTTACTTTAGTAGAGAACTGATGTGCCCCACAACTGGAATTGCATATCCAAATCCTGAGCCTAATACTTTTTCTTTTAATTCCCCTAAAGGTGCTTGTTCAAATTGTAATGGATTAGGGATAACTAATGAAATAAACTTTGATAAAGTAATTCCAGATAATACAATTTCTATTAAAAATGGAGGAATTATTCCTTTAGGAGAACAAAAAAGCAGTTGGATTTTTAAGCAATTGCAACTTATTGCTGAACGTTATGACTTTAAGCTAAGTGACCCTATAAAATCAATCCCTAAAGAAGCTTTGGAAATTATCCTAAATGGAGGAAATGAGAAATTCTCTGTAGCATCTAAAGCCATGGGAATTACTCGAAATTATGAAATAGACTTTGAAGGGATTGTATCATTTATTGAAAATCAATACAAAAATAGCGAGAGCACATCTATCAAACGCTGGGCTAAAGGCTTTATGGATGAAGTCACTTGCTCTTCATGTGAAGGAAAACGCTTAAAGAAAGAAAGTCTACACTTTAAGATAGATCAAAAAAACATTAGCGATCTTGCAAAGCAAGACATTAATGAATTAGCTGAATGGTTTATTAACATAGAATCTAGATTGAGTGAAAAACAGTTGGTCATTGCTACTGAAATCTTAAAAGAGATCAGAGCTAGAATACAATTCTTACTAGATGTTGGATTGGATTATCTAACTCTAGACCGAACTTCCAAATCGCTATCAGGTGGTGAAGCTCAAAGAATACGACTGGCAACTCAAATTGGTTCTCAACTTGTAGGAGTACTCTACATCTTAGATGAACCAAGTATAGGTTTACATCAACGTGACAATCAAAAGTTAATAGATTCTCTTGTAAAATTGAGAGATATCGGAAATTCTGTCCTAGTTGTAGAACACGACAAAGACATGATAGAGCATGCTGATTTTGTCTTAGATATTGGACCTGGAGCAGGAAGACATGGTGGCGAAATTGTTAGTGAAGGAACTTTTGAAGATCTTAAAAAACATAATACACTTACTGCTGATTATTTAGCTGAAAGAAAACAAATTGAAGTCCCAAAAAAGCGAAGAAAAGGAAATGGCAAATCCATAAAAATAAGTGGAGCAACTGGTAATAATTTAAAAAATGTATCGGCTGAATTCCCTCTTGGGAAAATGATTTGTGTTACTGGAGTTTCTGGAAGCGGTAAATCAACATTAATCAACGAAACACTCTACCCTATTCTCAATAAACACATCTACAGAGCTGTAAAAAAGCCAATGCCGTATAAAAAAGTTACTGGGATTGAAAATGTAGATAAAGTAATAGACATTGATCAATCTCCAATAGGAAGAACACCAAGATCTAACCCAGCAACATACACTGGTGTTTTTAGCGAGATTAGAAGTTTATTCTCTAAAACACCAGAAGCATCTATCCGAGGTTATAAACCTGGGCGTTTTTCTTTCAATGTTAAAGGAGGAAGATGTGAAACGTGTCAAGGTGGTGGTGTACGAGTTATTGAAATGAACTTTTTACCCGATGTTCATGTAGAATGCGAAACGTGTCAAGGGAAAAGATTCAACAGAGAAACTTTAGAAATTCGTTACAAAGGAAAATCTATTTCTGACGTACTTCAAATGACCATCAATCAAGCTGTTGAATTCTTCGAACATATTCCTAAAATACACAACAAACTTAAAACCATTAAAAACGTTGGCCTAGGCTACATAACGCTAGGTCAACAATCTACCACACTTTCTGGAGGTGAGGCACAACGTATCAAGCTTGCTTCTGAATTATCAAAAAGGGATACTGGAAATACATTTTATATTTTAGACGAACCTACCACAGGGTTGCATTTTGAAGACATCAGAGTACTAATGGAAGTACTAAACGAACTTGCTAACAAAGGAAACACAGTACTTATTATTGAACACAACATGGATGTAATTAAATTAGCAGATCATATTATTGATATAGGAATGGAAGGTGGAAAAAAAGGTGGTCAAGTATTGTGTACTGGAACACCAGAACAAATTATTAAAAACAAAAAAAGTTATACAGCTAAGTTTTTGGAGAGAGAATTACATTAACTTTGCTTATCTAAACTATACAGATTATGACGAATGACGACAGAAAAATTAGAGAAAAACTACAACAAAAAACTTGGAACGAAATAAAAACCAACGACTCTTGGGCGATCTTTAAGATCATGTCAGAGTTTGTTGATGGGTATGAAAAGTTAAGTAAAATAGGACCTTGTGTTTCTATTTTCGGTTCTGCAAGAACAAAACCTGGAGATGAGTATTATGAATTAGCAGAAGAAGTTGCTTTTAAACTTACTCAAAATGGTTACGGTGTTATCACTGGAGGTGGTCCAGGTATCATGGAAGCAGGTAACAAAGGTGCACACAGAGGAAAAGGTGTTTCTGTAGGTTTAAATATAGAACTTCCTTTTGAACAACATGATAACCCTTGGATTGATAGCGATAAAAATCTTGAGTTTGATTATTTCTTTGTTAGAAAAGTAATGTTTGTAAAATACTCGCAAGGTTTTATTGTAATGCCTGGAGGTTTTGGAACCTTAGACGAGCTTTTTGAAGCCATCACTTTAATTCAAACTAAGAAAATTGGAAGATTCCCAATTGTTCTAGTTGGGTCTTCTTTTTGGAGCGGCTTATTAGATTGGGTTAAAGACACTTTACTTGCGCAAGGAAATATTAGTGAAGGTGATTTAAAACTTTTTAGAGTTGTTGACACAGCAGATGAAGCAATTGAGCATTTGAATAAATTCTACGCGAAGTATAGTCTCAAACCAAACTTCTAAATAATGACTTTATTAACAAGTTTTAAAAGAGCATTATTGTTCTTTACATTATTGCTGCTTGGTTTTCAGAGTTTTGGACAAACTCGTATCAAAGCAATGATGTATAATTTATTAAATTACTCTAACTCTACTGTAAGTCAGAATAAAACTCCTTTTTTAAAAACTGTATTGGATGAAATCCATCCTGATCTTTTCATGGTTTGTGAATTAGTAAACGAAGCTGGTTCAAACTATATGTTTAACAATGCTATTGTGCCTCATAATTCAGATTTTGAAAAAGCTACTTTTCAAATCAATCAATCTTCTGGAGCTAACCTTCAACAAATGGTTTATTACAACTCCAAAAAACTTGTTTTAGAGACTAGCAGAGTTATTGTTGCTGATACAAGAGATATCAATCATTACACATTTAAAATAAATACAGAGAATGTTGCTACCAACCCTATAAGACTGGAAGTTTTTGTTAGTCATTTAAAAGCTTCTACTGGAAGTAGCAATAGACAAAGAAGATTAGCCTCTGTTGAAGATTTTGTGGTTTCTTTAAATGACATTCCAGAAACTAGTTATGTTCTTTTTGCTGGAGACTTTAATTTTTATTCTAGTAACGAAGAAGGTTACCAAAGGTTAATTGACGGAGGCAATAGAGTTGTTATGATAGATCCCATTAATAGACCCGCAACTCCCTTTCCAAATAACCCAAGTGTAACAGATCCTTTTACCTTTTACAGTTCTAGTTCCACCTATTTTTGGAGAAATAGCTCGTATGCAGACATTCATACTCAATCTACTAGAACTTCCAATACTGGTTTAATAGATACTAGCGGAGCTTTAGGTGGATTAGACGATCGATTTGATTTTATCATGATGTCAGAGAATTTCAATACGAGTTCAGATTTATTTTATGTAAATAACAGTTACCAATCCATAGGCAATAATAGCAATTGTTATAATTTAAGTATCGATAACTCAAATTGCAGCGGAACTTATTCGCAAAGTTTACGAGATGCCTTATTACAAGTTAGTGATCACTTACCTGTGGTAATGGAAATAGAGACTCCTCAAAACACATTATCAACTGAAAGCTATTCACAAATAGTACAATTTCAGAATTCAAATATTGTTGAAAATTCTTTAGACCTTAAGTTTAGCAACAATTTAAAGATTAAAGATTTAAACATATACAATACCAATGGGCAATTGATAAAGTCTGTCAAACTTAAAAATGTTCCTGAAAATACATTAACAATTGATGTTCAACATCTTTCTAAAGGGATTTATTATCTTTCGGCACAAAACTTGAACAAACCAATAAAGTTTGTAAAGATTTAATTGAGGAAACTAATACCCATACAACTTTTTCTACTTCTTTTTTTTGCTCATACTCATGGGCAAGAACATACTATTTCTATAGAAGCACAATTAGATGACAAAAAAGATATTCTAAAAGTTCAACAAAAGATAATTTTTGTTAACGATTCCGATTCTACTTTTACAGAAATTTTCTTACACAATTGGGCCAATGGTTATAAAAACAAAAAATCACCTTTGGCAAGAAGACTTATAGAAGATTACGACAAATCATTATATTTTGCTAAAGAAGAAAACCGAGGTTATACAGATATAAAAAATCTTACAATTGATTTTGAGAATAATTCGTTTCAAGATTTAGACGATAATCAGTCAGATGTTGTAAAAGTAGCTCTCAAAAAACCTCTTCCACCAGGAAAGTCTATTGAAATTAATATTACTTATGATATAAAAATTCCTAACGCAAGTTTCACAGGTTATGGAAAAACAAAAACTGGTTACCTCTTGCGCTACTGGTATTTAGTTCCAGCAGTGTATAAAGATGGTAAATGGAAGATTATGAACAATCTTAACATGAACGACTTGTTAAGTAACGTAAGCAATTACAACATAAAGTTAGTGCTTCCAAAACACTTCAATCTTAACTCTAACCTTTACGAATACAAGACACCAAAAGGTGATTATAACGAATACTTACTGGTTGGGAATAAAAAAACAGAAGCAGTTCTAAGTATAGACATCTTCGACAATTTTAAATCTTTTAAAACCAAAGACATTAATATTGTTACTGATCTTCATTTAAAAACTATTGACCCAAAACTGAGTACTGACATACTTAATAGACAATTACTGTTTATCAAGCAATACCTTGGAAAATATCCTCATAAAGAAATTTTTATCGATAGAATTACTCAAAGTAAGAATCCTATATACGGTTTAAATCAATTACCACGGTTTATCAGACCGTTTCCAGATGTCTTTGAGTGGGATTTAACCATGTTAAAAGCCCTATCAAAAAAATACATCGAAAGCACAATGCTTTTAGACAGAAGAAAAGACTATTGGCTTACAGATGGTTTGCAATCCTATTTGATGATGGAATATGTTTCTAAACACTATCCAGAAATAAAGCTAGCAGGTAATGTTGCCAAGATATGGGGATTTAGAAGCTTTAACTTTTCTAAACTTTCCTTTAATGATAAATACCCTTTTGTCTATCAATTTAGCGCGAGACAATTCTTAGATCAATCTTTAACAACAAGATCAGATTCTTTGTCAAATTTTAATCGAAAGATTGTAAATAAGTACAAAGCAGGACTGGGTTTACGATATTTAGCAGATTATATTGGAGACACCATTATCAAAGAATCCTTTCAAGAATTCTATCTTAAAAACAATTTGAAGTACAGTAATAGTAAAGAATTTGCAAAGATTGTAAACTCTAAAACAGACAAAAATATTGAATGGTTCTTTGGGAATTACCTTAATACAAGTAAGAAGATAGACTACACCATTAAAAAAGCCATAGAAAAGAATGATTCTGTTTATGTTACCATAAAAAACAAACGAAACATTACAGCTCCAGTTGCTTTATATGGAGTTAAAAAAAAGAAAGTAAAATTCAAACAATGGCTAGAAGGGATTGACAGCGTAAAAACAGTAGCAATTCCAAAAGGAGATTTTGATCGCGTCTCTTTAAATTATGAAAACTCTTATCCAGAATTTAACTCCATGGACAATTGGAAAAAAATTGGAAAGAACTTGTTAAACAAACCTGTTCGTTTTAAACTTTTTAAAGATATAGATGACCCTTATTACCACCAAATATACATACAGCCGCAAATTAAATACAACTTCTATGACGGTGTTTTAATCGGATTAAAAACACACAACAAACCTATTCTAAATAGAAACTTTCAATTTACGATTACCCCTTTATACGGAACAAAAAGTACTTCTTTAAATGGAACCTTTGTTACTAGATATGTTCAATATTTTGAAGATTCTAAAATCAATAGAATTATTTATTCTCTATCTGGAAGCAATTTGCATTATACAGAAGATTTATCGTATAACACCTTTAACCAAAGTGTAACTGTACAATTTAGAAGGAAAAGTTTACGAGATGTTGGATCAAGTTTTTTGCAAGCTAGACTTCTAAACATCAACAGAGAACTCGAAGAAGGTTCAACCAGAACAGATTCAGACAAATACAGCATTTTTAAGCTTCGCTATTTTTACAATAAGCCAGACATTATCAAAGGTTTTCAATATTCAATAGGAACCGAGATTGGAAGTGAATATTCAAAAGCTATAGGAGAAGTTCGCTATCGTAAGTTAACCGCTAAAAACAGGCAACTAGATTTTAGAATATATGCAGGTGCTTTTTTAACAAATAAAACAGATTCTGATTTCTTTAGTTTTGGTTTAGACAGAGCTAATGACTATTTATTTGAATTAAATTATATTGGACGTTCTGAGAGTTCAGGTCTTTTTAGTCAACAATTTTTACTCGCAGAAGGAGGTTTTAAATCGAAATTAGAAGAACGTTTTGCCAACCAATTTATGGTATCATTCAATTCAAGTATCGGTTTATGGCGATGGTTAGAGTTATATAATGATGTAGCTTTTCTCAAAAATCGAGACAGGAAAGTTTTCTTTGGTTATGAAAACGGAATCCGATTTAATTTTATCAATAATATTTTTGAATTCTATTTTCCTCTCTACTCAAATAACGGTTGGGAAATTAATCAAAGTGCTTACGCAGAAAAGATCCGTTTTGTACTACAATTAAATCCAAGAGCTATTTTTAATTTTTTTAGAAGAGGTTTTTTATAATATTCTTAAAAAACCACTATTTATGAGATGTT
The DNA here is from genome assembly GCF_040151415.1 of Pseudotenacibaculum sp. MALMAid0570. Classification (NCBI taxonomy): domain Bacteria; kingdom Pseudomonadati; phylum Bacteroidota; class Flavobacteriia; order Flavobacteriales; family Flavobacteriaceae; genus Pseudotenacibaculum; species Pseudotenacibaculum sp. MALMAid0570. Next base: position 142,531 of record NZ_JBDKWF010000045.1, read on the forward strand.
TTTTTACGAAAAACGCAATTATAAGATGAATTTTTAAATTTCATCTAAAAAAACTACCTTTGCAAAACATAAAAAACCTTGATCATGACGAACACTTCTACACAAACAAATACAAAGCAAATATCATTTAACGATTTTAAGAACGAGGTTTTAAATGATTACAAAATTGCTCGTATTAGTAGAGAGTGTAGTTTATTAGGTAGACGTGAGGTTCTTACAGGAAAAGCTAAATTTGGAATATTTGGAGACGGAAAAGAAGTTCCTCAGCTAGCATTAGCCAAAGCATTCCAAAATGGAGATTTCCGTTCTGGATACTATAGAGATCAAACTTTCATGATGGCAATTGGTGAGTTAGATGCTCAGCAATTCTTTGCTGGGTTATATGCCCATACCGATATCACTATTGAACCGATGTCAGCTGGAAGACAAATGGGAGGTCATTTTGCCACACACAGCATTAATGAAGATGGAAGTTGGAAAAACCTAATGCAACAAAAAAATTCTAGTGCAGACATCTCTCCTACTGCAGGACAAATGCCTAGATTGTTAGGATTAGCACAAGCTTCTAAAATCTATAAAAATGTAAAAGGATTAGAAAAACACACTAAGTTTTCTAATCAAGGTAAAGAGGTAGCATGGGGAACAATTGGAAATGCAAGTACAAGTGAAGGAATTTTCTTTGAAACTATTAATGCTGCTGGGGTAATGCAAGTTCCCATGGTGATGAGTGTTTGGGATGATGAATATGGAATATCAGTACACGCAAAATATCAAACTACAAAAGAAAGCATCTCAGAAATATTAAAAGGATTTCAAAAAGAGAACGACACAAATGGTTATGAAATCTTTGTTGTTAATGGTTGGGATTATGTTCAACTAGTTGATACTTACAATAAAGCTTCTCAAATAGCTAGAGAAAAACACATTCCAGTATTAATTCACGTAAAAGAATTAACACAACCTCAAGGTCACTCTACATCTGGATCTCATGAAAGATATAAAAGTAAAGAACGTTTACAATGGGAACAAGATTTCGATTGTATTGCAAAAATGCGTGAATGGATTTTAGGTTTTGAATTAGAAGGTGCCAATGGAGAAACCTTAAAATTTGTAGAATCTGAAGAAGAATTAATTGCCATAGACAAAAACGCAAAAAAAGAAGTAAGTGCTGCAAAAAGAAATGCTTGGAATGCCTTTATTGGTGAGATTAAAAATGAAGTTACAGAAGCTGCATCTATCTTAGATAAAATAGCTGCAAAAAGTTCTAACGGAACTTTTATTACCAAGTTAAAAAACGATTTAATTTCAATTGCAGAACCCATTAGAAAAGATGTTTTATCTACAGCCAGAAAAGCATTACGATATGTAAAAGATGAAAATCTTAATGAGAAGATTGAATTACAAAACTTTATCAAATCATCTATTCATGATGCTTATGATAAATATTCTTCACATCTTATAAGTGAAACTGAAGATTCTGCTTTAAATATTCCAGAAGTAAGTCCTGTTTATGGAGAAAACTCCGAAGCAGTTGATGCTAGAGTAATTATGCGTGATAATTTTGATGCATTGCTAACAAAACATCCTGAAGTCTTGGTTTTTGGAGAAGATGCAGGTAAAATTGGAGATGTAAATCAAGGATTAGAAGGATTACAAGAGAAACACGGTGAATTAAGAGTTTCAGATACTGGTATTCGTGAAGCTACAATTTTAGGACAAGGTATTGGAATGGCAATGAGAGGTTTAAGACCAATTGCAGAAATACAGTATCTAGATTATCTTCTATATGCACTACAAATAATGAGTGATGATTTGGCTACCTTACGTTATAGAAGTTACGGAAAGCAAAAGGCTCCGTTAATTATTAGAACTAGAGGACACAGATTAGAAGGAATTTGGCATTCTGGCTCTCCAATGGGTGGTATCATTCATAATGTAAGAGGAATCCATGTGTTAGTTCCAAGAAACATGACAAAAGCTGCAGGTTTTTATAATACATTACTACAAGGAGATGATCCTGCTTTGATTGTAGAATGTTTAAACGGGTATCGTTTAAAAGAACAATTACCATCAAACTTAGGCGAATATACCACTCCTATCGGTGTAGTTGAAACAATCAAAGAAGGAACAGATATTACAGTTGTTTCTTACGGATCTACATTGCGATTAGTAGAGGAAGCTGGAAAAGAATTAGCTCAAGTAGGAATCAATATTGAAATTGTTGATGCTCAAAGTTTACTTCCTTTTGATATAAATCACGACACTGTAAAATCTGTTGCTAAAACCAATAGATTGTTAGTAGTTGACGAAGATGTCCCAGGTGGTGCTTCAGCTTATTTATTACAAGAGATCGTAGAGAATCAAGATGCATATCAATATTTAGATAGCAAACCTGCAACTTTAACTGCAAAAGCTCATAGACCAGCTTATGGAACTGATGGAGATTATTTCTCAAAACCATCAACAGAAGATATTTTTGAAAAGATTTACGAGATAATGCATGAAGCAGATCCAAATCGATTTAAACCACTGTATTAAAAATAACATCTCAAACATTTCTGTTTGAGATTTTTTTTAACATTTAGATAAAGGTTGGATTTCTTATTTTAGAGGTCTAAACAACCTATATCATTCATACAATGAAACGAATATTACTTCTTGCAATCATCTTATGTATTGCTGTCCCAACTTCAAGTATCGCGCAAAGCGCAAGAGTTAAAAAAAAACGTAAGGATAGAAAAAATAAGTCCAAAGAAATAGCAACTCAAAAACCTAAGCCTAAAAAGAAGACAATTAAATACAATGACTTTGTCAATAAATCTACGAAGACAGACAAAGGGTTATTTGACGTTCATGAGACAAAAGGTAAATTTTATTACGAGGTTCCTAACGAACTTTTAGGAAAAGAAATGCTATTAGTTACACGCCTGAAAGACATCCCTTCTGGATTAGGTGGAGGCTATGTAAATGCAGGAAGCAAAATAAACACGCAAGTAGTAGTTTGGGAAAAGTTTAAAAAGAAACTTTTACTCAAAGTACGATCTTTTAGTGCTGTAGCTGAAGATAGCTTACCCATATATAAATCGGTAAAAGCAAATAATCTAGAACCTATTATTTATGCTTTTGATATCAAAACCACAAATCCTGATTCTACAGCCACATTGGTGGATGTTACCAAGTTTTTCTCTACAGATATAAAAGCTATCTCAGGTTTACCAGCGCGATTTAGAAGAATGTACAGGGTACGAAGATTAGATGCAAGTAGAAGTTTTATTAACGCAATTAGGAGTTACCCTAAAAACATAGAAGTTATTCAAGATTTTACATTTGATGCAGACAATCCTCCTAGCAATCAAAGTACAAACACAATTACCATAAGAGTAAATCAATCTATGATTATTCTGCCAGAAAAACCTATGATGCCTAGAATTTTCGATAAACGAGTTGGATATTTTACGGTACGAAATGTTGACTATAGCTCTGAAGCTTTAAAGGCTGATGCAAAACAATACATTAGACGTTGGAGACTAGAACCTAAAGACCCAGCTGCTTATGCACGTGGTGAATTGGTAGAACCAAAAAAACCTATTGTCTACTACTTAGATCCCGCAACGCCTAAAAAATTAAGGAAGTATATCAAACAAGGAGTTGATGATTGGCAAAAAGTATTTGAATCCGCAGGATTTAAAAACGCTATTATGGCCAAAATGCCTCCTACCAAAGAAGAAGATCCTGAGTTTAGCATGGAAGACATTCGCTATTCGTCCATAAGATACGTTGCAAGCACAACTCGAAATGCAGTAGGCCCAAGTGTTTCTGATCCACGTTCTGGCGAGATTATAGAAAGTGATATTATATGGTATCACAACCATTTACGTTCTTACAGAAATCGTTATTTACTTGAAACAGGAGCTGCAAATCCATCTGCTAGATCATTAGATACGCCAGATGAAGAAATTGGTGATATGATGCGAATGGTAATTGCTCATGAAATTGGTCATGCACTAGGATTGCCTCACAACATGGCTGCAAGTTATGCTTATCCAGTAGACTCTTTACGTTCTGGATCATTTACTCAAAAAAATGGAATAGCTGCAACTATTATGGATTATGCACGATATAATTACGTAGCACAACCAGGTGATAAAAACATTCGCTTTATTCGTCAATTAGGACCTTATGATCACTATTCTATCAATTGGGGATATCGAATAATCCCAAATGTTAATAGTCCAGAAGACGAAGTAAAAACACTTGATCAATGGATTGCAGAAAAAGGAAACGATCCTGTTTATAAATTTGGAATTCAACGTGGAGGAAGCAGAGCTTTTGATCCCGAATCTCAAACTGAAGGAATTGGTAATGATCAAGTAAAAGCTAGTACATACGGAGTGAAAAATTTAAAAATAGTTGCTAAAAATTTACAAAGTTGGACCTCAGATCAAACAAACAATTATGATGACTTAGCTGAACTTTACGGTGAGCTTTTAGGGGTTTACAGTAGATATTCTGGTCATGTTACTGGTGTAGTCGGAGGTGTTGCTGAGTACAACAAAAAACCTTCACAATCTGGTAATGTATATGTAACTGTTTCCAAAGCAAAACAAAAAGAGGCAATCAATTGGTTGTTGAAAAATGTTTTTGCGACACAAGACTGGATTATGCCAACCGATATTTTAAAGAATATAAACCCAACTGGATATGCAGAAAGAATTTTAGGATTGCAAAATAGACAATTGTATAGTTTATTAAACGTAAACAGAATGCAAAGAATGGCCAATTCAGAAGTAACTCAAAAAGAGTTCTACTCTCCTACTGATATGATTAGAGATTTACGAAGAGGCATTTTTTCTGAAACAAATGCACAAAGAAATGTAGATGTTTTTAGAAGAAATTTACAGAAATCATTTATAGAAAGGATGAGAACATTAATGACTACAAACAATGCTCAAAATTCCGATTTGTTTTCAATAATTAGAGGAGAATTAACTACCTTAAAAAGTCAGTTAAGAACTGCTAGTAATAGAGGAGTAAATAGAATTACGAAATATCATTATAGAGATTGCATTTCTAGGATTGATGATGTTTTAAACCCTAAAAAGTAAGTTAATTCCTTACCAACTTATTTCCTATTGCGCATTGTAAACATCGTTTCTTTGCGCAATAGTTATTTTTAAGTTCAAGCAAAGCCTGTGTTTCAAACGCATTTTTTGCTTCAATCTTAAGCTCACTAAACTTCTCTATAATACCATTCTTCTCTGGCTTCAATAACCTAACCATCGCAATAAGTTCCTCTTCATTGAGTTGTTGAATAGATTTTAAATAGCAAAACTTTAAAGGAATAATTGTATTGATAATTATGAGATCAATAAAATTTTTTGTTAATCGTTTTAAAGATCTTTTAGATTCTTTTGAAAAAGTATAGTGGTTTTTCCAGAACTCATCAACTTCAATTTCAAATAAATTATAAACCTCTTTAATACTTTTACAATTCATAATTTTTGAAAACAGGTCTCTATTCTTAGTATACAAAACAGAAAGTTGGGCTATTCGGATGGTAGGAAAATTTGAAGGTCGCATTCGAAAAAACAGAAACTGATTCTCAGGCATTGGATTCAAATTATATTTGTGTTTTATATACTGATACTCCTCTTTCAATTTTCTACCATAAGATTCATTAAACTCTTTCTCTAAAAAACCAGCTTGACCAAAAAGCAAAGCTTCAAATCTTGTTTGATCATATGCTTCCTTCCTAACAATTGAAAAAGGAATAGAACTTGCCATTTGCATAAAAGCATCTCCATTTTTGTTCAATCCAAAACTCTTAGCAATTAAAACAAATAGTACTGCTTCCCAATCATTCTTTGTTTGTTTCAATAGTTTGAGAATGTTAGTAGATTTTTTTTCTAATCTTTCTATATACAAACATTCCAACCAATGACTAAGAGTAAATTCATCTATATCTTTAAGCTGTTTTTCACAAGGAATCCAAGATACGTTTCTACCTTGTAACTGCTGATAATTTTTCAAAACAGAAGGAGTTACAATAGACTTCAATTCTAATGTTGGTAATGGTTTGTTATTCTTCATAAAAACATCTACATCATGGCTCCATACTACATGTAATATTACAGAATCATAATTATCATCTGTTTCATGATTGTGAAAATACCAATCTGAAGATTTCAAATGAATTTCAATATTCCCAATCCATAATTGATTTTCAATTCGTATTCGTCCACATGAAAAATCTGGACCCGAATCAGAATTATATATACCAGTATGAATTACAGATAAAGATTGTTGGCAAGTTGTTTTGAGACGAGAACTATCCAATAACTGATAGTTCCACACATAGTGTAGAAAATCTTCCTTCATAGCTTAATTCTTTGATTCCCAAGATACAAAAAATCTAAAAAGAGGTTTTCTATAGAATTATCGATTTAATTAATACTAAAAAAGAAAACAGGTGAAATTTCCATTGTATTTTTGCCACAAACAAAAACAAATGGATAGTATCAAAAGTTTAAAATGGCGCTATGCTGTTAAAAAATTTGACGACAATAAATATTTATCACAAGAACACATCAATGCATTAAAAGAAGCTTTTAATTTAACGGCTACCTCTTATGGATTGCAACCAATAAAACTGGTAATACTTCAAAATAAAAAAATTCAAAAAAGTTTAGTAGAGCATAGCTGGAATCAACAACAAGTTGCTCAAGCTTCTCATGTATTAATCTTATGTGTAGACACCAACTTGAATGAAAATGATGTAGAAAAATACTTTGAAAGAGTGCAAGAAATTAGAAACACTCCTGATGAAATCATCAACCCTTTTCGAGATTATTTAAAACAAGTTATTTCTGAGAGGAGCAATCAAGATTTAATCTCATGGGCAAAAAATCAAGCATATTTAGCACTAGGAAACTTACTTACAGTTTGCGCAAATGAAAAAATAGATTCTTGCCCGATGGAAGGTTTTATTCCAGAAAAATATGACGAAGTTTTAGATTTAAAATCAAAAAACTTAAGCTCTGTTTTGGTTTTACCTGTAGGTATTAGAGCTAATGATGACTACATGAAAGACCAGAAAAAAGTGCGTAAAAAATTAGCAGAAATAGTTGTAGAAATCTCTTGATTCTCAAATCCATTTTTATACATTTGATATCAACTTAACTTAAAATCCTCCATATGAATTCTGATATCAGACAATTAGAACCTACTGCACTTTGGAATCATTTTTCTGACCTAAATGCTGTTCCTAGACCTTCAAAAAAAGAAGAGCGTGTTATCCAATTTATGGTTGATTTCGGGAACAAACTAAATCTAGAAACTATTGTTGATTCTGTTGGAAATGTAATCATCAAAAAACAAGCCACTAAAGGGTTTGAAAACAAGAAGGCCATCGTGATGCAAAGTCACTTAGACATGGTTCATCAGAAAAATTCTGATACAGTATTTGATTTTGATAATCAAGGAATTAAAATGCTTATTGAAGATGGTTGGGTTACTGCAGATGGCACTACCTTAGGTGCAGACAATGGATTAGGAGTTGCAGCTATTATGGCTGTACTTTCTTCAACTACTATTTCTCATCCTGAAATTGAAGCTCTATTTACTATAGACGAAGAAACAGGAATGACGGGTGCTATGGGACTAAAAGGAGGTCTCTTAGAAGGAGAGATTCTTTTAAATCTCGACACTGAAGAAGATGATGAAATTGATATGGGATGTGCTGGAGGAGTAGATGTTACAGCAAAAAAAACTTATAAAGAAGAAAATATTCCAGATAAAACAATTGCCTTCAACATAGCAATTACTGGATTACAAGGAGGTCATTCAGGAATGGATATTCATAAAGGTTTAGGAAATGCCAACAAAATAATGAATCGCCTTTTATACAGTGGCTTTGAACATTTTGGACTGAGAATTTCACAAGTAAATGGAGGAAGCCTAAGAAATGCTATTCCAAGAGAAAGTTTTGCAACTTTTATAATTGATGAAATATCTAAAGAACCTTTCTTATTTGAAATTGATGCTTTAATTGAAACCATCAAAAAAGAATACAAAACAACTGAACCCAATCTCTCAATAGAAGTATCTTCTGCAGATATTCCCAACAATGTAATGGGTCTACAAGCGCAAGAAGGTTTTATTAAATCTATTTATGGTGCTTTGAATGGAGTATACAAGATGAGTGCTGATATGGAAGATTTGGTAGAAACTTCAAACAACATAGCCAAAGTAGTTGTAAAAGAAGGAACAATACAAATCGATTGCCTTACCAGATCATCATCAGAATCTTCAAAATATGACTTAGCAAATTCTTTACGTTCAACATTTGAATTGGCTGGTTTTGAAGTAAGCTACTCTGGTTCATACCCTGGATGGGAACCCAATGTAGATTCAGAAATTCTGAAAGTTCTTACCCACTTATATGAACACTTATTTCAAGAAAAACCAAATGTTGTGGCCTGTCATGCAGGTTTAGAATGTGGAATTTTAGGTCAGAATTACCCCAATATGGATATGATCTCTTTTGGACCTACTATTACTGGAGCTCATTCACCAGATGAAAAAGTAAATATTGCATCAGTGCAAAAGTTTTGGAAATTCTTATTAAAAATATTAGAGAATATTCCAGAAAAAACAAGTTAAATCTTTTACGATTAATTTGTAGCTAAACAAGAAAAACAATTCAAATAGATTTGTTTGATAACTTTAAGAAACAAGCCTTAACATTAAGTAAAACAAAGGCTTAAAGTTTTATCTTTTTGTTAACATCTTTGCTTTCTAAAAATCGTATTTAATCGTAAATTTACTTGTTGAAACCAATAATCTTTCATGGGTAAAATTATTGCTATTGCAAATCAAAAAGGCGGAGTTGGAAAAACAACAACATCCGTTAATTTAGCTGCATCTTTAGGGGTCTTAGAAAAGAAAGTACTCTTAATAGATGCTGATCCTCAGGCTAATGCTTCATCGGGTTTAGGCATGGATGTAGAATCTGTTACCGCTGGCACCTATCAAGTATTAGAACATACTGTATCGGCTAAACAAGCCATTCAAAAAACCGAATCACCTAACCTAGATATTATTGCTGCTCATATCGATTTAGTTGCTATAGAAATTGAATTGGTAGACAAAGAGCGAAGAGAATACATGTTGAAAGACTCTTTAGATGAAATAAAACACGATTATGATTATATTATCATTGATTGTGCACCGTCTTTAGGATTAATTACTTTGAACTCTCTGGTAGCAGCAGACTCTGTAATTATTCCTATTCAGTGTGAATATTTTGCTCTAGAAGGATTAGGAAAGCTTCTAAACACTATTAAAAGTGTTCAAAAAATTCACAATCCAAAATTAGACATTGAAGGACTTTTACTAACCATGTTCGATTCGCGCTTACGTCTTTCTAATCAAGTAGTTGATGAAGTTCAAAAACACTTTAGTACAATGGTTTTTGATACAATTATTCGAAGAAATACACGTTTAGGAGAAGCACCTAGTTATGGAGAAAGTATTATTGCTTACGATGCAACAAGTAAAGGTGCCGTAAATTATTTAAATTTGGCAAACGAACTCTTAAAAAAGAATCAGTATTATGGCAAAGGCTCATAAGAAGCAAGCGTTAGGTAGAGGACTTTCAGCCTTATTAAAAGATTCAACTGATATTAATTCTGTTTCAGATAAGAATGCAGATAAGGTTGTTGGTAATATTATAGAAATAGAATTAGATTCTATAGAAGTAAATCCTTACCAACCTAGGACTTATTTTGATGAAGAAGCATTACGAGAACTTGCAAGTTCTATAAGAGAACTAGGAGTTATACAGCCCATTACCGTTAGAAAAGTAGGCAATGCTTTTCAGCTGGTTTCTGGTGAACGAAGATTTAGAGCTTCTAAGTTAGTAGGCAACAAAACTATTCCTGCTTATATAAGAATTGCTAACGATCAGGAAATGCTAGAAATGGCATTGGTAGAAAACATCCAGCGTAAAAATTTGGATCCAATCGAGGTAGCACTTTCTTACCAAAGACTAATAGAAGAAATTCAGTTAACTCAAGAAGAGTTAAGTATCAGAGTTGGTAAAAAAAGATCTACTGTAACTAATTATTTGAGGTTACTAAAACTAGACCCTATATTACAAACCGGAATGAGAGATGGTTTTATTTCAATGGGTCATGGAAGAGCCTTAATCAATGTTGAGAATTCTGAAGATCAATTAAATATCTACGAAAAGATTTTAAGAGAAAAACTGTCTGTACGACAAACAGAAGATTTAGTTAAGAGCTTAAAATCTGGTACAATTGCTAAACCAAAAAAGAAAGCCCTTCCTAAGTACATCAAAGAAGGAGTTTCTCAAATAAGCGGATATATTGGCCATAAAATAGATGTGAGCGTGAATTCTAAAGGAAAAGGAAAGATTTCTATTCCTTTTCATTCTCAAGAGGATTTTGAAAGAATCAAAAACCTATTAAAGTAAGTGCTTCAAAGATCAATCATATCAACACTATTTATATTTCTTGTTTCCTTTTACAGTTTTGCACAGAAAGATTCTGTGAACGTAAAAAGTAACAAAAAAATCTCGCTGACCGATTCATACAATCCTTTATCTCCATCTAAAGCAGCTTTTTACTCAGCTATCTTTCCTGGAATGGGACAGATTTATAATAAAAAGTATTGGAAAGCTCCTATTGTTTGGGCAGCTTTAGGAACTAGTACATATTTATATCTAGACAACAATAGTCAATACAAAAGATATAGAAGAGCTTTTAAACAAAGAGAGGCAGGATTACAAGACGAATTCACTCTTGATAACGGAAATGTAATTATTTCAAGAGATGGTTTGATAAGTGCTCAAAGAACTTTACGAAATAACAGAGACTTATCATTACTTTCAACAGTATTAATTTATGTATTGCAAATTGTTGAAGCGAGTGTAAATGCTCATTTATTACAATTTGACACAGGTGATAACTTGTCTGTAAAACCAATTATGATTCCAGACCCAATAAGAGTGGAAGCTCCAACTTTTGGGTTAAGACTTAAATACTCTTTTTAATTGAGACCTTTATGATTAAAATTATTTTACATTATAGGTTCGATATATCAAGAAAACAATAAAAAACAACGCATGAAAATTGCATTATTAGGCTACGGTAGAATGGGTAAAGAAATCGAAAAGATTGCTTTACAAAGAGGTCACGAAATAGTGTTGAAAATATCTGAAGAAGAAGAATATGACATTAGTATAGCAGATGTAGCAATAGATTTTAGTATTCCTTCGGCTGCTTTTCAAAATATTACCAATTGTTTTCGAAATAATGTTCCAGTAATTTCTGGAACCACAGGTTGGCTTGAAAAGTACGAAGATGCTGTAAAAATTTGTGAAGAAAACAATGGAAGTTTTATTTATGCTTCTAACTTTAGTGTGGGTGTGAATATCTTTTTTGAGTTGAATAAACAACTCGCTAAAATGATGGGATCTCTTAGCGAATATTCTATTTCTATGGAAGAAATACATCATACAAAAAAGTTAGATGCTCCTAGCGGAACTGCTATCACACTTGCTGAAGGAATTATAGAAAACTCAAACAAACAAGATTGGAATTTAGAAGAAAATAATATTAGCAACAATCTAAAATCGATTCCGATTGTAGCCAAGAGAATACCTGAAGTTCCTGGAACCCATAGCATCGATTATAGTTCTGAAGTAGATTCAATAGAGATTAAGCATACTGCACATAATAGAAAAGGTTTTGCCTTAGGAGCTGTTATTGCTGCTGAATGGATTATTAACAATACTGGAGTACATACTATGAAAGATGTGTTAAACATAGGTTAAATACCGTAACATTTTCTTTTATTTGTAACGAATAGCTAAAGCAAAAAATATAGAATATGAATTTTACTGAATGGTTTCTTTTTTTCCTTGTCATTCAATTGATACATTTTGCAGGAACATGGAAATTATATGTTAGAGCTGGAAGAAAAGCTTGGGAAGCTGCAATTCCTATATACAATGCAATTGTATTAGCAGGAATTATCAAAAGGCCTAAATGGTGGGTAATTTTATTGTTTTTCCCAATTGTAAATCAACTAATGTTTCCTGTTTTTTGGATAGAAACTGCTCGTAGTTTTGGTTTCAACCAGAGAAAGGATACGATTTTGGTTGTACTTACCTTAGGACTGTATATATTTTATATTAATTATGCTACCGATGCTGCTTATAAAACAGACCGAAGTTTAAAACCTAGAACGTCGCTTGGCGAATGGGTTAGTGCAATTGCTTTTGCTATTATTGCTGCCACTATGGTGCATACTTATTTTATGCAACCTTACGTAATTCCTTCTTCTTCTTTAGAAAAAACGTTATTGGTTGGAGATTATTTGTTTGTAAGTAAATTTCATTATGGTGCAAGAGTTCCTATGACTACTGTAGCAGCACCTATGATTCACGATACAATTCCGCTCACAAAAAAGAAATCTTATTTGTTTAGCGACAATTATGAAAAGAGAGAAACAGCTTTAAAAAACAAGCTGCAACTCCCTTATATGAGAGTTCCTGGTTTTCAAAAAATCAAAAGGAATGAGATTGTAGTATTCAATCAGCCAGCAGATACATTGTTGGACATGAATGAGTTTACACCCGACAGAAATTACTACAAACCTATAGACAAAAAAACAAATCTAGTAAAACGCTGTGTCGGAATCCCTGGCGATTCATTAGAAATACGAGATGGGTACATTTACATTAATGGAAAGAAAACCGTTTTGCCAGACAGAGCCAAACCACAATATAATTTTATTGTTGATACTAAAGGTCAGACAATTAATGCAAATGATTTAATTGATAGATATGGAGTCAGAGAAGGTGGACAAATGAGAAATGGAAATTACTTTCTAACTCTTACTGACAAAGAAGCTGAAAAACTTAGAAAACATTCTAAAGTAACTTCTGTAACCAAAACAATAAAACCAAAAGGAGAGTCAGATTCAGAAATATTTCCTCATGTACCTAGCTTGGGTTGGAATTCAGATAATTTTGGTCCAATCTTTATTCCTAAACAAGGTACAACAGTTAAATTAGACGAATACTCAATGCCTTTTTACAAAAGAGTTATTTCTGAGTACGAAGGAAATCAATTGGATATTATTGGCAATAATTACTTTATCAATGGAGAAAAGGTAGATTCCTATACATTTAAGCAAGACTACTATTGGATGATGGGAGATAATCGTCAGAATTCTGTTGATGCAAGACGATGGGGGTATGTTCCTTTTGATCATGTAGTAGGAAAACCTGTACTTATTTGGTTTAGCAGAGATACTAAAACAGGTGAGATTCGTTGGGATAGAATGTTTTCAACCGTTGGAGGAGATGGAGAACCTGTTTCATACTTAAAATATGTTCTTATTGCTTTAGGATTATATCTACTCTATAGCTTTTTCTTAAAAGGAAAACTTAAGAAAGCCAAGAAGTAATATCATGGCTCTTTTCATTCCCACATACTTCTCTCCTATTTCTCAATACGGAATGATTTTTCAATCTGATCATCTTGAGTTTGAAGTAGAAGACAATTTTCAAAAGCAAACCTATAGAAACAGATGCTATATATATGGTGCCAATGGAAAGCAACTATTGAATATCCCTATCACACATTCTAAATCTGAGCTGAAACAAAAAACAAAAGATATCCTTATTGAAGAAGGCTCTAATTGGCAAAAGCAACATTATAAATCCCTAAAAACAGCTTACAATAGTTCTCCTTTTTTTGAATTCTACGAAGATGATCTAATGAAGATCTTTTCTGCAAATTATAAGTATTTATTAGATGTAAATATTGATAGCTTCTTATTTATCAATGATGCTTTAGAGCTTTTAAAACAACACTCTTTAACAGAAGAATACGTTGATAATGCTTCAAAAGATTTTAGGAATTTAGCAAGTGTAAAAAAGCATCCGAAGACTAACTGCGCATCCTATATTCAAGTATTTGATGACAAATTTGGGTTTCTACAAAACCTATCTATTTTAGATCTACTATTTATGGAAGGACCTAATACAATTAGTTTTTTAGAAAAAGTTAACGTAACTTTGGAATAGCCCCTTTCTTAATTAGGTATAAAATTGAATCGTGGGAACAATTAAGGACTTTGTCTCAATTTACCATCCTTTATCACCAACATCATTAAGAAAGTTCGAAAAATTATTTACCAAAAAGAACTTCAAAAAAAATGATGTCTTGTACAGGACTGGTGAAGCCTCAAGCAAGTTTTTCATCATGGTAGATGGATTTGCTAGATCTGTCTTAATTGATAAGAATGGAAAAGAAAAAACACGGTCAATTTTCAAATCCCCTGCAATATTTACCTCTTTAATTTCTAGTCTAAATGCAGAACCATCTGTAGCAGAATTTAATTGCCTTACAGATGTAACCCTCTTTGAAGGGAACTTCTTAAATTTTATTGAACTTACAAAAAAGCATCATGATATTAGCATTCTTTACAACAGATGCTTAGAGGAAGCTTTTATAAATATGGAAGACAAAGCAACTATTCTGTCTACATTAAATGCAACCGAAAGATATTTACATCTAAAAGAAAGAATTCCAGATATTGAAAATATGATCCAACTTAATCATATTGCCTCTTACTTAAATATAACTTCTATTCAGTTGAGTAGAATTCGTAAAAAAATTTTCTCTAAATAATCGGTCTAAACATAGGTTTATTATTATTCCTACTTAAGTTATTAATTTTGTAGTTGAGTTTTAACCCCCTGAAACTTCATTAGTCCCCCGACTAAAAGGCTTGTCATTTAATTGAACAAGCCTTTTTTTTATTTTTAAGATTTCTTTTAGAAAAAAAAGAGTTACCTTATGACGTCTTAGATTCTACCTCCTAGTCAGAATTAAGTATGAAAAAACTAATTGATGCAATATCGGAGTTTTCTCATTTGTCAGAACAGAGTAAAAGACAATACGCAGAACTCCTAGAAATCAAGGAGTTAAAAAAGAAGGACAAAATAGCCAATCTAGGAGAAATCCCAACTAAATTTTTTATTTTAACTTCAGGTATTGTTAGATCTTATGTGACTGATGAGAAGGGAAAAGAATTTATTCGTTCCCTATATATTCCTACTCGAGCTATTGGAGCATTTACTGCTTTAATACAACAAAAACCTACAGAAATTATTTATGAATGCCTAACAGACTGTAAAGTTTTAGTGGGAGATTTTCAACAGTTTAAAAAACTTGCAGCTGAAAACTTAGAGATCGCAACTCTTTACAATAAAGTTTTGGAGCGCATTTTTATTAGAATGGAAAAAAGAATATTTGAATTATCTATATTAAATGCTAAACAACGATACCTTAAACTTAAAAAGCATATTCCTGATATAGAAAACTTAATCCCTCAATATCATATAGCTTCTTACTTAAATATCACACCTGTTCAGTTGAGTAGAATTAGAAAAGACTTATATAAAAAAATATTAACATAAGTTAATAATAATCATTAAAACTTTTACTACTTTTATATCGTAATATTTCCCCCAAGAAATTATTATTTTTACCCATATTTAGAAAACTTGCTTTTTTTAAGGCAAGTTTTTTTTATGCATAAAGTTTTAAAATGCTAGAAGTTAAGTTTATTATACATTATAGCTTACATTTCTTAGTTCCACTAGGATTAGCTATTCTTCTGTTTAAATCTAAATGGAAACAAGTATATCTTATTTTCTTACTTACTATGCTTGTTGACTTAGATCACTTAATAGCTAACCCGATTTATAATCCAAATAGATGTAGTATAAACTTTCATCCATTACATTCCTATTACGCAATAGCTTTGTATTTATTTTTACTGTTTTTTAAAAAAACTAGGGTTGTTGCAATTGGGTTGCTAATGCATATGATAGCAGATGGAATAGATTGTTTTCTTTAAATCTTTATAAATCTTGAAACCAATCTGTTGATTTCTGGTGATATCTTTAATCTTATTGAAATCACTAAATACACAATTGTTATTAGTATAGATTTAAGAGCGATATTAATTAGTGGGTGAAAATTAAAGTTCCAAAAATAAAAAGCTCCAAATAAAGCAGCAATAATAAATAACATTATCAATGTCTTATTAGTAAATGGCACCATTTTAAATTTGTAATACACAAACCATAGTTTTATGCTATTAAAAAAGTAAATCGTTAAAAAGGTAGCTATTGCTAATCCTTCTGTACCATAATCCAATCTAAAATAAAAGAGTTTGTTTAAGAAGTAAACAGAAAGTGCCATTCCAACACTTAAGGGTAATATAATTCGGTAAAATTTAGAATTATTAATAATATCTCCATTATTTCCTAAAAGCATATGGTATAGCTTTACTAATGAAATAAGTAGCACTACCAATTCACCTCCAGAATACCCTTCAGGCATCAATTTAAAAAGTTCATGAACTCCACAGTTAATTAGTAAAAAGAATAAGCCTCCAATAAACAAAAGATTTATAGAACTTCTCTTGTAAAGAGAATTTACTTCCTTTTCATCATTTTCATTAAGTGTTTTCGATGTTAATGGCTGTAAAATTTGACGCATAGCTCTACTAGGTGCTTCAATAAAGCTTCCTATAAAAACAGCCACAGAATAGTAAGCGGCTTGCTCAAATGTTTCTTTTCCAGGAATCATTACTTTATCAATATCTAATATGATGGCTCCTGCACTTCCCGCCAATATAATGTATGCTGAATATTTAACAACTTCAGAAAAGTTTTCTGGTACTTGAAAACTGAACTTTGGAAGATATAATTTAAAAGCATAAATCATCATTACAAGTGTTCTTAGGATATAAGCTCCTGTAAGGATGTAAATAAATTCTGGCTTTGTAATCCAACCAAAAAATACAGAAATTAGTAAGATCATTACAACAGCTCTATTCCAGAATTCTTTTAAAACGTTTCCAAAAACGGATTGCAACTGTACTTTTGCCCAAGCGTAAAACACTTCAAAATAGGCACAAGACAATGCTACAATATAAATAACGGGTGTATAATCTTTTGCAAAAATTTTATTCTCTTCTGGACAAAAACTCATGATCCAATCGTGAAAAGAATCCCATAAAAACCCCGTAGGAATAGCTACAAAAAGAGGAAAAAACAAGATAATTGACATAAACTTATCTCTCTCTTCTTTCTCTTTGTATGCTGAAAAAAACTTGATAATAGTAAAATGAATTCCTAAGGCTATTAAAGGCATAAATAAATTAGATGCAGATAATAGAAAACTTACTAAACCATAATAATCAGAATCAAGGAACCTAGGGTAAAAAATTATGGTGTTGATCCCCCCAATTAAAAATCCTAAATAGATAATTAATGAGTTTTTAAATGATTGTTTAAATATAATTCCCAATACTTATTGTATTAATTTGTAAATGGATTGATATATCTTCTCACCAACATTATTCCCATAAAGTTCTAGAGAGAAGTCTTTATTAGAATTTGTATATTTTTTATAAACTTCTAAAAGTAAGTTTTTGTTGCTTCCTACAACCTCTGCAAAACCATTTTCTACCAATTCTAACCATTCTGTTTCATCTCTAGCAATTACACAGTGTTTTTTATTAAAGAAAGCTTCTTTTTGTAATCCACCACTGTCGGTAACAACCATTAAACAATTCTTTAATAGTTCTAACATCGAGTAATACCCAACAGGATCTATTAATGTGATTTTTGGTGCAATGCTATTTTCTTCTAAAATACTCTTTGTTCTTGGATGCAATGGTAAAACAACAGGGTGTTGCTTATGAATTTCTTCTAAGGCAGAAAAAATAGATTTTAGTTTTTCTATATCGTCAGTATTTTCTTGCCTGTGGATTGTAGCTAAAACAAATTTTTCTTTTGTAAGAGCTAAGTCTTCAATTATGGATGATTTTTCAGAAGAAAACTGGCTGTAATATTCGGCAGCATCCTTCATAATATCTCCATGTTTTTCTATTTGAATAGGCAGATTTTTATAACCTTCTCTTTCTAAGTTATTAATGGCAATTTGTGTTGGACAGCTTAACAAATCTGAAATTCTATCTGTTAAAATTCTATTCACCTCTTCGGGCATTTTCATATTAAACGATCGTAATCCTGCTTCAATATGAACTACCTTAATATCCATTTTTTTTGCGGCCAAAGCTCCTGCTATAGTAGAATTTGTGTCTCCATAGATAACAACTGCATCTGGTTTTTCTTTTAGCAAAATAGATTCTATTCCTTCTAACATTTTTCCAGTCATGGCTCCATGACTCATGCTATTAATATCTAAGTTGTATTTAGGTTTTGGAATCATCATTTCGTCGAAAAAGACATCACTCATATTCATATCGAAGTGTTGACCCGTATGTACAATTACCTCTTGTATAGCATTGTACTTTTTAATCACTCTACTTAAAACAGCTGCTTTTACAAATTGGGGTCTTGCCCCTAAAACAGTAACGATTTTCTTCAATTCTTCTCGATTGTTTGGTGAATAACTTTGGCTAGTTTTCTTGTTAGTTCTTTTCTGTGATATTTCTGAATGTCTTTAGAATTTACAACCAATTTATTCTTCTTAAATAATTTGTAAAGCTCTAAAATATGCTTCTTTAACTCACGTTTGTTTTCAAATCCGAATATTTTACCTGAATCTGTTTGATTTAAGATATCTGCAGCATCACCATCTTCAGGCCCAATTGCTAAGATAGGGCGTTTTGCTTGTAAATATTCAAATATTTTACCTGTTATAATTCCCTTTGCTTTTGGTACATTATTTATACATAGTAAAAGTAATTGTGTAGAGTTTTGATATTTCTGAATTTCATGATGGTTTAAATATCCTAAATTATCCACATTGTTTTCTAGGTCTAGAATACTTTTTTCTACTTCGATAGACACTTTCCCTATCAAACGTACTATAAGATCAGATTTAAAATCTTTATGCTCATCACATAATTCCTTCAAAACATTCCAAAGAACTTTTGGGTTCCTGTCTGAATTCATCATTCCAACGTGGGTAATTGTAAAAGAATCGTCTAAAAAAGGTGTATCTTTTTTGATCTCATTATCATACCCATTGGTAATAACTACCGTATTTTTATTTAAAGAGGAAAAGTAATCCTTCATAGCATTTCCTATAACTATAATTTGATCAGAATATTGCGCTACCTCTTTTTCAAAATCTTGATGTTTGTTTAGTGACGCTTTTGTTAATGGTAAATGATGAAAGTAATCGATTTCTGTCCAAGGATCTCTAAAATCCGAAATCCACTTCATATTTAATTCTTTTTTAAGTTGTAAACCTATAAGATGTAAGCTATGTGGTGGACCTGTTGTAATTATCAAATCAATACCTTGATTGGGTATGTGTTTTTTCAGAAACTTTATTGAAGGTTTTATCCAAAATTTCCTTGCATCAGGAATAAAATAATTAGCTCTTATATAACGTAATGCTTTTCCTAATATTCCTGGTTTTGGATTTAAAAAACCAGCGCTACTTTTTTTGTTCTTAGTTCCTAAGAATGCACCAAAATTGTTAGGCTCAAAGATTTTTCTACGAATGACTTCTACATTTTTTGGAATCTCTTTTTCCAGTATATCATCTTGAATTGCATAACTAGAATTCTCAACAGTATATATAACAGGAGTAATATCAAAATCTTGTAAATATTTTACAAATTTCAACCATCGTTGTACTCCAGAACCTCCAGCAGGAGGCCAATAATATGTTATAATTAGTACTTTCAAGCTTTTAAATTATCATACAATTTAAGAAGTTCTTTGGAAGTACGTTCCCAAGAGAATTCTTTCTCTATAAATTCTTTTCCGTTACTTCCTAATTCTTCACACTTCTCTTTATCGTTATATAATTCCATTACTTTTTTAGTAAAATCTTCTACATCTTTTTCTTTATGTATTAGTCCAGATTTAGATGATTCTACAATTTCTTTTTGAGCTGTTGCATTACTAACTAATAATGGTTTTCCAAAACTCATATATTGAAAAATTTTATTCGCATAAGCAACATCATGCTGTATACTTCTGTAAAGAGGTGAAATACACAAATCACTAGCAACTATATAAGAAGGAAATAAAGAAACATCTTGCCAACCTTCAAACTCAACATAATCTTGCAATTTTAATTTTCTTACCTCCTCTTTCAAGATAGGATCTGTTGTATTCTTCCCTACAATAACCAATTTAAATCCTTTAATTTTTTTACTTAGTTTACTTGTTGATTTAATTGCAGTTAACAACCCTCTTCTAATATGCGTATCCCCTAAATATAACACAACAAAGTTCTTTTTGTATTTGTCTTCTATTTCATTATCTATAATAGCTTCTTTGTAAAAAGACTCTCTAACTGTATTTGGAACAAGGATTACATCTTCCTTATTGATGTTGGTCCTTGTTAATACATCAGAAACAAAACCTGGAGATACAGTAATTACTTTTTCAGATTTCTTGATAATCTTTTCTTCATTTTTCTTCCATCTTTTTGGAGAGATAATATATTTTCCAGGAAACTTTTTTAGATGTGGATAAGACTTCATGTTTTCAGGGAAATTATCATGTAAGTCTAATATAATTTTAAGTTTGTGAAATTTATTTGCGCTGAATACTGCTTCCGCAATTCTGATATCATGAACATGTAAAACCTCTACTCGTGTATCTTTGATAAAATGATGAATTTTCTTTTTCATCAAAATCCTATAAAAAGGAAGATCATAAGAAAGAGCAGAAAGTTTATACTCTAACTTATTAGATTTATATCTTACGACCTTAATTCCATTGATAACTTCTTTTGCTTTCTGATTTCCATAAGTAAGACAAAATAAAAACACTTCGTGTCCTCCCTTTATTAGAGTAATAGCTTCATTTTCTACTCTAGGATCAGGAGGAAATATTTTATCGAGGATCATTCCTATTTTCATACCTATAAATCTAAATACATTATTAAAAATGAAATGATAAACAAAGAATAAAGTTAATTATGAATCTACACAAATGTAATTATATAAAACAAAAAGAGAGCTCTTAGAGTTCTCTTTTTAAAACTTTGCTCAGTAATTCAAAGCAAATATATCTAATTCTTAGTTTTTCTTTTATCAATAAAGAACCATCCTAATGGAATTAATAACAATAAGAAATAAGATACTAATGAAATTGTGCTTCCTGTTTGAATTACTTTAGGTTCAAATTTAAACTCTATGGTATGTTCTCCTGCAGGAACTTTTAATCCACGCAAAACATAGTTCACTCTATAGTGTGATTCTAATTCACCATCTATATATGCATTCCAACCATCTTTATAATAGATTTCTGAGAATACAGCAAACTGATCTGAAGTCGTATTAGATTCATACTTCAAATGATTCAATGCGTATTCCGTAATCTTTATAGAAGCTATCGAATCTGTTTTAATTTTAAAATCAAACTTTTCCTTCAAGCCATTTATATCTATTGTAGCTTCAGTTTTGGTTTTTAAACTATCTAAAGCTATAATTTCTTCATCAGCAGAATTTACTGTTTTTATAGAATCTACGAACCATGCATTTCCATTTGCTTCAGGATTAATTTGAACTTGTTCTTTTCCTCCTTGAGCGGGAAAAATAAAGTACTTTATATTTAACATGTTTAGTACCTCTCTATTGTTCTTAGCCATCTGAAACTCTATCAAATCTTGATATCTTCCCATTTTTGCAGCATGATATCCTCCAATTGATTTATGATAATAAGAAGTTCTTCCATCCTGAAAAGGATCTGTAGTAAAATTAGCTACTCTATAATGAGTTTTGTCTTTTTCTATTTCTATATCTGCCGGAGATTTCACGAAAGGTTTATCTACTTTTCTAGCTAATGTAAAATCCTCAGCATTTACATATCGTAAGTTGACCTGAACCAAATCAAAAACAGTCAATGCAACTAAGGCAATAATTGTTTTAGTATAATCTATTTTCTTTTTTATATATAACCAGCACAATCCAAAACTTATTCCTATTAATACTATGGTTCTAAAACTATCTGAATATAATAATGATTTTCTATCGGCAATTACAGCATCTATTAGTCCTTCATACTGGGCGTAGTTAGCATCTCTTATTCCTTCAAAAGTAGAAAAACCTAAAGCATATAACAATCCAACAATTACAAGACCGCCGGTAACATACAATGCTTTTTTGAGGGCTTCAATTTTTTGAGAATTATCAACCTTTGAAAAGAAAAACTCTTTAATTGCCAAAATTCCAAGGAGAGGAACACATAGTTCTGCAACTACTTGAAAGGAAGAAACTGCCCTAAACTTGTTATACAAAGGCATGTAATCAATAAATAAATCGGTTAGGAAGAAATTCTTTCCCCAACTCATAGCTATTGAAAATATTGTAGCAGATACTAACCAGTACTTAAGTTTCCCTCGCACTAAAAATACACCTAAAAAGAAAAAAAAGAAAATAACGGCTCCTATATATGCTGGTGCTTCTACATAGGGTTGGTCTCCCCAATATGTTAATATTCTTTCAACAAAACCTTTTGCCTGTTGAGGACCTGCAATAGACTCTACAAACTCATATGTATATGAATCTTCCCCAAGTGTTTCATAGGTTCCCCCTCCCATATACCTGGGCACTAACAAGTTGAAAGTCTCATCAATGCCATAGCTATATTGTGTAATATAATCTCTAGACAATCCGTTTGTTATTTCTTTTGGCGTTCCATCAGGATTGATAGTTAGCTCCGTTTTACCACGTGTACTATAATCTGCATATTCTTTGGTTGCCATTAATCTTGTGGCATTCACACCAACAGCAACAATCATCGCTATAATAAGAGTTGCTGATTGAGTCACAAATAAAGGAATCTTCTTCTTCTTAATAGCATCTATCAGTTCTACAATTCCTAAAATTAAAATCACAAACAAGAGGTAGTAAGTCATTTGTGGGTGACTAGCTTTTATCTCTAAAGCCATTGCTAAAGAAGTAACCGAAAAACCTATCAAATATCTTTTTTGAAAAACCCACAATACTCCTGCCAATACCATTGGCATGTAAGCAATAGCATGTGCTTTAGCATTATGTCCTGCTCCAAAAATAATAATCAAATAGGTTGAAAAACCAAAGGCTAAGGCTCCAAGTATTGAGAGTTTCCAATCTATTTTTAAAGCAATTAGTAAAAGATAAAAACCAAGAAAATATAAAAACAGATAATCTGCAGGTCTCGGTAAAAATCGTAAAAAACCATCAAGTTTATTCACATAATCATTGGGGAAATAAGTCCCAATTTGATAAGTAGGCATACCACTAAAAGCGCTTTCAGCCCAATAAGGTTCTTCTCCTGTAGCTTTTCTAAAGTCGTTGACTTCTTTTGCCATTCCAATATGTTGTGTAATATCGGATTGGGACATTTTTTGTCCCTTTAAAACTGGGTGAAAATATAGCAATGCAGCAATAACAAACACTGCTAAAGATATTAGGTGTGGTAAAAATTTCTTGAAGTTCATATTAGTCGATTTCCTCAAAATCTACATACTCTCCTACTGTATCGTTTCCTTGTTTAGTTGCTCCTGGCTTTCTATCAATTACAGTTTCTCCATCTCTGGCTGTAGTAGAGTTTTGTCTTTGTTGGTTATATTGTTGTTGCGCTTTTTCTTGCATTTTGCTAACCATTCTCTTCATTAAAACGGGTGCAAATAATCTAGCTAAAAAGCGAAAAGCGTAGTATACTAATAGTATAATTAAGAGTGTTCTAAGTAAGCCCATGAATCCTGCTTCCTGTATGAGTTTTTTAAATTAACTTCAAAAGTAACAATTTGAAGATAATTGATACGTTAATAGATTACAAAACTTTAAAGTTCTAAAAAAGTATTTATTGCATTTGATGAGTCCTATTTTTACAGTATGTTTGTGTAAAACCAAAACTATTTTTAGGTTTTTGCAACTAACTAACTTTATGAATCTACTCCAAAAATTGTGGTTTTTGCTGATGTTTTTAACCATCAGTATGGTTTCTGCCCAATATACTGGAGTGATTAACTCTAATAGGCCTGGTTTTTCTGAAAGCCCATATAGTGTTGGTACTGGTATCTATCAATTAGAAACCAGTATATTTTATAGAAAAACTCAAATCGTCCCTACATTTTCTAGACCTCAATCCAATGGTATTGATTTTCTCTTTAGAACTAGCTTTTTTAAAGAACGTCTTGAGTTGAATTTAAATTTCAGATATCAGAGAGATCAAATAGCTTTTCAAAACATCTTTACTTCAAGTTATTTTAAAGGAGGAATTAGCAACTTAACTATCGCTGGAAAATATCTCCTATATGAACATAAATACAAAGACAAATCAAAAGAAGTAAGAAGTTGGGTTGAACGTCATCGATTTGATTGGAGCAGGTTAATCCCTTCTGTTGCCGTTTATGCTGGGATAAATCCTGGAATTGAGAGTGATATTTTTAGTACTGGAGGTTTTTCACCTAAGGCAGGTGTTTTACTTCAAAACGATCTTACAAGAGACTTGAATGTTGTTACCAACTTGTTTTACGATAAGATTACAACCCCTTTACCAGAGTTTTCCTATATCGTAACAGCTACCTATAGTTTTAATGACAGATGGTCTACTTTTTTTGAAAATCAAACCATCTTTACTAAAACTCGAACTAGCACCAACCTAGGTTCTGGAATTGCTTTCTTATTCAATAGAAATCTTCAAATTAATAGTTCGTTGCGTTTAATTGCTGAAGGAAAAGCGAAAGGTTTTTACACTTCATTTGGAGCATCATACAGATTAGACAAACACAAAGATGAAGTTATTGAGGTAGATGAATATGGAAATCCTATTGAAGAAGAAGTGGAAACTGTAAAGAAAAAAGGATTCTTTGGTCGCTTGTTTGGAAAAGTTACTGGCATCTTTAAAAGCAAGAAGAAAAAAGCAGCTAATAATGTAGAACTAAAAGATAAAACTATTGAGTCTATTAGAAAAAACACAAATAAGGATGAAATAAACCTTAACAACGATACGATTCAAAAAGCTACACCAAAACCTATTAGAACAAGGCCTAAGCGTGTGAGAGTAAGACCTTCAAAAATTAAGCCTGTAAAAGACAAGACTAAAAAAGGGTTGTTTGGTTTCTTAAAAGGTAAAACAGCTGAAGAAAAAGAAAAAGCTAAAAAAGACAAACAAGCTGAGAAAGAAAAAAAGAGATTAGAAAAGGAGAAGAAAAAACAAGAAGCCAAAAAGAAGAAAGAGGAAAAGAAAAAAAATAAGAATAGTGGAAAAAAGGAAGATGAGAATGGTTAAATTTTTATTTTAGTAGCATGATTACGGTACAAGAAATGATTACAAAAAAGGAAATGAAACAGTTTGTGAAATTTCCTTTTTCGATTTATAAAGACAACCCTTATTGGGTTCCTCCTATTATCAAAGATGAGTTACAAACTCTTGACAAAGAAAAAAATCCTGCTTTTGAAAATGCTGAAGCTCGCTTTTTTGTAGCTCTTAAAGATGGGAAAATAGTTGGAAGACTTGCTGCTATCATTAATTGGTACGAAGTTAATGAGCAGCAAATTAAAAAAATGCGTTTTGGTTGGTATGATGTTGTTGATGACATCAATGTATCTAAGATACTTATTGAAAAAGTAAAAGAAATCGGTTACCAAAATCAATTGGAATATATAGAAGGGCCCGTTGGGTTTTCTAACCTAGATAAAGTAGGTGTTTTAATTGAAGGTTTTGATCATATAGGAACAATGATTACCTGGTATTCGCAACCTCATTACAAAGATCATTTAGAACAACTAGGTTTTGTAAAAGAAAAAGAATACTTAGAAAATAAGTTTCAAATAAAAAATGTAGATCCAGTTTATTACGATAGAATTGCCAAAATTATTTCTCGTCGTTTTAATTTGAAAGCTTTAAACTTCACAAAAACAAAAGACATCATGCCTTATGTTGATGAGATGTTTGAATTATTTGGAAAAACATATTCTAAGCTTTCTTCATATGTACCCATTTCAGACACGCAAATTAAATATTTTAAAGAACGATACATTGGTTTCATCAATCCAGAATTTATCAAATTTGTTATTGATGAGAATGGAAAATTAGTTGCTTTTGCTATTATTATGCCTTCTTTTTCTAAAGCATTACAGAAAGCAAATGGCTCTTTATTTCCGTTTGGAATGTTCAATCTTTTAAAGGCAAGAAAGAATCCTAAAGTGGTTACCTCCTATTTAATTGGCGTAGATGAGCAATATCAAAATAAAGGAGTTACAGCAATCATTTTTAATGAATATAAGAAAACTTGTACTGAAAAAGGAGTAGAAACTATGGTGAGAACTCCCGAATTAGAAGACAATACTGCCATTCACCAAATTTGGAAAAACTTTGATCCCGTAACTCACAAAAGAAGAAGAACTTATCGATTAGACTTATAATGCAGTTATTTTATAATCAACATATTAACCAAAGTACAGAGCAAATTACTTTTGATAAAGTTGAGAGTAGACACATTGTAAAAGTTTTGCGAAAAAAAGAAGGTGATCGTATTACCATCAGTAACGGTAAAGGATGGTTATTTACTTCAGAAATTATCCTTGCAAGTGATAAAAAATGTATTGCAAATATTATAGCCAAAGAGGAAAAAGCTAAGCAACGTGATTATTATTTACATATTGCTATTGCCCCCACGAAGAATAACGAACGATTGGAATGGTTTTTAGAAAAAGCTACTGAAATAGGTATTGATGAAATTACTCCCATCATTTGTCAAAATTCAGAAAGAAAAGTCATCAAGGCAGAAAGACTCGAAAAAATTATTCTATCTGCTGCAAAACAATCTTTAAAATATCACCTTCCAAAACTTAATGCAGTTTCAACTTTTAACGATTTCTTACAAACAAATTCTAAAGAAAACATATACATTGCTCATTGTTATGATGGAGAAAAAGAGTTGATGAAAAATATTGTAAAATCGAAGCAAAACATAACAATTCTAATTGGTCCTGAAGGCGATTTTTCTTTAGAAGAAGTTTCAAAGAGTGTTGCAGCCAGCTATATTCCTATTTCCTTAGGTGAAGCACGTTTAAGAACAGAAACTGCCGCTTTGGTCTCTGTTCAAAATGTAGCTTTTATCAACCAATAAAAAAGAATTCTTATCTTGCTATAAATTCAATCGAATTGAAAATTAAAAGCCTATTTTTTCTTTTTGTATTTTCTACTTTGTTGCAAATTTCTGCTCAAGAAGTTGCTATTTTAAAATACAATGGTGGCGGCGATTGGTATTCGAATCCAACTGCATTGCCTAATTTGATTGATTATACGAACGAAAACTCAAACACAAAGATTACTAAAGATCCTACTTCTGTAGCTGTAGGAAACTCAGATCTTTTTAATTTTCCAATTGTTTTCATGACAGGTCATGGTAATGTGTTCTTCTCCAAAGATGAAGCTACCAACTTAAGAAATTATTTGACATCTGGTGGTTTTTTACATATTTCAGACAACTATGGATTAGATAAGTATATTCGAAGAGAAATGAAAAAGGTATTTCCAAAACTTACTTTTCAGGAGATTCCTAAAGATCATGCCATTTACAATCAGACATTTACCTTTAAAGATGGTTTGCCAAAGATTCATGAACATGACAAAAAAGCCCCTCAAGGTTTTGGCCTGTTCTACCAAGGAAGATTGGTTTGTTTTTATGATTATGAATCTGATTTAAGTGATGGTTGGGAAGATGCTTCTATTCACAATAATCCTCAAGAAGCTCGATTGAAAGCCTTAAAAATGGGAGCCAATATTATAGAATATGCTTTTAAAAACTGACTCTAACCTTAACATTGACGAGATTCGAATTAATTTTGATACAGAGTCTCTCTGGATTCTTAACATAGCCATTGCTATTATCATGTTTGGTGTTGCTTTAGGAATTACTATGGAAGATTTCAAGAGATTACTTAGAAATCCGAAAATATTATTGGTTGGAATCTTTTCACAATTTATCTTACTACCGGCACTAACGTTTATTGCGATTATAATTATCAAACCTCATCCAAGCTTTGCTTTGGGTATGATGATGATTGCTGCTTGCCCAGGAGGAAATGTATCTAATTTCTTTAGTAAAATGGCAAAAGGAAACGCAGCTTTGTCTGTTAGTTTAACTGCTTTTGCAACTTTAGTGTGTTTAGTAATGACTCCTTTTAACTTACAGTTTTGGGGAGGTTTGTATGCGCCTACTGATGCTATTTTAAAAACCGTAGAGTTAGATCCTTTTGAACTTTTTAAACTCGTACTGCTTATTTTAGGTATTCCATTGCTAGCAGGAATGATTGTAAACCATAAGTATCCTGATGCAGCTAAAAAGATTGAAAAAGTTTTAAAACCTTTTTCAATGATCGTTTTTCTTGCCTTAATTGTAATTGCTTTTTATGAGAACATCGATATATTCTTAGACTATATTTATTTAGTTGCTGCACTGGTAATCTTTCACAATATTGGTGCTTATATTATTGGTTATTATACTGCAAAGGGGTTTGGATTGGAGCAAAAAGATGTGAAGACCATTTCTATTGAAACTGGAATTCAAAATGGAGGTCTAGGATTATTGCTCATCTTTGGTTTTTTTGAAGGTTTAGGCGGAATGGCATTGCTTGCTGCCTTTTGGGGTATTTGGGATATCTTTTCTGGAATGGCGTTGGCCGCTTACTGGGGAAGGAAAAAATAGTTTTAATATGAATTTTAAACTAAATATAAAACTTAGCTTCATCATTTTAATTGTTGTTTTATTTTTCTCCTGCACTAGAAATGAAAAGTTTGACAGTAAAAAGTGGAAAGAATCTACTAAAATTTTCTTGTCTGATGAAAGACTAAAAATGGTTAATGATTTAATCAGCAGTAGACTTTTATTGGGAAAGAGCGAAAATGAAATTATACAACAAATTGGAGAAAATTCTAATTATAGATTAGGCATTCCAGAAGCAAATCCTATAAAATACTTTTCTGTGTATGATAGATATGAATGGGATATAGATCCTGTGGAACTTATATTTTTAAAAATTGAATTTGATAATAAAGGCAAATCATCAAAGGTTGAGTTATTTTCTAAAAAGTAAATGATTAGCTTCGATTTTTAAATTAGTAACAAGTCTGAGTAGCATCTACTAAATCATGAATAGGTTTTGGAGATACATACGGAATTCCCAATCCTAATCCTCTTAACACAAAAAAAGCACCAATAACCACTACAAAAACAGGAATCAGTTTTTGAATTCTCTGACGATTTATGGCATTGGTAATATTTCCTAACAGAACTACAGCACTCATCAAAGGAACCGTTCCTAATCCAAACAATGCCATGTATAGCATTCCTTGCACAAAAGTTTCTGAGGTTAAAGAAGCTATCATAGCCATATATACCAATCCGCATGGCAATAATCCGTTTAAAAACCCAATAGTAAAAAATGTTGAGCTCTCTTTCTTTTTTAATGAACTTCCTAATTGATTCTTGATATTGTTTGTAAATCTAATGAGAGGTCTCGCTATAGAAAGTTTAGAGAATGCTTTGGGAAGAACAATGCTTCCTATCATAATGAGTCCTACTGCAATAGAAAGTTGCTGTTGTAATCCAAAAAAGTAAAATCCTTTTCCTAACAATCCAAACAGCATTCCTATAAGTGAGTAGGAAAAAATGCGGCCTAGATGATACAAGCTTGTTTGCAGTATCCCTTTGGTTTTATTCACTCTATTAATAGGCAACATAAAGGCGATAGGGCCACACATTCCCATACAATGAAAGCTTCCTAACAAACCAAAAAGTAATGCCGTATAAATCATTAATAAAGAATTTCTTTTGAAAAGAAGTATTTTTTATTCTTATGTTTGACTTCAATTGAAATGTTCCAGCGACCACCCGATAAGTTATTGTCAGGCACGAGCAAATAATTATTGGTAATTGAAAATGGAATTTCAAAATCCAATTTCTTATCAGATGGTCTGTATAGGAACATTTTTCCTTCAATCTTTTCTTTTTGAAACGCCTTTGGAAACCTTACGAAAAGTCCATCAGCTGTTTTTTCTACAGTAATATTTTCACCTAGATCAAGTGCATTTTTTGAAGCATCAATTTTGTCTTGATAAGTAAGTTCTTTTTCATAATAATTTTCGGTAACTAAATCGTGATTGTACTGATTATCTGTCATCATCGTAACTACAAAGTACATGATGAATCCTACAAATAACACGATAGCGATTACAATACTTTTTCCCCAATTCATCTTCATAATACTAGGTTTTTATCTATAACTTCTTGGTCCCAAGAAATTTGTTGTTGTTGTTTCTATTAATTGATTCCCGCTAAAAACTCCTATTCTTACCCTTACTTTATCTTTTTTCAATGCAGATGTTGGCAATTCTATAAATAATGTGCCTTCAGACAATCCTTGTTTAGGAATTTGAAACGTATGATGTGTTACTATTTTGATTTCTCCTTCATGTGACAAGAGTTTATAGCTAACATTATTAATATCTCTTGTTGTTTTATTAATTACTTTATAGGTATATACATTGCTTATAATGTTATTTTCTTTCTTTTGATACAACTGACCTGGCAATCTTAAAATAGTAGCCTCAACATCATTCCTTAAGAACAACATCCCTATTAAAACAAAAGTTAGAATTCCTAAAACAGCTGTGTATCCTTTCATTCGCGCTGTAAACTTGAAAGAAGCCTTTTTCTCAATATTATCAATACTTGCATAACGAATTAGACCTGTGGGCAATCCTACTTTTTCCATCATATCATCGCATTCATCTATACAAGCTGTACAATTCACACATTCTAATTGTGTTCCGTTTCTAATATCTATTCCTGTTGGACAAACATGCACGCATTGTTTGCAATCTATACAGTCTCCTTTTCCACTAGTAACTCTATCTTCATTCTTCTTAAATTTTGCTCTCCCTTTTTCTTTTTCTCCTCGTTTATAATCGTAAGCAACAACGATAGATTGATTGTCTAATAAAACACCTTGTAATCTACCATAAGGACAAGCGATGATACATACTTGTTCTCGAAACCAAGCAAAAACAAAGTAAAAAACACCTGTAAATATGAGCAAAGATATAAGTGTACTTAAATGATCTAAAGGAGATGAAAACACATAACTAATTAGTTTATCGCTTCCAATTAAATAAGCTAAAAACACATTGGCTATAAGAAAGGAGATAACAAAGAAAATTATCCATTTGAGAACTCTCTTTCTTATTTTTTCTGCATTCCAAGCTTGTTTGCTAAGTCTTATCTGTTTACCTCGATCTCCTTCAATCCAATATTCTATTTTTCTGAAGACCATTTCCATGAAAATGGTTTGAGGACAGATCCATCCACAGAAAATTCGACCAAAGACTACCGTGAAAAGTGTTACAAAAATAACACCGATGATCATTGAAATAACAAACAGATGAAAGTCTTGAGGCCAGAATGGAAATCCGAAAATATTAAACCTTCTGTCTAGCACATTAAACAGTAAAAACTGATTGCCGTTTATCTTTATAAAAGGAGCTGAGAATAAAAATCCTAGTAGAAAATAACTAACCCAAGTACGGTATTTAAAAAACCTTCCTTTTGGTTTTTTAGGAAACACCCAAGACCTTTTACCACTTTCATCAATAGTACCTATACTATCTCTAAATTTTTCGTTCTTGGGTGCCTCCATATCTAACTACTAAAACTAATTTTAAATTTCTATTGTATCTATTCCTTCCAGATTTCTCCTTCTGGCTTTTTGGGTTTGGCAGGTGTAGTACCTTGTAAAGACAATATGTAACTTGCTACTTTTTCTATATCGGCAGATTTTAAAGTAGCTTTCCATGCTATCATTCCTTTTCCGGATCTTCCTCCTTCAGAAATTGTAGTAAACACATTGCTAATACCTCCTCCTAAAATCCAATTCTCATCAGTTAGATTAGGTCCTATTCCTCCGCCTCCATCTACAGCA
The DNA here is from genome assembly GCF_040151415.1 of Pseudotenacibaculum sp. MALMAid0570. NCBI lineage: Bacteria > Pseudomonadati > Bacteroidota > Flavobacteriia > Flavobacteriales > Flavobacteriaceae > Pseudotenacibaculum > Pseudotenacibaculum sp. MALMAid0570. The sequence continues at coordinate 174,553 of NZ_JBDKWF010000045.1, forward strand.
TGGCAGCTTACACAGTTTAAATTAAAAATAGCTTTTCCTCTTTTTAATGAAGATTCATCTGTAAGTATTTGTGCCGTGGTAGCATCAATAATCTTAGTATTAGGATTGCTTTTAAACTTGTCTATAAGTTGTTTGGCTTCAGCTAATTCTTTTTGATATTCTGTAGCCTGATCATCTCCATCCAACACATGGTATTTTACTAGGTAAATCACCCCAAATAATATGGTTGCATAAAACATATAAATCCACCATGGTGGTAATGAGTTGTCTAACTCTTTAATCCCGTCATAATTATGATCTAAAATGATTTCCTCTTCCTCATCTATAGCTTTTGATTTTGTCCATTGCTTGATTATTTTTTTAAACCAAGCATATTTATCTATTGAAGCAGGATTTATTCCTTGTTTTTCTAGCTCTAAATCTTCAGCTCTTTTTAGAGCTACTACGTTTAAAACTTCTTTTAAGATTACAACTAAAGCAAAAGAGATTAATGCAATCCAAACAAGTGGATTTTCATAAATATCAAATGGGTTCTCATATGCAACAAATGCAGTTGTTAGTCCAATAAAAGTGACGATTAAAAAAGCTATGTAAAAAACTGATTGTATGTACTTTTTCATGATTTAAAATTTTATATTTTCGTCTAAAGGAATTCTACTCACTCTATTGATATAATCTTTCTTTGCTGTAAAAACCCACCAAAATAGTGCTACAAAAAAGCTAAAGAAGATAACTAGTGATATCAATGGATATATCTCAATTCCTGTTATGGTTTCTAAATGATTCTTTACAAATTTCAACATGACACTATTCTTTTGCGGTTAATTCTTCTTGAGTATTAGTTACTTTAATATCTGTTCCTAAACGTTGCAGATAAGCAATTAGAGCAATGATTTCTCTTTCTTTTAACGGAACATACTGATCTCCTAAATCTTTCTTTTCTTGTTCGAAAGAACTTTTGATATCGGGATCTTGAAATAAATTCTCTACAATACGTTCTGCTTGCGCGTTCATATGCTCTCTAGCATTTGCAATATCTTCTTCAGTATAGGGAACACCAAGACTTACCATTGCTTTCATCTTCGCTTCTGCATCAGACAAATCATGCTTGTTCTTAATAATCCACTGATATGCTGGCATTATAGAACCTGATGAAGTACTTTGCGGATCATACATGTGGTTGAAATGCCAACTATCTGCATACTTCCCTCCAATTCTCATTAAATCGGGTCCAGTTCGTTTACTTCCCCATAAGAATGGGTGATCATAAACATACTCACCAGCCATAGAATATTGCTTGTTGGTAGTCCAGTCATAACGTTCAACCTCACTTCTAAAAGGTCTAATCATTTGTGAGTGACATCCTACACATCCTTCTCTTATGTATATATCTCTACCTTCTAGTTCTAATGGCGTATAAGGTTTTACACTTGTAATAGTTGGAATATTAGAATCTACCAAGAGTGTAGGAATTATTTGTACAATACCTCCTATAAGAATTGCTATTGTAGCATAGATGGTTAATTTAACTGGTTTTCTCTCTAACCAAGTGTGGTAACCTTCTCCTTTTAATCGATGTTTTGAAACTTTTGTAAGAGCTGGAGCTTCTGCTAATTCGTCCGTTACTTTTGATCCAGAACGAACTGTCATCACAACATTGTATAGCATAACAATAGCTCCTAGGATAAACAAACTACCTCCAATGGCTCTCATCCAATACATGGGTACGATTTCATTAACTGTTTCTAGGAAGTTTCCATAAGTTAATGTTCCATCTGGATTAAATTGTTTCCACATAGATGCTTGTACAAATCCAGCAACATACATTGGCAATGCATAAATAACAATTCCTAAAGTTCCTATCCAAAAATGGAAGTTTGCCAGCCCTTTAGAGAACAGTTTTGTTTTAAACATTCTTGGAATTAGCCAATACAGCATACCAAAGGTTAAGAATCCGTTCCAAGCTAAAGCTCCCACGTGTACGTGAGCAATAACCCAATCGCTAAAGTGTGCTATAGCATTTACATTTTTTAAGGATAGCATTGGCCCTTCAAAGGTTGCCATACCGTATCCAGTAATAGCAACTACCATAAATTTTAAAACTGGGTCTGTTCTTACTTTATCCCAAGCGCCACGCAATGTTAGCAATCCGTTAATCATACCTCCCCAAGATGGAGCGATTAACATTACAGAAAAGGCAACTCCTAAATTCTGAGCCCAATCTGGCAATGATGAATATAACAAGTGGTGTGGTCCTGCCCAGATATAAATAAAGATCAAAGACCAAAAGTGTACAATTGATAATCTATATGAATACACGGGTCTATTAGCCGCTTTGGGTACAAAGTAGTACATCAATCCTAAGAACGGAGTTGTTAAGAAAAAGGCTACAGCATTATGCCCATACCACCATTGTACTAAAGCATCTTGCACACCTGCATAAACAGAGTAACTTTTCAAGAAGCTAACTGGGAGTTCTAAACTATTAAAAATATGGAGTACTGCAACTGTAACAAAAGTTCCTAAGTAGAACCATACCGCTACGTATAAATGTCTTTGGCGCCTCTTTAAAATGGTCCAAATCATATTGGCTCCAAAGGCAACCCAAACCAAAGCAATTGCAATATCAATTGGCCACTCTAACTCTGCGTATTCTTTAGAAGTAGTATATCCTAAAGGCAGTGTAATAGCAGCAGCAACAATAATTAATTGCCATCCCCAGAAATTAAATTTGCTTAAAAAATCGCTAGCCATTCTGGCTTTTAGTAATCGCTGAAGAGAGTAATATACTCCAGCAAAAATAGCATTCCCAACAAAAGCAAAAATAACCGCGTTTGTATGTAATGGTCTTAAACGACCAAAACTCAGCCACGAGATTCCGTCTGTTATATTGGGAAATAAGAACATAAACGCTAGTAACAATCCGATAGAGAATCCTACAATTCCCCAAAGTAAAGTAGCGTAGATGAATTTTTTTACGATTTTATTGTCGTAATAAAATTGTTGTACTTCCATAGTTTAGTATTTAAAAAATATATTTAGTTAGTTATTTTTCTATTTTAACTTCAGTAGACCTCATGGTTTGAGAAGGGGTTTCTTTGACAATTTCATCATCAAACAACATCCTTACAGATGGTGTGTATGAATCATCGTATTGACCCTTCTTTATTGATACAATAAATGCTATGAAAAAAATTAAAGCAACAAGTATACTTAGTGCTAGTAGTAAATAAATTACGCTCATAAGGTGCCTGATAAAATCTATGTAAAATTACATCTGGACACCTTCTTAAAACATGATATTTGTCATGTTTTAGATTCTTTTTAAACGGTTAAAGAAAAACGTTCTTTAGTTGTCTGATTTTCGTTTAAATAAGCATCAAAAGCCATACAAACATTACGAATAAACGGCTGTCCTTTCTCTAAAACTTTTAGCTTTTGGGGAGTTATGATGATCAATTGATCTTCTTCTAATTCTTTGAGTAATGAATTGTTGATATTTAGCTCTTGAAGTGTAGAATCCCATGAGGTTTCAAATTGACACATGAGATTTAGAATATGTGTACGAACTATTCTATCTTTTTCAGATAATATATGCCCTCTAAAAACAGGAATTTCGCCTTTGTTCACTAAAGTTTGGTATTCTTTTATAGTTTTAACGTTTTGTGCAAACCCTGTCCAAGAATCAGAAATTGAAGACATCCCCAAACCAATCATTAAAGATGTTTTTTGAGCTGTATATCCCATAAAGTTTCTATGTAGTTTCTTTGCTTTAGTAGATGTATATAGATGATCTGTTGGTAAAGAAAAATGATCCATCCCAATCTCTATATATCCTAATTCTGAAAGCAAATCTTTTCCTACTTCATACAATTCTCGTTTTTCTTCATCTCTAGGCAAATCTATTTCTTGAAAACCTCTTTGACCTACTCCTTTTATCCAAGGCACATGAGCATAACTATAGAATGAAATTCTATCGGGGTATAGCGATTTTGTTTTTTGAATTGTCTCTATCATACATTCCTTTGTTTGAAATGGTAAGCCAAAAACCAAGTCATGGCTAATAGACGTGTATCCAATCTCCCTAGCTAACGTAGTTACTTTCTCAACTTGTTTAAAAGGTTGCACCCGATGAATAGCCTTCTGTACTTTTTCATTGTAATCTTGTACACCAAAACTTACTCTTGTAAAACCTAAGTCATACAAGGCTTGCAAATGCTCTCTAGTGGTATTATTTGGATGTCCCTCAAAACTAAATTCATAGTCAGGATGTTTGATAGATTTTGATAAAATACCATTCATCAATTCTTGCAAATTTTTAGGCGAAAAAAAAGTTGGTGTTCCTCCACCTAAATGAACCTCTTTAACAACAGGTATTTCATTCATTAGATTTGTATATAACTCCCATTCTTTCAGGACAGTTTGTATATACGGATCTTCCATCTCATGACGCTTAGTAATGTGTTTATGGCAAGCGCAAAATGTACATAAACTTTCACAAAAAGGTAAGTGAATATATAGACTAATTCCTTCGCTATGATTAGTTGTTTGAAATGTTTTCTGAAAAGAACGAATCCATGCATTCTTAGTAAACTCTTTATCATTCCAAAAAGGAACTGTTGGATAACTCGTGTATCTAGGTCCTGGAACGTTGTATTTCTGAATTAAATTTTCCATTCGTTACTAATAATCCATAAAATTTCCATCCTTATTTCTCTTTATAATTTTAACTCCAGAGGATGTTCCTAATCTAGTAGCTCCAGCTTCAATAAACTTTAGCGCTATCGTATAATCTTTAATTCCTCCTGAAGCTTTCACTTGTGCTTTTTCTCCTACGATCTCTTTCATAAGTTTTACATCTTCTAATTCTGCTCCGCCCGTTCCAAAACCTGAAGAAGTTTTTATGAAATCTGCATTGGCTTTAAGGGCTAAATTTGAAGCTGTAATGATTTCTTCTTTGGTAAGGTAACAGGTTTCTAAAATGACTTTTAACACTTTATTGCCTATAGTTTCTTTCATGATTTTTAGTTCTTCATAGGCAGCTTCGTAATCACCCGATTTTAACAATCCAATGTTTAAAACCATATCAATTTCATCAGCACCATTAGCCATACAGTTTAGAGCTTCAGCTACTTTTGATTTGACATCCATAGCTCCTAAAGGAAAACCAACAACTGCAGCCACTTTCACATTACTCTCTTTCAAATATTCTTTTGCAAGACTCACGTAACAACCGTTAACACATACAGCATAAAAATTATACTCAACAGCTTCTTTGCATAATTGAAGTATTTGTTCTTTGGTTGTAGTTGCTTTGAGTAAAGTATGATCTATATATTTTGAAATGTTCATTTTTTTAATTTTTGGCTTATAATATTGGTTGCTAACGTTGTGAAAACTACAATACTTATAGAGCTTAAAGGCATTAGTATTGCCGCTACTACTGGAGATAACTGACCAGTCACAGCAAAATAGAGTCCTATAACGTTATACACTAAAGATAATAAGAATGCATGTTTTATAACCTTTATCGATCTTTTTGTTAAGTTTAAAAACAATGGAATCTTTTTAAATTTCTCTGCTGAAAGAATTCCATCACACGCTGGCGAAAACACATTAATGTCTTCTGAAATAGATATTCCAATATTGCTTTGTGCTAAAGCTCCAGAGTCGTTTAATCCATCTCCAACCATCATCACGTGTTTGTTTTTTTCTTGATGCTTTTGTATGTAATCTAATTTATGTTCAGGTTTCTGATTAAAGTGCATTTCCGTTTTCTCTGGCAAAATAGATTTCAAATAGTTCTTTTCACCTTCATTATCTCCTGATAAAATTGCCAGCTCATATTGCTTATCTAGAGTATCAAAAACTTTTTTCACTCCTTCTCTGTATGAATTTTTAATTGTGTACTTTCCTGTATAGCGGTCATTAAAGCTTACATGAACAGAGGTATCATAACTTAATACATTTTCCTTTGCATTTACAAATGATGCAGAACCTACTTTAATTGAATTGTTATAAAATTCTGCTTGAATTCCTTTTCCTACAACTTCTTTAAAACTCTTTAGATCTGAATGTAAAGAAGTTTCCAACGTATCATAAATTTTTCTACTTAAAGGATGGTTTGAGTTTCTTAATACACTCTTTAAAATAGATTCTTGCTCTGAGGTTAATTCTTCACCTTGATAGGCAATCTCATTTTGAGAATTGCTAGTAATGGTACCTGTCTTATCAAAAACTGCCATATCTATTTTAGCTAACTGTTCTAAAACTTGAGTATTCTTTACATAGAATTTATGCTTTCCAAAGATTCGCAGCATATTTCCTAACGTAAAAGGAGCTGCTAAAGCAATTGCACAAGGACATGCAATAATTAAAACTGCTGTGAAAACCGACAAAGCTTTACTCGTATCATACAATAACCAGAATAGTGTAGCTGAGACAGCAATAGTTATCACCGCTATTGTAAAATATTTGCTAATGCTATCTGTTAAGGACTGAAAAGAAGAATTATTCTCTTTATTAAATACATCGTTAGTCCATAATTGAGTAAGATAGCTTTGCGAAACAGAAGATAGTACTTCCATTTCAACAGCTCCTTCTAATTGTTTTCCACCGGCAAAAATTTTATCTCCAGATACTTTTTGAACTGGTTTAGATTCTCCAGTTACAAAACTGTAGTCGATGTGAGTTTGATTACTCATCAAGATTCCATCTACAGGAATAAGTTCCTGATTTCTAATCAGTAATCGGTCTCCTTTTTTTACTTCATAGATACCAATATTTTCTTCTTTTTGTTCTTTTATTCTAGTAACTGCTATTGGAAAATATGATTTGTAGTCACGTTCGAACGATAAGAAGTTGTATGTTTTTTGTTGAAAAAATTTCCCAAGCAATAAAAAGAAAACCAATCCTGATAAACTGTCAAAAAAACCAGTTCCAAAATCGAAAACAACTTCAACAGTACTTCTGATAAACAAAACTGAAATTCCTAATGCTATAGGAACATCTATATTAAGAATTTTTGATTTGAGTCCTTTATATGCAGAAATAAAATAATCGTTTGCCGCATAAAAAACAACAGGAAGAGAGAAGAGCAACATCAACCATCGAAAAACGTATTTGTATTTTTCTAACCAGAACTCAGATACTTCAAAATATTCTGGAAAAGATAGGAACATAATGTTTCCAAAAGCAAAACCAGCTACTCCAAGTTTATAGTAAATAGATCTATTTACCGTTTTTGTTTTATGTTGTGCATCGTCTAAGCTAATGTATGGTTCATAACCAATGGAGGCCAATAACACAACAACTTCTTTTAGAGAGGTCTTCTTACTATTATAATGTAAGCGAATTGTTTTTTTCGGAAAATTAACTTGAGAAGAAACAATGTTTGGATTTAATCTTTGCAAGTTTTCTAATACCCAGATACAAGAACTACAATGGATATGAGGAATATACAGTGTAACTATATGTATATTATCTTCTTCGAACTCAAGCAATTTAGAAATAATGCTTTCATTAGTTAAGTAATCATACTTTCCTTTAATTTCGTTGGGAATTGCTCCGGGGTTATTTTGAAGGTCATAATAACATGTCATTTGATTTTCAGACAAGATTTCATAGACCGTTTTACATCCAAAACAACAAAATACTTTGTCCTTGCTGGTAATCAATTGATTATCGCAGGTTGTACCACAATGAAAACAAGGTTGTGATGCCATAATTATTTACTCTTTGCCTGGTACAAAATTCTGGTATCTTTTTCATTAAAAATATGACATTTATCAGCTTTTTTTTTGCTAAATTTAGAGTATCAAATTCCAAAAAATGAGCAGTAAATGTGAACAATGCATAGTACGTCAACTCAACTCTTTAAATGAATTGAGTAAAGATGAATTGATTCGTATTTCTGCCTGTAAAACTTCACAATTCGTTAAAAAAGGTGAAACTCTTTTTGAAGAGGGCAAATACATCAATGGTGTTTTTTGTATTAAAGATGGTGTTTGTAAGGTTACTAAAATGAGTAGTAATGGAAGGGATCAAATTGTAAAACTTATTAAAAAAGGCGATTTGATTGGCGAAAGAAGCCTCATTAGTGATGAACCTTCAAACCTTAAAGCTACTGCAGTAAATAATTTAGAGGTTTGCTTTATTCCTAAAGAAGAGATAGTAAAAGACTTAAAACAGAATAGTAATTTTACAATGAGCATACTTAAAGAGCTTGCTTCATCTTTAAAAGAAGCAGATAATGTTATTGTAGATATGGCTCAAAAAACAGTAAAGCAAAGATTAGCAGAGACCTTGTTGCATCTTAGAGAAAATTTTGCTGTTTCTGATGATGGTCCTCTAGACATTCAACTTTCTAGAGAGGACATAGCTAGTATTATAGGTACTGCCACAGAATCTGCTATTCGTTTGTTGTCTTCATTCAAAAAAGAAAAACTAATCAATCTAAAAGGAAAAGAAATTTACATTTTGAATCCTAAAAAACTGCAAAGAATTGCAGAAGGATTTTAATTTATTATCGATTTTTGAAAACTCTCTGGTATTATTTTGTAAAAGCTCTTGTAAAGTCTTCATTGTTCTTTTATTCAAAAAGAATTAAAGTAACTGGAAAAGAAAACATTCCTAAAAGAGGTGCTGTATTATTTATGGTGAATCACCCTAATGGTTTAATAGATCCATTAATTGTTGCTGTTAACAACCCTAGGGTTCAACATTTTTTGGTAAGAGCAGCTGTATTTAAAAAACCTTTGGTAAAGAAATTCCTTGCCACTCTTAATTTAATGCCTATTTATAGAATTAGAGATGGTGTAAAGCAATTAGGTAAGAATCAAGAAATCTTTCAGCAGTGTTTTTCTATTCTTAAGAAGCAAAAAGCTCTAATGATTTTCCCTGAAGGAAGCCATAATAGAAAAAGAACCATTAGGCCCTTAAGTAAGGGATTTACAAGAATTGTCTTTGGTGCTCTTGAGCAAGATCCTGACTTACAAATTCAAATAGTACCTGTGGGAATTACCTATCAAAATTCTTCTACATATCCAACTCACATAAGTCTTCAGTACGGAAAACCTATCTTAGCAAATGATTATTATTTTCCAGAGGATCAAGTAACTGAAACCAAGAAATTAAAAGAAGTAATTACTAAACAACTTCAACAATTATCTGTTCATATTCCTGATGATGAGAATTATCATGATGTATTGAATAAACTCAACAAAGCAAATGTAGATTTCACTCAGGTACAAGTTATAAATAACATGATTGAGATTGGAAACATTACTAAGAGAAAGAAAAAAGCTCATCTTTTTGGTTTCCTAAAACCTATTATTATTCTTAACTCTTTGCTTCCTTGGTTGCTTTGGAAATATATTGATGGTAAGAACGATGAAATTGAGTTTGTAGATACGTTTAGGTTTGGAATTAACACTATTACGTTTGGCTTGTTTTATCTAATACAAACTTATTTAGTATTTGTGTTTTTTGATTGGAAAACAGCAGCTATCTATTTTGTAAGTTCTTTAGTAGCTGTTCTTTTGTTTAGTAAATTTCATACTAGTTCTGCAGAATCGATTCCTGAATAAGTCGTTGTACTTCAGTTCTTATATCTTCTTTAACCAAACCTCGATTTTCCATATTAGGATATACTCTATTCGAAAGAAATACATAAACAATTCCGCTTTGTGGATCTGCCCATGTATAAGTTCCAGTAAATCCACTATGTCCGAAACTGTCTTCAGAAACGCAACCACAAGTTGCTTTTATATCTGGATTTAACTGTGGCTTATCAAAACCTAAACCTCTTCGAACTTTATCTTCTTCAAAATATCTTTGATTGAACATATCAAATGTTGCCGATTTAAAATATCTCTTTCCTCCGTAATATCCTTTTTGAAGATATAATTGCATCATCTTTGCAATATCATTAGCATTGGCAAATAATCCTGCATGACCTCCTACTCCACCTTGCATAGCAGCTCCCATATCGTGTACATAACCATGCAATAATTGATTTCTGAAATAAGTGTCTTTTTCTGTTGGAATAATTTCTTTTTTATCAAACTTTTTTAGAGGAAGATATGTCATTCGATTAGCACCCAATGATTGGTAAAATTCTTTTTGCACCAATGCATCTAAACCCTTTCTATACTTTTTTTCTATGGCTTCTTTGAAAAGATAATATCCTAAATCACTGTATTTATAACCTATATTCTCTCTTTGATCGGCTTCTTTGATATACTTGTAAATAGAATCTTTATAAGACTTATGCAAATACAGATTCTCTGCAACTTGAATGCTAAATTTCTTAGTTCTTTTCCTGCTGTAAAATGTATTTAAATTTTTCTTTGTGATACTATCTTGAGTTAACGTGTAAAAGGGTATCCAAGCCTGTAACCGTCCGTAATGAGACAATATTTCTTTTACTGTAACGGTATCTTTATTTGACTTTTTAAATTTTGGAAGTATCTCACGTAAACTTGCTCCTAATGGGATTTTTTTGTCTTCCTCAGCTTTCATGAGCATTGGTAATGAAGCTAAAATCTTAGTTAGAGAAGCTACATCATACAAATCAGAATTTTTGACCGAATCTTTCTTTTTATCTGTGTGAAATCCAAAGCTTTTTTCATAAATCACATGACCATGTCGTGCCACTAAAACTTGTAATCCCGGGGACATTTTTTCTTTTAAAACTACTTGTGCAACAGAATCTATTTTAGCCAATTTTTCTGACGACATTCCAACTGCTTCTGGAATTGTATATTGTAATCTTTGTAAACTCTGGGTAGCGATCCCTGTTCCAGCAGGAAATTCTTTTTTGATTGATACAGGTAGTTTTCCGTTTGCAGAGATTGCTCCGAAAATAGTTTGAGCGGCAATCTCTTGTGCATTTTTGCTATTCTGATAAGCAACTAAAATCGCTTCTATATTTGTATATGACTTTATGTCTAACAGACTGTAGGGACTTGCAAAAACTGATAGAATAGTTTTGTTTTTTCTGGCTATTTCATGAAGCCAAACAAGCTCTTGATTTGAAAACTTAAATGGTTTCCATGGATGTTTATTTGATTTATGGTAGCCTACAATTACCAAATCAAAATCATCAAGAGTATTTATAACCTGATCTAATTTATCTCCAGAAACTTTTGTTACACCTGTATACTTTTTTAAGATGTTTAAAAAATGATTTCCTGAATCATCTCCTAAAGAAACATAGGCTATTTTTTCGTTCTTTTTTAAATCTTTTACAGGTAAAATACTTTTCTTATTCTTAATTATAGTCATTGATGCCTTTACCAATTTTCTATGTAAAATCTCATCTTCAACAGTATTGAGTTCTTTGATAAGATTTAATGTATCGATTGGTTGATATTGATGCAAGCCAACTTTGTATTTTGCCAATAAAATTTTTCGAACTGATTCATCAATTCTATTGATAGTCAATTCTCCATTGTTTAAAGACTTCTTTACCAAATCTATAGTTGCGGGAACATCTTGTGGTATCAATAGAATATCATTTCCTGCTTGAATGGCTGCAAGATCTATCTCTGCCGATGTGGAATAGTTTGCGGCTCCTTTCATATTTAAGCCATCGGTAAATATCAATCCTAAGAAGCCTAGTTCTTCTTTAAGTAAATCTGTTACTACTTTTTTCGATAAGGAAGTAGGAAGTTTAGGATTAGATTCTAAGACTGGAATACTCAAATGTGCGGTCATCACTCCAGCAACACCTCCATCAAAAATTCTTTTGTACGGATATAACTCTATAGATTCTAACCGTTCTTTATCAAAATTTAAAACCGGAAGTCCAATATGCGAGTCTGTAGATGTATCTCCATGGCCTGGAAAATGTTTTGCCGTACCAATTACATTTTGACTCGACATTCCTTGACTAAAAGCAATGGCTTTTTGGGTAACATTATTTTTATCTTCACCAAATGAACGATTTCCAATAATTGGATTCTCTGGATTGGTATTGATATCTACCACAGGTGCAAAATTTACATGAATTCCTAATCTCCTACAGTGTTTTCCTAAATGTTCTCCAAATTGGGATATGAGTTGATTGTCTTGAACAGCTCCTAAAGTCATGTTCCAAGGAAATCTATAGGTTTCTTTTAGCCTCATGTCTAACCCCCATTCTCCGTCTATAGCAATTAGCAAAGGAACTTTGGCTAAAGATTGATATTTATTGGTAAGTTCTGCTTGCTTTTGCGGTGTACCTTGCATGAAAATCAAATTCCCTACATGATATTCTGTAAGCATTTCCTTAATAAAATTCTCATGAACAGAATCTTTATTAGAATAGGCTTGAATCATAAACAATTGACCAATTTTTTCATCAACTGTCATTTGATTCATAATACTGTCTACCCATTTTAACTGAGCATAATAATCATCAGTTCTCAAAGGATCTAAATTTTGAGAAAATGATTTTGTAAAGACAAGTAGAACTAAAAGAAATAGAATTTTTTTCATTGCAATAATAGTCTTCAAAAATTACACCAAAAATCGTTTGTGCCAACTTTGCTCAGCAGGAACTTCCCATTTATTTTCTAATTCATTTTTTGTAGTTACCATATTATTAAAAACCGTGGTTTCTTTGGTTATCTTTTTCTCTTTGGCGTATTGCCTGAAATCATTCATTTTAACAACATTGATGTGTTCTCCGCTCTTAAATGAAATATTCATTTTATCCATTAAATCTATTTGCAATGCTTTTTCTAGTTGCTGTACAAAGTGAACAGATGCATCAATTGAACATCCAGACACTCCATTAAAACCTTCATCAACTGCTAATACTAAAAATTGATTGTATTTGATGGTGAAAGATCCTTTTAAATCCGATCCGTGTTTTGTCCATTGTTCTACAAAGTCTTTAGCTCTTTCAGAAATATATGTTATTTCATTTTGTGTAAATTCTCTATCGGATTGATAAATCCAAACTCTTGAATTACTAGGTAAATTTTGATATTCTACAAACATAATCTTACGCTACTTTTAATTTGATAAAGTTACGGAAATTGCAGGAACATGACCTTTAAATCTACCTCTTTTGGTTACGGGTAATTCAAGCCATTCTCCTTTCACATAAATATAATTTCTACTGTATTTTTTGAAAGCTTTGGATTTGGTTACCCCAATTACAGGTGAATAGAATCCTTCTTCCAAAGGATTGTTCTTATTCTTACCATATTTGTTATACGGAATAAACAACTTTTCAAAAGCAACAAAGAAACCATCTTTGGGCATCTTAATATTGTGATCTGTAACATCTAGTTCTACACGAGTTTGATCTTCGGTAACATTTACGGGAATATTTTCTAGCAAAAGATCTGATTTTGGTTTTCCTGTTTCAGGATCTCTGTCAAAAATTCGAAAACGAAACTTTGACTTCTTGTTTCCTCTTCTTGGAAATTCGATGGTGATTTTTGTTAGATAAGAGCAGCAATCATTCTTTTTCGTATTCGGAAAATACTTGGCAACCATTCTTAAACCTCTGCTATGCATTCGTGTAATGTCTTTTTTGACAGGGTCTAAGATTACATGTTTTTCAAGTTTTCTAGAGAGAATAATTTCATTTAAAATTTCTGTTTTAGGTTGCAAATACACAACTCCTTTTTGTAATGCGTTAGCACTTATAATAGTGTCTTTATAGTTTAAGCAAGAAATATGAATCTTTCCTTGCAAATATTTTTGGTCTAAGTACATAGAAAAACTTCCATCTTCATTAGATGAAATTCCTTTTTCTGTATTTAAAAAGCTAAGGTTTGCATAGACTACAGGTTCTTTTGTTATAGCATCTAACAGTTTCCCTTCAAAAGTGATTCTTTGTGCATTTAAAGAACAGGTAATAAATAAGAAGGCTAAGAATATTTGCTTCATTTATCTTAGATTAAATTTTTGCTGCAATGCTTTTAATTTTTCTTCGTCAGTCATTGTGCTTTTAGGAGCTGACATACGTTGTTTGATTTCTCTTAAAACTTTCTTTGTGTATAAGGGAAAGTCTGCATTCTGTATCCAAGCATTGTATCCTGGGTTTTCTTTTAAAACTTCCTCTACAGTTCTGTTTTTATATTTTCCAAAGGAAAAAATCTCTTGGTCTTTATCGTTAAACAAAATAAATCCAGCAAAATCTGCTCTTTTTGTATGCGAAGAGTATTCGCTTAAAGCGTCTACTGAATTCTCTATATCATCATAACGATCTAATTGTGCTTTTAATATTTCATAGGTAGCATTGGTATCTGCTTCAGCTGAATGAGCATCATCTAAATCTTTTCCGCAATAGAATTTATATCCTGCACTTAAGGTTCTTTGTTCTTTTTTGTGGAAAATAACTTGTACATCGATGGCTTTTCTAGTATTCATATCAAAATCAATTCCTGCTCTTAATAATTCTTCAGCAAGTAATGGAATGTCAAAACGATTGGAATTAAATCCAGCAAGGTCTGCATCAGAAATCATTTCATTTACAGTACTTGCCAATTCTTTAAATGTTGGTTCTGTAACTACTTTTTCATTTGTTATTCCGTGAATTGCTGTTGCTTCTGCTGGAATTTCAATTTCTGGATTGACCAACCATGTTTTGCTTTCTTTGTTTCCGTTTGGGAATATTTTTAAAATAGAAATTTCTACAATTCTATCTGTACCAATATTTACTCCAGTTGTTTCTAAGTCAAAAAACACAAGGGGTTTTGTCAATTTCAATTCCATATAGTATACTTATTTCAAAAGGTTATAATAATGTATAAATATAAAAAACCTTTTATGTACAGCATCAATTTTCTCTTTCTATTTATAAGTAATAACAATGATAATTTATCATGTCTTTTAGATGTTTTTAGGACTTTTAAACCTCTAAAGTTTAAAGTATGGGATCAACAGTAATTATTAAGGGAAGTTCTAAGAGAAAAGGAAATACACAAAAAATAATTGATTATTTAAATAAGGATAATGATTTTGATGTAATTGACTTGTTGGATTATACAATAGGGCCTTTTGACTATGAATTTAAAAATAGTAATGATGATTTTTTACCTCTTATGGAGAAAGTTATCTCTCAATACGACACTATTGTCTTTGCTACGCCGGTGTATTGGTATAATATGAGTGGTACTATGAAAATTTTCTTTGATCGTCTTTCTGACCTACTACATTACAGAAAGGAATTGGGTAGACAATTAAGAGGGAAAAAAATGGCCATGTTTAGCAACTCAGGTGAAAACGATTTAAAAAAAGGGTTTTCTATGCCTTTTCTTGAAAGTGCCAACTATTTAGGAATGCACTATTTAGGTGACACACATTCTTGGTTTACAGGTGATGATATTGCTCAAGAAGCTAAAAAGAATATTGACTTGTTTAGTGAGAAGATATTATAATAGAGAGTACTCTATAATTTCTCTATTTGTTTCTGTAGAATAGATTTTTTCTAGATGGAATCCACATTCTTTTCCTAAAATTCTATACTCTTCTTTATTCCTTTCTTGTCCATTCACCAAGATCATAAAGTTTAAACTCATCCAGTTAGAAATATCACCAGAACCATCATCTGGAAGAATATTTTCAATGATTAGTAGTCTTTTTTGATCTTTGGGAGTATCAATTCCATCAGAAGAATCCATAGCTTTTCTCACATTTGTTAAGATATTCTTTGTTCTGTCTTCTGGCCAATTATGAATGACATTCTTCATTGTATAGAGATCTGCAACATCTGGAACTTCTTTAAAAAAATCGCCACTTATCATATTATCTTTTCCAAGCACAGTGTCTTCAAAGGTGGTATCGAGGTCAAAGACAACTCCTTCCAATTGGTTATTCTTTTCAAGCATTTTCATTAAAAAAGATCCTTTACCTCCACCTATATCCATCACTTTTTTAAAGGGACTGAAATCAAAAGCTTCAACAATTTTATCATCCTCAGTTTTCCATATTTTAAACATGGCTTCATGAAAAACTTCAAGTAATTCTGGCTTGTCTTGTAAATAATCTAGAGTTCCGGTTTCTATTGTTGGTGAATACTTTGGTCCGTTTCCATTTTTTAAAATAGAGGTTAAATGTCCCCAAGGCATGTAACGGTATTCTGCACCATTCAATCTTGCTTCTGCTCTTTTAGAATAAGGATGGTTGCTACTAAGCAATGCTCCAAACTCTGTTAACTCATACGCTTTAGTACTGGTATTAAAATTAACAAATCCAAGTTCGGTTATACATCGTAAAAATTGCTTTAAGTAAATACCATCGAGATTTAATTCTTCAGTTAATTCTGTATGAGTTTTGGGCGCTTTTTGAAGAACATCCGCAAAAGCCAATTCGGCAAAAGTATAGGTGCATTGCTGCATCCAATTACCATAGATTAATTTAAACATGGCTTCTATATTTTGCCTTAGATTTTCTTTATTTATGCTTTCAACTATTTCTTTGTTTTTTTGATGATATAGATTACATAGAAAACTGTAAGCCCAGTAAACACATAACCTATCACAGAACTTGTTATCTGTATTGTATTGAATGATTCTATTCCTTTATTGAAAATCAAAAATGATTTTATACCACCTGTAACTACTTCTCTAAGTACAAGAAATAGAGTAAACCAAACAAAATAACCGTAATTTTCAGGCGAACGATATAGCGTTGCTGAATCTTTTCTAGGTATTCCTTTGGCGTATGCATAATCAATGAAAAAGTACATTCCAATTGGTTTTCTAATGAGTATGGTTAATACGTAAAAGACAATTGATATAATGCTCATATATACACCATTCCACAATTCTTGTTCAGCTGTTTTTGAAATTAAATTGAAAATAAAATTCAGTGAGATCAATGATAAAAAGAAGATTCCTGTTACATTCCATTCTTTTTTTATTACAGCCATTGCTACCGTATAAATTACTGCGGGTAGCATTCCGTAAAGTATAGCGTAATAATCTCCTAAGTTTTCTCTAAAAAGGTTCCATAATAATAAGGGAACTGCTAAGTAGAAAAATGCATCTAAAAAAATTCTTTTTGCCATGGTTCTAGTGTTTAGTTGTTAACTTCTAAAAAGTTACGCTTTTTATGGAATCAAATTTTAATTCCGTTGGAAAAGCCATACTTATTACAGTGTTTTGTTGAATCCAAGCAATAGCTTTTAGCCTAGTTAAATGCTTAAAACTTACTTCATAAAATGTTCCTATAGCTTTAATTTCTTTGACTTCAAAAACACCTTCAGGTATTGTAAATCCTGTTCTCAGAGCTTTAGACACAGCTTCTTTTGACGCCCAGTAAATATACTTTTCTTGTAATGAGAAGTCTTTGTTGTATCTAGATAAATAAAAATCTAAAGATTCTTCATTCTCGGCTAAAATTTCCTCAACATCAACTCCAATAGGATAAGTATTGTCTTCCGCCAAGAATGCAGCGGCATGATGTTTTGTATGCGCAATAGAAATTTGCATATTACTAATACCCTTAGTTTGAATTAAAGGGAAACCCCATACTCCGGTTTCAATATTAATTCCAGTTTCAGTGAGTTCTTTTTGCAGTAATCTTATATTCTCTTTTGCAAGGATTCTTCCTGCAATGAATTCGTTTTTGCGACTACTGGCTTTAAAGTTTTCAACGATTTGTTTTTCTTCTGAAGAAAGATGAGAATAGAAATCTTGTATAGTAGAATCATATTCTCCCTTAGATAAGATAAACCGTAGTTTTTTCTCATTCTCAGTAAAGTTCACAAAATATGTTTCTTTCGTTTTCATTCTTTATCTAATACTGGTTAACCATTGTTGAATTACATCAGCAATTACTTTTGAGTTTTCAAGGTTTATCATTGTAATGTGATTTCCTGGAACTTCAATAATTGTTAGATTAGAACAATACTTGCCCCATCCTAGATCGTCTGAATGTGCAACTGAATTTTCTTCTATAATTAAGTTTTCTTCTGCTTTTAACAGTAGAACTGGTCCGTCATACATTGTGGGTTCAAACTCAGTTACAATCTCATTGTGTTTAACAAGAATGTCTAAAAACTCTTTAAAGTTTTCTATTGTTGTTTCTTCTGGTGTTAATTGAACTTTGATAAATTCATTTAAAATCCCTTCATAATCTACAATATCGTTTTCAATAATCTTCTTATCAAATTTTCCACTAGTAAAAACATGCACTTTTCGCAGATAAGTATACAATCTATCCTTATATGTAACATCTTCTTTTTTACTATGACTTATTGCAGGTTGATCTAATAAAACTACTGGAGTTTTTATGTTTTTCTCCGCTAATATACATGCCATTTGGTGAGCTACTAAAGATCCCATAGACCAACCAGCAAGAATTAGGTTAGATGTAAATTCTTTCTGTTGTAATGTATTAAAATAATGATTAGCTAATTTCTCTATAGTAAGGGAGTTGTTTTCTTCTTTTGGACTTGTGTATTCAAATGAAAAAGTGTCCATTGTTGAAGAAAGTGCCATTCCTACCGGATAATAACACATTATATTTCCTCCAGCTGGATGTATCCATATACTCTTTTGAGAGTTTTGCTTTTCTACCAAGGCTATTGGATTATCTACCGTGGAATTTTGACTTGCATTTCTTCTTAGCATACCCGCTAACTCTCTAACAGAGCTATGGCTGAAAAGATTTGCTATGGCAAGTTGACTATTAAATTCTTTATTGATTTTCGAGATGAGTTTGATTGCTAAAAGAGAATGACCTCCTATATCAAAAAAACTATCTTCTATTGTAATCTCATTATTAGAGAACAACTCTTTATAAAACTCTAATAGTTTGATTTCAAACAGATCTCTAGGTAGTGCTTTTACTTCTTCAGTTTCATTAGAAACACGTATTTCTTTTAAAGCTTTATAATCTATTTTTCCATTAGATGTTAATGGAATTTTCTCTACAAATGTATAGGCTGGAACAAAAACTTCAGGTAAATATTTTTTCACATAAGAAGTTAGTTTACCAGCTTGAATATTTTTTGAGCTTTGAATTGCTGCTCCTATTTTTTTAGACTGGTTAGAATCTTCTAAAAGATATACTACGGCATTGTCTATTTCTTCATAGTTCTTTAAAACCGATTCTATTTCGCTTAACTCGATTCTAAATCCATTGATCTTTACTTGAGAATCTGATCTTCCTAAAAAGATAACTTCGTTTAACTCGTTTACAATTCCTTTATCTCCTGTTTTATAAAATACTTCTCCGTCAATCTTTACAAATTTGTCTTGAGTTAGGTTCTCGTCATTTAAATAACCGTTTGCTAAATTGTTTCCCTTAATACAAATTTCTCCTTCAACTCCTTTGGGAACTGGATTTAATATTGAATCTACAATATAAACTCCAGTATTATTGATAGGGTTTCCTACTGGAACTTTATCAGACAATGTATCAAAATCTAACTCATACGTCATCACACCAATTGTAGTCTCTGTTGGCCCGTAATGATTGATTCCTCTTAATTCTTTGGATTTGTTTTCTTGGATTAATGAAAGTAATGTATCCGACATTGCTTCCCCTCCACACAACAATACTTTTTTAGGAAGAATATCTGTAATTATCTCTGAGAAAGCTTCTAAATGAGAAGGAACAATTTTCATTACATCAGCTGGATTTTCTCTTAAAAAGGTACTCATTAAGTGCGGATCCAATAAAGTCTCTTGTGATGGTAGTAAGAGTGTTGCTCCGTAACCTAGAGATAGAAAAATAGATGTATTTCCTAAATCAGCTTCAATAGCAGATACGTGAGCATATGTTTTTAAACTTTTATCATTTACTACATTTTCTAATCCTTTCGTATAGTTTAATAAGGCTCCATGAGAAATAACAACTCCTTTGGGTTTTCCTGTGGTTCCTGAAGTATAAATAATGTAAGCGGCGTCTGAAGATTTGAGTTGGTTGCTTTCTTTAATTGCATTTAAAGATATATCATTCAAAT
This sequence comes from Pseudotenacibaculum sp. MALMAid0570, assembly GCF_040151415.1. Classification (NCBI taxonomy): domain Bacteria; kingdom Pseudomonadati; phylum Bacteroidota; class Flavobacteriia; order Flavobacteriales; family Flavobacteriaceae; genus Pseudotenacibaculum; species Pseudotenacibaculum sp. MALMAid0570. Next base: position 194,468 of record NZ_JBDKWF010000045.1, read on the forward strand.
CATTAGGTGAGACACACGTAATATTGTCTTGTTTTTTATCCGAAAAAAGTAGTTTTGCTTTACTGTCTTGGATGATAAACTGCAATCTTTCTTCTGGAATATTTGATGCTACTGGCAAATAAGTACAGGTTGCTTTAAAACAAGCTAACATTCCAATCACAAAAGAAACATTTCTTCCTGTATTTAAGATGATTACATCGTTTTTTACAGCTCCTTTTTCAATAAATAACTGGGCTAAAGAATTGGCTTTCTCGTTTAATTCAGAATAAGTAATTTCTCCTTCAGAATCAACAACTGCAATAGCTTCAGGAGAGTTTTCTAGTGCTTTTTCAAACAATTCCAACCATGAATTTTCTGGATATTTTATATTTTTTCCAGAGATAATTGAAAGTTCATTTTTGGGAAAAACCACTTGCTCTTTAATGGGAATTTCTGGATTTTCTATAACAACATCTATCAAGTTCTGATAATGCTTCAGAAATCGTTCAACCTTTGTTTTAGAAATTCGTTGATTCTTATATGTCAATGATATTTTAGAATCATCTCCAGCAACTTCTACCCATAAATTGATATCAAACTTTGAAGTTTTATAATCTATAGGAAGTAACCCATACTCCTCATTTTTATTTCTTTTAGGAAAGTGTTGATATGCAAAATGCATGTTAAAGAGTACATTTTCATCTAAGTTCCTCTTTGGGTTGATGGCTTTAATTATTTCAGTAAAAGGAACTTCTTGTCTCCTCATATACTGATTTATGTTTTGAATGGATTCTTTCATGAGTTCATAAAATGACATGTTCTCATTTACCATCAATCGCATTGGAAGTGAGTTAAAGAAGAGCCCGTATGTTTTATGAAAATAATGAGAATTCCTATTTGCTACTGGTGTACCAATAACCAAATCTTTCTCTTGTGTGTAAACACTAGAAAGAATGGTAAAGCATACCAGATAAAACTGAAAGGCTGTATAGTTGTTTTTCTGGCAAAATGCATTGATTTTTTGAAATGTTTCTTCAGGAAAGTGATGCACTAATAAACCTCCTTCATAAGATTCTTCATTGTTATAAAAATCTTTAGGAAATCTAGCTGATGGTGGCGGGTTTATTAATTTATCTTTCCAAAAATCAATCTGTTCGTTATACTTTTCCGATTGCAGCCAATCTTGTTCCCATTTTACAAAGTCTACATAAGAGTACTCTTTTTGAGTACCAACAGTTATGTTGCTATAATCAATATTTAAATCGTTCGACAAGAGTGTATTCGTCCATCCATCAGAAATAATATGCTGCAAGTTTAGAAGCATTACAAATTCCTTATCGTCTACTTTTACTAGCTTGGCAGAAAATAATGGAAGCTGTGTTAAATCGAATTGAATGGAAGAATGCTCTAGGGCAATTTCGTCAATCAATTTTGTTTTATCACCCTTATGTTCACTAATGTCTTCATAATTTAACTTAGGTGAGTATGAGGAATGTATTTTTTGAAAAACCATCCCATTTTCTTCATGAAATGTTGTTCTGAGAATTTCATTTTGTACAACAACTTGTTGTAAAGCTGTTTTCAAATTTTCTATAGAGACATCTCTTTGTAATTTAACCGCTATGGGTATATTATAAAGAGATGTATTTTTAAACAAATAAGATAAAAACCAAATTCTTTCTTGAGCTTTAGACAATGGGTACTTCTCATTAGAAGTACGGGGCATTTTCTCAAACTCTTTTTTAACTTTCTTTTCTCCTGATTTATTTCTGGATGCAAGTAATTTCCGTATTTGATCTGGGCTTAACCCTTTTAATTTATCTTTTAAAGAATCTTGCATTTAGTCTTTTTGTTTTTTAATCATACTTCACAACCAGTTTACCAATATGAGTTCCTCTAGACATTGCTGTAATAGCTTTTTTTAAGTCTTGTATAGGGTATACTGTATGATAAATAGCTTTAAAAGCATCTTCTTCAAATAATTCTACTATTTCTTCAAGAGCTTCATAAATCTCTTTTGGGTTAAAAAACAATAATGAGATATCTAAAAACTGAAATACAATTCCGTTTCTAAACAACTTCATTCCAAAAGCGGTATCATTAGCGATATCTTTTTTATCGATATGAATAAACTTTCCAAATGATTTTAACAGTTTTACACTTTCAAACATTGCTTCTCCTGCTAGAGTATTTAAAACAATGTCCATTTCGGTATTTTCAGATTTTAAAATCTTAGCAAAGTCTATAGATCTTGAATCGTACACATTTTTAATACCATTGTTTCTTAAATGTTCTCTTTTTTCTTCGGTTCCTGCAGTAGCAAAAATATTAGCTTCTTTCCATTTAGCTATCTGAATAGCAGACAATCCAACTCCTCCTGATGCGGTATGAATTAATGCATTCTGAGATTTGCTTAAACCTCCTAACTTAATTAAACCTATGTATGCAGTTAAGAATACTGTTGGCACACAACACGCTTCTACAAAAGATAAGTTTTTAGGTTTTAGACAAACAACGCCTTTATGAGCATTGAATGTTTTAATAAAATGACAATTTTCTCTTACTACGCCATCATGTCTGGTATGCCCTATATGTAAGGATATTACTTCATCGCCTGGTTTTACATGTGTAACATTCTTTCCAACTTTTTCAACAATTCCTGCATAATCTGACCCCATATTTGATGGTACTCCAGGAGAACTTGGATATTGCTTAGATGCAATCATAACATCTCTAAAATTCAAACTTGAAGCTTTAGCTCTAATTTGAACATGATCATCACCAGGATCTGAGATTTCGGTTTGTTCTATAGCAAAATCAAAAGCCATATCTGACTTAAAACTATATTGAAAGTTTTTAGAAAAATCTATTTCGCTTTTTCCTGATTTTTTCTTTGATTTAGTGAGTTTCGCCAGTAGTTCTGCTTGTTTTTCTGGCGGTAAACTTTTTAATTTCTTTAAAAAATCACTCATGAATTATTCGTTTAAAAGTTTTTCAAGATCTTCTGTTGAATGTTCTCCTAATATTTTTTCAAGTACTAATTCAGCTAACTTAGCTATAGTTGGGTTATTTACAAATTCGTCTGTTGTGATTGCTACTTCAAACTCATCATTAATTCCAGAAACTACTTGTATAGCTAGCAATGAATTTCCTCCTAAGTTATTAAAAGAATCATTTGATCCAATTTTATTGATTCCTAAAATAGCTGTCCAAATCATAGCGATGTTAATTTCTATTTCATTTTCTGGCGCTACATAAGCTTCATCAATATCTGGTCTATCATCTATGTCTTCAACTTTTTTAACGTTAGATATTTTATCTTTTCTTTTCTGAATTAATACAGATCGTGTAGAATCATCAATATCTCTTTGTAAGTCCATTGTATAGACAATTACTTGAGATATGTCTGTACTCAACATCGTATCTATTACTTGTTCACCTTCTTCTGGTAAAATATCATCTTCTAATGCGTCAGCAACAAGTTCTTCTTCTTCTTTTTTACTTGAGCTATCGTTAGATAAATCTGCAAGTTTGGTAAAAGAGTAATTTAATATTTCAGCTATGGTATCTCCTTCTGCATTAACAATATAAAAATCAAAAGCAAGTTGATTTTCTATAGGATCTGCTGAAGAAACTTTGGTATATGCATACAATTCTTGTTCAAAAGGTGCATATAAATTCACTTCACCATAAGAGAATGGTAAATAACTACTGGTTAATTGCATGTATGCAAAATGTGCAGAAGTAGCTACATCTAACATAGATGGGTGCAAGAAGAAGTGAGAGAAATCATCTTTAAACTCGTCGTGTAATGAAAGTTTTGTAATCCATTCATTTTCTCCTATATGGGTTTTGTCTTTACAATCCCAACGTTTACTATACTGTAGTGTTGGTTTATTATTTCCATCTGTAAGCACCAAAGTATGTCTAGCATCATCATAATTAGGCATCTCTTCTAACAACTTAGCTGTATTCACCTTTTCAGGTTTCGCATTTTCTTTGAATGTTAGCTCACCACTAAAATGATCTTGCCATCCTTCTTTTGTTGTTGCTTCAGATCCTTCGGCAATGCTTTTGAACACAAATGCATAATCGCCATTGGATTTCTTGTCGCAGAACAGATATAGATCTTTCTGCATTCCTTTTAACATCATTAAAGGCGATAAGAATTCTGTGTTTCTAAGCGATAATGTACCCGATATTCCTTCTTCTTCTTTCCATTTCATTAACGTATCTACATAAGAAGTTCCTACCATTGTTGGAATACTGGTTAGTAAGTGCTCTGTGAAAATCCAGTTTTTATCAGCATTCAAGTTTACTTTATAACAAGATTCGTTCTCATTTTTATGTGAGAATGACACAGCAATTGGATGATTCTCAGCTGAGTGCCCAATTGTTTTGTGTTGTGGTTGATTCTTTTTCTTTTTTGTTCCTAACCTCCAATCGGCAGCCATTCCTATAAGACCCCACTGACCCCAGTTGATTGAACTTACCACGGCAGATTTGTGCAACCATCCTGGTGCATTTGCACAGGCATCCATAAATGAATTTGCAGAGATATAATCTACTCTTCCTGTTTCTCCTAAAATAGCTGTAATTGAAGAATACAAATGAATAAAATCTACTTCTCTATCTTTCAAAAGTTCTTTAATAATTAAAGTTCCTTGTACTTTAGGATTGATAACTGGTGTAATTTTTTCATTTTCAATAGAAGCAACCACACCTCCTCCAGCAACTCCTGCAGAGTGTACAACTCCATTAATGGCACCATACTTTTCTTCTACATCATCAAAGGTTTGTTTCATCTTATCAAAATCTAAAACACCAACACTATAGTAAGCTACTTTAGATCCTAGTTCTTCAACTTTTTGAATTGTTGTAATCTTATCTTTTAAGACTGCATCTGTATTTTTGTCTTCCAAGAGTTTTGCCCAATCGTTTCTGTCTGGAAATTCTTTTCTTCCTGTCCAAACAATAGTAGCTCCTTTGACTCTTTTTGCAATTAATTCAGATAAAACTCTACCAATACCTCCAGATCCTCCAGTAATGATATATACACCATTGTCTTTTATGAGTTTAGAAGGGTCATTTGGAATCTTTATTTGCTCAAAAGTCTGAGTCCATCTATGCAATCCTGAATATGAAATAATATTCTCATCAGTTTCAGCATTTACTTCTTTTATAATTTGTGTAGCCAATTTTGGCTCCAAATTCGATTTTACTGAAGTAATATTTATTAATTGAGTTGAAATTCCTAAGTGTTCTTTGTATAATACTTTCGTAGGACCTACAACTAACGTTTTTTCTGGTTTTGCAATTCCGCTTCCTATAACATCAAAACCGTCATTAATTAATGAAACTAGTCGTACGTTTTCAGTAATATTATTGGATAAAATTCCTTTTTGCAAATACAAGAGATTGTAAAAATTACTATTTAAATTCTCTTGTGCATTTTCTAAAGAGAGTTCGTTTTTCTCATCATCATCAAAAGACCAAGAGTATATTACTTTTAAGGTAGTATCCTCTTCTTTAACAGCTTCAAAAACTCTTTCATAATCTTCCTTGTTTGTTACATCAATTACAAAGGTACTACCATCTTGATCGTAGGCTTTACCTTGGTGAACTGTATAATAATCCTTGCCTTGTTCTTGAAGGTTTTTTACGATAGATTTAGAAAGTTCTCCTTGTACAAAAACAATCCATTTTTCAGAAGTAGTAACTTCTTCTTTTTCTATTTTTGGAAGAAAGTCTATTGCACTGGTTTTTTTCCATGTAGCTGTATAATACCAATCTTCTACAATAGGAGTTTTTTCGTTTTCTCCTGTTGAAACATTGGAAGTATTTGAAGAGAAATCTACCAAATATGATTTACGGTTAAAAGGAAGTAATGGAAACGGCATTTTTTCATACTCTGAAGAATTAAATCTTGCTTCAAAGTCTACAGGAATATCCTCCATCCACAATTTTCCTATTGCATTATCCATAGAAATTACGGCATCAGATTTTTCATTTAATGTTGAAATTACCGCATGTTTCATTTCTTTATTCAGCCTTCTCTTAATTGCCGATTCTAAAGATTGTCCTGGTCCACATTCGAAAAACACTGCTGATTCGTTTACCAATATCTGATCTGCGGCATCTCCAAATCTAACAGGATCTATAACATGGTTAATCCAATAGTCTCTGTCTTGAGCTTGCTCGTCTGTCATTAATTTACCTGTTACCGTACTAATCACAGGAATTTTAGGAATATTTAATGTTACAGACTTAAAGAACTCACTAAATTCTTCTAAACAAGGTTCCATCATTGTAGAATGAAAAGCATGAGAAGTAGGCAACAATTTATTGAATACTCTATCTTCTTTTAACTTCTTGGCAAAAGATTCTATGTGTTCTGTTTCTCCTGAAACCACTACTAACTCTGGACTATTAATAACGGCAACGCACAATTCTTTTGGAAGAATTTTTAACAATTCTTTTTCACTCATCAATACAGCTAACATAGATCCTTGAGGAAGATCAAAAACAAGTTTACCTCTAACAGCTACTGCTTTTAAAGCATCTTCTAACGACATGATACCTGAAACCGCAGCCGCTACATACTCTCCTACACTATGACCAATTAGTTTATCTGGCTTGATACCATAATTCTGTAATGTATTAGCCAAAGCATAACTAATCATAAAAATAGCAGGCTGAGTTATATACGTATCGTCTATTTCTTTTTTTGATTTTTCAAAATCTTCATCAGAAGGGAAAATAACTTTTCTGATATCGATATTGATAATCGATTTAAGAATTGTAGAACAATGATCAACACACTCCTTGAAATCTGGAATGTTTTGATATAATTCTCTTCCCATATTTATGAATTGATTTCCTTGTCCAGGAAACATAAATACAAGTTCCTTACTGTCAGTTGTAATTTGTTTGACTGGTGATGATTTTTCTAAGCTTTTTAAAAGATCTTCACGGTCTTTAAATGGAAATACTCCTTTGTATTTCATTGCTTTTCTAGCTACCCTTGATGTATGTGCTAACTGATTTAAATTAACATCTGGTTGGGTTTCGATGAAATCTTTTAATTCTTTACAATAATTTTCAAACGAATCTTTGTGATGTGCTGAAAGGAACAAAGTATCGTACTGTTTTTTTGTTTCTTCTTTCTTAGGCTTTGGTGGCTCTTCAAGAATAACACATGCATTGGTACCTCCCACTCCAAAAGAGTTTATAAGGGCTCTTCTTGGTGTTCCATTTCTTTGCCACTCTTTAGTTTTTGTATTCACAAAGAATGGACTTTCGTTAAAGTTAATTGCTGGATTTGATTCGTTATAGTTTAAAGATGCTGGAATTATTCCGTGTTTTAAACTTAATGATGTTTTTATAAGACTAGCAATTCCAGAAGCAACATCTGTATGACCAATATTTGTTTTTACTGAACCTAATGCACAATATTGTTTATCATCTGTATATTGAGAAAAGGCTTCTGTTAATGATGAAACTTCAATAGGATCTCCAACTGGTGTTGCTGTACCATGAGCTTCAACCATAGAAATAGATCTTGGGCTTATTCCTGAAAATTCTAAAGCTTCAGTAATTACTTCTACTTGACCTTGAACACTAGGAGCTGTATAACCAGCTTTTCTATTTCCATCATTGTTGATAGCTCCTCCTAAAATAACTGCATAAATATGATCTTTATCTTCAATTGCATCTTCTAACCTCTTTAAGGCAACTACTCCTCCTCCTCTACTAAATACAGTTCCTTGAGCATCCTTATCAAAGGTTCTACATTTTCCGTCTGGAGATTCTAAACTACCTGCTTGATACATATATCCTTTAGTAGCAGGAAGTTCTACTGTAGCTCCACCAGCTAAAACAACATCTGATTGGAAACTAAGCAAACTATCTATTCCCATTACAACACCTACCATTGAAGTAGAACAGGCACTTTGTACATTAATACTAGGTCCTTTTAAATTCAATTTATAGGATACACGAGTTGTTACATAATCTTTATCGTTACTGGTAATAATTGAGGTACCATTGGCGTATTTCAATACAGATTCATTTTCTATAGTATCCATAAGATGATACGGTGAACCTGTTCCTCCAAAAACGGCAATCTTTTTATCAGTGTTAAACGGATCTATACCGCTATCTTCTAGTGCATGCCAAGCACATTCTATAAAAAGACGGTGCTGTGGATCTAACAATTCTGCTTCTCTGGGAGTAAAATTAAAAAACTCTGCATCAAACATATCAGCGTCTCTAACAATTCCTCTCCTTCTTACATAATTTGGATCTTTGTATTTTTTAGGAGATACTCCAGCAGCTTCTAACTCTTCGTCAGTAAATTCTACTAAAGACTCTCTTTCTTTTACTAAGTTTTCCCAAAATTCTTGTGTGTTATTTGCTCCAGGTAAACGACAGTCTAAACCTACAATAGCAATTTTGTCCTTATTTTCTCCTTGATCTTCCATAAGATTGTTTTTTAAGTTGAATTCTACTTCTAATAGCTTTTGCTTTATCAGAAGCTAAGTTTGCGTATCTTTTTCGATATTCTTCGGCTAGCGATTTAATGTTTGGATATTGATATAATTCTATAATTGAAAAATCCATAGACAATACTTTTTCTAGCTTGTCTTTTATTTTTAAGAATAGAATTGAATGACCTCCAGCGTCAAAGAAATTATCAGTCATTGAAAAGTCGTCATGGCCAATTACTTCAGTCCAAACTTTATAAATAGTGGCCTCAACATCGTTTTCATTTGAGTTCTTATTTTGTGTATTGTTCATTGTTTTTTTCTGCTTGTTTTCTTCCAAAGCTTTAAAGTTTATCTTTCCATTGGGCAACTTTGGAATTGTGTCTACTTGATAGATAAATGACGGAATCATGTATTTTGGTAAGAGTAGACTTAATGTTCTTTTTAGATCATCTGTATTTATAAATGTTTCAGCTATAATCAAAGCATTGAGTCTTTCATCATCAATATCTTGTTGATGTTTGTATGCAACCACTTCTCTTATTCCAGAATATTTAAGGATTGCCGCTTCAATTTCACCTAATTCAACTCGATATCCTCTAATCTTTATTTGATGATCATTCCTTCCGTGGAATTCAAAATTTCCATCCATCATCATTCTACCAATATCTCCTGTCTTATAAATAACTTTATCGGAAATATCATCAGAAGGTTTTACAAAAACTTTTTCTGTTTTTTCTATATCTTTCCAATATCCTTCTGCTAGGATTTCACCTCCAATGTAAATATGTCCTGGAATGCCTCTTGGCACTAATTTTTTCTCGTCATCCAAAATATACATGCTACTATTCAAAATAGGTTTCCCAATAGGAACACTATTGTATTTTGGATTTTCTACGCATTGATAATGAGACATGAAAATGCTGGCCTCTGTTGGTCCATAAAGATTATGTAGCGTACCTGAAAACTCTTTTGTAACTTCTTTTTTAAGATCAATAGGCATTTTTTCTCCACCACAAAACACCTTTTTTAATGTAGGTACTGATGAAAACATTTTAGCATTGTTAAATAACCTTAATCCAGAAGGCACAAATTGAGCAATGGTAACCTCTTTAGAATTAATGGTTGATGCTATTTGTTCTGGAGATTCGATATCTGCTCTTTTTTTAAGGACTAGTGTTCCTCCTGAGATTAATGGAAGAAATAATTCCCATACTGAAATATCAAAACTAATGGACGTTTTTCCTAATATTATAGATTCTGTTGTAACATCAAAAGTTTTTTGCATCCACAATAAGTAGTTGGCAACTCCTTTGTTAGGAACCATTACTCCTTTAGGGTTTCCAGTAGACCCAGAAGTATATATTAAATAGAGTAAATCGTTCTTATCTACAGTAGACTTTATATTATTTACTTGAACTTCCTCTTTAAGAGTTTCATCAATAAAAACAATTCTTATATCATCATTTAAAAAACTTGTAGATTGGTCTGAAGTAGTAAGTACACAATTGGTTCCGGCATGTTGTATTATATATTCTTTACGTGCTTTTGGATAGGTTGGATCTATTGGAATATACGGAACTCCACTTGCTGCCATGGCTAACATCGCAACTATCATCTCTGGTGTATGATCCATATAAATAGCTACTGGATGTTCCTTGTTTAGATTCAAAGTTTTAAGATGCTCAACAGTAAGAGCAATTTTATCCATTACTTGTTTATAAGTTAGCACTTTATCATAATAATTAACCGCAGGTAAATCTTTATGCTTTTCGCAGGCTGCTTCAAATAAGTTGAATAAAGTTAACTCTGAGTCAAAGTTTATTTGAGTTCCTAAGCTTTTTCTTAGTACTTCTTCTTTTTCTGAAGTCCACATTTTAGGAATTTCACCAATCTTGGAATCAAAATCTTCTAAAACATTTTGTAAAATTTGTTTCAAAAGTCTTACAAATTGTAATGCGAAAGCTTCATCTATTACTGCTTTATCATAGGTGACTTTAAGTGTAATAGACTCTGAATTATCAAAACACTCGAATTGTAAATCACATTTTGCATTACCATTTGTTACTTCTTTCGATTCTATTTGCAATTCATCTGTTTGACTCGAATATGTATCTGTTTGATGATAAGCAAATAACTGTTTAAATGCGCTTAAGGCTAGGTTTACTCCTTCTTTTCTGAGAATTTTAACCAACTCATCAAGTGGTACTTGCTGGTGATCTAATATTCTAATCGTATCTGCTTTTATTTCATTTGCTAATTTGTCAAATGATTTTTCTGCATTGCATTTTGTTCTTAGATACAAAGTATTAGAAAGGTATCCTATACTATTTTGCTCTGCTTTGGATAATCTATTTGAAAAAGGCATCGCTATCAAATACTCTTCTTGATTTCCAATTCTATACAAAGTAGAAGCGAAAGCGCTTAAGAACAGCATGTTAAGTGTAATGTCTTTTTGAGCTGATATTTGGGCTAGTTTCTTTCTGAAATTTGGATCTATATTGGCAAGTACTGTTTCAGATTCGAAAGAGTTAGTGGTTTTGTCTTCATAAATCTTAGGCAAACCATTAATTGCCTTTACTCCTTTTAAATAACGTTTCCAGAAACCAAGACTTTCTTTATAGTTTTCTGTTTTTTCATATTCATTTCTTAAGAAGGAAATTTCAGAGAATGAAATTGAAGAAAAACTAGGTTCATTTGATTTATTAGAACTATAATAGTGAGTTAATTGAGTAATAAAATTTGGTAAAGACTCTCCGTCAAAAATAAGATGACTGATCACAAAGCCTAACACGTATTTGTTTGAACTAATCTTGTACAGTTTAAACTTGAACAAATGGTCATCAAAGCTAAAAGGTATGGAAGCTATATTAGAGATACTAGTATCAATAAACGATTGTTGTTCTGAAGGTACTATATCTTCTAAAGTCTCAAGATTTAAACTAAAGTCTTTCTCTTCTTGAATAAAGTATGGTTGTCCATCATCAATAATTAATTTAGAAGATAGGAGTTCATTTTTCTTAATAATAACTCTAATTGCTTCTTCTAATCTGTCTACATCTAGACTGCCATTTAACTTAATTGAATATGCAATATTATATGATGTATTAAGAGGATTTGCTTGCAGAAAGAAAAACAATGATCTTTGAGGAATACTCAATTGCATTTTTTCTGATCTTTTTGTTTTAAAATCTTGAAAAATAGGTTTTAAATACTGTTCTTTTGAAAATGATTTTAACAATGCAGCCGGTGATGGGTTCTCGAAAAAATGCTGAAAACTAATTTTTTGAGAGAAAGTTTCTTCTACTTCAATTAGTAATGAAATTGCTTTTAGAGAATTTCCTCCTAAGTCGAAAAAGCTATCGTGCATTCCCACTTTCTCCACATTAAGGATTCCTTCATATAAGCATATAATTTTTTCTTCTTCTTTGTTTGATGGAGGAATATAATTATTATCTAATTCTGGCCTTATATATTCTATTTCGGGAAGTAACTTTCTATTTATTTTACCATTTGCTAATACTGGAAATTCATCAATAAAAGACCATTTTTCTGGAACAGCTGCGCTAGGCAAAAAATTCAACAAATAATTTCTTAATTCTTGAATGCTAGGTTTTTTCTCTTCAGGTTTTATATAAGCAATAATGCTTTTTTCTAGAAAAAGAATCACATTTTTTGAAACCAAAGGATGATTTGCCAATGTATTCTCTATCTCTCCTAATTCTATTCTTTGTCCGTTAATTTTAATTTGCTGGTCTTTTCTTCCAGAGAATCTGTATTCATCTTCTTCAATTCTTGAAACAAAATCACCTGTATTGTATACATCTACAACTCCGTTCTTCTGAGATTCATATTTAAAGAACGTTTTTTGAGTTAATTCTTTATTGTGTAAATAACCACTAGAAATACCAGGTCCTGAAGCATATAAGAATCCTTGTTCTCCAACTTTTGCTTCACTTCCGTCTTCTTTTATGACATAAAAATTTGTTCCTGGTAAAGGATTACCTATAGAAATATCATTCTCTCCAGTAACTTTTTTAAAGCTCAAATTAGCTACAGCTTCAGTTGGCCCGTATAAATTCCAAATAGGAATTTTAGGAAAAAGCTTTTGCGTCTGATGAATAAGACTTTGAGAAACATCTTCTCCTGATAAGAATAAAGCCTTGGGTGATTGTAAGCTTTGTTTATTTTTATTTTTCTTAAACCATTCTATAGCTAAAGACCAAACTGAAGGCACACAGTATAATCCGTATTCTGGGTTTTCTGAATACCACTTAAACAGATGTTCTGGATCTTTTAGAAGATTTGGAACAATGTGCAGGGTCTCGCCTGCTGATAAACAAGAGAAAATTTGCGATACAGCTGCAGCAAAATTAATATCTGAACTTAGTGGTAATTTATTTTTTAACGAATTCTTAAAAAAACTAGTAGTCCAAGAAGTATAATATGAAAGATTTTTATGTTTTATTTCAACTCCCTTCGGAACGCCTGTTGATCCGGAGGTAAAAAGTATATAAGCTAAATCTTCTCCACTAATATCAACATCAACTTTATATTCTTGCTCTTTAAAGTCTAATGTTTCATAAATTAAATGCTTACAAGAAGTATTTTCTAATAGTTTTTGATTCTTTTTATCAGAAATAATCAATCTACTTCCCGATGTTTTTAAGATACTTTCTATTCTCTCTGTAGGAAAGGAAGTTGACAAAGGTATATATGCCGCTCCTGCTTTAAAAGCACCTAGTATGCTTATAATAAATTCTATACTTGGTTCTAGTAAGACAGCAATTACGTCTCCTTTTTTTATTTCATTTTGTTGAAGATTAAATGCTAACGCATTAACTTTTTTCTTTAATTCTTGATATGAAACTTTTGTATTGCCGCAGACAACTGCTTCCTTTAAAGGATTGAGCTGAGCATGATTACATATGCTATAGTGTATTGGGGGGAACCTATTTTTCAAGTTAATTTCTTTTATCTTTTTACTATTATTTTTTAATAGGAATTATATACTAAAAATATACTCTAACTTACGGTAATATGCAAGATTATAAATGAGTAGAAATACCTAATTTTATATTTGCTTTTTTTACTTAAAAAAATTAAGCAATGTGAATTCATTTAACTCTTGTTGATTGTTGGGTAATTCTCCTAATATGAATTTAAGATTTACAAAGTTTTTCCATATTTCATATTTTAAGTTGTTAAGTGATTTTAGTGCCTTAAAATAATTATCAAAAGAAATGGTAACATCGATTTGAGTTGCGTTACCTAATTTAAATTTTTCTTTCTCATCTTGATAGTTTCGTTTCATTAACTCAACAATCAACTTTGTTTGTTCGTACAAATTAATTTTTTGTTCCAACAGAGTCATGTTTAGCTTAGCATTTATGGTACTCTCGAAAAGAAATTGCTCTAAAAATGTTTTGGTTCTATCTGTTTCTACTAATTGCTCTAAATATGCTCCTTTTTGCTTTTGATTTCTAATTGGAAAATTATGAGTTAAGGAAACTAAAACGCTATAACCTGGATAAGTACTTCTCAAGGTATTTCCTAAATTAAAGCTTCCGTTTTGTGTTAGTCCAAAGCGAGCTACTTTAATATCAAGATCCAATTGATTTCTTTTTTGATTCTTAGCGTTCTTAAGTAATATTTCATTTTCTTCAACTCTTAGGGCTATACTTTTATATTGAGGTGTATTCTTTAAAAGAGTTGTTAGTTCAGATTTTCTAGTTGTAATATATCGGATTAACCATTCTTTATCTGGATCTGGAATTTCATCAGCTAGGTCAGGAATAGAATCTTGCGTTGTTTTATTGTCATTTCCTAAAAGGATTTTTGTTTGATAATAAGCTCCAAAAGTTTCAAGTTTAGCCAGTGTCAGCTGTTGTAGTTTCTGTTCTACCAAAGCGTCAGCTCTATTTTTTTCCACCAAAGGAATTACATCGTTTTTAGCTAGTTCATAAATATCCTTTTTATACTTTTTTGCTTCTTGAAGAGTCATCTGTTCTATAGCATACAGCTTTTTGTTCTCCTTGAGCGTTAAATATGACAAAAGCAAATCATTAAAGTAAGTTAAAACTTGATTTGAGAATTGTTCGTCTAAAGCTTTTTGATTTATTTTAGAAGTCTCTATAAATGCATTTACTTGACTGTTTTTTCCCAGACCTCGTAATAGTGGAATTGTGGCTCCCACCCAAGCTCCAGAACTGTTTAATATAATACTCTCTTGTATTAAGTCTGTCCTTTCTAATCTAGCACCTGAATAAAAATCAATTCCAAATTTAGTAGGAATCACTAAATTGCTTTGAAAATACTGGGTTCCATTGTTTGTAATGGTTGGATCTATTCCAGAACCGTAAACAACTTCTGAATCTATATAAGGGTTTAAAAAACCATTTGCTCTTAATAGTGAGTAATTGGATTTAGTTACATTCAGCTTTTCTAACTTTATCTCATAATTATTTTTAAAACCTTCTTTAAGGATTTCTTCAAAAGAAATAGTTTTAGTTTGTGCTTCTAACTGAACAGTTACAAGTATTAAAATTAGTACGATAAAAAATCTAGCTCCAATTTTCATTACTTCTATTTTAACTCATTTGGTTTTTTACAAGTTGATAGAAAAATCCTTTCTTTTTAACTAATTCATCATAGTTCCCTTTTTCCATAATTTCTCCTTTCTCTAAAACAACAATTACATCAGCATCTTTGATGGTACTTAGTCTATGTGCTATTACAATTTTTGTAGCATTTAATTCATCTAAATTATCTGTAACCGTTTTTTGAGTATCATTATCTAAAGCGCTCGTTGCTTCATCAAATAGCACTAGCTTTGGTCTTTTTATCATAGCTCTTGCTATGACGATTCTTTGTTGTTGACCACCCGAAAGCGTACCTCCTCCAGCTGGAAGATATGTGTTCATTTTATCTTCTAAGGCCTCAATATCTTTATCACAACCAGCCATTCTTGCCGCTTGCCAAGCTTCTTCTTCCGTATAATTTGAGGTACCTATTATATTGTAAAGAACAGTTCCTTGCATTATTTTACCGTCTTGTAAAACTACACCTGTTTGATCTCTTATAGTTCTGATATCTACTTCTCTCATATCCATTCCATTAAACAAAATGGTTCCAACTTCATAATCTTCAAACCCAAGCAATACTCTAAAAAGAGTTGACTTACCTGATCCTGATCCTCCAACAATAGCTACAAACTGACCAGGGTTTATTTTAAGACTTACATTTTTAAGAATCAAATTCTCTGTTCCTTGATATTTGAAGTTTAGATTAGATATTTCTATCTCTCCTGTTAATTTCCCTACATCTTTTTTATCATCATAATCTTCAGTTTCTGCTTCTAACAGAGGCCTTAACAATTCTAATGTTGGTTTTATACTCATTAATGGAACTGTTACCATAAATGCACTTATGAGTGCTCCTTGAAAACTTAAGTATGCCGAATTAAAAGCGATAAAATCTCCAATACTAAACGAAGCATTGGGTAAGGTTAATAAGTCGAATATTCTAATATAGATTAACAAAGTGGCTAAAATTGGAAAACCATATGTAAATACAGAAGCAATGATGATTAGCTTTTGCTTATTAGCATAATGTTGTTTTTGTTTAGAAAATTTATCAGCCCAAATATCAAATACTTTATCTTCAGATGCAGTCATTCTTACTTTCTTAATTCCTCCCATCATCATCATCATAAAACCAGAAATGATTGCTTGCATTCTCATTGTGCCTGCTACATGTTTGTAGGCAAGCCTACTTATTGTTAATGTGAAGGCAGCAACAACAACTCCTAAAAGAAGTGCTAAAATGGTTAGTTTAACATCATAGTAAAACATTAACGCTAGATAGAAAATAGAAAAAATTGCTGCCACTAATGCACTCATAACATTAGCAGACAAAATGGTTCTTATTTTTTCTATACCTAAGCTTCTTTCAGCTAAATTTCCAGCATCGTATTTACTAAAGAAAGGAACTTTTAATGACAAAATTCTATCCCATACAGCAGATTGCAGCTTATAACTCGCTTTTCCTTCAAATCTAAGTACAGCTATTGATTTTGCTAGGTTTATAATTCCTAAAATAGCAACTAAGGTTAGCAGCACATATCCTATTTCGTATAGGCTTCCTTGTTCGCCTCCTGGAATAATTACATTAAAAATATATCCTGACATTATTGGTATGAAAAGTGATAACAACGCTCCAATAACTCCAAGTACAAAAAAGAAAACAACGTCTTTCTTTGTAAAAGCTAAAGTGAATTTTAATAAATCTAATCGATTAATTTTTCCTTTTGGTAAAGGTGTAAAAAATGAGTGTACTGTGTTTTCGATATCTGCGGCAATAACCTCGTCAACTACTCTATCTTTTCCTATTTTAATATTCTTAAGAATATATTTCTTTCCTTTTCTAACAAGTGCTACAGGTGTTTTATCTTCTTTTAAAAATGCTAATAATGGGCCATGATCATGTTTCCACCAATTGTCTTGTAAAAGAATTTTTCTTGATCTAATATTTGATGCTCTTAGAATTTTCTTCAACGGACTCCAAACTTGAAGAGCATTATCAAATCCAGCAACAAATTCTATTTTTTCAACATTACCAATAAGTTTGCAGGTTTTTAAAAGTAATGAATCATATGATTCATTAGCGTTATATGTAAAGTTCTCTTTTTTGTTCTTTTTAGGAAAAAGTACTGTGTTTAATTTTTCATAAGCTCCATCGTGTGATTTCTTCCTAAAAAAATAGGAAGTTTTCACCTGCTTTATATATCCTTTATATAAAGGGTCTTTAGAATTGTTATCTGATGAATCTTTTTTCATTTACCTACTTCTATCCTAAGAGTTTTTCACTAATTTGTAATACAATCCTTCTGAATCTTTCATTAACTCTTCGTGATTACCTCTTTGAATTACTTTTCCTTTTTCTAAAACAATAATTTCATCAAAATCCTTGATAGTTGTTAGCCTGTGGGCAATAGTTATTATAGTACAATTTCGTTTGCGGAAATTGTTCATCACTAATTTTTCTGTTTCAGTATCTAGTGCAGATGTTGCTTCATCTAAAAATAAAATTGAAGGATTGGTAATTAATGCTCTTGCAATCTCTAAACGTTGTCTTTGCCCTCCACTAAAATTTCTCCCATCTGGCGCAACTTTTGCCTGATAACCTCCATCTCTTTCAGAAACAACTTCATGTATTTCTGCATCTTTAGCAGATGTAATAATTTCAGAATTACTAATTGCTCTATTCCACATGGTAATATTATCAGAAATTGATCCTGTAAAGAAAAATGTTTCTTGATCTACTGTTGATAAAGAGTTTCTAAAAACATCTTTATTAATCGTATTTATAGGTTTTTCATCATATAAAATTTCTCCTGATAATGCAGGATATAAACCTGAAATAACCTTCAGAAGTGTAGATTTTCCAGAACCTGAACCTCCAACAAAAGCAATTCTTTTGCCTGGGTGTGCTTTCAGAGAAAAGTTTTCGATTAAGGGTTTTCCGAATTTATTGTAGCTGAAAGAAAGGTTTTTTACTTCTAATTTCCCAGTAAGTTTGGCATTTGAAGGAGTTATAGCACTTATAGATTCTTTGGTACCATCATTACAAAAAGCATCAACTGGTTCATCAAGCGAATCTATTAAGTTATTTATATTCCCTTTATTGAGTTGTACATCTCCTGTAAAATCAACCAAACTTTTTACTGGATCTGAAAAGCTAGCAAAAAAGCTTTGTAAAGCAATAAATACTCCAACAGTTAATTCTCCTTTTATAATTAGAAGTCCACCTAATAGCAATATTACTACATTGTTTAATTGAGAGATAAAATCAGGTAAAACAGTAAGTATTCTTGAAGTTACTCCTAACTTTTGATTGTCGTTAATCGCTGAGATTAAATGACTTGACCACAAAGAGAAAAAATCATTTTCTGCACCTGAAGCTTTCAAGGTTTCTATCTGTTCTATTCCAGTAGTTGCAATACTAAATGTTGCTTGTTGTTTTTGAAATAATGCTTGGTTAAGAGCCGTTCTCTTCGCAGAAAAATAACGCAATGCAAAAATATTAATTACCATTATCAATACACCTACAAGAGATAAAATCCAATTGTATTTTAACATTACAATTCCGTAAAAAAGCACAGTAAGCAGGCTTAAAATCATTTGGGTAAAACCTCTTGTTAATAAGGTTGCAATTGCATCATTGAGCCCAATTCTTTTGACAGTTTCTCCTGTGGGATGGTTTTGAAAATAGGTATACGGAACCTTCAAAATATGCATTACAAATTTTGCAGATTCTACCAAGCTTGATTTTAATTCTACTCTTAAAAGAATCCACTGTTGTATATAAACCAATAAACATCCAAAAATTAGAAAAATGCTAAGAACAGTTAGCAAAGGGTGAAACCATTGATTCTGTGATAATAAAATAATGTCATCAAAGAATAGTTTATTTAAAGCGGGTATAATTATGGCAGGTATTAGCAGAATAAATCCGGCTATTAGTACATATCCGATTCCTTTTATGTTGGGTTGTATTCGTTTTTTAAGTTCATCATAAAAAGAAGAACTTTCTTTTAGCAGTGTAAATTTGTTTCCTGGAACAGCAATAAGCGCCTCTCCTCCGTAAACTTCTTTGAGCTGCTTTTTGGTGAGTTTTTCTTTTCCTTTTTCTGGGTTATGAATCAAATAATACTCTTTCGTTTTTTTTACAACTAGCAGAAATTTCCCAGAAAATGTTTTAATAATAAATGGAGCTGAACTAGATATTTTCTCAATTTCAGATTTTGAATGCTCTGCATTGAATCCAAATCTTATAGCAGTTTCATGTAAGTTTTTAACTGGAATTTCATCATTTCCAACATCACAAGCACTTTTTACAGTATTCAACTTTGGAAATGAACCATAGTGTCCCAAAAGCATTGCTAAACAGATGGCACCTGACTCTCCTTGATTGGATTGTAAAAATATGGGAGTTTTCATGATAGTTTGAAATAACGTTTACTCCTATTTACTTTATTTAAAGTAATCTTTAAAGATTGGTAATAAATAGTCAATTGGAGCTTTTTCTTTAACATTCACAAAAGCTCGTGTCATTTGACCAGGGAATATTTTATAAGGAGGTCCTTTTTTATTTGACCATTCAAAACCACTAATTGTGTTTGAATCGATGTTTAATTGGACAATTACTTTATAAACTGCTCCTTTTGATTCTATTAAGCTAACCAAATCTGGGTTTTGCAAATCATTAACCAAGCTATTGGTTGAAGAAACAAGCTGACTAACTTCTAATACATTTCCTTTTAACCATCCATACAAATTATGATCAACATTGAAAGGCTGAATATCTACATGCATCCCTTTAGTAATTACTTCATTTGAACTAAATGGTATGTATAAGTTAAGTACATAGTCTTTATGCGCTTCTTCGTCTTCATTAATTACAGCCAGAGTTAACTCTGGTGAAACTACATCACCTTCTTTGGCATTTATTTGCCTGATTATACCATTAGTTTTTGCTTTTATTTCTGTTCTTAACTTGAACTCTTTTGTAATATCTTCTAAATATTGTTCTAAGATTAAAATTTGATTCTCGATATCTTTTTCAGAAATATCTTTACCTAAACTCCATTCTTCTGTATTTAGCGAAATAAGGTATAATTGTTCTTGTAGTGCAGTTCTTTCTGACTTGACAGCTGTTAGATCTTTTTGAGTAGAAAAATATTGAGAAAAAGTGATTAGACCTTTATCATACATTTCCTTTTCTTGAGAAACTTTATTTTCTAAAAAAGCAACTGTTTTTTGATTGTCTTTTAATCTTTCTTGAAGTCTTTTTTCTCCAAGATCATCAATCTTATTTTTTATAGATGTATTCTTGTTGTTTCCAGATAGAAGTAAATCTCTTTTAACTTTTAACTGTTTGATAGTTGCCTTGGTTTCTATAATCTTACTTTCCATCTCTGGTTGTTTTACCGTAAAAATTATATCACCAACATTAACAGAGTCGTTAACTTTCGCTTTTATTTTCTCAATTTCACCTCCATAAAGAACATTAACTCTATGCAAGCCTTTTTGAGTGCTTATTTCTCCTATACCTTCAATTTTTTGAGGAATAGAGCCAAATATGCCCCACACGATAGTAACAAATGCTGCTATAACAAACGCGACCAATACATATGAATATAATGGTCGCGTTATTACTAGTGCTTTAAACAACAAGTTGTCACTATTATTTGTAGCACCGTTAGTTTTTTCCATAAAAATGGTAATGATTAAAAATAATTGCATCTTACAGAGATAATTTACTCTTAAGTGCATCACGATCTGCTTGAGACACAGGGCAAGTTACCTGACCATTAGCATTTTTATATTGGCTAATGTCGTGATTTTTAATCGCTTGCTGAACAGCTGGATTTGAAAGCCCGTTCTTTACGAAGTTTTCAATTACATTTTGCGCAGCAGGGTGGTTTTTTAATGCTTGCAAAGCTTCAGCACTAATGCTTGGCGGTGTTAAATTTGAATTTCCCATTTGAGTTTAAAATTTAAGATTTAATAAGTTTTAAAGATAATAAATTATATATGAGAATCTAAATTACCTATTAAAGTTATTCAATTTTTTTTCTTGCACAGAGTAATAATAAACATTTAATTATTTGATTTTCAACAACTTAATTTAATTAATTTTATTTCAAATTAATAATCACATTCCAAGTTTTTAGTATAAAATGAATGCAAAAGCTACTCATAAACAGGTACTTTTACCTATATATATTTTTCTTAAAAAGTCCTCTTATTCTAGTTAGCAGATAGTTGATGAAAAAAAATACAGTTCGTATTTTAATTATTGATACTTTTAAAAAAGTAAAATAAAAAGAATTTGACAGCACAAAATATTATTAACAAGTTAGAGCTTCAAGAGCATCCTGAGGGTGGTTATTTTAAAGAAACATATAGAAGCTCTGGAGTAATTCCAAACAATGTTTTAAGTACTAACTTTAAAGGTGACAGAAATGAATCTACCGCCATATATTTTTTATTAACTTCTGAAAAATTTTCTGCTTTTCATAAAATTAATCAAGATGAAGCATGGCATTTTTATAAAGGGGCTCCTTTAAAATTGCATATCATTTCTAAAGAAGGAAATTATTCTTTTATAATGATTGGTAATGATTTGGAAAATGGTGAAGTTCCTCAGTATGTTGTGAAAGGTGGCGATTGGTTTGCTGCCGAAGTTTTGCAAAAGGATGCTTACACTTTGGTAGGTTGCACTGTAGCTCCTGGTTTTGATTTTGCAGATTTTGTGTTGCCAAAAAGAGAAGAAATGATTAACCTTTTCCCAACTCATAAAGAAATAATTACGAAACTAACTCGGTAAAATCTAAAAATATCTATGATTCAATTTGAAGATTTAATCTTACAATTACTAATTCTTATTATCCCAACTACTTTGGCTTTTGTAGGTGCTTTTCGCTACATGAGACTTCATAAAAATACATCTAGTAAGTTAATTACTTTAGGTTCTGTACTTATTC
Organism: Pseudotenacibaculum sp. MALMAid0570; assembly: GCF_040151415.1. Lineage (NCBI taxonomy): Bacteria > Pseudomonadati > Bacteroidota > Flavobacteriia > Flavobacteriales > Flavobacteriaceae > Pseudotenacibaculum > Pseudotenacibaculum sp. MALMAid0570. The sequence continues at coordinate 216,482 of NZ_JBDKWF010000045.1, forward strand.
TACTAACTTGGTTAGAGCTTTTTGTACTTGAGCCTTTGGTAGTTAGAAAATACTTTCTTTTTGAAAACAGTTTCTTTCAGTATTTAACTATGACTATGGGTGCAGTTGGTTACATTTCTTTTTTTGTAGGTTTTTTCTTACTTACAAGAAAATTAGTTCGTGAAGAACAAGGGAAAACAAATAAGAATGACCTTGACAGTATTGATAATATTGGGAAATAAAAAAACCGAGCTACTAGCTCGGTTTTATATATTCAATAAATTGTATTTACGAATCTATAGATCCCAAAACTCTTTTCATAAAAGAATTTAATGCTTCTTTCTTAGGAGTTCCTTCTTTTACCATTTTGTCTACCTCAATTGCTCCATACATATTGGATATCAATTCTCCGATTACATCCAATTCTTCATCTTTTAACGATGGTACTTCTGTTAAGGCTTCCAAGGTTTCAATGGCTTCTAACACATAATCCTGATCGTTCTCTTCTATGAAGTTTGTAAGATGTTTTATAACTGGTAATTTCATGATCTATTATACTTCGTCTACTAATTCTTTTAATACTTCAAACTTGTTTGTTTGCACCTGATTTTTAAAACTTCCGTTGGTAAAGGTTGCAAATGTTGGCAAATTATTTACCGTAGCAAGTTTTCTACTTTCAGGAAATTTCTCAGCATCAGCAATCACAAAAACAGCATCTTCGTTTTCGGAAGCTAATTTTTTAAATTTAGGCTTCATAATTCGGCAGTTTCCACACCAAGTTGCCGAAAATTGAACAACAACTTTTGAGTTATCTGCAACTATTTGTGCTAAATTATCTTGGTTTAATTCCTGTACCATAATTAATTATGAATTTTAAATTATGAATTACAAATCCTACGAGTTTGCAATTTATAATCTGTAATTGTTTAGTGAGATGATAGATATTCAGCAGTTCCTTTTGCATTAGGAGCCATTGCATCTTTTCCTTCTTCCCAGTTAGCTGGACAAACTTCACCATGAGATTGTACGTGAGAATACGCGTCGATTAAACGTAAAAATTCGTTTACATTCCTTCCTACTGGCATATGATTGATTCCTTCGTGGAATACTGTTCCTTCTTCATCAATTAAGTAAGTAGCTCTGTAAGTTACATTATCTCCTACTACTTGAACGGTATCTGTTTCTTCGTCATATCTTTCATCCGTAATATCTAAAATTCCTAAGATGCTAGATAAGTTTCTATTACTATCAGCTAAGATTGGGTATGTTACTCCTTCAATACCTCCATTATCTTTAGAAGTGCTTAACCATGCAAAGTGAACTTCTGGTGTATCACAAGATGCTCCAATAACAATTGTATTTCTTTTTTCAAATTCTCCTAAAGCAGCTTGAAAAGCATGCAATTCTGTAGGACAAACAAATGTGAAATCTTTTGGATACCAAAAAAGCAATACTTTCTTTCCGTTATTTTTTGCTTCTTCTAATACATTGATTTTAAATGTATCTCCCATTTCATTCATTGCATCTACTGTAATGTTTGGGAATTTTTTACCTACTGCTGTAGCCATTTCTATAAATTTTTATTGATTAATATTCTTACTTGATTTTTTTAACGATTACAAAGATATTTATTGATTGTCTCAAAAACAGAAAAGTTGATGCAAATTTTTTATTTTTGCATCAACTTTATTTATAGTTTAAATCTTTTAAAATAGATTTATCTTATTTGCTAGCGAATAGTTTTACATCGTCTTCAGAAACTTCTTGTTCTCCTAAAATTATCAAACGCTCAACAACATTGCGTAATTCACGTATGTTACCTGTCCAATCATAACTTTGTAATAACTTAATTGCTCCTTTAGAAAACTCTTTTTTAGCCGTTCCTTGTTCTTGGGAAATCTTGTTGGTAAAAAAGTCTACCAACAATGGAATATCTTCTCTTCTATCATTTAATGCAGGAACCTTAATTAATATAACTGCTAATCTATGATACAGATCTTCTCTAAAACGTCCTTCGGCAATTTCTTTCTTTAAATCTTTATTAGTAGCAGCAACCACTCTCACATTTACTTTAATGTCTTTGTCGCTACCAACTCGTTGTATTCTATTTTCTTGTAAGGCACGCAATACTTTTGCTTGCGCAGATAAACTCATGTCTCCAATTTCATCTAAGAAAATTGTTCCACCATTGGCAGCCTCAAACTTTCCAGCTCTATCTTTATTTGCTCCAGTAAAACTTCCTTTTACATGTCCAAACAATTCACTTTCTATCAATTCAGAAGGAATTGCCGCACAGTTTACTTCAATCATTGGAAGTTTAGATCGTTCTGACTTTTCATGCAACCAGTGCGCAACCAATTCTTTTCCTGTACCATTAGGTCCAGTAATTAAAACTCTAGCATCTGTAGCTGCAACTTTTTCAATTATCTCTTTAATATGGGTGATGGCCTTACTCTCTCCAATCATTTGATAATTTTTGCTCACTTTTTTCTTAAGTCGCTTATTCTCTACCACTAATACTTTTCTATCCAAAGCATTTCGTACAGTATTTAGCAATCTATTTAAATCTGGAGGTTTTGAGATATAATCAAAAGCTCCTAAGCGCATTGTATTCACAGCAGTATCAAGATCTCCATGACCTGAAATCATCACAAAAGGAATTTCTGGTTTAATTTTTTTCGCTTTTTCTAATACCTCAACGCCATCCATTTTTGGCATTTTAATATCACACAAAACCAAATCATAGTCCTTGTCTTTGATCATCTCTATTCCTGTTAACCCATCTTCAGCTTCTTCAACTTTGTAGGCATCATTTTCTTCAGAAATAATTTTTGTTAACACTCTGCGAATTGCAGCTTCGTCTTCTATGATGAGAATCTTACTCATACTTTGTTTAATTTTGATTAGTTACCCTTTATACTTCAACCACTTATACAGGTCTTTATAGGTTGGTTTTTTACCATACATCAAGATTCCTACTCGGTAAATTTTGGCCGCAAACCAAACCATGAATACAAAAGTAATCAATAACAATGCCATAGAAATCAAAATTTCATACCATGGTACACCAAAAGGAACTCTCATCAACATAACTATTGGAGAGGTTAATGGTATGATTGAGAATATGGTAGAAATAGGTCCGTTTGGATCATCAATTACAGTTGCAAACCCAATATAAACTCCTAAGATTAATGGCAACATAATAGGAAGCATAAATTGCTGAGTGTCTGTCTCATTATCTACTGCAGCTCCTACTGCTGCAAAAACAGAGCTATATAAGAAATAACCTCCTAAGAAGTAAAAAATAAATAAAAAGAACATTTTAAGGAGTGGTAATTTTTGCAATTCTCTAAACAATTGTTCTCCTCCACTCGCCGATTCTTGCTTAATTACTTCCAACTGTTCAGGTGTCATACCAGAAGTCTGTGCTTCCATCATATCTACTCCAAAAATTGATGATGCCACAATACTTAAAATCATCATAATTACTCCCCAAATAAAGAATTGCAATAATCCTGCTGAAGCATTTCCAATGATCTTTCCTAACATCAATTGGAAAGGTTTTACTGAAGAAACAATGACCTCTATAATTCTACTTGTTTTTTCTTCGATAACACTTCGCATTACTGATGTTCCGTAAATTATGACAAACATCATTAGGAAATAACCAGAAATAGCTCCAGCTCCAATCTTAATCCAGCTTCCCATTTTAGAAGATTTCTCTCCAGAGAAATTATTGAGTTTAATATTGGCATTGAACTCAGAAGATTTTAAGGCTTCCCTATCTATATGTAAACTGTTAAGTCGCGTATCTCTCAGTTTTCTTTCTACCTTTCTCTCAATAGATTCAATTGTTCCTACACTTGGTGATGAATTAGAATAAAACTCTATAGAAGAAGCAAGCAGTTCTAGGCTATCTTGTTTAGGGATATAAATCAACCCATAAAAATCTCCATTCTTTACTTTATCTTTTGCTTCCTCTAATGTTAAGTTAGAATAATCTTCATACTTAACTGTTTTTCTATCTTTAAAATCTGTTTTCTCGAATAGTTGAGATTGATTTACATAGGCAATGGTTTTTATTTTCTCACTATTCTTTTTACTTAAAAAGAAGATTAAAAACCCTATTCCTACCATCAATAGAGGGCTTAAAAAAGTCATCACTATAAAGGATTTGTTTTTAACCTTTGCTCTAAATTCTCTTTGTATAATTAGTTTTAACTTGCTCATCTCCTTAACTATTTTTGTTTACCGCTTGAATAAAAATATCATTGGCATCAGGTACCAATTCTACAAAATGTTGTACTTGCCCTTGACTTGTTAAAAATGATAGTAAATCGTTTGGACTACTACCATTTTTTAGTTTTACATTCAATCGTAAACCCTCATTTAACAATTTAAAATCCGCTGATGAAACTTCAAAATTCTCCTTCAACTTCGCTTCAACTTCACTAACGTTTTTTGTCTCTAAACCAACTTGAAAAGTATTAGAACGAAATTCTCGTTTGATATCATCTAATTTTCCTTCCAAAATTTTATTAGATTTATCAATCAAAGCGATATAGTCACACATCTCCTCTACTGATTCCATTCTATGCGTAGAAAATATAATTGTGGCTCCTTCATCTCTTAACTGTAAAATTTCTTTAGCAATTAATTGGGCATTGATAGGATCAAATCCAGAGAAAGGCTCATCAAAAATCAACAATTTAGGACGATGCATAACCGTAACTATAAACTGTACTTTCTGTGCCATTCCTTTAGAAAGCTCTTCAATTTTTTTGTTCCACCAAGAATACACATCAAACTTCTCAAACCAATATTTCAAGCGTTCTTTGGCTTCCTTTTTACTCAATCCTTTCAACTGAGCTAAGTACATTGCTTGCTCTCCTACTTTCATACTTTTATACAAACCTCTTTCTTCGGGCAAGTAACCAATATGTTCAATATGTTTAGGATGAAGTTTCTCGCCGTCTAAGATTACAGATCCACTATCGGGCATTGTTATTTGATTGATAATTCGAATCAAGGATGTTTTTCCAGCTCCATTTGGTCCTAGAAGACCAAAAACACTTCCTTTAGGAACATGAATAGACACATCATTTAATGCTGTATAATCTCCATAGGTCTTTACAACATTATTTATTTCTAATAAATTACTCATTTTGATTAGTTGATTTTTATTTTAAATCGAGTAGTACAAATCTACTGATTTCATAGTGATTAGTAGAAAGTATTCATAATGTGTTACAATTTTTTTGTAACTTTCAAATTATCAACATTTTGCTACTATGAAAAAGTTTTTCCTAATATTCATTTTATCGTTATTTTTTAGCGTGACTAACTATGGTCAAGATTATGAACCTATGTTGAAACCTGGTTCTTTTTGGGATGTGGATACAGACGATGCCGCAGGGTTTTGTCATTATAATGAACGAAGATATTTAATTGATTCAGACACCTTAATCAATAACATACAATATAAGAAAGTAAAGATTCTTCCATTTCATGGAGACCCAAATCCTGATTGGCCTGATAACTGTATTATCCCTCCTTATGAAATATATAGCAACGATTTTTCCTATGCGGAGTTTTATTTACGTGAAGACATTGCAAATAAAAAAGTATATATATGGACGCATGACTTTGAAAATCCTAATGATTTTAAAGAGTATACCTTGTACGATTTTAATGTAGAAACAGGAGATGAAATAGAAAACTCATACCATGCATGGGGGGCATCTATGAATGTAATCAATGTTGAAGTCAATTCAGAAGGTCGGAAAGTTGTAATTGTGGGCGGTGCAGTCTATGAATACATAGAAGGTATAGGTACGGAAACAGTGGTGTTTAACAGCGATCATAATATTATAGGAGGTCCTACACATAGATTAATTTGCTGGGGAAATAATAGTAATCAAAATGGCTGTACTCCAGTTTTGAGTATAGAAGACTACCGACTTTCTCAAATTAAAGTTTATCCCAATCCAACTGCTGGCAAAATATCATTCTCCAATCTAGAGAACAATACTTTTAAACTCTATTCTGTTTTAGGAAAGGAAATGTCTTTTCAATTCTCACAAGAAAATCAAGAAATGGATATTTCTCATTTACAACAAGGAATTTATTTCCTAGAAATTCGAGGAACTCAAAACTCAAAACGAGTGGTTAAGGTTATTAAAAACTAATTTCTCAACTCTCTTTTTTCAACATTTGTTACATAAAAAATACTATGCACGCATAATTTTTACCTATTTATTATGCATGCATAATAAATTTTTATATCTTTGACACAATGGATAAAAGCAAATCAATAGATCATCAGTTAAGAGCCACATGGCAAGCGGTTGCAAAGTTGTATAACGAGCGTGCAGCTAAACATGATAGCACAATGGCAACAGCCTTTGTATTACTTAACATCGACTATGAAAAAGGAACTCCTTCTACTGCACTAGGACCTTTGATGGGTATGGAACCAACAAGTCTTTCAAGAATTTTAAAAACTATGGAAGAAAAAGGGGCTATCATCCGTGAAAAGAACCCTGACGATGGAAGAAGTGTTATTATCAAATTAACTGATTATGGAAAAAAAATGAGAGAAGTCTCAAAAGAATCTGTAATCATTTTCAATAATAAAATAAGAGAGTTTGTTTCTGAAGAAGAGCTTGAAGCTTTTTTTAAAGTAACATCTACAATTAATAAACTTATAGCTGAAAAAATGATTTACCAAGAAGGTAGTATCAAAGAACCAGCTGTTTAAATCAATTTTAAAACAAATGATTAGAAGAATCAAGAAAGTTGCCGTCATCGGTTCCGGAATTATGGGAAGCGGTATTGCTTGTCACTTTGCCAATATTGGTGTTGAAGTTCTTTTATTGGATATCGTTCCAAGAGAACTTACAGACAAAGAAAAAGCAAAAGGATTAACTTTAGAAGATAAAGTAGTTCGAAACAGATTGGTAAACGATGCTTTAACAGCTTCATTAAAATCAAAACCTTCACCTATATATAACCCAAAGTTTGCTGATAGAATAACTACTGGAAATCTTGAAGACGATTTACATAAAATCAAAGATGTAGATTGGGTAATGGAAGTAGTTGTAGAAAGGCTAGATATCAAACAAAAAGTTTTTGAACAAGTAGAAAAGTATAGAACTCCAGGAACAATAGTTTCATCTAACACTTCTGGAATTCCTATCAAATTCATGAATGAAGGTAGAAGTGAAGATTTCCAAAAACATTTTGCAGTAACTCACTTCTTTAACCCTCCAAGGTATTTAAGGCTTTTTGAAGTAGTACCTGGCCCTCAATGTAAACAAGAGGTAACCGATTTCTTAATGATGTATGGTGAAAAATTCTTGGGTAAAACATCAGTATTAGCGAAAGATACTCCTGCATTTATTGGAAACAGAATAGGAATATTTGGAATCCAAAGTCTTTTTCATCAAGTAAAAGAGTTAGGCTTAACTATTGAAGAAGTTGATAAACTAACTGGACCAGTCATAGGTAGACCCAAATCAGCTACTTTTAGAACAGTAGATGTTGTTGGTCTAGACACTCTGGTTCATGTGGCTAATGGCTTGTATGAAAATTGTCTTGAAGACGAAGCTCACGAGTTGTTTAAACTTCCAGACTTTATTCAAACAATGATGGAGAATAAATGGTTAGGAAGTAAAACCAAACAAGGTTTCTACAAAAAAACTGTAAATGCAGAAGGAAAGAAAGAAATTCTTTCTTTAGACTTGAATACATTAGAATATCGCTCAAAACAACGAGCGAAATTTGCAACACTTGAACTTACAAAATCTATAGACAAACCTATTGACAGGTTTAAAGTATTGATTGGAGGTAAAGATAAAGCAGGTGAGTTTTACAGAAAGAATTTCGCTGCTATGTTTGCCTATGTACAAAATCGTATCCCAGAAATCTCTGATGAGTTATACAGAATTGATGATGCAATGAAAGCAGGATTCGGTTGGGAAAATGGGCCTTTCGAAATTTGGGATTCCATTGGAATTGAAAAAGGAATTGAATTGATGAAATCAGAAGGTAAAGAACCTGCTGCTTGGGTAACTGAAATGATTAGCAAAGGAGAGACTTCATTTTACACAGTAAAAGATGGTGCCACCTATTACTATGACATTCCTGCTAAAAAACAAACAAAAAAACCAGGGCAAGATGCCTTTATCATATTAGACAATATCAGAGAGTCAAAAGCTGTATTTAAAAATTCTGGTGTTGTTGTAGAAGACTTAGGAGATGGGATTTTAAATGTAGAATTCCAATCCAAAATGAATACAATCGGGGGAGATGTATTGGATGGCTTGAATAAAGCCATTGATATGGCAGAAAAAGATTACCAAGGACTTGTCATTGGTAATCAAGCTGCCAATTTTTCTGTAGGAGCTAACATCGGTATGATATTTATGATGGCTGTTGAACAAGAGTATGACGAACTAAATATGGCTATCAAATATTTCCAAGATAGCATGATGCGTTTACGCTATTCTTCTATCCCAACTATTGCTGCTCCTCATGGAATGGCTTTAGGAGGTGGTTGCGAATTATCTATGCATGCAGACAAAGCAGTAGCAGCTGCAGAAACATATATAGGATTAGTTGAGTTTGGAGTTGGAGTAATTCCAGGCGGTGGTGGATCAAAAGAGTTTGCGATGCGCGCTGCTGATTCTTTCAAAAAAGGAGATGTAGAATTAAATGTACTACAAGAATACTTCTTAACAATTGGAATGGCTAAAGTGGCAACTTCTGCATATGAAGCTTTCGATTTAGGAATTTTCCAAAAAGGAAAAGACGTTGTTGTAGTTAATAAAGATCGTCAAATTGCTGAAGCTAAGAAACATGCTTTATTATTAGCTGAAGCTGGTTATACACAACCTCCAAAAAGAAAAGATATTAAAGTACTTGGAAAGCAGGCTTTAGGAATGTTCTTAGTTGGAACAGACTCTATGGAAGCTGCACATTATATTTCTGAGCACGATAAAAAAATTGCCAATAAACTTGCCTATGTAATGGCAGGAGGAGATTTATCAGAACCTACCAGAGTTACCGAACAGTATCTACTGGATATAGAACGTGAAGCATTCTTGAGTTTATCAACAGAACGTAAGACTTTAGAAAGAATTCAACACATGTTAAAAACTGGTAAACCATTGCGTAATTAGAAAAAGAACCAAGATGAAAGAATAAAGACTACTAGTCTGGTCTCTTGATTCTTAACTCTAAAAATCTTAAAAAAATGAAAACAGCATATATAGTAAAAGGATATAGAACAGCCGTAGGAAAAGCTCCTAAAGGATTGTTTAGATTCAAAAGAACAGATGAGTTAGCAGCTGAAACAATTCAGCATATGATGAAAGAACTTCCTGAGTTGGATGTAAAACGTATTGATGATGTTATTGTTGGGAATGCTATGCCAGAGGGTTCGCAAGGATTAAATATGGCTAGATTAATCTCTTTAATGGGGTTAAATAGTGTTGACGTTCCTGGCGTGACTGTAAATAGATTTTGCTCCTCTGGATTAGAAACTATTGCAATGGCAGCAGCAAAAATTCAAGCAGGAATGGCAGAATGTATCATTGCGGGAGGCGCAGAAAGTATGAGTTCAGTGCCTATGACTGGATACAAGACAGAATTAAATTACGATTTGGTAAACTCAGGTCATGAAGATTACTATTGGGGAATGGGAAATACAGCTGAAGCTGTGGCAAATCAATTTAAAGTTTCAAGAGAAGATCAAGATGAATTTGCCTACAATTCTCATATGAAAGCCTTAAAAGCTCAAGCTGAAGATAGATTTAAAGCTCAGATTGCACCAATTACTGTAAACCAAACATATTTGGATACCAACGGCAAAAAAGCAACAAAAAGTTATACTGTAACCAAAGACGAAGGACCAAGAGCTGGAACAAGCACTGCTATTCTAAATAAGTTACGACCAGTATTTGCTGCTGGCGGTAGTGTAACTGCAGGAAATTCATCACAAATGAGTGATGGTGCTGCTTTTGTCATGGTGATGAGTGAAGATATGGTGAAAGAACTAAACCTAGAACCTATTGCTAGATTGGTAAGTTACTCAGCTGCTGGAGTAGAACCTCGTATTATGGGAATTGGTCCTGTAGCTGCAATTCCGAAAGCATTAAAACAAGCTGGTTTACAGCAAAATAATATTGACCTAATTGAGTTAAACGAAGCTTTTGCTTCTCAATCTTTAGCAGTTATAAGAGAACTAGGACTAAATCAAGAGATTATTAATGTAAATGGAGGGGCTATTGCATTAGGACATCCTCTGGGTTGTACTGGAGCCAAATTATCTGTACAACTTTTTGATGAAATGCGCCAAAGAAATATGCAGAACAAATATGGTATGGTAACTATGTGTGTAGGAACAGGACAAGGAGCTGCAGGTATTTTTGAATTCCTGAATTAAATTATAAACTTGAAATTTTAAATTATGAATTGCTATGAAAAGAGAGAATATAATTCTGGATAAGAGTTTTGATTTTGCACTCACAATTATAGATTTATATAAAAAACTAAAAAATGAAAGTGAGCATGTAATCTCTAAACAGTTATTAAGAAGCGGAACAAGTATTGGGGCAAATGTGCAAGAAGCAACAGCTGCTTTTTCAAGAAAAGATTTCGTTCATAAGATGTCGATCTCATCCAAAGAAGCTAGAGAAACAAGATATTGGCTTCAATTGATAGATAAATCGGAATTAACGAAAATTAATGTACAAAACCATTTAATAGAAGTTGAGAACTTAGTAAAAATTCTCACCAAAATTGTAAAAACAACTCAAGAAAAGAAATAACTCAAAGTTTAGAATTGAGAATTAAAAAATTTAAAAAATATGGACACTTTAAATAAAGACATTTTACGCGGGGGACAATTCTTAGTTAAGGAAACCAATTGTGAAGACATCTTTACACCTGAGGATTTTTCTGAAGAACAACTAATGATGAAAGAAGCTGTAAAAGAGTTTAATGATCGTGAGATTATTCCTCATAAAGAACGCTTCGAAAAAAAAGACTACGCTCTTACTGAAGAGTTAATGAAAAAAGCTGGTGACCTAGGTTTCTTAGGTGTAGCTGTTCCTGAAGAATATGGAGGTTTAGGAATGGGATTTGTTTCAACAATGTTGGTTTGCGAATACATTTCTAGTGGTACTGGTTCTTTTAGTACTGCTTTTGGAGCTCATACAGGAATTGGTACGATGCCAATTACCTTATATGGTACTGAAGAACAAAAGAAAAAATATGTTCCAAAGTTAGCTACAGGTGAATGGATGGGAGCTTATTGTTTAACAGAACCTACTGCTGGTTCAGATGCAAATTCAGGAAAAACAACGGCTACATTAACCGAAGATGGAAAAGCATATAAGATTAATGGACAAAAAATGTGGATCTCTAATGCAGGGTTCTGCAATATTATGATTGTTTTCGCTAGAATTGAAGATGATAAAAACATTACTGGTTTTATTGTAGAAAATGATCCAAATAATGGAATTACTATGGGAGAAGAAGAGCATAAATTGGGTATTCGTGCTTCTTCTACTCGCCAGGTATTCTTTAGTGACACTGTTGTTCCTGTAGAAAACATGCTCTCTGTAAGAGGAGGCGGTTTTAAAATAGCAATGAATGCTTTAAATGTTGGAAGAATCAAGTTAGCTGGAGCTTGTTTAGATTCTCAAAGACGTGTATTAAACTATGCTGTAAATTACGCTAATGAACGTAAGCAGTTTAAAACTCCTTTATCCGATTTTGGAGCTATCAAATATAAAATTGCAGAAATGGCAACTAGTTGTTATGCGGGAGAATCTGCAAGTTATAGAGCTGCAAAAAATATTGAAGATAGAATTGCCTTGAGAATGGCTAGCGGAAACACACATCAAGAAGCTGAGTTAAAAGGTGTTGAAGAGTATGCAATAGAATGTTCTATTTTAAAAGTTGCTGTTTCTGAAGATGTTCAAAATTGTGCTGATGAAGGAATTCAAATTTTTGGTGGAATGGGATTTTCTGAAGAAACACCTATGGAATCTGCATGGAGAGATGCTCGTATTGCAAGAATCTATGAAGGAACCAACGAAATCAATAGAATTCTTTCTGTTGGAATGTTGCTGAAAAAAGCCATGAAAGGACATGTAGATTTATTAAACCCGGCCATGAAAGTGGCAGATGAGTTGATGGGGATTCCTTCTTTTGACAAACCTGACTATTCAGAATTGTTTTCTGAAGAAAAAGACATGATTGTGAAGTTGAAAAAAGTCTTCTTGATGGTTGCTGGATCAGCAGTACAAAAATTAGGAGCCGAACTAGAAGATCATCAACAGTTGTTGATGGCAGCTTCAAATATCTTAATTGAAATTTATATGGCTGAGTCTACCATCTTAAGAGCAGAGAAAAATGCTAAACGTTTTGGTGAAGAAGCCCAAGCTGGTCAAATAGCAATGGCAAAATTATATTTATACAATGCAATTGATATTATTATAAAAAATGGAAAAGAAGGAATTGTTTCTTTTACCGAAGGTGATGAGCAACGTATGATGTTAATGGGACTTAAGCGTTTTACAAAATATGTAAACCAACCTAATGTTGTTGCTTTAAGAAACTTAATCGCAGAAAAAGTAAAAACCGAAAACGGATATTGCTTTTAAAAATATTTAAAACATTCTTCAACTTAAAATAGGTTTTAGAATTTAGTTGTTTGTTTAAAACCGTCGCAAATGCGACGGTTTTTTTTATCGTTCAATTTTAAACTGTATTTTTATTGCCCAAACACATTTTTTATGAAGTTTAGATTTTTAGCAGCCTTTACCCTACTTACTTTTTGCAGTTTAACGTCTTGTGAAAAACAAGAAAAAATATCCATCAATAAAGATACTTTATTAGCAAACTTAAAAGAGATATCAAGCGATGCTTATGAAGGGCGAGGATTTTCAAAACCAGGTAATTATAAAGCGCAACAGTTTATTTCGGATAAGTTTAAATCTATAGGTTTAGAGGTATATGAAGGAGATAATTATGTTCAAAAGTTCAACCATACTTTTAAAGGTAAATGGAGACAACGTATGTTTCCTATAGAAAATGCTACTAAAGACTTTTCAAATGTTCCTGATACAACAGTGGTGGGCGGTAATGTGATTGGAATGATTAAAGGAGAAACTGATAAAACGATTGTGATAACTGCACATTTAGATCATTTAGGAATTCGTGATGGTAAAATATATAATGGTGCTGATGATGATGCTTCTGGAACTGCTGCATTAATTACAATGGCAGAATATTTTAAACAAAAAACTCCGAAACACACATTAATTTTTGCTGCCGTAGATGCAGAAGAGATTGGTTTGGTTGGGGCAGAATATTTTGTAAAAAACTATGAAAATGCTCAAGAAAATATTGTTTTGAATATTAATATGGATATGATCTCTCATAACGATTCCCTGAGATTATTTGCCTCTGGTTTGTATCACAATCCGCAATTAAAACCTCAACTAGAGAATATCAAAACCCCCATCAATTTGTTATTTGGTCATGATGACCCTAATAATAAAGATGAGGATGATTGGACATTCTCTTCTGATCACGGCGTTTTTCATAAGCGTAAAATTCCTTTTATTTATTTTGGTGTTGAAGATCATAAAGATTATCATAAACACACAGATACATTTGAAAACATCAATCAAGAATTTTATGTTGAAGCAGTAAAACTTATCATTCAAGTGATTGAGAATTGTGACAACTCACTGTAACATTATTTTAGCTTTTAAGTCGTTCTGGTAACTTATTTTTACAATGCAACTTAATCCATCTTTAAAACATCATATTATAATTGGAGTACTCTTATGTTTATGGAGTTTTCTCTTTGGTTTTTTTATACGCCCTTTTGAACATGGCACAATGGATTTGCTTGTTTGGATTCGGGTAAGTATTGGATTTAGCTTGGCTACTTTTATTTCCTATTCTCTAATTAGTGTTTATCAAAAAATTCTGTACCAAAAAATTGCGAAGTGGAATATTCTTTTAGAAATAAGTACATATTTACTCTTTTACATCATATATACAGCAATTACTTATACTTATTATAAAGGCTCTATTATTCGTGGTTTTTATGATCTTCCGGAGTTTGTGACTAAAATAATTCTTAACATCGCTCTTATTATTAGCCCTATCATTTTTCTAGCTAGAAGATATGTAATTAAACTGATTCCTAAGAAAGATGAGTTTATTATCATCAAAGGCGATAATAAAATGGATTTTTTAAAGATCAAAAAAGAGGAACTAATTTGTGTTTCTAACTCACAGAATTATGTAGAAATTTTCTTCTTAGAAAATGATCAATTAAAAACAAAATTAATACGAAGTTCTTTAAAGAAAGTGCAATACGAATTTGACTTCCTAATTCAAATCCATCGTTCTCATTTGATCAATCCTTCACACTTTAAATCTTGGAAAGATTCTACCACTATTTTGCTTACTCAAGTAGAGCTTCCAGTTTCTAAAAGTTATAAAAACCGACTTTTATCACTCTAATTTTCGTACCAAAAAACAACAGTTTTATACCTAAACAATTTTAATTTACCTAAAAAGCACCTGAATATACCTAACTCATAGAATCTCTTCCTCAGTAATTTTTTGACTTCTATTTTGGTCATGTCGAAATCAAAATAAATCACATGAAAAAAGTCGTAAAAATCATTCTTTGGGTTTTATTTGGAGGCCTTAGTGTCTACATTAGTTTTCACCCTGTTAAATATTTTTTAGCAGAAAACCCCATCCTGTTACTCTTGTCAAAACCAGCAGTTCTATTAGCTAACAACTTTTATATGATTTGCTTTTATCTGCATATTGTTTTTGGAGGTATCGCTTTATTAATCGGTTGGATACAATTCAGTGAAAAGTTCAGAAAAAAATATATGAATCTACATCGTCTTATTGGTAAGATCTATATTATTTCAGTTCTTATTAGTGGTATACCTGGTTTGTATATTGCTTTCTATGCTTCAGGAGGCTTATCACCTAAGTTAGGGTTTGGTATTGGAGCAGTAGTATGGGTTATACTTGCTATTCTCGGATATACTAGCATTAGAAAAGGAAATGTAATTGCTCATAAGAAATACATGATGTACAGTTATGCTGGTACATTTGGAGCAGTTACGCTACGTCTTTGGTTACCTTTATTAATTGTCGTTTTTGGAGGATTTACTTTAGCCTATCAAATTGTTGCATGGTTAAGTTGGCTGCCAAATATGCTGGTTGTTTATCTAATGCTTAAAACAAAGGAAGATCGTGTAGTCATCTATAAAAAGTTTTTCTTCAAGCAAATCGCTGTAGGAGCAATTGTTTTAATTATGACTGGTCTCCTCGTTTCTTATGCAAGCCCGCAAACCTGGTTCTACAAAAGCCCTTCTTTTGAAGGAAAAGCCTTAATTAAAGTCAATACTATTTCCTCAACTAGCTTTACACAAAACCAACTTGATGAACTTGAAAATTATTTAAAAGAAGAGTCAGAGACTACGAGTATGATGGTCTTAGAAAACGGAAAAATTGTTTTTGAATATGGTGATGTTTCTGAAATTAGCTATACCGCATCGGTAAGAAAGAGTATTCTAAGTATGTTGTACGGAAAGTATGTAGATAATGGTACAATTAATCTAAAAGAAACTATTGAAAGTTTAGATATGGATGAGGATGATGGGCTTTTACCCATAGAGAAACAAGCTACAATTGAGCATTTAATTACCGCTAGATCGGGTATTTTTCACACAGCCGCTAACGATGGATATGATTCTAACAACATTAAGAAGAGAGGTAGCAAAAAGCCTGGTGAATATTTTGTTTACAACAACTGGGACTTTAATGCTGCTGGGTACGTTCTTGAAAAGAAATCAGGAAATACTGTTTATGAAGAATTAGAACAGCAATTTGCCATTCCTCTAGGTTTTGAAGATTGGAATATTGAAAACCAATCAATGAACGAAAATAAAGAAAAGTCGAGATATTCAGCGCATCATATGCATCTATCAACACGAGATATGGCTAAGATTGGACAATTAATGATACAAGAAGGAGAATGGAACGGAAAGCAATTGATTTCTAAAGAATGGATTCGAAAAACTACTACAACAGTAACCCATAAAGATACTGTAAACTCCAGATACTTTGTTGACTCTTCTAGTCCTGTACAGCTTGGGTATTCATATATGTGGTGGCCTTTTGAAAGGTTTTATGATAATCCTGATTTCGATGGAGCCTACACAGCATCAGGAGCTTATGGCCATTTTATAACAATTATTCCTAAACGAAAAGTAGTGATTGTACATAAAACTGTGAGAGATCTTCTAACTGCCGCTGGACTTTCAAATCGTACAAGTACACCTAAATGGCGTTATTGGTGGATGCTAAGAAAATTGATGTTGAATAGAAAAAATATTACTGAATTGGCAAATGAAAAATCGACAGATGAAATCATTGAGTTTCTCATGAGGGAGTATAAAAACAAAGATTCAGAATATGCAATTTCAGAGCGTTTGATCAATGAATATGGATTGCAACTCGCTAGCGAGTCAAAACATGAAGACGCTATTAAATTCTATATGCTAAACCTAAAGTTATATCCCAATCACGGTTACTATACACATCGCATATACAATTACTATGGACAAAGTCTATTTGCATTAAATAAGAAAAAAGAAGCTTTGAAAGCCTTTCAAAAAGCATTAGAGTTTGATCCTGAGAATAGAGAACTTAAAATGAAAATTCTAAAATTAGAGCAAATTTAAGGTTATGAATAAGGCAATTTTATTTTTACTTGTGCTTACAGTTCAATTGAGTTCGAAATTTTGTTCTCACTCTAATCAGAACTACTGTAAAAAATCATCTTTTAAAGTAAAAAATACATACATCTCTAAAAAACACTCAATACTTTAATACAATGAAGAACTAGTAGAGTTTATTAACTCAAAACTAAAAAGGCTGCCAAATGGCAGCCTTTTTACTTATAGAAATTAATAATTTACTTTGAGCGGATGATCACATCACCATTATAATTTTTAAATAGAATTTCTGCTCCTCCTCCATTAATAGTTCCTACGACCCATTTTTCCACTTTTACTTGATACGTTTTTCCTTTACCCGATTTATTTCTAACAGCAATTTTAGAATCAGAAGGTTTTGCGTTGATATCAAAGTCTGTATATATTTCTCCTCTTTCTGATTTTACTTTCACTTTCGCCTTTATGTCTTTTGGAAAAGTAATATCAATATCACCATTAAAGCTGCTAAAAGCCATAGGAGCATTCGGAGTTACTTTCACAAAAGTTACTTTAATATCTTTGTTCAGAGCATCTGCGCTTACAGATCCACTAACATCTGTTAATGTAATACTTCCATTGGTATTGCTAACATCCATGGCTCCATTTACATTTTCTACTACAATATTTCCATTGTTTACTGTTCTTAACTTGAGAGAGAAATTCTTAGGAACTTGAACCTCAAAGTCGATTGCCTGATAATACCTAGTATCAACAACTACATAATTATCATCTTCTTCTGCTCTAAATTCAAGACCATTAACAGCTATTCTTTTCAAACCTTTTTTATCTCCTCCTTTATCCTTACGCCAATGCTTCCTTCCTTCTCTACGAGTTGCTTTTACAATTACCTCTTTACCTGAATATCCTTTCACAGTAATATTTCCACTGTTAATTACCAGTTTTAATTTTCCTGGCTTAGAAGGATCTGATAATGGAACTTTGATTGTTTCTTCTTGCGCTGTTAGATTTACAGCTACTAACAAAAGTAAACTTGCGATTGTTAATTTTATATATTGAATTTTCATTTGATTATTTTTTTACGATTGCATCTCCATTTAATTGGTCGAAGTGTAAGTGTACATCTCCATTTCCAATTTTAAAATGCTTGTTTGAATTTATTCTGTATTTGGTTCCTCTATTTTTTCGTTCTTTAGTTTTCTTAAAAACAGGTGTTCTTTTTTCTACATCAAAGTTTGTGTAAAAACCTCCATTCATTGTTTTATAGCTAATACTGGCATTTAAATTTTCTTTAAACTTCACATTGATATCTCCATTTAGTGATTTGTACCAACTTTCTTTCGTAGGATTCTTTGCATAGGTAATATTGATGTCTTTATTCAAAGCATTCACATCTGTTTGACCAGAAACATTATCCATATCTATAGATCCATTGATATTATGAACAATCAATAACTTTCCTTGTACATCTTTTACAGTAATATTTCCCTTATTCACCGCCTTTACGTCTATACTTGCATTTTTAGGCACCTTTACTTTAAAATCTAAGCGATACCTGTACATACGTTTTTTCCGATGCTTATAACTCCTGCGAGAACTAAAATTAAACTCATGATGTTCATAATTTCCAGTTTCTATATCGAATCTTGTATAAGGTGAGTTCATATATACATAAACAGCATCATCTTTTTTTGCCGACTTTACTCCAATTTCTTTCATTCCTTCCGCTAAATCTTCTTTAGTATCAGCAGAAACTGTTTTAATTACTTCTACTAGAATTGTACTCCCATTATATCCCTCAACATCTATAGAACCGTAGACATTGTCGATAACAACAATATTATCTGGAGATGATCTATTGAATTGTAATTCTTTCTTAATTGTTTCTTCTTTCTTGAATTTTTTCTCTTTCTGATATCGCTGAGCAGATGCTAAGGAAATGCAACCGAACATCAGAAGAATACTACATAATTTTAATTGTTTCATTTTTTACTTGTTTTGATGTTTACCTGCTATGGCAGGAATGACTTTGTTTATCTCTGTAAAAAGCGACCTAGGATTTGCCATTTACATCAAACTTTATTTACTCTTTATAACTAATATATTTTCTCTATACTTTGTTCCATTTTTTGTTTTGCACTTGTGTTTACATCTTTCTCATTAATCAATTTTTCAAAAGATTTTACCGCTTTCTTTTCTTGTAAAAGGACCATCAAATCGGCTAACTCAACTTGTACCATAGGTGATTTCTGATGCACTATAGAAGCTACTAACCCTTCTCTTACTATTGGCATATTTGTATAGTTTTTCAAAGCTTCTATAGCAGACAAACGTACATTCACGTTCGAGTCGTTATTCAACGTAGAAAACAAGGCTTTTATAATGGTTTCTGTTACACTATCTAATTTAATAACTTCGTTAACCGCTTTCAGTCTTTGAGTTGCCGAAGGCTGATCTAATAAGGTTAATACCAATTGCGACCGAACTTCTTCAGTTTCTTGTTTAGCTATTCTAACAGAGTCTTTCGATGAGTCACTTTTAAAGTCTACAAGGTTTCCAACGAAAAACCCCGCCACTAAAATCGCCAATGTGTAAGCCAATTGTTTCGAAAAACTTCCAAATAAAAGATTCTCTAGTGTTTTTAGAAAAGGTACTTTTTCCTTTCTATTTTCTTCCGCATTAAGCATGGTGTAAAACTTCACATCCATCGTTGATGAAGGTTCAGGAATTTCTTCTTGAGCTCCATCCCAAAACAGTTTAGCCTCTTCAAATTCTTTTTGACGCTCTGGATTATCTATCAAAAACTGTTCAAACTCTTTCTGTTTTTGTTCAGTTAAATTTTCTGATAAATAATCAATAATTATTTCTTTAAACTCGTTGTAATTCATTGTTATCTCTTTTCTAATGTTAGAAAAATATCTTTTAACTCGTTAAGGGCTCTGTGCACTTTTATTCTCGCATTGCCTTCTGTGCATCCCATGATTTCTCCTACTTCTTTATATTTCAATTCTTTGAATTTGCTAAGAATGATAAATTCTTTCTTTTCAGGAGATAATAAATTGATTGCCTTTTTTAAATTGATTGTGTTTTCATTCTTAATAATTGCCTCACCAACATCATCATGCCCATTTAATGAATAACCAATATCATCAATATCTTTATGCACGTGTTTTTTATTTTTTTTAAAGTTATCGTAGCTTGTATTTCGCGCAATTTGAAATAACCATACTACAAATTTGCTTTCTTCAGTATAGGTATGCTTATACTTTAAGATTTTCACAAATACATTTTGCACAAGGTCTTCGCTTAAGCTAGCATCTTTATTCATCTGATAAAAGAATCCGAAAAGTCTTTTTTTATAACGTTCATACAAAAGCCCAAGCTTATGAGTATCTCCGTTTTTTACTTTTAGCATTAGTGAATTATCAGATAATGTGTTCAAGTTTTATGTATTGGTTGGTTAATGTTGAACTGATAAACTGTTGTTTTTTAAAAACGTTACAAATTAGTTCTATTTTTTTTTATTCAAATTACTTCTTATATGAAATAGACGTTTAGTATATAAAAAAAGAGGCTGCAAATTGCAGCCTCTTTTTTTTATCTTTTGAGTTATATCTTAATTCAAGCTTCCTAAGTATCTTTCAGCATCTAAAGCGGCCATGCAACCTGTTCCTGCAGCAGTAACTGCTTGTCTGTATTCTTTATCTTGTACATCACCTGCTGCAAAAACACCAGGGATATTTGTTTTGGTGCTTTTTCCTTCTGTGATGATATAACCAGTATCATCCATATCTATGACTCCTTTAAATAAGTCTGTATTTGGTTTGTGACCTATTGCTATAAAAACTCCCATTACAGGTATATCGTGTTTCTCACCGGATACATTGTTTACAACTCTAACTCCTTCTACAACATTCTCTCCTAGTACATCATCTAATTCTGAATTGAATAGTACTTCTAAGTTTTCAGTACTCATTACTCTGTGCTGCATTGCCTTAGAAGCTCTCATTTCATCTCTTCTTACCAACATGGTTACTTTCTTACATAACTTTGCTAGATAGGTAGCTTCTTCTGCCGCGGTATCACCACCTCCAACAACTACAACATCTTGTCCTTTGTAAAAGAATCCATCACAAGTAGCACAAGCAGAAACACCACCTCCTATTAAGCGTTGTTCATTTTCAAGTCCAAGGTATTTGGCTGTTGCTCCTGTAGAAATAATAACAGACTCTGCCTCTATTTCTTTAGAATCATCTACAATTACTTTATGAATTCCTCCAACTTTATCAGACAATTCAACCTTAGTAATCATTCCAAAACGCACATCAGTTCCAAAACGTTCAGCTTGCTTTTTTAGATCTTCCATCATCATAGTTCCATCAGTCCCATTGGGATATCCTGGGAAATTATCAACTTCCGTCGTAGTAGTTAACTGACCACCCATTTGTAAACCGGTATACATTACAGGTTTTAAATCTGCTCTTGAAGCATAAATTGCTGCTGTATATCCTGCAGGTCCTGAACCAATAATCAGGCATTCTATTCTTTCTGTATTTTCAGACATGATTCTGTACTATTTTTTAATGCTTACAAATGTAATTTTTTTTGATTTTTATACGATTGAAATCGTATATATTTTTGCAATTAGAAGATAAATAAATTCAATCCTTACATTGTAAGGAACTTTGCAGATAGTTTTTTATTTTTTTGGTAGTAGTTTTACAATCCCCAGGTTTTCAATTCCTACATAGATAAAACCATCGTTTCCTTGTTCTATAGAGCGAACTCTTCCTAATCCTTCAAGAATCTTTTCCTCTTTAATAACTTTATCATTCTCTATAGTGCAAACAGAAACATATTCAAATTTTAAAGAGCCAACCAACAAACTTCCTTTTAAAGTTCCATAATTATTACTTGAGATAAAAGCCATTCCGCTAGGTGCAATAGATGGCGTCCAATGATGTAGAGGGTCTTTCATTCCTGGAAGTGAGGTGTTATTTGTGAATTTTGAACCACTATAGTTGATTCCAAAACTAGCTTTAGGCCAACCGTAGTTTATTCCTTTTTCTATGATATTAATTTCATCACCTCCTCTTGGCCCGTGTTCGTGAGTCCATATTTCACCTGTAAAAGGATTGGTTTCCATTCCTTGCGGGTTTCTGTGACCAAAACTATAAATAGCTTTTTTAGCTCCTGATTTTTTTACAAATGGATTGTCTTCAGGAATTTTACCATCATCATGAAGCCTATAAATTTTTCCTCCATCTCTAGTAACATCTTGTGGATTAGCATCTCTATCTCCTCTATCTCCAATACTAAAGTAGACATAGCCTTCTCTGTCAAAGGCAATTCTAGACCCAAAATGCTGTCCTCTTGTACTATTAGGAGATGCTTTGTACAAAATTTTCTTTTCGCTTAATTTTCCATCTTTAAATATAGCTCTCATTAACACTGTATTATAACCTCTTCCGCTTCCATGTGATGCTATGTAAGTAAAATAGATATATCTATTGTTAGCAAAATCTGGGTGCAATTCTATATCCATTAAACCTCCTTGACCATATTGCTCAATAGATGGGAGACTATTTATTTTTGTTTTTTTTCCATTCTTAAAATGAATAAGTTCTCCTTTTTTTTCAGTAATTAACATTGAGTTATCAGGTAAAAAAGTAAAACCCCAAGGGTTAGACAAATCTTTTACAATTACTTCATGTTTATATTCTTGAGCAAATGCAAAAGAACTTATCAAAAAACTAGCAATAACAATTAAAACAGAACTCTTAAAAACTCTCATAAACCCTTAGTTATTTTTATATCACAAATCTTATACAATATAGAAATAATGTAGTAACTTTGCAATCCACTTTTCGGGGTGTAGCGTAGCCCGGTCATCGCGCCTGCTTTGGGAGCAGGAGGTCGCAGGTTCGAATCCTGCCACCCCGACACAGAGAGTCAAGAATGAATCTGGTTTTGACTCTCTTTTCTTTTGCATAAGAATATTCTATTTCGGTATAAAATAAAAGATTAGGATTTTGCTTTAAGGCACGAAAACTAGAGTTACTTTTATAAAACGTATATTATTACACCTTAATTAATAGTTTAAAAATGAACATTTTATAATTAAATGTTAATTTTTGTTTAATCATTTTTTTATTTCGTTAAACAAAACTATATTTATCCTATATTTAAGGATTTATATTTTTTCTCGACATAATTAGTATAATTCTTAAATACTAAAAATATACGACTAACAAGTGCTTTGCTTTTTATTAAAGACAGCACTAAAAAAAGATGACAATGAGTTTAGAAATAGTAACTAAAAAACAAAACGGAATTAAATTAAATGGTTTTTCTTATGACGAAATTGGAGATGATCATTTATACACTGGATTAGAAACTCCTTTAAAACCCGAAGCTTTTGCACTTTCTGACGATCAAAAGAAAGAAAAAATAGCTTCTTTATTTGGGCAAATAATGGACGTGTTAGGATTAGACCTAACAGATGATTCCTTAAAAGGCACTCCTAATCGAGTTGCAAAAATGTATATTGAGGAAATATTCTCTGGTTTAAACCCTAAAAACAAACCAAAAATTGCTTTATTTGAAAATAAATACGAGTACAATCAAATGCTTGTAGAAAAGAATATTACATTCTATTCTAATTGTGAGCACCATTTTGTACCTATTATAGGAAAAGCTCATGTAGCATACATTTCTTCTGGAAAAGTAATTGGTCTTTCAAAATTAAATCGTATTGTTGAGTATTATGCGAAAAGACCTCAAGTTCAAGAACGATTAACAAATCAAATTGCAAACGAACTAAAAAAAATACTAGAAACAGAAGATGTAGCAGTTATAATAGACGCTAAACATTTATGCGTATCATCTAGAGGTGTTAAGGATGATACATCTGCAACGGTCACCTCATACTATGGAGGGAAATTTAACGTTCCTTCTAAACTAAGTGAATTGTTGAACTACATAAACAATTAAACAATGGATATTATAGAAAAAGCACTGGAGTTTGAAAATAGAAAGCACAAATTTGTGACTACTAGTGATCGTATTCTAGCTTCTAGAGAAGTGAAAAGTTTGATTTTAGGGGTTAATGAAATCTATAAAGAGAGTAAAGACTCTAATCTGATGGATCTAATGAAACGATTGACAGTCATTAAACAAAAAATTGAAAAGCGTTTAAAAGGTCGTCCTTTAAATGCAGCATAAATAATTTCAACTTAATTACTCCCCCTAGATATTGTCAACTTAGTTCATCAAATAAGATGAATTAAGTTGACTTATTTATTTAAAAACAAAACTATGCAAAGCAATTCTAATCTATATCAACTAAAAATTAATTCGATTCAAGGCAAACCAATTGGCTTTAAAGATTTTCAAGGAAAGAATATTTTGTTTGTCAACGTTGCTTCCAAATGCGGTTTTACTCCTCAATACAAAGGATTGCAAGAGTTATACGATCAATATCAAGAAAAACTTATGATTATAGGCGTTCCCTGTAATCAGTTTGGGAAACAAGAACCTGGTTCTTCAAAAGATATAGAGCAATTTTGCGAGATTAATTTTGGGGTTACTTTTCTCATTACAGAAAAGGTTGATGTAAAAGGTGCACATCAACATCCTTTATATTCTTGGCTGACAAAAAAGTCTGAAAATGGCAAAAAAAATTCTTCTGTAAAATGGAATTTCCAAAAGTACTTAGTGAATGAAAATGGAGAATTAATTGATTATTATTATTCTTTGACTAAGCCAATGAGTTCTAAAATTACAAAACATCTTAAATAATCATTCTTTGAAAAAAGCAAAACTTTTAATACTATTTTTTATCGTAAACTTTGGAGGGTTAGCTCTAGGAATGTTACTTATGAATAATGGTCCGCAATCTGAATGGTATTCTAATCTAAACAAAGCTCCATGGACACCTCCAAGCTGGGTATTTGGCACTGCGTGGACAACCATTATGCTTTGCTTCTCTATTTATTTGGTTTATTTTTTTTCAGAAAATCATCAGCCAAAAAAGACAATACTATATATCATTCAAGTCATTCTTAATGTGAGCTGGAATTATGTTTTCTTCAATCAACATCTTGTCGGAGGTGGACTAGTGATTTTAATTCTCTTAACCTCATTAATTTTTTATTTCTTTTTTATCTTTTTCAAAGAGCAGAAACAAAAAAGTTATTTTCTACTTCCTTATATGATATGGCTATGTATAGCTACATCACTAAACCTATATATCCTAATACACAATTAGCATGAAGATATACCGATTACATAAAAAACAAAGTTTACCAATTTCAATTGATGAAGCTTGGGCATTTTTGTCTAGTCCTGCTAATTTAAAAACGATTACTCCAAGTTATATGAGTTTTGATATCTTATCTGGAGCAGACAGACCGATGTATCCTGGTCAGATTATACAATACATTGTTACTCCAGTTATGGGAATAAAAACAAAGTGGGTGACAGAAATCACCCATGTTGTTGATCGAAAATATTTTGTAGATGAGCAACGCTTCGGACCATACGCTTTATGGCATCATAAACACTTTATCAAGGAAATTGATGGCGGTGTTGAAATGGAAGATATTATAGATTATAAAGTTCCTCTAGGATTCTTAGGGAGAATGATTCATCCTTTTATTGTAAAGCCAAAGCTAGAAGAAATCTTCAATTACAGACAGAAAAAATTAATAGAACTTTTTGGAGTATATCAAAGATCATGAATCAAATTACAGTTTTTTGGTTTCGTAGAGATTTAAGATTACATGATAACACGGGATTATATCATGCTTTAAAAAGTGGAAAAAAAGTACTTCCTATCTTCATCTTTGATTCTACAATTTTGAAAAAATTACCCAAGAACGATGCTCGTGTTACTTTTATTCACAATCAACTCACTTCTATAAATAAACAATTAAAAACTGTTGGATCTGGACTGAATGTATATCATGGAGAACCTAAAAAAATATTCGAATCACTCTTACAAAAATTAGATATTGATACCGTTTATACAAACCATGACTATGAACCTTATGCTATACAGCGCGATCTTGAAATAAAAACTCTTCTCAATTCAAAAAACATCAACTTCAGCACCTATAAAGATCAAGTGATTTTTGAAAAAAATGAGATTGTAAAACAAGATGGGGCTCCTTATGTAGTATATACACCTTACTCAAAAAAATGGCTAGAAGCCTATCGACAAAAACCTTTCTTAGAATTTCCTTCTGAAGGTTTACTTGAGAATTGTTTACAACAGAGTTCATCTCATTTCTTATCTCTTTCAGATATAGGATTCGAGAAAAACCATTCAACAGTTGTTGATTATAAAATTACTTCTAATCTTATACAACAATATGAAGGCACAAGGAATTTTCCTGCCTTAGACAGTACCTCTAAACTAGGCACCCACCTTCGCTTTGGCACTGTCAGCATTAGAAAAGTTGCTTTAAAAGCTAAAAATGAAGAAAATAATACTTTTCTAAAAGAATTGATATGGCGTGAATTTTTCATGCAAATATTATGGCATTTCCCGCATACAGTAGACAAAGCTTTTAAACCAAAATACGACCGAATTGTTTGGAGAAACAATGAAAATGAATTTAAAATATGGACTGAAGGGAAAACTGGTTTTCCACTAGTAGATGCGGGTATGCGTCAACTCAATGAAACTGGATTTATGCACAATCGTGTTCGGATGTTGGTTGGCAGTTTTTTGTGTAAACATCTTCTAATAGATTGGCGTTGGGGCGAAGCATACTTTGCAGAGAAATTGCACGATTATGAAATGGCAAGCAATATTGGTAATTGGCAATGGATAGCCGGATGTGGTGTAGACGCTGCTCCTTATTTTAGAATCTTTAACCCTATTACACAAATTCAAAAATTTGACAAGGATTTGGAGTACGTAAAAAAATGGGTCCCAGATTATCAAGAACTTACGTATCCTCAACCAATGGTGGATCATAAGTTTGCACGAGAGCGTTGTTTAAAAACATATAAAGAAGCTTTAACCTAAAAGCTTTGTTTTTTCTTTCTCTGAATTCTATATTTGTCGTCCTAAACTACGGGATGTAGCTTAGTCCGGTTAAAGTGCTGGTCTGGGGGACCAGAGATCGGAGGTTCGAATCCTCTCATCCCGACAAATAAAAAGCTTTAAATTCTTGTAAAAAGTTTACTTTTTTAATAGAATGAGAAGCTTTTTTTTATGAAAGCAAAGCTTTCATTTGTTAATCACACCAACAAGGATCACCAAATGCAATGAGATAATCCTCATAAAAAAAACACATTTTTTCATTTTGATTTTTTCATGAAAAAAATATATTTGCACCCGAAAAAGCCGATATAGCTCAGCTGGCTAGAGCAGCTGATTTGTAATCAGCAGGTCGTGGGTTCGAGTCCCTCTATCGGCTCTATAGAGTCCTTTCTTTGAAAGGGCTCTTTTTTATTTACTTTCCATTATTATTTTGTTAATTTTGTATCCGATTATTTGTCAAATCAATAATTACACAAATGCTTATAATTGGAATTGCCGGAGGAACAGGAAGCGGAAAAACAACCGTTGTAAATCAAATTATCAATGAACTTCCAGCTGATGAAGTTTGTGTAATTTCTCAAGACTCTTATTACAAAGCCACTGATGATCTTTCTTATGAAGAAAGAACAAAAATTAATTTTGATCATCCAAGAGCTATTGATTTTGAATTATTAATTGAACACATTACCGATTTAAAGGCTGGTAAAATTATTGAGCAGCCAATCTATTCTTTTGTCACTCACAATCGCACCAAAGATACCGTAAAAACGCATCCAAGAAAAGTTGTGATTATAGAAGGTATTTTAATTTTTAATAGCGAGAAATTACGTTCTCTTTTTGATATCAAAATCTTTGTACATGCTGACGCTGATGAAAGATTAATTAGAAGAGTTCGAAGAGACATATCAGAAAGAGGTAGAGATATTGATGAAGTTTTAAATCGTTATCAAGATACGTTAAAACCAATGCATCAACAATTTATAGAGCCTACAAAAAATTATGCTGATTTAATTATACCTAACGATCGTTACAATACTGTAGCTGTTGAGATTGTACGAACTGTGATTAGCGAGCGTTTATAATTATATGGGGTTTAAGAAATTAAAAGAAAGTCGTTATTTTAAGTTCCTAACAAATAGTTATATTATTATTTTAACTGTTTTCTTTATTTGGATATTCTTTTTTGATGAAAATACTCACTTAAATAGAGAATTTAACAAAGAAATTAAAGATCTTAAAAACACAATTACTTTTTATAAAAAAGAAATAGAGAGCGATAAAAAAACAATCAAACAATTGCAAGATTCGTTGCAATTAGAACGTTTTGCCAGAGAAAAATACCTTATGAAGAAAGACAATGAAGATGTATATATCATAGAATTTGATACCCTGAAAAAATAATGAGTACTTTTTTATTTGATGATTTTGAAAAACTATCACCAGCTGCCTGGAAGCAAAAAATTCAGGTAGATTTAAAAGGTGCAGATTATAATGATACTCTTCTCTGGAAAACAAATGAAGGAATTGTTGTAAAACCGTTTTATACAAAAGAAGATAGAACTAACACTTCAATATCATTACCAAAAGACGGTTTCAATATCTGTCAATCTATTTTTGTTGACGATGTCTCTATTGCAAATAAACTAGCCATCGATGCTCTCCAAAGAGGAGCAAATTCAATTCAGTTTATAGCTACTTCTATTTTCGATCATTTAATACTATTAAAAGGGATTAAAGAAAATGTTACAATTTATTATAACCTTAAGTTCTTAGATGCTCCTTTTATAGATAAACTATACGAAGCTCGTAAAAACCAATTCTTTCAAATTGACATTATTGGCAATCTAGCCAGAACCGGTAACTGGTTTTCAAATTTAAAATCTGATATCAGTACGCTCAAAAGTATTATACAAAACAAAGAATCCTCTTTGACAGTTGATGCAAGTATATATCAAAATGCTGGAGCAAGCATTGTTCAAGAGTTGGCTTATGCTTTAGCTCATACAAATGAATATATAGAGCTATACGGAGCAGAAGTAGCAAATAAAATTCATTATTGCTTTTCGGTTGGAGGAAATTACTTCTTCGAAATCGCTAAACTAAGAGCTTTTAGAATCTTACATCAAACTCTATTAAAAGAATATGGTGTCAAAAACTCTAGAGCACATATTTTTACAAAACCTAGCTTACGCAATAAGACTATTTACGATTACAATGTAAATATGCTAAGAACTACTAGTGAATGTATGAGTGCAATTTTAGGTGGTTCAGATACTATAGCAAACGTTTCTTACGATACTCTTTATCACAAATCAAATGAATTTGGAGAAAGAATAGCAAGAAATCAATTACTTATATTACAAAAGGAAGCTTATTTAGAAAAAGTACAGCATATTGCTGATGGAGCTTACTATGTAGAAAGTGTAACAAAACAACTAGCAGAAAAAGCTCTTTTGATCTTTAAACAGATAGAAAAAGGTGGTGGTTTTTTAAAACAATTAAAAGAAGGAATCATCCAAAAAAAGATTCAGGAAAACGAAAAAAAAGAGCAAGAGCTATTTAATCAAGAAAAATTTGTACTTTTAGGAACAAATTATTTGCCCAATAAAGAGGATAGAATGAAAGGTAATCTTGAAATTTATCCTTTTATGAAGCAAAATAATACCAAAACTTTAATTCCCCCAATTTCCCCCAGAAGGCTCTCAGAGCATTATGAACAACGTAGATTGGAAACGGAATTATTATGACAGGTAACAGTGAAAAGATCAAAAGATTAAAACAAAGACAAGCGGAAAAAAGAGAAAGGATTAAAGCCTATAAGGAGAAAATGAAGAAACACGTTTTCTACTTATCAATAGTAATAGCCGCTATTTCAATTATATTTTTAGAAAATGCTTACAAAGTATTTGGTAGCGCGGCTAATTTCTTAATAACCACTTTATCAATATTTGTTATTTTTTCTACAGGTTATTATGTAGCTGTGAGGTTTCTAACCAAACAAAGAGAGCGTGAAATAAAAATCATTAGATCCAAACTCTACCGATTAATGAAATTACAAAATGAGTAGAAAAAATTTACAGGATTTAACCTTAGATTTCTCAGAAAATAAAACTATCAAAACCTTCAGTCATGAAGGTTTTGTTGCTGGTAAGGCACCCAACTTAAGAGGTCCATACTCTACAATGTATGTAAGAAGGCCTTGGACAATCAGACAATATGCTGGTTTTTCAACAGCAGAAGAAAGCAATGCATTTTACAGAAGAAATTTAGAAGCTGGACAAAAAGGATTGTCTGTTGCTTTTGATTTAGCAACACATAGAGGATATGATTCAGACCATGACAGAGTTCAAGGAGATGTTGGGAAGGCAGGAGTAGCTATAGATTCTGTTGAAGACATGAAAATTCTTTTCAATGGAATTCCTCTCGATAAAATGTCTGTTTCTATGACTATGAATGGAGCAGTACTTCCCATTCTTGCTTTCTATATTATTGCCGCAGAAGAACAAGGTGTTAGTCCTGAACAGTTGTCTGGGACAATTCAAAACGATATTTTGAAAGAGTTCATGGTAAGAAATACTTATATATATCCTCCAACACCTTCTATGAAGATTATTGCAGATATCTTTAAGTACACCAGTCAAAATATGCCTAAGTTCAATTCAATCTCTATATCAGGTTACCATATGCAAGAAGCTGGAGCAACACCTGAAATTGAATTAGCTTATACTTTAGCTGATGGCTTAGAGTACATTAGAAAAGGATTGGAAGCTGGAATGGATATAGACTCTTTCGCACCAAGGCTTTCATTTTTTTGGGCTATAGGAATGGATCACTTCACAGAGATTGCCAAAATGAGAGCTGCAAGAATGCTTTGGGCAAAGATTGTAAAGCAATTCAATCCACAAAACCCAAAATCTCTAGCACTAAGAACACACTGCCAAACTAGTGGCTGGAGTTTAACAGAGCAAGATCCCTTTAACAACGTAGCAAGAACTACAATAGAAGCAATGGCTGCTGCTTTTGGAGGAACGCAAAGTTTACACACTAATGCATTGGATGAAGCTATTGCTTTACCTACAGATTTTTCAGCTAGAATAGCTAGAAACACACAAATATATATACAACAAGAAACGCAAATTACTAGAACTGTTGACCCATGGGCTGGTAGTTATTATGTGGAAGAATTAACCGATGAGATAGCTAAAAAAGCTTGGGAGTTAATTCAAGAGGTAGAAGAGTTGGGTGGTATGACCAAAGCAATTGAAAAAGGCATTCCTAAAATGCGTATTGAAGAAGCTGCTGCAAAAAAACAGGCTAAAATAGATAGCGGTCAAGATATAATTGTAGGAGTAAATAAATATCAGCTCAAAGAAGAAGATCCTTTACATATTTTAGAAGTAGATAATGAAGCAGTTCGGAGCTCTCAAATAGATAGACTAAATTCACTCAAGTCTCAAAGAGATGACGTTAAAGTCTCAGAAACACTACATAATTTAACCAAAGCTGCTAAATCAGGTAACGGAAATTTATTAGATTTGGCTGTAAAAGCAGCAAGAGAAAGAGCCACATTAGGCGAAATCTCAGATGCTTTAGAATCTGTTTTTGGCAGACACAAAGCAGTTCATAAAACCATTTCTGGCGTGTATAGTAAAGAAATTAAGAACGATCAACTTTTCAAGAAAGCTTCTGAATTAGCAGACAAATTTGCTGAATTGGAAGGAAGAAGACCACGTATTATGATTGCAAAGCTAGGGCAAGATGGTCATGATAGAGGAGCTAAGGTTGTAGCAACTGGTTATGCAGATCTTGGTTTCGACGTAGATATTGGACCTTTGTTTCAAACTCCCGAAGAAGCTACCAAACAAGCAATAGAAAACGATGTACATATTTTAGGGATTTCGTCCTTAGCAGCTGGTCACAAAACATTAGTTCCTCAGGTAATTGAAGAACTAAAAAAGTATGATCGAGAAGATATTATGGTCATCGTTGGAGGTGTTATTCCCGCTCAAGATTATCAATTCTTATTTGATGCAGGAGCTGTAGGAGTTTTTGGTCCGGGAACAAAAATTGCACAAGCTGCTATTGACATGCTAAACATTTTAATTGACTCTGTTGAAGAATCTTAGTATCTTTTAGGTCTAATTTCAACAAAAACACAATGAAAAGACTAACCACTTTTATACTGATATTATTTGTATCAGTAGGATTGTATGCGCAAAAGAAAAAACTTTCAAAAAATAAAAAAGCATTAATTGCTTCTGTTGAAAAGCACAAAAAAGAACTCATTCGTATTAGTGATGAAATCTGGCGTCTGGCAGAAACAGCTTTTGAAGAAACCAATTCAGCAGAAATCTTAGCAAGCTACGCAGAAAAACAAGGCTTCAAAGTAGAACGTGGAGTAGCTGAAATGCCTACAGCTTTTGTTGCTACTTATGGATCCGGATCTCCCGTAATTAGTGTTTTGGGAGAGTTTGATGCCCTACCGGGAATCTCACAAAAAGCACAGCCTACCAAGTCTCCATTAGTAGAAGGCGGTGCTGGTCATGGTTGCGGTCATAATTTATTTGGAGCAGGAAGCTTAGGTGCTGCCATTGCTATTAAAGAATTAATTGAAGCCGGAAAAATTAAAGGAACAGTAAAATTCTTTGGAACTCCATCTGAAGAAAAATTCTTCGGAAAAATATGGATGGTAAATGCTGGACTATGGGATGATGTTGATGTGAATATTAGTTGGCATCCATCGGCAAATACAGAATCTGATGTACAAAGTTCATTGGCTCTGGTTGATTTTAAAGTTGAATTCTTCGGACAAGCGGCACACGCTGCTGGTGATCCTTGGAACGGACGTAGTGCTTCAGATGCCTTGGAATTGTATGCTTCTGGAATTAATTATTATAGAGAACATGTGAGACCTAGTGTACGAATGCATTATCATATTCAAGATGGCGGGCAAGTAGTAAATGTTGTTCCGGATTACTCAAGAATTTGGGTTCGCGTTAGAGACAGCAAACGTTCTGGAATGTTACCAGTGTATGAGCGTGTAAAAGAAATGGCAAAAGGCGCTGCTATTCTTGCAAATGTTGATTACAAGGTTTCTCTAATTTCAGGAATCTATGAAGTACTAGTCAATAGAGAAGGTGGTAAAATTATGCAACAAAATTTAGAATTGTTAGGTCCTATAGAATATACAGATGAAGAAATTGCTTTTGGTAAAAAGATTCAAGAAGTAACAAACAAGCCTCAAATAGGAATGGATGCTGATATAAAACCTTTGGAAAAAACTAAAGAAAACCCTGGAGGTGGTTCTACTGATGTTGGTGATGTTAGTTGGAACGTTCCGAACATCAACCTTAGAGTAACCTCAGCTCCCAAAGATACTCCTTGGCACTCATGGGCTGTTGTAGCTTGTGGTGGAATGAGTATTGGTCATAAAGGAATGATTTATTCCTCTAAAGCAATGTCTATGACCATGTTGGATCTTTTTGAAAATCCAAAACTTGTAGAAAAAATAAAAGCAGAATATAAAGAACGGAAAGGAAAGGAAGTCTACAAAGCAATCATACCAGATGGCCCTCCTCCTATTCCAAATCGTAAGAAATAAAATGAAATTCCCTGTATTGTAAAATTTGCAGGGAATTTTTGCATGTAAAAGGGAATTTTTGCATCTAAAAAGATACAAAAGCGTCTTCATTTTGGCGTTTAATGCGTAAATTTGCAATACCTTTTTAAAGCCCTTTTTAGGATGAAAAAACTCTTCAATATTCTTTACTCTACACGTTTAATGGCTGTGCTTTTTATTGTCTTTGCAACAGCTATGGGAATCGCCACTTTTATAGAAAATGATTATGGTACTCAAACTTCAAAAGCACTAGTTTATAACACTTGGTGGTTTGAAGCTATTATGGTCTTTTTTGTTATTAATTTCTTCGGAAATATCTTTAGATATCGATTAACAAAAAAAGAAAAATGGCCTGTATTAATGTTCCATTTGGCATTTTTGTTCATTATCATTGGAGCTGGAGTTACTCGTTATATTGGTTATGAGGGGTTGATGTTAATTGATGAAGGCGAAACAACTAATAAATTCTTATCGGAAACTACTTACCTCAATGTTGTAGTAGACAATAGTAAAGAGCAAAAAGTAATTAATAGAAAGACATTGTTTTCCGCAAGAGGAAAAAACAATTGGAGTATAGAAAACGACTTTAGAGGAAAAGACTTTTCAATCAACTTAGTAGATTATATCCCTTGGGCCGAAAAGAAATTAATTGAAGACGAAAATGGATCAGAATATCTTTTTGTGGTAGAATCTAGTAGCGGTTCTCGTCATGAACATTATATTAAAAAAGGAACACTACAAAATATCCATGGAATTTTGGTTGGATTTGAGGCTTCAGGAGAAAATGCTTCTGTTAATATTTTCAGACAAGATGGAAGCCTTAAAATTAAAGCAAAAAATGATGGAACTTGGCTTAGAATGGCTGATCAAAAAAAGGGAACTATTGTAAAAGATAGTGTACAACAATTTCAACTTCGCTCTTTATACAATGTAGCTGGACTTCCTTTCGTTGTGCCAGAGCCAGTGAAAAAAGGAACGATGAAAACTGTAAGAGGTAAAAAGCGTAATGATGAAAAGTTAGATGTTTTGGTGCTAGATGTTACAGTTGGCGAAGAAACCGAAAGATTAGAAATTGCCGGAGGACAATTCAATACACAAGGTCAAAAACAATTAACGCTTAATGGATTGAACTTTAGAATGCTCTATGGTTCTCAAATTCTTGAGACTCCTTTTAGTCTTAAACTCAACGATTTCCAATTAGACAAATATCCAGGTTCTGAAAGTGCTGCAGCTTATGCAAGTGAAGTAACAGTAGTGGATCAAAAAGATGTCTTTGATTATAGAATATACATGAATCATATTCTTGACCATAAAGGATATAAATTTTTCCAAGCAAGTTATGATTTAACTGGCGAAGTAGAACAAACTCACCTTTCAGTAAATCATGATTTCTGGGGTACATTAATTACATATATTGGATATTCTCTATTATATTTTGGAATGATCTCGATGTTATTTGCTCCAGGTACACGTTTTGATTACTTGAAGAAAATGCTCAAAAAAATTGAAAAGAAGAAAGCTACATTGACTTTACTATTTGGTTTTTTTATAGGTATCTCTTCTTTTGCTCAGAATCATGATATACACTCTAATGTTAAACCAACAGATCAACAAATAGATTCTATTTTAAATGCTAGTTTGGTAGACAAAGATCATGCTGAGCAATTTAGTAGACTAGTTATTCAAGATGCAGGAGGAAGAATGAAGCCAGCGCACACCTTTGCTTCTGAGCTGGTGAGAAAAGTAGCACATACTAATTCGTTTAGAGATATGACTCCTAGTCAAATTCTACTTTCTATTACCGAAAATCCAATATTATGGTATGAAGTTCCTTTTATTTATTTAGAAAAAGGAAACACTCAAATAAGGGAAATTTTAGGTTTAGAAAAGGATGCAAAATACGCTAGATTATCTGACTTTTTAACTTCAAAAGGTGTTTATAAGATACGTGAAGCTGTAGCTGAAGCTCAAAAGAAAAACGTACAAAACAAATTTGAAAAAGATCTTATAAAGATTGATAGAAGAGTTGGTCTATTTTATAGTGCTGTAGGTGGTGGAATTTTAAGAATTTTCCCAATTCCTAATGATGAAAATAACAAATGGGTATCTCTCCCAGAAACTTCTAAAGCAGCTTTTAAAGGGAAAGATTCTGTATTTGCTAGACAATCTCTACCAATCTATCTACAGCTGTTACAAGTTGCTAAGAAAAACAACGATTATAAACAAGCAGATGAAATCCTAACTATCATTAAGAATTTCCAAAAAAGACATGGAGCCAATGTGTATCCTTCTGAAGATAAGATTGAGATGGAAATTAGATACAACAAGGCTTCTATTTTTAAACGATTAGCAAGTTATTATGGAATGGCTAGTGTTTTGATGTTAATCTTTGTCATATTACAGATTTTCTTTAATACAAAACTCATCCGTTATATCGTTAAATTTTTTATTGGAGTTAATATTCTATTGTTCTTGTTACATATTGCTGGTTTAGGAGCTCGATGGTATATTAGTGGAAATGCTCCTTGGAGTAACGCTTATGAATCTATTATCTATGTTGCTTGGGCAATTATGTTGTTTGGACTGATTATAGGTAGGAAATCATCATTAACATTAGCTTCAGCGGCCTTTTTAACTTCCATATTTCTAGCCTTTGCTCATCAAAATTGGTTAGACCCTGAGATTGCAAATTTACAACCTGTACTTAACTCTTGGTGGCTACTAGTGCATGTATCTATTATTGTGGCTAGTTATGGTCCTTTTGCTTTAGGAATGATACTAGGTATAGTAGCCTTATTTCTTACAATTTTCACTACTGAAAACAATAAGACGAAGGTAGAATTACATATCAAAGAGATTACTACAATTAACGAAATGGCACTAACTATCGGATTGGTAATGTTAACCATTGGTAATTTCTTAGGTGGAATGTGGGCTAATGAAAGTTGGGGACGTTATTGGGGTTGGGACCCTAAAGAAACTTGGGCCTTAATTTCTATTATGATTTATGCTTTTGTACTTCATATGCGTTTGATTCCTGGCCTAAGAAGTAGATATACTTTTAATCTATGGTCTATCATTGCTTTTGCTTCAATTATGATGACTTATTTTGGAGTGAACTTCTATTTATCTGGGTTACACTCCTACGCAAGTGGAGATCAGGTTATCACACCTAATTCAGTGTATTACTCTGTTGGCTTTGTAAGTATATTAGGAGTCATAGCGTGGTTTCAGCATAAAAAACACTATAAGAGTTAAAAAGAAAAGTGTACTTTTGTACTCCTAAAAAAAGAATATGTTTCACAAGAATATTAAGTTAGTATTAGCAGCATTGTCCTTAGCATGGTCGGTATATGAGTTTTGGCAAGGACATATTGGAAACGGAATCGCCATTTTTTTCTTAATGGGGATTTTTGTGCTACTATACTTTAAAAATGAGTTTATACTACTTGCATTTTTACAGTTAAGAAAACAAAACTTTGCTGGTGCTCAAAAATGGTTGGCCTATATTAAGAATCCTAGTGCTTCCTTAACAAGAAAACAAGAAGGATACTACAACTACTTACACGGTATAATGATGTCTCAAACCAATATTACACAAGCAGAAAAGTATTTACGAAAAGCTGTAAAATTAGGATTGGCTATGAAACACGATTTAGCAATGGCTAAATTACAATTGGCAGGAATTGCCATGACGAAAAGACGTAAGCGTGAAGCTACTACTTTAATGGCTGAGGCTAAAAAGTTAGATAAGCATGGAATGTTGAAAGAGCAAATGCAAATGATGAAACAACAAATGAAGAGAATTTAATTTCTCCTCATTTAATAGAAATAAAAAACTCCTGAGAAGTCAGGAGTTTTTTTTATGTTATACTTTTTACTAGAGAAATTACACCTAGAATAAAAAGAATGATAATTCCTAAATAAATTTTAAATCTACCTCGAGGTTCATATTCAACAGTAATATCTTCATAATCTGTCTTGAGAACAATATAAAAAGCAATAATAGAAATTAACACAAATACAATTCCAAGAACCATCTTACTTTAACCTAGTTAATGTAAGATCTGGGTTGTACTGCATTAAGAAAATTCCATTGTTTGTAGAAGTACTAAACAACATTCTAGAATACTCAAACTTACTTTCTATTCTATACGAAATTCCTTTTTTAAAGGTGCTTTTTAAGTTATCTCCAGAAGCCAGTCTTATTGCGGTATCATAAACAATATCAAAACCTTTTGTCGCATAATATGAAGGCAAAGCATTGTTCTTTTCTAAGTATTGTTTATTAAACAACTGCACTCCAGGTGAGTTTTCATCAATTAAGATATCGCTAGTGTAAGTAAATCCTAACTTGGCCAATTTATTATTATCTACTTTATTGAATTTATTGGCTTTATCCCAAGCAAAAACTTTAATAATTGTCTCTTCTGGAAGAATTTGCATTTCTGGCTCATCGTCTTTCTTCTTTTTCTTCTTATCATCTTCATCCTCATCCTCCTCTTCTTCCTCTGTTGGTAAACTAATCAAACTATTAATAACATCAGAAGAAATAACACTTTGATCTGTAGCCAGAATTACCCAATTACCAACTTCAGCTTTTAATGAATTAATTACAATGTGTTTTGCAATATATCCTTTATTAGGGTGAATTATTTTTGCCTCTTGAATAGAATCATGCTGTAGTAAAATTGCCTTTATCGCATCACTATTTCGAATAGAAGTAGTTGTGCTATCGCCAATAATTAAAATATTCTCATTCGTGTAACTTGCCAAAACATGGTCTATTAGAACCTTTTGATGAACATTTTTGTCTGCATAAGTTTTAATCACTCTAGAGGATCTAAACTTATCTTGATTTCTAGAAAATACAGGGAATACAACAGGTATTCCGGCTCTATTAGCTACTTTAGGAACTTCTTCAGAATATAACGGACCAACAATTGCATCATATTGATCAAAGTCGGTAACACCAAGGATTGAATCTATTTTGGTGTTTTTTCTACCTGTGTCAAACAATGAAATGTTAACATCTAATCCTTGTTTACGTAACGAATCAACAGCAACTGAAGCTCCTAAATACAAATCTGTAGTAATGTTAGCTAGCGCATTGGTCTTAAAAATATCTTTCCCTTCAATTGTATCATATTCAATTGCTCTAAAAGGTAACAACATTGCCAATCTTACTGAAGCATTCTCTTGTATGGTATCTTGATAGATTAGAATTTCATCTTCATCTGTAATTGGTTTGATTTTGAGAATCATGTCTAGTTTTAACCCTTCAGAAAGTTCAGGGTTTAATTCCTTTAACTCATCCTCAGAAACATTATAGAATCTTGTTAAATTGTAGAATGTATCTCCATTCTTTACTTGATGAACTACAAAACTCTTTTTCAATTCATCAATGTCAATTTCATCTTTCACAACTACTATACTATCATTCTTCTCTTCGATAACATCTGTATCTGTAGTTGTATTTTTTTCTGTAAAGTTTTTATTAGGAATGATAATTACCGTGTTAGGTTCTGGTCTTCTTCCCACATCTGGATTCAATCGTAGTAAATCTCTTGTTTTCATATCCAAACGTTTAGCGATCTGTTTCATAGTTTCGCCTCTTTTTACGGTATAGGATACATATTTTTTCTGTTGCGCACATGAGGTGGCAACAACCATAAAACATAGAATTACTAATAATTTAAATCCTCTCATATTTTATTCCCATTCAATTGTAGCTGGTGGTTTTGAACTAATGTCGTAAACCACTCTATTTACTCCTTTAACTTTATTGATAATTTGGTTTGATGTTTTCTGTAAGAACTCATAAGGTAAATTCACCCAATCGGCAGTCATACCATCTGTACTTTCTACCGCTCTTAAAGCTACTACTTTTTCATAGGTTCTTTCATCTCCCATAACTCCTACAGAGTTCACTGGTAATAAAATGGCTCCAGCTTGCCAAACCTTATTATACAATCCGTTTTCTTTTAATCCATTAATGAAAATGGCGTCTACTTCTTGCAAAATACGAACTTTTTCTGAAGTGATATCTCCTAGAATTCTAATTGCTAATCCAGGACCTGGAAATGGGTGACGTCCTAATAATTCAGGATCAATTCCCATAGATGCTCCAACTCTTCTTACTTCATCTTTGAATAGCATTCGTAAAGGTTCTACCACTTTTAGCTTCATAAAATCAGGCAATCCACCAACATTATGATGACTCTTAATAGTGGCAGATGGTCCTTTTACAGAAACAGATTCTATTACATCTGGATAAATAGTTCCTTGCGCTAACCATTTTGCATTTTCAATTTGATTAGCCTCATCATCAAAAACCTCTATAAAAACACGTCCGATGGTTTTTCTTTTTTCCTCAGGATCACTAATTCCTTTCAAAGCATCCATAAAACGTGCCGATGCATCTACACCTTTAACGTTTAATCCCATTCCTTCGTATTGGTTAAGTACACTTTCGAACTCATTTTTTCTAAGTAACCCGTTATTTACAAAAATACAATGGAGATTTTTGCCAATGGCTTTGTGCAACAAAACCCCTGCAACTGTAGAATCTACACCTCCTGAAAGTCCTAATACTACTCTATCATCACCTAATTTTTCTTTCAACTCATTTACTGTAGATTCAACAAAAGAATCAGAAGTCCAATCTTGTCCAATTCCAGCAATATGCACTAGAAAATTCTCTAACAATTGTTTTCCATCTGTTGAATGATAAACTTCAGGGTGAAATTGAATGGCATACGTATCTTCTCCTTCAATTCTAAAAGCTGCATTTTCTACATCAGAAGTACTTGCTAAATGAACAGCTCCTTCAGGTAATTTCTTAATGGTATCGGAATGGCTCATCCACACTTGACTTCCTTGGGAAATGTTTGCAAAGAAATCTTCATTTTCTTTAACAAAAGACAAATTAGCTCTTCCGTATTCTCGTGTATTGGAAGGAGCTACTTCTCCTCCAGAAAAATGCGCTAAATATTGAGCTCCATAACATACAGCCAATAAAGGTCTTTTGCCTCTAATTTCAGATAAATCTGGATGCGGCGCATCTTCAGACCTTACAGAAAAAGGGCTTCCTGATAAAATAACAGCTTTAAAATCGTTGATGTTTTTTGGAGGATTGTTGTAAGGATAAATCTCACAATAGATATTCAATTCTCTCACTCGTCTCGCAATTAACTGCGTGTATTGCGATCCGAAATCTAAAATAAGTACGTTGTGTTGTTGCATGTGCAAAAATAGTACTTCAAATTAGATTTGAAAGCTTTGTTATTAATAAATTTAAAACAAATAATATTGGGGTTCAAAAGTTTTGAACCTAGGTTGATTTATTAAGATTCAAAAGATAATAAATAACTAATATCGGTAAACAATTGCATTGATATTCATTCCTGCTCCTACTGATGCTAAAATGATTACATCGCCTTTTTTTACTTCTTGATCTTCAATGTTTCCTTTCAAAACTAAATCTAATAAAGTTGGCACAGTAGCTACTGAGCTATTTCCTAATTTATGGATGCTCATAGGCATAACCCCTTCAGGAATTGGCTTCTTATACAATCTAAAAAATCGTTTGATAATAGCTTCATCCATTTTCTCATTGGCTTGATGAATGAATACCTTTTTTACATCGTCAATATCAATACCGCTTCTATCTAAGGCGGTTTTCATAGCGTTGGGCACATTGTTTAATGCAAACTCATAAATTTTTCTACCGTGCATTTTAATGTAACGAACATCAGGATGTTCATTTTTGTCAAAAGAGTTTCCAAAAAACAAAAAGTACGCTTCCTCTTTGGTAAAAGTTTGTGAAGCGTGACTTAAAATCCCCGAACTTTCTTCGTTATCTTTTACTTTTTCAACAATACAAGCTCCAGCTCCATCACTATAAATCATAGAATCTCTATCATGCTTATCTAAAACTCTTGAAAGTGTTTCGGCTCCAATCACTAAGACCTTTTTGGCTATTCCTGATTTGATGAATGCTTGGGCTTGAATTACTCCTTCTACCCAACCTGGACAACCAAATAAAATGTCATAAGCTACACAATTAGGGTTCTTGATTCCCAATCTATATTTTACACGTGTTGCTAAACTCGGTAAAATATCACTTTGAATGGCTGCAGATTTCACATCACCAAAATTGTGAGCCAGAATAATATAATCTAATTCTTCTGGGTCTATATTGGCATCTTTGATAGCTTCTTTTGCCGCAAAATACCCTAAATCGGAAGTATTGTATTTATTATCTGCATATCTACGTTCTTCAATTCCAGTAATTGATTTGAATTTTTCAATGATTATTTCATTTGGATTAGGAATTTCGGTACCATCTGCATTCAAAAATCTATGTGGTAAAAATTTTTCATTCTCTTTCTTGATGGTAGGGATATAGGACCCTGTTCCTGTAATTATTGATGAAGTCATTGTCAAATTTTTAATCTTGGTAAAGAAACAATAAATTCTTGGCAAACACCTTTTAAAGTTCTCTTATTTTACGATGTTCAATTTTGCATTTAGAGCATAAATCTACTTATTTGTTATAAGATTTGGAATAAATATTATTCTCTTAATTATAAATAAGAGCTATCAAAAGAAAATGGCAATAATGAAGTAACAGATTCTGCTTTTACTACTTTACCTATTTCTCCCATAAATAATACTTCTATAGGTTCTTCTTGATTAATTTCGTATTCCAAAAGAGTTTGTCTACAAGCTCCACATGGGCCTACAGGTTTGTCTACTGTTTTGTTAGTGGAAATGGCGGCTATGGCAAGTTTCTTTACCTTTTTGTTAGGAAAATTAGATCCTGCTTTCCAAATAGCTACTCTTTCTGCACACATTCCAGAAGGATATGCTGCATTTTCTTGATTGTTCCCAATAATTACAGAATCATCTTCCATAAGTAAGGCTGCACCTACTTTGAAGTTAGAATATGGGGAATAGGATTTTTTAGTTGCCTCAACAGCTTCTTTCATTAAATGTTTATCAACATCCGAAAGTTCATCAATGCTGTCAAAAAGGTAACCTGATGCAGCTATATTTATTTTTTTCATAAAGAATTTGTTCTCTTGAAAAAACTAAAATACTAATAATCGTTGTAAATTTCTCCTAAATCAAAAGATAGTGAAAAACGAAGTGAATTTTCTAATGGGTTATTTACGTCTGAAGAGTTAATTAAATAAGACAAATCTATATTTAAAGCATTGGTTTTAAACCCAGCACCTAGTGTAAAAAATTGTCTATTTCCTTTATCTTCATGTTCATGAAAATAACCTGTTCTTAGAGCAAAAGCATTATTGTATAAATACTCGGCTCCAAAAGCATAAGTAAATTCTTTCAATTCTTCTTTAAAACCTCCTGGTGCATCTCCTATTGAGCTAAAAATTCCTGAGATAAAACCTTGGTCGGCTTCTGAACCATCTGGTTGCGGAGTAGGAACAAGTAGTTTGGTAAATTCTGTATTCACACTAACAGTATTATAATCATCGATAATAAAATCGAATCCACCACCATATTTAAGGTTTGTTGGAATAAAATCTTCTTCACCTGGAACATAAGAAACTTTAGGTCCTATATTGGTAATATTAAATCCTAATCTCCATCTACCATTAAATGTTCCATAATTTTCTTCTGGTGATTGATAGTATCCAGAAACATCAACAGCAAATGAATTAATTGGTTGTAATGTTGAATTTGTTCCTGTAAAGGCAAGATTTGATCTAAAATAACGACCACTTACTCCCATAGAAAACGTTTCACTTAACTTAAGTGCATACGTTCCAGAAAGTGCAAATTCATTAGGATTTATAGTTCCATTAGGGTTTCCTAGATTGTCTGTTAAATCTACCTGACCTAAAGAGAAATAACGAAACTCTACTCCATAAGCTGCATTTTCACTAAATCTTTTGATGTAAGATGCACTTCCAATAAAAATATCATCTGTCAAGTTTCTCAACCAAGGAGAATAATTAATTCCAATTAAAACTTCTCTTCCACTGAAAGCAATTTTAGATGGATTGTGAAATAATGAACTTGCATCAGCCGACGTTGAAACACCAACATCTCCCATTGCTCCTGCTCTAGCATCTGGCACTATTAATAAAAATGGTGTTGCTGTTGTAATCCCTCCCGTTTGTGTTGTATTTGTTTGTCCTACAACTTCGCCAAAACTTAACAAGCTGATGGCTACTAATAATCCTAGTTTTTTCATATAGTTAGTTTACTACTTAACCGCAAATATCGTCATTTATTATAGTATGACTAATTTTTCATACTTTTCTGAAGATATATTGCTTACTGTTGATTTTACTTTTAGTTTATATACATAAACTCCTTTTCCTATTTTATTTCCAAAATCGTCTAAACCATTCCA
Organism: Pseudotenacibaculum sp. MALMAid0570; assembly: GCF_040151415.1. Taxonomy (NCBI): domain Bacteria; kingdom Pseudomonadati; phylum Bacteroidota; class Flavobacteriia; order Flavobacteriales; family Flavobacteriaceae; genus Pseudotenacibaculum; species Pseudotenacibaculum sp. MALMAid0570. The sequence goes on from NZ_JBDKWF010000045.1 coordinate 260,317, forward strand.
AGTAATACTTCTTGATAAATTACCAGCAGTAAATACTTGTTGATTAATGGTTTTTATTAATTTTCCGGAGACAGTGAAAATTTGAACCTGAACTTCGAGGGGCTCGTTCGGTTTGTTATGGTTGAACCAAAATTCGGTGTAATTTACAAATGGATTTGGATAATTCAAAACATTATCTAAAGTTAGCGAGCTATCACTTACAACAACAAAGTTTATTGTGGCTTCTGAAGAGTTGTTATAAGTGTCCCAAGCCTTAAGTTTTATTGTATGAGGTCCAACGCTTAAATCTCTAAGTCGGTATGTAACTTTTCCGTTGGTGAAATCATCCAATTCTGTTTGATAAAAATCGTTAAGAATGATTGGATTGGATTCATCACCATCTAAAATAGCAACAATATCATGGTCTACAGCTGTAACTGAAGTATTTATTCCGCTTATATCAGATAATTTAGCGATGAAATTCGGTGAGGTATTTGTGTTTCCTCCATCGATAAAGGATTCATCATTCATAAAAAGTTGTATTTCTGGGCCAACAGTATCATCTGGTGCATTTTCATTAATCCCTCCAACAATAATATCGTTATTATACCCTGATCTATCTAATTGTTGATTTTCTGCATAAAAACTCAACTTTCCATTCCCAAATGCAATTCTTACATCTCTAGGCACAATAAACTCAAAATTAAATGCTCCGTTTTGTACAGTAGCCTGACCTCTAAAAAGTTTACTCTCTTGAGAATCGAAAGTCTCTACTATTCCAAAATTATTATTATCAAGTGTTGATTTATTGATGGGTTTATCAAAAACTGATGTTGAAAGTGTCCCATTAAAATCGGTTAATGTATTGTTTAAGTTGTCGGTAACTACACCTTCAAAATTAACTCTTGACAAGGCTTTCAAAGTATCTAATGATTGTGTTATATCAACACCATTCATGTGGGTAATTCTTACATTAGGCTCTGGAATTGCTAACTTCTTAGCAGGATCTCCAAAATAATAAATAAAGAATTTTTGAAAGTTTGAAAATCCATTTTTAGCTTCTGCAAGCCCTTCTGCTATAGTATTATCGCCTCCATTGAACTCTAACAAAACACTTATCAATTCTTCATTAAAATTTTGTCCTACACTAATAAATATTTCTCTAGTGGTAGAAATCATAGAAGCTGCTCCTCCATTAGGATTCCAAAAAGTTAATTCTCCTGCTGTTATTCTGTTTGGGTTGTCAAATCTTGAGAACTCACAAGTTACTGTAATAAAAAGAGGTAATGTATTTCCGTTCTGAAACGATTGAACTTGAGGTACATCTAAAAATCGTTCTGCTGCAAACCCATCTTCACCACCATGTCCAAAATAATCAAATACCAAGGTTCCTCTTTCTATGGCTGTAGCTATAGCTTCCTTAACTTCAGGATAACGTTCTCCTCCCGACGAATTTTGCTGTACAAAAGCATCAGCATATATTTTATTAACATTAAAGATTGGTTTATTGTTTTTGATATCATCTGCAATTCTTTCAACTCCAGGTTGAATAGGAATATCAGAATTTGCATCAATATCATCAGCAACTAAAGTGATAGTATTTCTCCAATCACCTAATGATTCTACTTGATAGTAATTTAATATTTTGTCTACTACTTCTGTAGCTTGTTGAACGTCACTTACAGGAATTCTACCTGTTGCAATATCTAAGGTATGCGTTGGAGACATTGTTCCTTCATTATCTTCTAACATTCCGAAGAAATCATCTGTAACATAGGAAAATGCTAAACTATAACTCTGCTCAGATTCATATACAGGTACAATATTGTTATTGTCAGCGATACGATCTTTATAGTCATAAGATCCGTCTCCAAACAAACAAACAAATTTTAATTTTTTGTCTGCTGTTGTGTTATTATCATAAACATGCTTGATAAAATCTCTAATTCCCGTAAGATCTGGAGATCCCGAAGAAAATTCGTTATAAATATCTTCTACAATTACCACTTGGGTTGTTAGACCAGAATTCTGCTCGTGGTAGTCTGCTAATCTTTGCGCTTGCCCTGATAATTCTTGAGAAGTAATCAGTAAATAGTTAATATCTTGAAGCGCATGCAAGTTTTGACTTTCTACTCTAGGACTAGAAATAGCTTCGGGCGTATAAAAGTCAGAAGGATTAAGTACTATATATTCTCTTAATTGTCCTCCGTTGGCTCTAAATGAAAAATTTCCTGTAGAAGTATTCTCAACTGACATAACGTTTATTGGATCTGTCACATCCCATAACTGCAATATGTTTGTAGCGTTTTGAATTTGGTACTCTACTACATCGGTAGTATTAGCTGCTTCAAAGCTTCGGAATGAAAATTGAAAATCGTTCGCAATAAGATTCTTTTTACCAACTATTTCTATAAAATCTAAATACGCTTTTGCGGATGGGTTTCCACCATTATTATAGTCTAAGGTTACATTAATCGTAGTTGCAGAATTTGCCAGCGTAGCAGATCTAATTTGATCGGATGCTAGAATTAAAGAACTTGGATTATTTGCTGGAAAGGCAAAAGTAAAAAGGTCTTGCGTGTTTACAGATACTTGCATGTTAGATGACAAGCCAGAAACAGCAACAGCTCTTACAGTTACATCTATATCTTCACCAGAAACCGCATTAGGAAATGGGATTTCAAAAGTTTGTTGATTTTCTATGCTAAACTCTTCACCAACCCATCTTCTACCAGCAGCAAACAAATTAATTGTTTCTTTTTCATAAAAAATATAGTCATCAAATGTTGTGATTTGAAGATTGGGAGCTGCGGTAACTACAGGAGATGGTTGTATTCTTTTCCCATTGTTACTATCAACCATAATATAGTAATAGGCTTTGTCCGAATATATGTTCTGACGATGGTTTGCGTTTTCTGTATTCGAATTAACAATCCAATCGTGTGGTCCTTTCGCATAAAATAGAATAAAATCATTGGCGTCAAAAGAACCATCGTCTTCACCTTCTATAAAAATAGCATTCTCTTGCAGGTCTTGATATCTAAAATCTGAGTTTAATTCTGGAAGTAATTGTCCTCCATTTCCATAAATATGAATTTTTCTAGGATCTAAATTCGTTGTAGAAACACCAATCTGTTGCAGTAGCGATCTATCTATTCTAAAAACTCCTGTTGTGTCTACAGAAAATTTAAACCAATTACCATTCGCAAGCACAGAGTTAGTTACTTGAGCTGACAAGGCTATTGAAAAGAGAAAAAATATAGCAATAATTGTAGTTTTCCTCGACATAATCATACCTCAAATAACGGAAATAATACTCATATATTTTACAGGAAATTATGATATCTAATAATAAACGAAAAACATCTGCGTTTAAGGTATAGTTGAAATTTATAAGGAAGCTAAAAATTTACGAATCATCTTGTGTGAACACAATTTTGTTGTAAATTGCAAAGCTGAAACAAAACCCTTAATATTTGAAATAAGATATGAGAAACTTATTTAGAATAAACCTGCTTTTACTCAGTGCATTACTTTTATCCAATTGTAATTCAGCTAATAAGAGCAAATCTTCTTTAACAGGATGGAACTTTAACGACCCCAAATATGGTAGTTATATTAAAGGAAGTTCTTTTCAAGGTCAGAAGACTCCAGATGGCATGGTAGCTATTGAAGGTGGTACTTTTACCATGGGACAAGTACAAGATGATGTAATGTTTGACTGGAACACGACTCCAAGACAAATGCATGTTCGTTCATTCTATATGGATGAAGCAGAAGTTACTAATTCAGAGTATTTATTGTACTTACAAGTTACAAAAGATGTATTCCCTCCAGATGAAGAAAAATACAAGAATATTTATTATGCTGCTTTACCAGACACTTTGGTTTGGAGAAAAAGTTTAGGAAATACAGATCTACTTTCTGAAAACTATTTAAGACACCCTGCATACTCAGACTATCCTGTTGTTGGTGTTAGCTGGTTACAAGCTGTACAGTATTGCAAATGGAGAACAAGTGCGGTTAACTTAAAAAACTTAATTGACAGAGGTGTATTAAGTAATGTCTTAGAAAATGATACTATTAGAAATTTCTTTGATACTGATTTATATTTAGAAGATCCTTACAAACTATTTGATGGTGATTCTACTGTATATAAAAGAGGTTTACCAGATAACAAAGTAAGAAAAAGAGGAGAACCTAGACCTCCAAGAGGTTCATTTACCGGAAGACAGGTTACTGCGATGGATGGAATTCTAACGCAGAAATTTAGACTACCAACAGAAGTAGAATGGGAGTATGCTGCAAAAGCTATTGCTGAAAACAGAGAATACAACAATGTAAGAGGTAGAAAGAAATATGCTTGGAATGGAAAATATACAAGAGATCGTTCTACTAGATATAAAGGAGATCAGTTGGCTAACTTCAAACAAAGACAAGGTAACTATAGTGGTTTAGCTGGTTGGAGTGATGATGGTTCTGATATTCCAATTAAAGTAAAGTCTTATCCACCAAATGCTTTTGGTTTATATGATATGTCTGGAAATGTAGCTGAATGGGTTGCAGATGTTTACAGGCCTATTGTTGATGCTGAGGCTAATGATTTCAATTACTTTAGAGGTAACATCTTTACTAAAAAAATGATTGATTCTACAGGACAAGTTGTTGTTATTGGAGAAAGCGCTAAAGCTACTGCAACTTATGACACGCTTCCTAATGGTAAGATAGTACCAGTAGAATTACCAGGAGAAATTAAATACGTTCCTATTACTAGAGATGATGCATTTATGAGAAGAAATTATAAAATTGCTTCTAACCTTAATAAGAATGATGGTGATAAGAACTCAAGTAGATTTTACGATTTAGAAGATGATCAATTTAGTAGACAACCTAGAATGTACAACTCTCCTATTAATGAGAAAGATTCTATAACTGGTCAACTAAATCAATATGATCCTAGAAAACGTAACACTTTGATTAGTGACAAGACAAGAGTTCATAAAGGTGGTTCATGGCAAGATAGAGAGTATTGGTTAGACCCAGCTCAAAGAAGATATCTTCCTGAGTACATGTCTACTAACTATATTGGCTTTAGATGTGCAACTGATATTGTTGGAGCATTAAGCTATAAAAAGAGAACAGCAAGAAACCCTTCTAGAAACTAATTCTAGAGATTATAATATAGCAAACCTCATTGGAAATAAATTCAATGAGGTTTTTTTTATATTTAAGCAATGAAAATTAAAGACTTATATCAATTCTATAGAGAAAATTATCTTGTTGATACTGATACAAGAAAAATAAGAAAAGGGTCAATTTTCTTTGCTTTGAAAGGAGAAAACTTCAATGGAAATAAATTTGTAACTCAGGCTTTAGAAAACGGAGCAGAATACTGTGTCATAGATGAAGAGAAGTATGCTGTTAAAGGAAAAACTTTTTTAGTAAGAGATGTTCTTTTGGCATTACAAGAACTTGCAAAGTATCATCGAGAACAACTTGCTATACCTATTATTGGACTTACTGGAAGTAATGGAAAAACTACTACAAAGGAATTAATTTATTCTGTTCTTAAAACTCAGCACAATGTAAATGCTACTTATGGTAATCTTAATAATCATATTGGAGTTCCACTAACGTTACTTTCGTTTACCGATAAAACTGAAATAGGAATTGTTGAAATGGGTGCCAACCATCAAAAAGAGATTGAGTTTTTATCAAATATTTCACAACCAGATTACGGATATATTACCAACTTTGGTAAGGCTCATCTGGAAGGTTTTGGTGGTATAGAGGGTGTAATCAAAGGAAAATCTGAATTGTATACCTATTTATCTAAGAATCATAAAAAGGTTTTTGTAAACCCTCTAGACTCAAAACAAGTTGAACTCACAGCCAACCAGTCTAGAGTTTTCTTAAATAGTGATGAAGTATCAATGTTTTCTTCGCATCCTTATTTAAAAATAAACTATAAAGATATTTCTATACAAACTCACTTAGTTGGTGAATATAACTTTACTAATATTCTAGCAGCCATTACCGTAGGAGAACATTTTAATGTTTCGAAAGAGAATATTAAAACCGCTATCGAAAATTATGTCCCTACTAATAATAGATCACAGGTTATTGAAAAGCAAGGTAATACCATATTGCTGGATGCATATAATGCTAACCCTTCAAGTGTAACATCGGCATTAGACAACTTTAACAAAGTGAAACATTCTTCTAAAGTTGCTATTCTTGGAGATATGTTTGAGTTAGGTAAAGATGCAGCTGAAGAACATCAAAACATTGTTGAGCTTTCTAAAAATCTTGAAATAGATCGGTTTATTTTTGTAGGTGAAAACTATTACGGTACTAGTGCAGCTGAGAAATACAAAAGCTTTGAAAATTTGAAATCAAATTTGGAAAAATCTCCTTTTAAAGATTGTTTTATTTTGATAAAAGGCTCTAGAGGAATGGCTTTAGAAAGGCTTTTAGAAATTATTAATTAATGTGATTTCTATGGTATTCTATTAGATTATCTATAGGTCTTTGAATCACGTCTGTAACTTCTAAATCATACTTTTTTGCTACTTTTTCTAAAATATCTCTAAAGTAATAAGCAATAGATCCAATAAAGAAAACAGGAATATCATTATTTATTTTATAGGGTAATATTCGATATTTAAAAAATTCTCTAAATCCTTTTCTAATAGTTTTCTTAATGTATTTATCCTCTTTAAAATCAAACATGAATTTTGCAAAAGTCGCCAAATACATATTAGGATTTGGTTGTCTGTAGAGATTAAATTTTACTTGATCTATTTCAAGATCATATTGCTTTTCAAACTCTTCAGCAATTCTTTTTGGCATTTTATCATAGTAATAATCCCTTATGAGTTGTTTGCCAAAGTAATTCCCGCTAGCCTCATCCATTAAGGTATATCCAAGAGACGCTACATTTATATGCATTTTATTTCCATCATAATAGCAACTGTTAGATCCAGTTCCCAAAATACACACTAAAGCTTCTTTGTCTCCAGAAGCAGCATATACAGCAGCTAACATATCTTCAGCTATATTTATTTCAGCATTTATAAAGATAGATTGCATAACATCCTTTAAAATAGCGATGGGTTTTGGGGTACCACATCCTGCCCCATAAAAATGTATTTCTGTTACCTCATCTTTTATATTGATGAGCTGAAACATATTTACAATTCTATTGGTTAGTTCATCTTTAGCAACAACTGCAGGATTTAAACCTAAGGTTCGTACTCTAAAAAGCTCTTTTTTATTAGTATCTAAGGCTATCCAATCGGCTTTCGTAGATCCTCCATCCGCTATTAAAATCATGATAATTTTCTTTATAAAACCAAATATATCATAACAAATCTTCTTATACAACTAGCTAGAGAAACTCAAACGTTTTCGTTTAAAAATAATTTTAAAAAATGTACTTTTGCTTAAAATCCATTTATGTTTTTTTTAAAAAAGAAGAAGATAGAAATTACTGATTTTTTCGGTGATAATTTTGTTGATATTCATTCGCATTTACTTCCTGGAATTGATGATGGTGCTAAAGATTTAAGTCAAAGTATAGAGCTTATCAAAACAATGCTATCTTATGGAATCAAAAACTTTATAACTACACCGCATGTCTTAGGTGATGTATATCCAAATTCTTCTGAAACAATAAAAACTAAATTAGAAGAAGTAAGAACAGAGTTAACAAATCAAGGGCTTGATGATGTAACCATTTCTGCAGCAGCTGAATATATGATGGATGAAAGGTTTAGCGACCTTTTAGAAGCTGATGACATTCTCACGTTAAAGGATAATTATATTCTAGTAGAAATGTCTTATTTCAGTGCCCCTTTAAATTTATATGAGATTTTATTTGAGATTCAATTGAAAGGTTACAAACCAATATTAGCTCATCCGGAGAGGTATAACTTCTTTCACAATGATTTTGAGAATTATTACAAACTAAAAAAAGCAGGGTGTTTATTTCAGTTAAATTTTTTATCAATGACTGAACAATATGGGAAAAATGTACAACAAATCAGTCAGAAGCTTCTTAAGCTTAACATGTATGATTTTACAGGAAGTGACACACATCATTTCAAGCATCTTAACCTTTTAAAAACATTAGCTACTGAGAAAAACAAAAAAAGCTTAGAATCTATCATGAAAAATAATTCTAAGCTCTTCTTATAATTTTTATTCTTGTAGTTTAGTCTCTACTAAATATCTTTTTATACCAAGGTTTCTCAACTACTACGTAACCATAGCCATAACCTCCATATCCGTAACCATAGCTTCGTTTAGGATCTGTGTCATTTAATACAATAGCCATGTTAGGTAATCTCTTTTCATTATACAATCCTTGAGGTACCGCTAACAATCTCTTATCCAGATAGTTAGCTCTAACGACATACATAAACATGTCTGCATATTTGGCAATTAATAATGTATCAGTAACTAAATTTACAGGAGCTGTATCTACGATTACAATATCATATTCTTGTTTAACAATTGTAAATAGGTTTTCAACTCTTTTTGTCATCAATAATTCTGCTGGATTCGGCGGTACAACTCCAGAAGCTATAATATCAAGACCTTTTACTTGAGGAATACTAAACTTAATATCTTCTAATGTTAAGGAATCATCAGTAATATAATTAGTAATCCCTTTTCTGTCTTGTACACCTAAGTATTCTATTACTTTAGGCGCTCTTAAATCCATTCCCATTAAAAGAATTTTCTTTCCTGATAATGCTAATGTAGCTGCTAAGTTAATAGAAACAAATGATTTTCCTTCACCACTAGTAGTTGAAGTAATGAATATAGATTTACTTTGTTTTCTATTGCTAGCTAACATAAAATCTAAATTGGTTCTAATTAATCGAAAAGCTTCTGCTGAACTAGATCTTACATCATGACCAATAACAACTTTCTCTTTGCTTTCCGATTTAGGAACATCTCCTAAAAAAGGAATGGACAATTCGGATTCGATATGTTGTTTATTATGAACCTTAGTATCAAAAATATCAATAATGTAAATAAAGACAAATGGAATTACTATTCCTAAAAAAAGTGAGATTAGGTAAATAATTTTTTTACTTGGCCAAACTGGGGTGTTAGAACTATATGCACTATCGATTATTTTCGCATTAGGAACAGTCACAGCAAGCGAAATATCAGTTTCTTCTTTTTTCTTTAAAAGATAGCTATAAAGTCCCGCAATTATTTCCTGTTCTCGCGCAATATCTATATAACCTCTTTCTTTAGCTGGAATAGATTTAATTCTAGACAAGACTTTAGCTTCTTCCTTTTTAAATTCATTTAGTTGTAACTCTAATGATCTAGAAACATTTGACAAACTCCTCAGTAAACTTGATCTTAAGCTCTTAATTTGAGATTCTATTCCTCGTAATAAAGGATTTTTAGGTCCTGCTGTCTCTAATGCTTTCTCTCTATTCAAGATAAAAGTATTGTACTCTATTATAGATTGCGAAATGTTAACGTTTTCAAAACCTAGATTTGAGGGTAGTACATCAAATTCTTTCGACTCTTTAGTCAAGGATTCTTCAATTCCTCTAGATAAAATAAGCTGTGTTTGTATGCTTATAACACTTTGATTATTATCCTTTAATGCTTCAAAAACCAATTTAGCTTCATCAGGTAAACCCGTAAAATCTTTTGACGTTTTATACTCTTCTACATTTGTATCAATAAGAATTAAATCTGAGCTTACTTTTTTTAATCTAGCATCAATAAATTCTTTGGTTTTTTCAGAAACTTGATTTTTATCATTAATCGCATCAAGGTTATATTGCCTAACTAATTCATCAAGTACGACTTCTGCTTTTTCTCTAACAGGATCATCAAGAGAAAGATTTATAACACTAGAATTTTTATTTACTGGAAATACATTAATTCTACTTCTGTAACTAGCCACAACAGAAAATTTAGGCCTTATTCTAATAGATACTGATTTATCTTTAGATTTATTCTTAAGTTTATTTTTCTTTATCTTAAAAGAACCTAAACTACTTTTGATAAGTTCTTCATATGTATGAGAAGATATAAATTCATCATTTATACTTCTAAATTCATATTTATAATCATCAATCAATTTGATGTTAAATATTGTGTCTTTTTTATCAAAAAGCGGATCCTTTTCTTCAAATTCAATTATAATTGGAGAATAATGTCCATAAATTTCAGTCTCTTTTACCCTACCAGAAACGTAATAATAGATTCCTAAATTTAATGTATCTACTACATTACCTATTATCTTTCTGGACTTTATAATTTCTATCTCATTATCAGTGTTATTTGAAGAACCAACTCCAATAATCCCCATATCTTTAAAAGCTTCTAACTCAGGAGAAATTCCAGATTTCTTATTATCTTTTATCATGATAGATGCTGTAGCACTAAATTGAGGAGTACTGTATCTTAAATAAGTATATGCAATCGTAAATGATATTACAACTCCCAGTAAAAACCATTTCCAATGTTTAAAGTACTTTTCTAGTTCTACTCGAAAGTTTATAGTGTCTGTATCCCTTCCAAAATGATTAGAGGTATAATTATGATGTTGTTGCATTATAAATATTATCTTGTTAAAACAGCAATTAAAGAGATTAAAATTGAACCAATAGATACAAATAATCCAGTATTTTGGTTAGTTGCTGCAGACTGAGCTTTTGCTTTATTCTGATCTATGTACACAACATCATTCTGTTGTAAGTAATAAACAGGCGAAGTGAAAATTTTATTAGATAAGAGATCAACCCTATAGAATTTTTTCTCATCTCCTTCTTCTCTAGTAACAAGAATTCCATTTCTTTGTCCTGAAATGTTCAAATCTCCTGCTAAACCTATAGCTTCCAATATTGTAATTCTTTCGCTAGGTATAGTATATGTGCCTGGCTTTTGTACATCTCCTAAGACAGTAACTTTGAAATTGGCTATTCTTATATTAATAGTCGGATCTTTGACATAATCAGGGTTAAGTTTTATATTCAAAAGCTTTATAGCTTCTTCCCTTGTTAAACCTCCTAGTTTCAATTTTCCAATAAGAGGGAAATCTATTTCTCCATTCTTATTTATTAAATATCTTTGCTGTTGTGGATTACCAGCTACTAAATTTGTTGCCGCAGAGAATGTTGCAGCTGGCAAATTAAATGGCTTTACAGACTCTATGTTTTCTGAAAGTATTGTTATTTCTAATAAATCATCAGGTTTAAAAACAGTTTTAAAACTATTAGAAGCTTTAGATAAATCTATTTTATCATTTTGAAAATATGTAATAGACTTTTTCGACACACAAGAGCTTAAAAAAATTAAGCTTAGTAATAAGTAAATAACTCCTCTCATTTATCTTTTTAATAAAAGTAATTCTGTTGTTTGCGAAAATACATATTAGAATTAATCTAAAGAAACTTTATTGTCCAATTTTTCATATATAGAATTGTTAGAAATAAACTCTGGAACGATTTCCTTCATTAAAATAACAGTTTCATGATTGTTATCACATCTATTTTGATAGCAAAGTTTCTCAATATTACTTTTAATAAAAGAACAATCTATTTGTTTAACATTAGCTATCATAATTTTTTCATGATAAGTAGACTTTGTGTTCTCTCCTGTGGCTAATAATTCTTCATATAATTTTTCTCCAGGTCTCAAGCCAGTTATTTTAATATCTATATCTTGTGGATAACGCAAACCTGAAAGTTGTATCATTTTTTTAGCAATATCATATATCTTAATTGCCTTACCCATATCAAATATATAGATTTCTCCTCCTTCTCCCATTGTACCTGCCTCTAAAACCAAACTACAAGCTTCAGGTATTGTCATAAAATACCTAGTTATATCTTTGTGTGTTAAAGTTAATGGTCCTCCTTTTAGAATTTGTTTTTTGAATAATGGTATTACTGAACCATTTGAACCTAATACATTTCCAAATCTAGTAGTGGTAAATTTTGTTTTCTCACTATGCTTATTCAAACAACTAATATACAGTTCTGCAATTCTCTTAGTTGCTCCCATTATATTAGTTGGATTTACTGCTTTGTCTGTTGAAATCATAACAAATCTATCTACTGTATATTTCAAAGATAAATCGGCTATTATTTTTGTTCCAGCTATATTTGTTTTAATCGCTTCATAAGGGTTGTTCTCCATTAAAGGAACATGTTTATATGCTGCCGCATGAAATACTTTTTGAGGTTTATGCTTTTCAAAAATCCTTTCCATACTTTTTAAATCTCTAATGTCTGCAACAATAACTATTGTATCTCTTAAGTTTTTACTCTTTAATTCTTGTTGAATCTCATAAAGTGATGACTCTGATTGATCAATCAATATAAGTTTTTCATACTTATAGTTAGAAATTTGTCTAGAAATCTCAGATCCAATTGAACCCGCTGCGCCAGTAACTAAAATAGTTTTCCCTTTGACTTCTCTTTCTACTATTGGATTGTTAATTTGTATTGTATTCCTATTCAACAAATCTTCAATCTTTACCTGTTTAATTTGACTAGCTTCTAAAGCACCACCTATCCATCTGGATAAAGGCGGAACAATTTTTACTTCTACATCTAAATCAATGAAAAAATCTGTAATTTCTAATAGTTTTGAAGCTTTTAAATTTTGGATAGATATAATTACTTCATCTAAATCGTACTTTTTTAAAAACTTATGAGTAATTGATTTTAAATCATAAACTCTAACTCTATCAATTTTTTTTCCAATTTTATTTTCATCATCATCAATAAATCCAATTACTTCAAAATTTTCTTTAGTATCCTTATTTAAAGCTCCGTAGGTAATTAATCCTGAATCACCAGCTCCAAAAATCATCACGTTTTTAATATCATTAAGGTCTGTTGAAATAATCTCATAGAATGCTTTAAAAACAAATCTTGAGATAATCAAAATAAAAGTGTTAACCAAATAATGAATAATTATAATGGAAATAGGAATAGTAAAAAGTTCATAAATTTCAAAAACCCTATTAACAGATACTAATATCAATGTAATACCAGAAATCAAAAGCGTACCAGCAAATACATTAAATGCATCTCTAGTTCCCGTATGCCTTACTATCCCTTTGTAAGATCCTACTACTAAAAAGCTAAATAATCCAACAATTAAAACAACTGGTATTTGCTTGATTAAATTTGAATGATCAAAATCAAAGCTTGCATTAAATCTTATAAAATAAGCGAAAACAAATGACAGTCCTACAAGTATAAGATCAATACATAAAACAATCCATTTAGATGCATACTTATTAAGTATTTTCAAAAAGTAATTTCTAAGCATATAATTATTTTCCAAAGTCAAAAATACACTTTTTTGATTTAAGTAAGCTATTAACTTACTTGATTAATTTAGTGATTACATCTTGAATTCTTTTACGATCTTCATCTGTTAAATTAGATCCTGATGGTAAACACAATCCTTTTTTGAATAGATCTTCTGACACCTTTTCTCCATAAAAATCAAATTTTTGAAAAACAGGTTGTAAGTGCATTGGTTTCCAAAGCGGTCTAGATTCTATATTTTCCTCTAATAATGATAATCTAATATCTTCCTTGCTAACTTTACCAATACTTTCTTTGACCTCAATGCAAGTCAACCAATGATTAGAAAAATAATTATCATTCAGCTCTCTAAATACATTAATTGCTTCAATATTAGAAAAGATATCTTGATAAAATTTATTATTATCTCTTCTTAACTGAATATGTTTATCTAAAACCTCCATTTGTCCTCTACCGATACCAGCCAAAATATTGCTCATCCTATAGTTAAAACCTATTTCTGAATGCTGATAATGTGGAGCTTTATCTCTCGCTTGTGTAGAAAGAAATATAGCTTTCTTTTTTACTATTTCGTCTTGACAAACCAATGCTCCACCTCCAGATGTTGTTATAATCTTATTTCCATTGAAAGATAAAACCCCAAAGTCTCCAAAGGTACCACAACGTCTTCCTTTATAGGTAGACCCCAGCGCTTCAGCAGCATCTTCTATAAGGGTTATGTTGTATTTTCGTGAAATCTCTTGTATTTTATCAATCTTAGCTGGCATTCCATAAAGATGTACCACAATAATTGCTTTAGGTTTTATTCCTTTAGCTATCTTATCTTTAATAGCTATTTCAAGATGATTTGGACACATATTCCAAGTATCAGATTCACTATCAATAAAAATTGGTTTAGCTCCTTGATAAATAATAGGATTCGCTGTTGCTGAAAAAGTAAAACTTTGACATAAAACTTCATCTCCTCTCTTAACACCAGATAAAATAAGTGCTAAATGAATAGCAGCGGTCCCTGATGATAAACAAGCTACTCTACATCCATGACCATTATACTCTTCTAAGTCTTTTTCAAAACCAGAAACGTTAGGACCTAATGGCGCTATCCAGTTGGTATCAAAAGCTTCTCTAATATATTTTAATTCCTCTCCTCCCATATGAGGAGAGGATAACCATATTTTACTTTTCTTCATAATTTGTTTTCTTAGAAATATATCTTAAAAAAGTTTGTAGAATAATCTTTAAATCTCCTAGAAAACTTCTCTTATAATAATAATCTAGATTAATTTTTACTTTATCAGGAAAAATTACTTTTTTACTAAATTTTTCTGGATCTTCCACACTCTTTAATAATTTTTCTTCATCAAAGTACTTGAGGCTTGCTGGACCAGTAATACCCGGTTTTAAATCCAAAATCAATCTATTTTCACCTTCCAACAAATCTGCAAATCCAGGTATATCAGGTCTAGGCCCCACTATACTCATATCCCCTTTTAACACATTGATTAATTGAGGAAGTTCATCTAACTTAAACTGTCTAACTTTATAGCCTAACTCAGAAATATTATTACTGCTTATAGAAATAGTTCTAAACTTATAGATCATAAATGTCCTTCCATATTTACCTATTCTTTCTTGCATAAATATACCATTAGAATTTGTATCTAAAGAGCATAATATCCAAACAATAATTAAAACTGGAAGGAGTATTAATAATGATAAAGTAGTAAACAAAAAATCAAAAAACTGTTTCACATTTGTAAAGTATAAACTTTAAAACACACATCTGTATAATGGGAAAAATGAGTCATTATTTCCATTTATTTCAGCCAAACCATTTCGCAATCTAATTTTATTCGCTTTTCTTATGAGTTCGTTATAAACATTTTCATTTATTATCTTTCTACCAGTATAAAAATTAACAATATCATTTGGGAAAAAGGCTTTCTTATATTTAAAAATACCATCTTCCATACCATAACCTCCTCCTAAAACATAAAATTTCAATCCTTGTTGTCGAGCCCAATTAATTAATTCTACTTTCAAGAAATCATTAGGTCTTTTACTGAAAAACTCTTCATTCGTACCTCCTAAAAAAGAATAAATAGTGTCCTTCGATTTTAATACCAATTCAGAAGATATTGGAGTATCTTCAGAATATACAATACAAATACAACAGTTATTTTTATTTTCGTTCACAAACCTATAAAAGTCTTCAAAGTGATAAAAAAATGCTTCTTTGGCATTGGTTCGTTTCATAGTATCGATATAGATATCATAAAACTCTTTAATTTTATCTTTAGTTATATCTTGATAGTAGACTTTGCAAGAAAGGTTTTCTCTTTTTGCTTTATTGACATTCTTTCTTACTTTCCTATCAAATGCTTTCCATTGACTATCTTCTCCAATAATATTACCTTTTATATTAAGCATAGTAAGTTTTCTCTCTCCATTATAAGCAGTATAATTTTCGAATAAATTGAACCTAATGAATTCAGAAACAACCTTGTTTTTGAGATACCAATTATTAATATTCTTCCAAAAAATTAGTTTTTGATTTATATCCATTTCATCAGAAAAGTAAGGTCCTGTATACCCATATGGGCTAATAAAATCAAAATATGGGGTTTCTATATCACCTATTGAAATAAGTCTTAAGTAACCTGGCATAAATGCAAAAACTTTAGAGTTTTTATTCTCATAAGAAAAACACACTAGATTTTTAAAACCTCTATCAAATATTTCAATATAGTCAAGTAATAAATATGGATCAGTAACTGAATACTTTTTAAGTAAAAGCCTATATTGCTTTTGACCAACTTCAGTGTCTAATTTGAGAACACTAAACATGCAATATTCTTTTTAACTGTGATACCATTGAATCAAGTTGTTCCTTTTTTACATCTTGATGTATAGGTAGGTTCATGATTTTTTTTGATAAAACAAAAGAAGCACCTGATGAACTAGCTTTTAATGGATTTATCATTGTATGATATAAACTTACAACACCATAACTTCGTTGATTCATCTCATGATATAATTTGTCTCTATTATAATTTTTAATGATAATTGGAAATGTTTGTGGACAAATTCCATCCTCAAGAGAATGATGCAAAATTTCTATTTCTTCTACTTCTTTCAGTAACCCATATAAATATTTATAATTGTCTCTTCTTTTAATATATATGGATAATAAATCATAGTTCAAATTAAAAATTGATACATCTTGTTTTTCGATATCATCTTCCGGAGTATTTTTCACCAAAAAACCTCCCTTAGAAATTGGCAACAATTTATGTAGAGAGTAAAACGAGTAATTTCCTTTTCTCCCACATCTTCCTCCTAGCAAATCAGTCAACCAAGCATGTGCTGAATCCTCAACAAAGAAAACCTTATTATCAATTAACCAGTCTGTTATTTGGTCATAGTTAGTATCTATAAAACCAAAATAATGGACTATAAGAATCATAGGATTATCAGTTTCCTTAGTCTTCTTTTTTAAATCTTCAATATTAATATTAAGACACTCATCCAATTCATAAAACTCATACTCTAACCCTGACTTAGAAACTGGATCAAAAATTCCACTACCTTCATTAGAAGACCAACCGACATAGGATGGTAATAATATTTTTCCTCCTGCATTTTCTTCTTTATATATATTGATTATATTTCCCCAAGCTTCCCTGGCTGAATTAGTATATATCAACTTCCTACTGTAAAGCATTTGATTCAATGCTTTTTTTTCTATAATCATTTTAATTTTAATTTCATTCTTATTATTTGATCAATCTCTATAAAATTATCAAATTGTTTTTCAACACCTAAAAAATATATGTTTTTAAGAGCTAGTCTAGTTTTTATGGTATTTATATGAGGAAATAAATCTATATAGAATCTTCCCCTGATAAAAAGATCATTGTTAATGATTCCCAATCGATAAGGGGTATCTCTCAAAATAACATCTATAAAATAAAACCCAAAGGTGTTTTTTGCACTAATGTACTGTGAATAATTGTTTATAAGGATTTCAGAATCATTAATCTTTTCACTCTTTACCTCAAGCTTTAAAAATGATTTTAAATTGGTTTTAATAAAACCATAATTTAAATACCATTTTAAAGCAATAACATTTGTAGCGTATACATCAAGTTCAATATTTTGATAACCTTGTTGAAAAAAATTAGATCTACAGTAATCAAAAATATTTCTCCCCAATCCTTTCCCTTTGAACTCGTTACAAATTGCAACAATATTTAAAAAAGCAGTGAAATCCTCTTTGAACAACTTAAATTCGGTATAACCTATTACTTGTTCATCTTTACATATTACAGTATAATTATAAGGAGAAAAGGGGTTGTTCAATTCATTTATAATAAATTTATCTATTCCGTTACCTCTATAAATAGATGGTATCAAATAATTTCCATGAAAAGAACTTCTAACTAACTCAACCACAGCCAGAACGTCATTTTCAACCATTTCTCTAATCTTATACTCTTCTTTCATCATCTAAATTTTTCATTATAGATTCTGGATCAATAATAATATTTTTAGAAGTTAACACCTTTAAAAAAGTTCCATAAGTAATTTTAAGATCAAATTTAAAGCTTATTTTCTCAACATATTCTAAATCATATGATAACCTTTCATCCCAACATAAAGTATTTCTTCCATTGATTTGAGCCCACCCAGTAATTCCTGGTCTAATAGAATGTCTCTTCCTCTCTCTCTCTGTATAATAAGGCAAATACCTGATTAATAAAGGTCTAGGGCCAATTATGCTCATATCCCCTTTTATAACATTTAACAATTGAGGTAATTCATCCAAAGAGGTCTTCCTTACTATTGACCCAATTTTGGTAAGTCTCTTTGCGTCAGACAATAAGTTTCCTGTTTCATCTTTTTTATTATTCATTGTCTTGAACTTGATGATATGAAATATTTTTTCATTAATACCTGGTCTTGCTTGAAAGAAGAAAGGTGTCCCTCTATTTGCTATCATTAAAACAATCATAACAATAATGAAAATAGGCAAGGTGATTACTAATATTAAAGTAGAAAATAATAAATCAAAAAATCTTTTAAAGTATTTTCTATACATGTTCAAATTCTTTCATTATAAGATTATACGACCTATCTACATTATAATCTTTCAACAATAAGCTCCAAGCATTATTTTTCATTTCTTCTAGTTTTTTATTGTCACTTAAGATTTTAGTCGTAATATTTTTCATTGCCTCTATATCTCCCGATTCTAACCAGTAACCACAATTATTTTGTTCAATTACTTTTCCTAAGTCAGTATTTTTATCAGTTGCAGCTATAACTGGCATTCCCATTTCAAGGTAAGACAAAAACCTTCCTGGAAAATTAGGGATTGTGAAATCTCTATGTAAAAATATAAGACCTATATCGCAAGAATTAAGAAGGACATCATATTCTTTTTTAGGCAAACCTTTTAACAATTTAGCATTATTCGGTTTTTCAGTATCAAAAAATAATTTAATTTTGGAAAACTCTGTTCCAGAACCAACTATGAGATAGAAAACATCCTTATTTTTAACCTCTCTTATAGTTTTCAATAAGAAATCTAGTCCTTGTGGTCTACCTAAATTTCCTCCATACACAAAAATTTTCTTATCAAGTGGTAATTTATATTTAATCTTAATGTATTCTTTTGCCTGAAGTGTTATTTCTTTTTTTGAAGGAATAATTGAATTTGGGTTTATTTCCAATTTGGTTACATCAACTTCTGGGTAGTGATTTATTATAAAGTCTACATTTGCTTTAGACATACATCCTATTTTATTAGATATTTCATACAATCTCTTTTCTTTTTTAAGAAACATCTTATGTAAAACTCCGTCTTTTTTAATCATCTTCATGTCTACAGCATTTTGAGGAAAAATATCCTTTAACAGCAAATAACTATAGGCTTTATCCCTTTCCTTTACAAATTGTATAATCTTAGAAAAGGTTATTGGGGGCGTAGAATACAATACTAAATCAAACTTTACTGATGAAAAGTATGATTTTAAAGCTTTAAAATACTGATTTTCAACAGCCAATATACCCAAACCCTTTTCTATAAAATTTGCCTTTTGAATATTGAGGGTTTTTACACGTAGTATTTTAGTGTTTTTCTCTTCAATTATATGTGTTTTGAGCTTATCTCTTCTTTCAGTTGGACTAATAATGTAGATGTTATGCCCTTCTTGCCTAAACTTTAGGAGAAGGTCTGGAAAAATCCCACCGTCTTCTAAAGAGCTTATCTTTACTAAAGTTAAAAATAGTATGTTCATACTAAAAACTCATGTTATTAATTTAAGTATACTAACCTTCTATTTACTCCAGACAACCCTATTTACATAATCTATATAGGAAATTATAATTCTCACAACCTTTTCTGAAACATTAGGCATAGAATAATCATATACTTTTCTAAAATTCCTCTTCGGGTTTTTCTTTTGAACATCTAAAGCCACAAGACCTTGTAGAATTCTTTCAGGTTTTAATCCAACCATCATCACAGAAGCTTCTTCCATAGCTTCAGGTCTTTCATGCGTTTCTCTAATGTTAAGAGCTGGAAAATTTAAGATTGAGGATTCTTCGGATATAGTTCCAGAATCAGATAGTACAGCAAATGCATTTATCTGTAATGCATTGTAGTCATAGAAACCTAAGGGTTTTAAAAATTGAATATTCTTATGAGTAATTATATTTTGATCATTAAGCATATTTCTTGTTCTAGGATGTGTAGAAACAATAATAGGGTATTCATATTTCTCAGCTATAAAATTTAAAGAATCTATAAAGCCTTTAAAATTTTCAGAGTTGTTTATATTTTCCTCTCTATGAGATGATACTACAAAAAACTTATGCTTTTCCAATTTTAGTTTATCAAGAACATTAGAACCCTCTATCTTTTGTTTAAATTTACTCAAAACTTCATACATTGGGCTTCCTGTTTTTATTACTCTATCTGGTGATAAACCTTCTCTTAACAAGTATTCTCTTGCAATAGAACTATATGTTAAATTTATATCAGAAATATGATCAACTATTTTTCTATTGGTCTCTTCAGGTACTCTTTGATCAAAACAACGATTTCCTGCCTCCATATGAAAAACAGGAATTTTTCTTTTCTTAGCTGGAATGGCACATAAACAAGAATTTGTGTCTCCTAATACTAAAAAAGCATCTGGGTTTTCTTTTTCTAAAATTGGATCTATTTTAATTAAAATATTTCCTATTGTTTCTGTCGCATTTTTTCCAGCAGCTTCTAAAAAATAATTAGGTTTTCTAATTTCTAAGTCATTAAAAAATATCTCATTTAACTCATAATCATAATTTTGTCCAGTGTGAACCAAAATATGATCTATAGCTTTATTATTATCTAATGCTTGCATTACACAAGATAAGCGAATTATTTCTGGTCGAGTACCTACTACGGTTATTACTTTTAATTTCCTCATTTATTTATTTTTATACCTCTAAAAAATAAGTATCTGCGTCTTTTGGATCAAAAGGTTCATTAATCCAGAACAAAGTTATTAATTCTGTATCACCTATGTTTGTAATATTATGGGTATACCAAATAGGCATATCTACATATGCTGGTTTTTCTCCATCCAAAATGTACTCAAAGACTTCATTTGTATCTATTTTTCGAAGTTTAATCGAAGCTTTTCCACTTATCACAGCGAATCTTTCAATTTTTCTAGTATGATAATGATTCCCTCTTGTGATGTTTGGTACTGTTGTAGAATATGAGGACTGACCTGCACAATTTGCCCTTATTATTTCAACAAAACTACCTCTGTTATCTATATGCTTTACAAATTCTCTAGGGAAATAATTTTTTGCAATGAAGCTAGTGAAAGTATTGAATAAATTCAGCTCAAATGAATTTAATTTCACATCTGGAATCTCCCCGAATTCTAAATATTTAGTTTTAAAATTATTTAGTAGTTCTAGTACTTCTGAAACTTTTTTTCTTGAAGTATAAGAAACTTCAATCCTATTTATTCTTTCTTGATTCGTTTTGATTATCTCTTCAAAAAATGCTTCAGACAATTCGTTTACATAAATTAAATCTACTCTCCCATCTTGGATAATTTCTGGCTGTTCCCCTTTAATTATTTGGTGACAAAATGTAGCGATAAAAGAATTGTAAAATGGCTTTCCAAAAGGACCAAAAACATTAGGTATAATTAATGATGTTACTTGAGCTTTTTCATTTTTCGCCCAATTTTCTAACAATTCTCTTCCTACTCTTTTTGATTTACCATATAAATTATCTCTATTTTCTTGGGTTGACGAAGAGAAAATAATCTTTGGAGTAGATTTAATGCTTTTACAAGCATCAATAAGTCGGTTCACTAACTCCACATTTGTCTTATAAACTACATTTAAATCTTCGTGTCTATTCATTGCCGCTATATGAACAATAACGTCACAAGATGAGACAAAAATTTGAAGTTTTGATGGTTCTTGAAAAAAAACTCTTTGAAATGGAATGAGAATTATTTCGTCTGCTTTGGTTGATAAAAAGTTATATAAATGTCTTCCTATAAAACCTGCTTGTCCAGTAATCCCTACTTTTAATTTTCTATTCCCCATTCTGTCCATTTATTTTTATCGTATCTAATATCGTCATCTTTATTGACTCCAAAAACAAAATCAGAAAAAATCATAAGCTTAGAGTTATCCATCACTGATTTGAAACCATTTGCGTAACCATTAGGTATATATAAAATTGTAGGATTATCTGCCGAAAGTTCAAATCTTAACACTTCTAAAGTGTTAGAAGGTTTTAAAAAATTATCTATACAAACCAATTTAACAACAAAACTACCTTCAGTACAAAAAAACCATCTTTTTTCTATTTTATGAGCTTGCCATGCCCTTACTTGATTCTCATAAAAATGCTCTGTATAATATAGTCGTTTAATTTGCGACATATCAAAATCATTAAAAAATTTCAACAACCCTCTTTCGTCTTGATAACTCTTTCCTTTTATTATTTTTATTTCTTTACCCATTAAGAGATATCGTTAGTAATAAATTCTAATTTGAGTAACAGTTTTTTCATCTTTTCTATATCCAGCCGTTCGGTGTTATGGGAATGATAATCATCTACTTTATTAACATCTATTTCTCCTTTTGAGTAATAATTAGCATAATTTAAATCTCTATTATCAGCTGGAATTCTATAATAATCCCCCATATCTTCAGCTTTTATTTTCTCTTCCCTAGTTAATAATGATTCGTATAATTTCTCACCGTGCCTAGTGCCAATTGTCTTTAGCTTGCTATTACTTTTATAGAGGTCTAAAAGAGCCTTAGCTAGTACTTCTACCGTAGCTGCAGGGGATTTTTGTACAAAAATATCTCCAGGATTAGCATTTGAAAATGCAAACAACACCAAGTCTACTGCATCATCTAAAGACATCATAAAACGGGTCATATTAGGGTCGGTAAGGGTCAAATCCTTTTTTTCTTTTATTTGATTGACAAACAATGGAATTACAGATCCTCTAGATGCCATAACATTACCGTATCTAGTTCCCGAAATAATTGTTTCGCCTGCATTTCTAGACTTAGCAACTAATACTTTTTCCATCATAGCCTTAGAAATTCCCATCGCATTAATAGGATACACTGCTTTATCTGTACTTAATACAACTACGCTTTTAACATTATTTCTAATTGCAGATTCTAGCACATTTTCTGTTCCAATAACATTTGTTTTTACTGCTTCTATTGGGAAAAATTCACAAGAAGGAACTTGTTTTAATGCTGCTGCGTGAAATACATAATCAACACCTCTCATTGCTTTCTCAACAGAATCAAAATCTCTTACATCTCCTATATGAAATTTTAGCTTATCACTTTTAAGCTTATTTCTCATATCATCTTGTTTTTTTTCATCTCTTGAAAAAATTCTAATTTCTTTAAAGTAATTTGTTTTTAAAAATTTATTTAAAACTGCATTTCCAAAAGAACCAGTTCCTCCAGTAATTAATAAAACATCATTTTCTAATTTTTTCATTTTACGAGTTTATAAAAACTTAAAGTTATTTTTAATCAATTTATCTTTTTCGGCTTGAGAAGGATAATTAATAAGCACTGCTTTGTAGACTCCTTTAAAAACAAAAAGACTTCCCGCTGAAGCTCCGATAATACCAAACTCATTAATTAACTCCCCTATATGTTCCAGTGATCCAGCACCTCCCAATATCGTTAAAGGCAATGTGGTAACCTCTCTGATTTTCTCCACATAATTAAAATTATATCCATTCATTACTCCATCATTATCAATAAAATTTAATACTAATTCGCCAGCACCAAGTTCTTGTAATTTTTCTGTGAATTTCACTGGATTTATCCCAGTAGATTTCCTACCATTATGGGTATAAACTTCATAACCTCCAAATGTTTTCTTCTTAACATCTATTACAACAACAACACTTTGACTTCCTACTCTTTTAGATATTTCAGTAATCAATTCTGGGTTCTTAACAGCTTCAGAACTTATTGCTATTTTCTCTACTCCTAAGCTAAAAATTTTTTGTGCTTGATCGACTGTTTTTACTCCTCCTCCATAACATAAGGGCATTCTACATTCAGAGGCAAGCTTTTTAATCATTTTATAATCAGGCTCTCTATT
This sequence comes from Pseudotenacibaculum sp. MALMAid0570, assembly GCF_040151415.1. Taxonomy (NCBI): domain Bacteria; kingdom Pseudomonadati; phylum Bacteroidota; class Flavobacteriia; order Flavobacteriales; family Flavobacteriaceae; genus Pseudotenacibaculum; species Pseudotenacibaculum sp. MALMAid0570. The sequence goes on from NZ_JBDKWF010000045.1 coordinate 284,296, forward strand.
TTCTTTTGTAGCATCTATATCTAAAACCGTCAGTTCATCAACTTGCTTTTCATTAAAGATTCTAACTGCGTTAATAGGATCTCCAACATATCTAGGAGATTTAAATTTCACTGTTTTTACAAGTCCTTTATCATGCACTAATAAGCATGGAATAATTCTTGGTCTTAGCATAATTTATAATAGCGCAAAGTTTTTTAATAATTGAATTCCAAATTGGTGACTTTTTTCAGGATGAAACTGTGTTCCATAAATATTTTTATGATTAATCGCACAAGTAAAATTAATACCATAATTAGCCACTGCTATTGAGTCTTTTTGCTCCTTACATTCAAAATAATAAGAATGTAAGAAGTAAAATCTAGAGTCTTCTTCAAGGTTTTTTAAAATTGGATTTTTTTTCACGGTATGTATATCATTCCATCCCATATGTGGTAAATGAGTTTTATAATTGATATTTTTCTCATCAAATCTCTTTACTTCCGCATTTATCCAGCCCAAACCGGGTAATTCTCCTTCATCACTGTTTTTTGCCATCATTTGCATACCAACACAAACTCCGATTACTGGTATTTTTTTACTCAAAACTAATTCATTCAACTTATCTACCATGCCAGAATTATTCAATTCTTGCATCGCATGGTCGAAGGCCCCAACACCTGGCAAAATCAATTTGGTTACTCCCTCAAGATCCTCAGGTTCTTTAGCTATTTTTATAGCTATGTTTAACTTATGGTATATATTAACAAATGCACTAATATTTCCTACACCATAATCTACTATTGCAATCATCTAAATAATCTCCTTTCTAATCCTAGAGCTCTCATGACTTTAGCTCCAAAATCTATTAACCACTTTTTATTTTTATAATCGTAAAAGGTCTTATTGTCACCATCAAATAATTCTTGAAACTCTTCTACTGTTAAATCCAATTTGTGAGCAACATATTCAAACTCTTGTTTTAAAAACTGCTCATCCATTTCTGGTTTTGAGATTCTTTCTAATGCTTCATCTCTGGTCATTTGGCCAGTTAATATAAGACTGGAAAAGTGAGCTCTTCTTTTCTCTACACCAAACTTTCTTGGCAACCAATAATCTTCATAAAATCTTGTAAATCTAGACTCATGATGTTTATGCTTAAAGCTTTCCCATTCAAATTTTTCCTTTAGCAAATTCTCTGCATCTTTTTTGACATATGGAACATAATCTAAAGGCTTGAAAATCTTCATACCATAAACATATTTGTATAAAATTTTATAGTTAAAAATATCTATGATAGGAAATGTTTTCAAGGGTCTAGTTCCGAACTTCTGATGAATATCTTTTATCAAAGTTTTATCTATACCAGGGTACGCCCCCCATTCTTCAGGTTCCCTACAGCATTCCGTACTATAATTACCTCCAGTAAGAACATATTTTATTTTGTGTTTTCTAGCAAATCTATATAATGCTGAGAAAAAAGCAATATCTTGCGGATCATCCATATTTGCTGTCTGTGATCTAAAATATGCCACTTGCAAATCTTTCATCTCTTCCCAATTAATAACTTCAGTATATAAATCTAAACCTAATCCATCTACTAATTTTTCAATATTACTAACTGCTTGTCTGGTATTCCAACCTGCATCAACATGAAATAATAAAGGTCTAAGCCCCATTTGCTCTTTAGCTATGTAAGCTACATAAGAACTATCTAAGCCTCCACTTAATCCAATAATACAGTCAAAATCTTTTCCTTTTCCTTCCTTTTTTATTTTATCCGACATTCTCATTAACTCTTTCCTTCCTTTTTCATTCGGATGCCAATTTGGCAAGATATTATTTTGAAAATTATGGTAATAATCAGAAGCTCCGTTTTCATCAAAAACAATTTTAGGATCCGTTGTATCCATTATTGTTTTAGAACATATTTGATATTCTCTAGTTTTTTTCATTTACTATTTTGCTATTTAAAAAATCAAAAGTCAACTTTGAACATTTCTTCCATGAAAAGTTTTTCGATATTTCGCTGGACTTTTTTGAATTATCTAGTCTTAACTTATCATCAATTACAACTCTAAGAATCGCATCTGAAATTGTATCTATATTCTCAGGGTCAAAAAATAATGCAGCGTTTTCAACAATTTCTGGCATAGGCCCATAATTAGATGTAATTATTGGAAGTCCGGTACTCATCCCTTCAATTAAAGTGTTTGGCATGTTCTCACAGGTTGAAGCAAAAAGAAACACATCTGTTTCTTCTAAATAATCTACCAATTGTGGATGACTTATTCTAGGTGTTAATGTTACAAACTCTCTTTTTGAGTCAAACTTATCAACAGCCGCAAAGGTTTTATTCAAAGATTTTCTATCTCCTTCTTCAGCACCTAATAGCTGTAACTGAATATTATAATTATATTTTTTTCTTACCATCGCTACCGCCTCTATCACATTCCAATTATGTTTATATAAACCCGAATTAGAGACGTAAGATATAACAATTTGTTCTTCTAAAATTAAGTTAGTTTTGTTTTTTTTTAGAATTCTAAACTGATCAGATATACCATGATTAATGACTACAGTTTCATAATCGATTTTTTGATATTTCGAAATCACATCTTTTGCATACTCTGTAAGAAAAATAGTTGCTAGAGATTTTTTAAAGGACGATAATTGGATTAATTTTAAAAGATATAATCTCACCCAAGCAGCAGAAAAAAAATAACGATAAAATTCTTTTTTTTCGAAAGACAACATGTCTCTACTCATTGTTATGTATGGACTAAATCTACAAACACTTCCTGCGTCTAAACTAAATAACAATGCACATTCATTTTTTCGTATTTCTTTTGGCAACTTATAATACTGCCAATACAATTGATGAGTGATGTTTTTATTTAATGCTTTTGGAGAATGCTTCACCAACCAAGGATAATCAGGAATTTTGTTTAACAAACTGTCATACGACCACAAATGTATTTCATTTATATTCTTATAATATATAGGGTCAAAATGCTTTAATATATTTACTGCATGTACAATTGCTCCTCCTGATCTATTCCTTGATGCATCTATTGCTATTTTCATTATACTAAATAATGTTTGGCTTAATGTTTTCACTCTTTCTGTTAAGATACCCTAAAGACATTCCAAATAGTAGAGCATCAAAAACTGAACCTGGTGTCAAAGGTCCTTCAATTAATCGAAATAAACTATATATTATTAGAAAAACTAAACAACTTAATTCTCTACTTGACAACTCTTTAATTCTTATAGCAGATTTATATACTGTAGATAGTATATGGAATAATACTAAAAAGAAGAAGAAAAATCCTCCTTTCAGTATTGGGTATACCGCTCCAATATGTACACTAGTACTTACAGGTTTTCCCTTATTATCTATGAATTGTACTATTCCTCCTTGATTTACAACATAATCTCCCCCCAAACCACGGCCAATTAATAATTCATAAACCGACAACTGGGAAATCATTTGTACTGCTTCATCTTGTCTGGCTGTATCTTTAGTCTGAAAACGTTTCACAAGAGCTTCTGGTGTAAAAACGAACATCAAACTAGCTATTGTACCTAAAAGAAATATTTGTCTTATAAAAATCTTTGAGTTCCCCGTTATTTTCATATTTATTGCCGTAGCTAATATTAAAAAAGAAATAGCTCTTGCAGATGGAGCTCTTTTAAGGAAATATAGTTGAAAACCTAAATAAACAATTAGAGGTAAGAATATTAAAATTTTATTCCTAACTTTTTTCTCTTTGTTAAAAAAAGGTAGAAGAAATAGAAAAGGCCAAAAATCTAACATAGGAGCCATTGTATATGACAAAACAGCTGTTGTATTTCCTGTCTCTAATGCATCATAACCTAATACAGATAGGTGCTCTAATGTATATGACCTCCCTAAAAACACTAATCCTGCAAATACAAAAAATGTTATTCTAAGTTTTCCTTCAAACATTTTCCATATATAATCTTCTGATGAGATTTTATATGCTAGCAATATTACCAGAGAAGTCCAGTATTCTTGAAATAAAGATGAAAGATCATTTCCTCTAATAACTCCATAAACCAACAAACAATGGACATAAAAAAATATAATATTAACAACAAAAGAATCCTTTCTTTTAATAGAATAAATTCTTCTTGACGGGCTATAATAGTATGATAAAAATAGAAAAAGTAATGGAAATGCCAACAAGGTAATTCCTATTATACTTTCAATATTTACTCCCGATAATTGATTAATTAAATAGTTACTTTTATGTAATCCAACTGATAGAATAAACAAAAAGAAAAGAATACCCGATATTTTACGATAAGAATACCCTTTAGAAATCATAAAAATTGGTTTAATATTTCTTTTGCTTGTATACTAGAATTGAAATCATTTTCTAATAATTTTGAAGCTTCTTTGACTAATTTGGTATATGTGTTATTATTGTTAGATCGAATTAACTTTTCAGAAGTTATCCTTAATTCATTTGAAGGAAGAAAGATACAATTTTTCAAATCAATAAAATACCTTGGTAAATCTCCAAAACTATTCATTATTAAAACTTTATGTAATCCTAAAACCTCTACTACCCTTGTTGGAAATGTAAACTCTTGTAAAGGTTCAGGTTTTCTAAATAATACTAAAAATTTCACACCTCTCAATAGTTCCATTTTCTCCTTTTCTGATGGGTTAAAATGCAAGCTTACAGAATTTTTAAAAGGACTATTAACAAATCTTTTTTCCCATTCTCTCCCTTCAGAAAAATTTCTAAATCTTCCAATAATCCGAAGTTTAAAAGACTGTTCTTTATTATACAAATCCAAACACAAGTTATATAATAATTGAGGGTAATCCTTATTTATTAATGCTCCGAAATAACCTATAACTAACTCGTTATCATTAAATTTTACATAACCCTTTTTCTCTTTAGAATATAATACTGATGGGACAATCGAAAATTTATCAATTGCTTTCCCATACTCTTCTTTTAACTTGTAAGTGATAAATGTACAAGCACTAAATTTTGGTAATAATTTTTTAAATACTAATGAAGATTCCCATAAAAATGGATGTTTTATGTACTCTATCCTAGAGTTCTTTACCATCGGAGGTTCAACTACATCGAATACAATCTTTGTCTTATAATTTTTCTTTTTAATCTTTTTTAATAATAAGTTTAAAAAAGTATAACTTCTTCCGTAAGTAAAAATCATCTCTTTATCATGTCCCTCAAGTGTTTCTAGAATAGAATTCACTAGTAGTTTTGTAACTTTATAATAAGACAATCTATTTTCAACCCTTTTAATTATACTATTTCCCTCAAAAACATGTGGTGCCATAGCAATAAAGGGTATTGATTTATTACAAAACTGAAAATGACCTTTTTGTTTAAATTCTTTTCCATCTTCATTATAATAAGAACAAATAACTTGAACATCATCAACATGGTCCATAAAGCCTCTTGTTAAATTTAATATTCTTGAAGATGCGGCTTGGCCAGTTGGGAAACTAAAAACACCAGCTACTATTACACGATTTATATTCATTAAACTAAAGAGTTTTTTAAATTACTTTTCGAGAACAATATTTTCTTTCTTCTTTTGAATTAACAGCATCGTTATGACTAAAACAGAAGTAAAAACAGAAGTGAACAATATACTTAAGCTTGTATTATACAAAATGTTGGATTGGTTATAATATAACCAAATCAAACTACATAACCTTAAAATCAGTGCACCTACTATATAAAAATACATCCTTCCCCAATCTTTCATTGATACCCATACAGTTGCACTTACAGAAAAAACATCAAAAAGGCTAGCTATCATTGCAATTCTCATTGGTAAAATTGCTTCTTGATACTCTGGTAAAAAAGCATCTATTAAAAATGGCACTGATATATACATAATAGCCATTATAGGAATAAAAGCTCCAAAAGTCATTATATTAACTAAAAGTGATTGACCAATTATTTTCTTATCTCCTTTTGCAAATCGCTGGCTAAAATTTGGATACAAATAGGAGTTTAAACTTGTAGTAAACAAAGTAATTGAAAGTAACATCCAATTCACAGGAGTAAATAAACCAAGGGCAGATAAAGAAGCAAAACTTACTAAAAACAATTTAGGTAAAGAACGGTTAAAAGATTTCAAATAACTCCATAACCATAATTTCCATCCATCTTTAAAAAGTTCAAGCCAGTATTTTTTATAAAACTTTCTACGACTCTTTTGTTTTTGTTTAAACTTGTAAAATAGCACTAAAAATAACTGTATTAGGATTACTCTAATTAAAAGCCCTTTGTAGCCCAAATAATATGGAAAAAATAAAGCGGCTAAACTAATTAATGAAACTAAAATTTTTGCCAGAGTAATTTTATTAAAAGAAATTGAAGCTCTTAACTTTGCTTCTTCAAAATTAGCTGATGCTTCAAGTATTGTATAGAAACACATTACAAACATGGTTAAGACTAAATACCATGATGAATCTATTAATATTTGGTATATCCCGATAAGTAAGAAGAAACATGATTGTAAAATCATACTTAATGTTACATGAAACGCTGTCGTACTAAGTATTAATCTTGCTTTTTCATCTTTTTCGGAAGATTTCAAATAAGGGTAATCTCTATTAAATGCATTAATAATTCCTAATCTGGAGATAATAACATATCCTTGTAATAAAAGAGCATATTGCCAGATACCTATTTCCTGTACATCTACTAATTTTAATACTGCAAATTCAGCAACAATACTTACTATTTGAAAAAAAATATTGCCCCCAGCATATTTGAAAAAAACGCTAAAATCAAACCAAGGCATATACTTTTTTAGCCAATTCATTAGGAATTAATAATTTTTAGTATATGTTCAGCAATTCTTTGCCCTGATTTACCATCAGTAAAAACACATTGTTGATCTACAATCTTTCTACGATTCTCTTCAAGGTGTTGAGGGTTTTTTAAAGCATTATTAATATCATTTATTAATTCCTCTCTCGATTCTGAAATATCAAATCCTCCAGTAGTTTTTAATTTTGCGTAATGATCAAACTCATAAATACGTCTTGGAGATATTTTGTACGGTCTTTCTCCCAAGAAATCAAAATTCACACATACAATAGGTGTATTGAAGACTGCCGCATCCAATGTAACTGTTGACCCAAAATTAATAACTAAATCCGCATACTTCATATACTCTCCAAATTCTACATCATCGTTTTTAGAAAAAAGGCGATCCTGGAATTGAGAACTCTTCCCTGGTATATGTACAAATACATCTTTTCTATTAATCAATTCTTGGTAATGCTCAGGTTTGGCCTGAGGATGTAACCTAACAACTAATTGTACGGAATCATTTATGTTATTCTCTTTGATAGTATCTGCTATAAACTTAACAATATCTCGTTCAGGCGATATTGGGTCTATAATTGATCTTCCTATAGTTCCGCTTCCTGTAGCATACACTATTAATTTTTTTGAAATATCTAAACCGTTCTTTTCGAAGAAATCTTGTTTTGAATCAAAATTTTCCTCTCTAAAAAACACATCATATCTGGGAATACCGCTAACAAAAATTTTCTCTTTAGGGAAGTCAAATAAATCAACGGCTTCTTGTTTCATGACATTATTCCATACTACTAGAGATTTTAAAGAAAACGGAAAAAACCCTTTGCTTGTTAGGTTATCCCAACTACTCACTAAGCTAATTGTAGGAATCTTCTTTTTAGCTGCCATTCTCATAATACTATAATCTTTTGAATAACTAAGCACTCTAGTAACAATTACTAAATCAGGTTTGTATTTTTCAAAGATATCTTCATACATTTTTGGTTTGGTAAAAACTCTGTACATCCAAAAGATTAACTTGTTAACATTCCTATAGCCTAAAAGAAATTTAAGAAAATTAGCCAAAGGAGTAAGATTATCCATTGTCTTGGTGTTTCCATCCATCGAACCCATATCGATTGTTTTTGATTTCTTTCTTAAAATAGCTTTATGGAATGGCAATAAAAATCTTTCTACTAAAGTTGGCTGATAAGGTAAAATTGTTTCAAAACTAACATTATCTCCTCCGAACTCTTCAACAATTTCTTCACCAGTATCTTGCAGAAATAATACTAAATCTAAATTTTCTTGTTCTTTTAATACTTTAAATGTATCGTTTCTTAGAACATCTCTTACACTAGTTCCAAATGCAATTGCAATGAAAATCTTCTTTCTCATATGTTGATTTAATTCTTCACAAATTTGTACAAACAATTTGCCCCATCCATAGTTATTCTATTATCATTGTTATAAATAATTAAATCTTCAAACCAATTTAAAAGACTATCTACATTATCATTAGCAAGTTCAGCATCTCTCAGCGCATTGGTAAGTCTTTTCTTCATATCTTGAATCATCCACTTACCATTAGCTCTTTCATAATCATAAGATTCTACCACTTCTAGATTTAATCCTGCTTCCTTACCCCATTTCATCATATCCGCAGGACTAATTGAGTGTACATCAGTTAATGACATAGGTACACCTAACAATTTCTGAAGACTTATCCACACTATTCCTCTAAAATTATAAAAGTGTGGACAGGTAAGAATTAATTCTCCTCCTGTCTGCAATAGGTTACTCACTTTTTTCATCATTGTCCATGGTTCATCCATATGTTCAAAAGTACCACAACTTATTATTAAGTCTACTGGCTGATCCCAATCATTAAAATCAGTAGTGGAAAAATGACAATTATTTACTACAGGTTTTTCTTTGGCGGTTTTAATAGCAGATTCACTGTAATCTATCCCATAGGCCTCAGAAACTCCTTGCTTTGCAATTCTATATATAAGTTCTCCTGTACCACAACCAATATCTAGAACTGTTTTTCCTTTTACGTCGCTTAAATTTTTCATAACGATATCATCATTTTCACTTTTGTTTGCTCCGTTTTCAAACTTACTAAAATACGATTGTTCTCCTTTTTGATATATGGCTTCATAAAAGGATTTAAGGTCTTGATTAGTCTTCATATTAGTTTTAAGTTAAAATTCTACGTCTTCCCAGTTAAAAATATGCTTACCATCGACTAAACTTGCAAACCTACCTCTATAATAATCTCTATTTAATATTTCAGCATGAGACATTTCTCTGTTTTCTTTACCAAGAGAAATATCCCAATTGGGGTATCCTTTCTTAATTTTTTCCATCATTTCATAACGAGAAAGTTTTGCAAATTCATTTAATTCATTTAACTCTTGAGGGTTAATTGAAACCGGACCATCTTTTGTTTGATCATCATCTAAAATGGTGTAGTGTCTTTCAATACAACTTGCACCTAAAGCTAATGCAATTTTACTAGCCCACAACTGAGTCTCCTTTGGCTTTGAATGATCACTATACCCTACATTTTTACTAAATTTTCTTAAAAAAGCTAATCTTTTTAAATGAAGTTCCTCCATAGGTGTTGGATAAATAGTCACGCAATGCAAAAAAGTAGCATCTATGTCTTGCAATATCTTGGATGCTTTTTCTATTTCCTCATTATAAGTTGCTCCAGTAGACACAAAAATCTTTTTCCAATAATTTTTAATCTCTCTTAGTAATGGAAAAGAAGCACAATCATAACTTGCAACTTTGATCGCTTCATAACCTAAATCTTTCACCTCTCTAGCACCTGTTCTACTAAAGACGGTAGTCATTGGAGCTATACCAGCTCTCCAACACTCCTCTACAAACCATGCCTCATCTTCTATGGAAAGGTCTAATTTGGCTAGTCTTTCAAACTCTAGCTTATAAGGTCTTTTAATAGCTTTAACTATTTGATTCTCTATAATACCTTCTTCAAAACGTTCTCTATAACTAAGCTCTTTAGAACGAATTGCTTGTATCTTTACATAATCTGCACCGTTTTCTGCAGCTTTATGAATCATTTTTTTAAGAAGTTCTCTATCTCCATTATGATTTTGACAGCATTCTGCTATAATTGTGGGTTTCATTTTTCTATTTGGTTTAGGAATTTATCCGTTATAAAATCTCTTGTTTTTTTGATGGAAACCTTTCCATATCCTCCCATATGTGGAGTAATTATGACATTGTCATTCTTTTTTGCATACTTAATTATTTCAGGTACAATAGGTAATTTCCCATTCCATATCGAATCATTTTTTAAAACATCAGTAGCAACACCTGATATTTTTTTACTTTTTAATGCTTGAATCAAAGCATCTTCATTTACCATTTCCCCTCTTGATGTGTTGATCAAAATAACTTGATCTTTCATCATTTGAATTTTAGAATAATCTAAAAAGTTAATATTCCTCTCTTCATAAGTAATCATCAAACAAATGATATCTGAATTACGTAATAATACTTCTAAACTAACATTTTTTTCTCCCTCTTTAACCTCATCTTCAATTTCCCTAGTATCATTCACTAAGACACTCATATCAAATGCTTTAGCATATCTAGCAATGATTTTCCCTAACCTACCATAACCAATAATTCCTATTGTTTTACCATCAAGCTCATCTGCCATTAACTGATGTCGCTCCCAAATATCATTCTTTACTTGTTGAAATGCAACAGGAATATTCCTGATTAATGTGAGTAATAAGGCCCAAGTATGTTCAGCTGTACTTTTTACTGTAGTTAAAAATTCAATCTCTCCTTTTAGGCTTACAACTTTTATTTTGTTATCGTTGCAATAGTTTAAGTCTATATGATTTAATCCTGTAGTAGGTGTAACAACATATTTTAATTCTCTTTGTAATGATAGTATTTGTTTATCTAGACTTAATCCCAATCTCGTAAAAATAACATCATACTGATAATTTTTCAAGTGCAGTTGAAGTTCTTCTTGAATTTTAAAATTTTCTTCTTGCAAAAAACAATCCTTTCTTAAAGAACTTAGTTTTTCTTTAGAATAATTATATGGTTCTAAATGTAGTATCCTCATAATCCTTTCTTTCCATAAATCCATTCTGCGTATTCAAAATCAGATAATGTATCTATATTCACAGATCTTTCTGGAGGCATTATCAATCCCTCGCAATTTTCTCCTTTATATGATTTTTTAAGAAGAGTTTCTCTTCTTGTTAAATAAATTGCACCATTTCTAATATACATAGGTTCAAGTTCCTGCCTGTTTTGGTTCTCATAAGCTTCGCAAAATGGTGGATCTACCAACTTACCCTTTCTCATATATTTCATTCGAGCTGGATGGGATGCTTCAACATCAACTACACTAATTACACTATCTGCATCTGATCTTTGTAATTTTTCAATTGCTAAATTAATGTCCTTTGAAGCTCTATAAGGTGTAGTAGGTTGCAATAACATAAACGCATCATACATTACTCCATCTATTTTCTCCATTTCGTTTAGAGCATGAACTGCTACATCAATTGAGCTAGCGGTATCACTGGCTAGGTCTTTAGGTCTAGTAAACGGTGTTTCTACTCCCAATTTATTCGCTATTTCCGAAATTTCTTTATCATCAGTAGATACAATTACTCTATCTAATATTGAATTCAAGGCAGCATCTATAGTGTATCCAATAAGTGGTTTACCTTTTAAATCTTTGATATTTTTTCTTGGAACTCCTTTAGAACCTCCTCTCGCTGGTATAACTCCTAAAACTTTCATAACCCTAATTATCTTATTGAGTTCTTGACAAAACTTAAACCCATGTATGTACATTCTCTAATGGATAGAATATCTTTTTCTCTAAACAAATTCCATCCATCATAAATAATGGGTTTTTCATTCATTTGATGAATATACTTATATATGTTCATTGTTTCAAAGCTCCTATGGTTATTCAAAAAAAGCACAGCATCTTTCCCTTTGAATGCTTTCTCTAATTCTAAGAATACAACTCCGTACTCCTCAACTTCTTCTTTCAAAGCTACGGCATCATATCCGTATACAGAATCTACAGAACCTTTCATAAGTTCGGCTATTTCAATACTCGAAGAATTTCTAATATCTCCGGTTTCAGGATTCCCTTTAAAAGCTAAACCGCAAATTAAAATTTTACTCTCTTTGGGGTTCTTACCTAATTTTTTAAGCTGGTCAATAACATTTTTAGCTACCAAATCATGCATAGATTCATTAATTTCTCTACTGTGTTTAAAGATTTGTCCATCTATATCAAACATATCTGTAACTGACGCAAAAATATGAGGATCTTTTGTTAAGCAAGGACCTCCAACTCCTGGGCTTGGTAAAGGGACTGGGTCTCTAGGATAATCTTTGTTCGCTGCATTTATTACATCTACAACATTAATATTAAATTCTGAAGCTATGATTGCCATTTGATTTGCATATGCGAAAACGTAATCTCTAAAGGAGTTATTAATAAGTTTGATCATTTCTGCTGCTTCTAAAGTATCAACTTTAACAATCACCGGTGTAATATCTCTGAAAATTGCAGCAGTAGCATTGACAGAATCTTTATCGAAACCTCCAATAATTTGAGGAAGAGAACACAATTCTTTTAATGCTTTACCTTCGGCAGTTCTCTCTGGAGCAAATGACAATTGGAAATCTATTCCGCATTTTAGTCCTGATATTTCTTCTAACTTACTTTTTACAAAATTCCTACTTGTTCCTATAGGAACAGTAGACCTTAAAACAACAAGATTACCTCTCTTGAGTTTTCTCCCAACTTTATTACAGGTGTCCTCTAAGTATTCCATAATAGGCAGTTTGCTACCACTATCACTGACTTTTATTGGTGTACCAACAGATATGATAAAGACATCACCATCTTCAGGTATACTTTCACTAACTCTAAAATTTTTACCTATCTGCTTCTTAATTAAATCATTGATTCCTACTTCTTGCACATATGATTCGCCTCTATTTAGCATCTCTATTTTAGTGGAATCAATTTCGACCCCAGTAACCAAAAATCCAGAATCTGCCATTACTACAGCCATTGTAAGACCTACATAACCAAGGCCTATTACAACAATATGTCTATGGGAAGCCACTTTTAATTCCCATAATTGGTGGTAAGCTATTACTTTTGTTGGAACGTTATTATCATCAACAAAAATAATTTTACTCAAGTACTTTCGAGACCTTCTATTCCTTTTTGAAAGCTCTTCAGGCAAACTTTCAAGAACCTCTTCAGTTGTCATTCTTTCATTGAAAACTATAGGATTCTCTTCCATAATTCTTTCTGCTGGGGTGCTTAATTCATTATTCTTCAATAATGATCTTCTAATGTCTCCTTCAGTAATGCTACCTATTAGTTTACTATCTTCATCAACAACTAATGCTAAATTAGATGGTAACTGGTTTGAATATGCTTTTTCAAAAATTGATAATATATCTATCAATTTAGTGTCTCTTTTACAAAATAGTTTATTGACCATTTCTTTTTCTTGATTAATTATTTTGATATTTTATTTCGCAAATATTCTGCTGTAAATAATGCTCCTTCGGTTTTTCTGTTTTCTAAGTTCTTAATACACTGATTTAAAAAAAATTTATTTCGCATCATATTGATAACATCATTTACTTCCTTGTATATTATTCCTAACCCAAGTTTTTCAACTGTTTTTGCATTGTGTATAATTTCTTCGTTGTCTTCTTCTAATACACTAACCGGAATATTATAAGTTACTGCATCTGTTAAGATACCTACTCCAGGTCTACAAATTATTAAATCTAACTCATTAAAACTTTCTTCATTAAATGGGAACTTATTAGGGTTTTCACCTAATTCATTTAAATGCCAGAATAAGTTACTATCTACATAAATATTAAATTTTGCAAGTATACTCATTTGTTTGTACAATTCTACTAATAATTCAGTTAACATTTTAGTACCTCCTCCAGTGATTAAAATACTCGCTTTCTTTTTTTCAATATATTTCTGTTTTCTATCTATACTTTTGCTACAAAACCATGGAGACTTTATAGGGTTAGTGTATTTATCTATAATAGGCATTCTGATATCTCCAACACAAATACAATCAACTTTTCTTTCAAGTAGCATTTTGCGCTCTATTAATTGTAATTCTAAAAATTCTTTCCTTGTCTGTTCTAGCCTGATTAAAGGCCATAAAAAAGACCCCATTAAGATAACTTCTTTATCCAATATTACTGGAGCAACTTGATTATCAGATACTATTATTTTTGACGAATTTATTATTGCATTGCTCTTAATTTCATCTATCCAAGCTTCCCAAGAAGCTCTTTCTATTGAGTTGGGATCCATTACCCATTTGGGTTCTTTATGAAATAAATCAGTATGAAAAGAAACAGTATCCGTAAGCAAAAGAAAATTAGGTTCGTTTTCTAAAAAATCAAGATGATTTGGAGAACAAAAAACATGAATACTTATATTACTTTTTCCGTTTTGTAATTCTCTGCATACTGCCAATACTCTTTTGAAATGACCATAGCCATTACTACATATAATAAATGATATTAATCCTCTCAATTATTTTCCTTTTGTATTAATATTAGAAAGCTCATTGTTTCAGATTTTTTTGTCTCTCCAGCAAATACTTTTCAATTGTTTTAGCACAATTTACTCTTCCATTAAAGTTCCAATGAATATCAAAACCAAAATCTTTTGGTAAAGCATCATGCTTAATTTTAGCTTTTTCAAATGAAAATTTTTCGAATAGAAAAGGAGTTAACTTACCTTTTTCATATAAAATAACTACTGAAGAGTCAAGCATAGTAAGTGCTTTTCTATTTATAGAATTTTCAATCCTATCATTAACTCTCTTTGATGAAACATTATCACCTCGTTTAGAAAAGGTCTCACCTTTTATTATTTTGCTCAACTTCTCTCCTACCCCATGATTTATATTTAAGTATCTAGCAGTGTAGTAATTATTATATATTTTTCGAGCTCTTGTTATTTTTATTTTTTTATCAACTCTTCCTACATTTCCTGCTAAATCTTGTAATAAATCATCATCTTTTAAATGTATAAAAACTATATCATAATTATCTTTAATATACTTTTGATAAAGTAAACCATAATCTATAATATTAGCCCCAGAAACCCCATACTCATGTACCTCAACTCTATCATTCATTTGCTTTTCAAGTATTCTTCCTATAGAATTTTCAACATTTACTTGTAAACCTTCAATATAAGAATCTCCCATAATAGCTATACGATACTTATCTTTAGATATTTTCGAATAGTCCTTCAAACTATTATATCCT
Organism: Pseudotenacibaculum sp. MALMAid0570; assembly: GCF_040151415.1. Taxonomy (NCBI): domain Bacteria; kingdom Pseudomonadati; phylum Bacteroidota; class Flavobacteriia; order Flavobacteriales; family Flavobacteriaceae; genus Pseudotenacibaculum; species Pseudotenacibaculum sp. MALMAid0570. The sequence goes on from NZ_JBDKWF010000045.1 coordinate 299,472, forward strand.
TGAGGGTTTATTTTGTAGTGAGCTTTTATTTCTCCCAAACCTCCCTTTACCCATATAGCTTCAGCATAAGGTTTATTGACATAATTATTATTAATTATTTCTGACGGAACTGCATGACTACTAAGCTGAAAAACTCTTAAAACTACTTCTAAAACCAAAGCTGTCATAAAAACTGTTACCAATATGTATGATAAAAACTGCTTCATTAGAATTGAAAATATATAAATGATAGCGAACTACTTACTGGAGCATTAATAATAATCAAAACTAATAGTGTAGAGTCTACAAGAATACCTTTTTTAAGATTTTTAGAGAATAAATTTATTGTTTTGGTCACAATCAAATATTCAACAATTATTAACCCAATAAGATAAAGATACTCTTTAAACAATGGTTGATTATCATAAGGGTTAAAAAACGTTATACTTTCCCAATTAAATTGTAATATATGAACTATATAATCATACGCATATTCTATAGATTTAGCTCTAAAAAATATCCATGCTACTGTAACTATAATAAATGTTTTAACAATTAACCAAAAATTATAAAAAGATGGAATAATATATTTTCTTTTCTCCAAATCCTCCACATACTTTCTATTAGTTTTCCACAAAAAAGAAGGAATGAATAGCAGAGCATGAATAGCACCCCAAGCAATAAAAGTCCAATTAGCCCCATGCCAGAATCCAGAAATCAGAAAAATAGCAAAGACATTTCTAATTCCTTTATATCTGCTCACTCTAGATCCTCCTAAGGGAATATATAAGTAATCTCTAAACCATGTAGAAAGAGAAATATGCCATTTACGCCAAAATTCACCTATACTTCTAGAAAAATATGGAAAATTAAAGTTAACCATAAGTTCAATTCCTAACAATTTGGCGACACCTCTTGCTATATCTGAGTATCCACTAAAATCACAATAAATTTGAAAAGCAAAAAAGATAGCTCCTAAAATTAATATTGATGAAGGATAGATTTCGAAATTCGAAAATATTTCATCAACACTTGGCGCTAAAGCATCTGCTATTACTATTTTTTTAAATAATCCCCAAAGTATTAATCGAACTCCTTCTATACTCTGCGAAGAACTAAATCTACGTCTCTTTAAAACCTGTGGTAATAGGTTGGTTGCTCTTTCTATAGGTCCAGCAACTAATTGAGGAAAAAAACTCACAAATGCAGCAAAAGCAACAAAGTCTTTAGTTGGCTCAAGTTTTCTTTTATAAACATCTATCGTATAACTTAAAGTTTGAAAAGTATAAAAACTAATTCCAACTGGTAAAATTATTTGTAAAGTATTAAAGCCTAAAGATGTTTTAAGCATTGGAATAAAATCGTATAAAGACTCTAAAAAAAAGTTATAATATTTAAATACTCCTAAAAAACCAAGATTAATTAGTAAACTCATTCTTAACAAAGCTTTTCTATATGATTTTTTGTTTGTTAAAGAGAGGCTGTAACCTATGGAATAATCTACTAGAGTACTGAAAATAATAAGAGATAAAAATCTCCAATCCCACCAACCGTAAAAGATATAACTAGCTATTACAATTAATGCATTTTGTAATTTTAAGTTCTTATGAGTCACAAACCAATAAAGAACAAAAACAATTGGCAAAAACAAGACAAATTCTATAGAGTTAAATAACATCTACTTTTATTTAAATACTAATTTTTCATTTCTAATTATCCAAATACAAAAAATTATTTAGATATCATTTTTTCGTAATATCTAACTGCTTCATCATCTAAAATATCTTTTGAATCGGAAGGAGTTTTATTGATTGTTGTGCTCTTACGCTTAGATGGTAATTTATTTTGAGACTTCTTTGATAAAAGTTCTAAAACCTTTTCTAATCTTTCTAAATCACAGCTTCCTGTATTTTTAGTAATAGCTTCAGAAAAAACTTTTATTGGGTTTTCAATTGCTTCTTCATATATAATTAGCGATGATTTACTATCCTCTTTGTAAGAATGTATTTTTTTATACTTCTCAAATAAATTATCCTTCTTCTTACTTTCTAACTTCATCAACTCTAAAACATTATGAGAAGTATTCTCTTCTTTATTAACATCTTTAAAGATACCTTTATATAACTTTTTCCCTACAAATTTCTCTTCACTAAGCATTAATTTTTTAATCATATAGTATTGTGATAAGAAAGAATTTTTCCCATTTCTTATTACATAAAAGCAATTATGGTACTTTTTAGGATTTAGGATTGAGTGCGTATGAACAACACATTCAAAAAGCAATGGTAAAACATAGTGTTTAGGTCTAGGTAAATTGAAGTAAAAAGCGAGGACATCACTTACCCATGATGTTCCGCTTCTTGGGGCTCCACAAACAAAAACGACTTGTTTATTTTTTTGATAAAACCTCAATAAAAAAATCGTTAAATAATGAGAGCTAGCTTTTAAAAACCAGCTTAATTTATACTTCATATTTTCTAATTTTCTTTACTTTACTACAAACCAGTTGTTTAATAAATTTGGTCTATTATATATCATTTTCTTTTTTGTATCGTAATCAATAACATTAAATCCAGCATATTCACATATAGCTTGACCTGCAGCTGTATCCCACTCCATTGTTGGTGCAAATCTTGGGTAACATTGAGCAACACCTTCAGCTACCATACATAATTTTAGAGAACTCCCTTTAGAAATCAAATCTACAACACCAAATTGTTTTCTTAAATCATTGATAAAAATTTCAGTTTCTTTAGACATGTGAGATCTGCTTGCTACCACTGTAAATGATTTATTTTCCTTTTTTAAAGGTAGTTTTTTAGCATTTTTCAACAAACAATCCATATCATTAATATTAGGATTTATAAGAATTTTATAAGCTCCTTTTTCTTTAGTAGAAAAATACAAATCACCTAAATCAGGAGCATATACAACTCCTAGAATAGGTTCTTGATTTTCAATTAAAGCTACATTAATTGTAAACTCTCCATTTCTTTTTATGAACTCCTTTGTTCCATCTATCGGATCTATAATCCATAATTTCGACCAGTGTTTTCTCACTTCATAAGGGGTCTCTTTACCTTCTTCAGAAAGTATTGGAATCCCTGTTTTTTCAAGAAAAGATTTTATAATATTATGCGATAGAATATCAGCTCTTGTTAGTGGGGAGTTATCACTCTTTAATTGCACATCAAAATCTTTCGAATCATATACTTCCAAGATTACTTTTCCTGCTTCAATTACCGCTGAGATAGCTAAGTTTAAATAATCAGTCATAATTTGCTTTATATAATCATTCCTGCACCGATGGTTTCATTAGTTTGCTCATCAATTAAAATTATACTCCCTGTCTGACGATTTCTTTTATATGAGTCAAAAAACAAAGGTTTGGAAACACGTAATGATATACGGGCTATTTCATTCATTTCAACTTTTTCTATATCTTGAATACGATGTAACGTATTTATATCCACTTTATATTTCAATTCTTTCACCATTGCAACGCATTCTTTTGTCGTATGCATAACAATGACTTTAGCTCTATTCAACAATGGTTTCTGATTCATCCAAGTAACCAAAACCTCTATATCTTGAGATATTGTTGGCACATTATTTTCTCTAACAATCATATCTCCTCTACTAATATCAATTTCGTCTTCTAAGGTCATTATTACTGACATAGGAGCGGATGCTTCTTTAACATCCTTTCCGTTCAGCTCAATCGTTTTAATTGTAGATAAAAACCCAGATGGCAATGCTTTTACTCTATCTCCTGGTTTAAAAACTCCACCATCTATTCTACCAGCAAATCCTCTAAAGTCCTGATGTTCTATAGTATGTGGTCTAATAACTGATTGTAAAGGGAAACGACAATCAACATGATTATAATCACTAGAAATATGCACATTCTCTAAATGATACATTAATGTACTACCTTTATACCAATTCATATTATCTGACCTATTAACTACATTATCACCATGTAAAGCAGAAATCGGGATGAATTGAACATCTTTAATATCTAATTTCGAAGAAAAGGCTTTAAAATCCTGAACTATTGTATCATAGACTTCTTGACTGTAATCAACCAAATCCATTTTATTGATACACACAATAGCATGGGGAATACGCAAAAGAGATGCTATAAATGAATGCCTATGCGTTTGCTCTAACATTCCCTTTCTTGCATCTATTAATATAATTGCTAAATTTGCTGTTGAAGCCCCAGTTACCATATTTCTTGTGTATTGAATATGGCCAGGAGTATCTGCTATAATAAACTTTCTTTTCGGTGTAGCAAAGTATCTATAAGCTACATCTATTGTAATACCTTGCTCTCTTTCAGATTTCAAACCATCTGTAAGTAGAGACAAATCTATATAATCGAATCCTCTATTAATACTAGAGGATTTTACAGATTCTAATTGGTCTTGAAAGATTGATTTGCTGTCATATAACAAACGTCCAATAAGGGTGCTTTTACCATCATCTACACTCCCTGCAGTTGTGAATCGTAAAATTTCAGTTGTTTGACTTCTCATGTTAATATCTTAAATAAAATGTTTTAAACTCTTTAAAAATACCCTTGTTTTTTTCTGTCTTCCATAGCCGTTTCAGCTCTTTTGTCATCGGCCCTACCTCCTCTTTCCGTAATTCTGGTAGCTGAAATTTCTTCAATTATTTTATCTAAAGTATTAGCCTCTGATTCAACAGCCCCAGTAATTGGCATATCCCCACAAGTTCTATACCGTACTATTTTTCTAACCACTTTTTCATCTGGTTTCATTTTAATAAATCCTGAATACGCCAAAATAATTCCGTCTCTTACTACACAATCTCTTTCGTGAGAAAAGTACAAAGAAGGTAATTCTATATTCTCTCTTTTAATATATTCCCAAACATCCATTTCGGTCCAATTAGATATTGGAAATACACGAAAGTGTTCTCCATAGTTTTTCCTTCCATTAAATAAATTCCATAGTTCTGGGCGTTGATTCTTTGGATCCCACTGTCCAAACTCATCTCGATGAGAAAAGAATCTTTCTTTTGCTCTAGCTTTTTCTTCATCTCTTCTGGCTCCGCCCATGGCTGCATCAATTTTATTATCTTCTAAAGTATCAAGTAATGAAACTATTTGAAGTGAATTTCTTGATGCGTCAGCTCCTGTTTCTTCTTTTACTCTTCCTTTATCTATAGACTCTTGCACAGATCCTACAATGAGTTTTACCCCTAGTTTTTCGATTAAAGTATCTCTAAAATCTATTGTTTCTGGGAAATTATGTCCAGTATCTATATGTATAAGAGGGAAAGGAATTTTTGCTGGATAAAATGCTTTCTTAGCAAGATGTGTCATCACTATAGAATCTTTACCTCCTGAAAACAGCAACGCTGGATTTTCAAATTGAGCAGCAACCTCTCGAATTACAAAAATAGCTTCTGACTCTAATTCACTTAAATGATCAATCATATAATTACTCATCCTTCTTATCTTTTTTTAATTTTAAAAATTGTAAAATTTTACTAGCAGCTTCTTCTACAGACATTTCTTCAGTTTTGATTTCAATATCTGGATTCAACGGTATTTCATATGCTGAAGAAATTCCTGTCATATTTTTGATCTCTCCAAGCCTTGCTTTCTTGTATAGTCCTTTAACATCTCTTTTTTCACAAACTTCTAAAGATGTGTTTATGTATATTTCTATCATATTTTCTTTACCTACAATTTCTTTTATACGTTCTCTATCTTTTCTATAAGGAGATATAAAAGCAGCCAAAACAACTAAACCAGCATCAATCATTAAATTTGATATTTCAGCTACTCTTCTAATATTCTCTTTCCGATCTTCAGGAGAAAAAGATAAATCTTTGTTGATACCAGACCTAATATTATCACCATCTAATGTATAAGTATGTATTTCATTCTCATGCAAAAGTAATTCTACTTTATTAGCTATAGTAGATTTACCTGAACCAGAAAGCCCTGTGAACCATAATAATTTAGATTCGTGACTTTTTAGCAAACACCTATTAAGTCTATTTACTTTATAATTATGTCTTGTTATGTTCTCTTGCATAGAATATTTTTTTTGACAAATTACGAACTCTACCTAAAGGTAAAATAAGCCATATTCTCTCATGTGCATAATATAATAATGATTTTGTAAAAACCTCAAATACAGCAATATATAAAGCTATTTTATTAGAACCATCAATTATTACTCCTGCAATTAAAAATGTCATTATTGTAGCTATTATCCTCCATGATAATGTTTTTACTATTGTTCTCAACTTAGCAGTCCTCTTAATAAGCTCTATTTTCTGCCAAACTCTTTCATGCACATAATAAACTAAGAATTTTAACAAGAACTCAACTAACCCAACTGTTAAAGCATCACTTATATTACATTTATTGAAATAGCAAGTTACAAATAACACTATCAGAATTGTATCTAAAATAGCCACAAACCTCCAAGTTAAACTTTTAATGGCACTTCTAAGTTTTGATTCTTTAAGCATTTAAAGTTCCTTACAATTTGTATTATGGGCTGAAATCATCATCTACTCAAAATAGTTAAGAGTTTCGTACCCTCCTTCTTTTAGATACTGGTCTTTTTTCATTAATACTAAGTCTGATTTCATCATATCTTTAACTAAAGAAGGTAAATCGTACTCTGGTTCCCACCCTAATTTTTGATTAGCTTTTGTAGGATCTCCTACTAATAAATCTACTTCCGTTGGTCTAAAATACTTAGGGTCGACAGCTAATACCTCTCTTCCGATATCAATTTGATATTTAGAGTTTTTACACGCTTTTACATAAGCTTTTTCATTCACCCCTACTCCTTTAAATTCTAATTCAATACCTACTTCTGAAAAACTCATTATAACAAAATCTCTAACAGTGGTAGTGGTTCCAGTAGCTATAACCCAATCTTCAGGTTCATCAGCTTGTAATATCATCCACATCATTCTAACATAATCCTTAGCATGTCCCCAATCTCTTTTCGCATCTAAGTTTCCTAAGTAAAATTTTTCTTGTAACCCTAAAGCAATTCTAGAGGCTGCTCTTGTAATTTTTCTAGTAACAAATGTTTCTCCCCTTAATGGTGATTCATGATTAAATAATATTCCGTTACAAGCAAACATCTTATAAGCCTCTCTATAATTAACTGTAATCCAATATGCATACATTTTTGCCACAGCATAAGGAGATCTAGGATAAAAAGGTGTATTCTCCGATTGAGGCACTTCTTGAACTTTACCATATAGTTCTGATGTAGAGGCTTGATAAATTCTTATCTTTTCTTCAAGACCAAGTAATCTTACCGCATCTAAAATTCTCAAAGTTCCCAAAGCATCAGCATTTGCTGTATATTCAGGTGTTTGAAAAGACACATGAACATGGCTCATTGCAGCCAGATTGTATATTTCATCAGGCTGTATTTCTTTGATTAATCTAGTCAAGTTTGTACTATCAGTCATATCTCCATAATGCAAGAAAAAATTTCTGTCCTCTACATGAGGGTCTTGATATAAATGATCAATTCTATCAGTATTGAATAATGAGGATCTTCTCTTAACCCCATGAACTTGATATCCCTTCTTTAACAAGAATTCACTTAAGTATGCTCCATCTTGACCTGTTACCCCAGTTATTAATGCTATCTTCATAAAACTCTCGATTTAATTATTCTTGCAATTTTACTTGTTTTATATTTTCTATATTTTGTTTAAACCAATCATAAGTTATAGCAATGCCCTCTTCTAATTGTACTTCATGTTTCCAACCCATAGAATTTAATCTAGATACATCCATCAACTTTCTAGGAGTACCATCAGGCTTACTTTTATCCCATATAATTTCCCCTAAATGACCTACAGTTTTTTGAATTGTTTCTGCTAATTCTTTAATTGTTAAATCTACACCTGTACCAACATTGTAGAGATATTCAGGAAGTTTATTTTCTAATGCAAAAACTACTGCTTTTGCCATATCGTCTACGAACAAAAACTCTCTCAATGGAGTTCCACTTCCCCATAGAGTTACGGGAGAATTGCCTTTTTTCTTGGCTTCATGAAACTTCCTTAGCATTGCAGGTAATACATGCGATGTTTCTAAATCAAAATTATCATTTATGCCGTATAGGTTAGTAGGCATTAAACTTACATAATCTTTTTCAAATTGTTTTCTAATGGCCTCACAAGCTTTAACTCCTGTAATTTTAGCTATTGCGTACCATTCGTTGGTTGGCTCGAGCAAATCTGTCAATAAATACTCTTCTTTTAAAGGTTGACTTGCAAATTTTGGATAAATACAAGAGCTTCCCAGAAATATAAATTTTTTTACTTCAAATTTTAAAGAGATATCAATTAGATTATTCTGGATAAATAAATTATCCATTAAAAATTGATATGGATAATTATTATTTGCTAAAATACCTCCAACTCTTGCTGCTGCATCAATAACAACTTCTGGCTTTTCAGATTTAAAAAACTGAATTACTGAATCCTGATTTCTTAAATCTAACTCTTTACTAGTTCTGCCTATAAGATTGTTGTATCCTTTGTTTTGCAAAGCTCTCCATATTGCCGAACCTACCATTCCTTTATGCCCTGCTATATATATTTTACTACTTCTATTCATGTTTCTTCAAAATTCAACTATTAAATGTAAACAAATTAATTCCTACTTAACTTTTACCTATTTGATAATATTCAAATCCTTTTTCTTCTAATTTTAAGGTATTGTATTGATTTCTGCCATCAAAAATCACCTCATCTAATAGCAACTCTTTTATTCTACTAAAATCTGGAGACCTAAACTCTTTCCATTCGGTTAAGAGTATCAATGCATTAGCTTCTTTTACAGCATCATACTTATCAGTTGCATAGTATACTTTTAAATCTTTGAAATAGTACTCTTTTGCTTGTTCCATAGCTTTTGGATCATATACTTGAACCTCTGCTCCCATCTTTACAAGTTCATTCACCAAGTAAATTGATGGTGACTTACGCATATCATCTGTTTCTGGCTTGAAAGACAATCCCCAAATTGTAAACTTTTTTCCAGAGAGCTGCTTTCCAAATTTTTTAATAATCTTTTCTAAAAAAAGTTCTTTCTGTCTTTTATTTACTTCATCAACAGATTTAATAAGTTCTAACTCATATTTATTTTGTTTTCCTAAATGTATAAGTGCCGCAATATCTTTAGGAAAACAAGTTCCCCCATAACCAATACCTGGATAAATATATTTATAACCTATTCTGCTATCAGAACCTATACCAACTCTTACTTTATTTATATCTGCTCCAACTTTTTCACTTAAATTCGCAATTTCATTAATGAACGATATTTTTGTTGCCAACATGGCATTGGCAGCATACTTTGTCATTTCTGCAGAGGCTATGTCCATGGTAATAAACCTATCTTGTACTCTAAAGAAAGGCGCATACAATTGCTTCATCTTTTCAAATACCTCTTCATTCTCAGCTCCAATTACAACCCTATCTGGTTTCATGAAATCATTAACTGCATCTCCTTCTTTTAAAAATTCTGGATTAGATACCATATCAAAGTTTACATTAGACACCTTCTTTGAAAGTTCTTTAGTAATAAGTTGCTTTATTTTTAAAGTAGTTCCTACTGGAACAGTAGACTTTGAGACAATTACTTTATGGTTTTCTATGTTATTTCCTATTTCCTTTGCTACACTAAATACTGCTGATAAATCTGCCTCTCCATTATCAGCCATGGGTGTTCCTACGGCAATAAAAATAATATCTGATGACTGAATAGCCTTTTTAGAATCGGTTGTAAAAAAGAGTGTCTTATTTAAGTTGTTTGAAACCAGCTCCTTGAGTCCTGGTTCATAGATAGGAATAATTCCTTTATTAAGATTTGCAATTTTTTGCTGATTTATATCTACGCATAATACTTCATTGCCCATTTCAGCAAAACAAGTTCCTGTAACCAAACCTACATAACCAGTGCCTAAAACTGCAATTTTCATATTACTTAAGGAATGAGTGTTTGAAACTATTATTTGTTACAATATCAGAATTTCTTATTCCGTGAACAATTTGAATAGATGTTCTTGCATCTTCAAGTCCAAAACCATTACCTTTTAAAATCTCCTTATAGCTTTCAGTATGCAATTCTGTAAATCCATCACTAAACTCTATTTCTTCATTATCAATTGTAATAGATCTATAAGTTCTTTGCCTCTTACTTTGAATATTTTCAGGAAGGTCTTTTCCATCAATAGACAAGAACCAACGAACCCTAGCTTTGCTAAATTCTAAATATCCTGCTGCTTTGGATTTTTCTCTAAGGTGAACTTGACTTTCTTTAACATCGCCAAAAATCCAGCTTAACATATCGTAGAAATGAATTCCTATATTGGTAGCAACTCCTCCTGATTTACTTTCGTCTCCTTTCCATGACACATGATACCAACCTCCTCTTGAAGTAATGTATGTAAGATCTATATCAAACTTTGTGTTATTAGGAGCATTGGCTACCTTTTCTTTTAAAGCAATAATACTTGGGTGAAGCCTTAATTGTAATATTGTAAAAATCTTGTTTCCAGATTCTTTTTCTATATCTTCAAGAGCGTCAATATTCCAAGGATTTAAAACTAAAGGTTTTTCACAAATAGCATGAGCGCCTCTTCTGAGCGCCATTCGTATATGCGAATCGTGAAGATAATTAGGTGTACAGATACTCACATAATCAAGATGAGTTCCGTTTCTTTTGAGTTTTTCAATATATCTATCAAATCTTTCAAATTCAATAAAAAAGTCTGCATTTGGAAAATACCCATCTAAAACACCAACAGAATCAAATCTATCTAAAGCCGCAATCAACTGATTATTTGTATCCTTTATTGCTTTTAAATGCCTTGGCGCTATATAACCTGCGGCGCCGATAAGTGCAAAATTTTTCATTTATAAACCTCCGTCTTTTTGATTTGGTAACAGAACATTTTTTACATCATAGATTACATGATTATCATTTAGCAAACTTTTAAAGTCTAATTGAGTAAATTCATTGTGAGCTACTGTTAAAACTAAAGCATCATATTTTCTATTAGGTAATGTATTTAAAGATTTTAAATTATATTCTCTTTCAACTTCTTCTACTTCAGCCCATGGGTCATAAATAGATACATTAGCACCAAATTCTTTCAATGCTGAGATTACATCTATAACTTTTGTATTTCTTACATCAGGGCAATTTTCTTTAAAAGTAATTCCTAAGACTAAGACTTCTGCATCTTTCACTTTAACATCTTTCTTAATCATTAATTTGACTACTTCAGACGCTACATATTCACCCATACTATCATTCAGTCTTCTTCCAGATAATATAATTTCTGGATGATACCCGTACTCTTGAGCCTTTTGAGCTAAATAGTATGGATCAACTCCAATACAGTGTCCTCCAACTAAACCGGGTCTAAAAGGAAGGAAATTCCACTTAGTTCCAGCTGCCTCTAATACATCATATGTATTAATATTCATTAATCCAAAAATCTTGGCTAATTCATTTACAAAAGCAATATTAATATCTCTTTGCGAATTTTCTATAACTTTAGCAGCTTCAGCAACTTTAATAGTTGGAGCTAAGTGAGTACCTGCTTCAATAACAGATTTATATAAATTATCTACTTTTTTTCCAATTTCAGGAGTAGAACCTGAAGTTACTTTCAATATTTTTTCTACAGTATGAAGTTTATCTCCAGGATTTATTCTTTCAGGAGAATATCCTGCATAGAAATCTTCATTATATATAAGTCCAGAAACCCTTTCTAGAACTGGAATACAATCTTCTTCTGTTGCACCAGGATACACTGTTGATTCATAAATGACAATATCTTCCTTTTTTAGTACTCTACCTACTGTTTCACTAGCTTTAACAAGCGGAGTTAATACTGGTCTATTGTTTTTATCTACTGGTGTAGGTACAGTAATTACATAATAATTACAATCTTTGATTGATTCAATGTCATAAGAACAATACAAACCCTTTTCATTAGAATTTTTATCTATAAGAACAGCCTGAAGTATATCGTTTTCTACTTCCAAAGTACTGTCTATTCCTAATCTTAATTCTTCTACTCTTTCTCTATTGATATCAAATCCAACTACCGAGTATTTAGTTGCAAATAGTCTAGCTAAAGGTAGCCCAACATATCCTAATCCAATAATTCCTATTTTCATATGATTGTTTTCTATAAATTTTCCCAATACCACTTTACAGCTTCTTTAAGCCCTTTCTGTAAAGAATACTCTGGATTATAATTTAATAATTCTTTTGCTTTATCTACTGATGCTAATGAATGAGGAATATCTCCTAATCTGTTAGGACCATGAAGAACTTCAACATTTTTTATATTGGCATCAAATTCAGATAGAAATTCTTTAAGGTATCCTACCAAATCATTTAATGTATTTCTCTCACCATAAGCAACATTGTAAACTGTATTCACAGCTTCTTCTCCTTCTGCTACAATAGACAATAAATTTGCTTGAATAACATTATCTATATATGTGAAATCTCTAGAATACTCACCATCTCCATTTATAACAGGAGAGTCTCCTTTCATAAACTGTCCTACAAATTTTGGAATCACTGCAGCATAGGCTCCATTAGGATCTTGCTTTCTTCCAAAAACATTAAAGTAACGTAATCCAATTGTTTCTAATCCGTAAGTTTTTGAAAAAACATCAGCATACAATTCATTTACATACTTGGTAATTGCGTAAGGAGACAATGGTTTTCCAATCTTATCTTCCACTTTCGGTAAAGATTCAGAATCTCCATAGGTAGAAGAACTCGCTGCATATATAAACCTTTTCACTCCTTCATCTCTTGATGCAACCAACATATTTAAGAAACCACCAACATTAACATCATTAGAAGTAACTGGGTCTTTTATAGATCTAGGAACCGATCCTAAAGCAGCTTGATGTAATACATAATTTGCTCCTTCAACTGCTTTTTTGCAGTCAGCTAAACTTCTGATATCTCCTTCAACTAGTGTAAAATTTGTGTGCTCTAAAAGGTGGGCGATGTTCTCTTTTTTTCCGGTTGCAAAGTTATCTAAACAAACAACTTCATTCTCTTTCTTTAACAAAATTTCACAGAGATTAGAACCTATAAAACCGGCTCCGCCTGTGACTAATATTTTTTTTCCAGATAATTGAATATCCATTAGCATTGATTAGTTTGATCAAACGTGACGCAAATTACAAAAAAGGGATGGCTTGTACTAATTTTGACCTTTCTCTTTTCCATAAAAAAACCCCCACTTTTCGTGGGGGTTTTTCCTGTGGGCGCGAAGGGATTCGAACCCCTGACCCCTTGGGTGTAAACCAAGTGCTCTGAACCAACTGAGCTACGCGCCCCAGCGTGATTGCGGATGCAAATATATAACGGTTTTTAATTCTACCAAAGAAAAATGAAATTTATTTTAGATAACTTCTGCAACCACAAAAGTACTCCCTCCCACAAAAACAAGATCCTTTTCCATAGCATTATTTAATGCTATATTATAAGCCTCTGAAACTGAATTATAAACCCCACCTATCAGATGGAATTCTTTAGCTTTTTTATGTAGTTCCAACTCATTTAAACCTCTTGGAATATTAGGTTTACAGAAGTAATAATTTGCATTTTTAGGGAATAAATTTAGAATTCCATCTAAGTTTTTATCATTCACAACTCCTAAAACAATATGCAATTGACTAAAATTCTCATCTAACAATTGCTGCATTACGTGAGTTAATCCTTCTTTATTGTGAGCTGTATCACATATTACCTTTGGAATATCTTTAAGAACTTGCCACCTACCTTTTAAATTTGTGTTTCTCACAATATTGTTAAGCCCTTTTACTATAGTCTCTACAGAAATATTAAATCCTTTTAGCTCTTTTACAGCTGTTAATGCAGTATTGGCATTCTTCTTTTGGTAATCACCTAATAAATCTGTTTCTAAATCTGTAAATGAATCCGAAGCAAAAATAATTTCCGATTTCTCATTGCTAGCTTTTTTTGTGAAGACTGATTCAACAGACTCTTGTCGTTCTCCAATAACAACGGGAACTCTAGATTTAATTATTCCCGCTTTTTCAAATGCGATTTCAGGAAGAGTTTCTCCTAAAAACTGAGTGTGATCTAAACCAATATTTGTAATTACTGAAAGCTCTGGTGTAATAATATTGGTAGAATCTAGCCTACCCCCTAACCCAACTTCTATAACAGCAATATCTACTTTTTCATTTGCAAAATAATCAAACGCCATACCTACTGTCATTTCAAAAAATGACAATTGTTGTTTCTCAAGGAAAAGCTTATTACTAGAAATGAAATTGACCACATATTCTTCTGGTATTTCATTCCCATTAACTCGAATTCTTTCTGTATAATTCTTTAAATGAGGAGATGTATACAACCCCACTTTATAACCTGCTTCTTGCAAAATACTGGCTATCATATGTGAGGTAGAACCTTTGCCATTCGTTCCTCCTACATGAATTGATTTAAATTTTTTGTGTGGATTATCTAACTGTTCGGAAAAAGCAATACTATTAGTAAGGTCTTTTTTAAAAGCCGTTTTCCCTTGACGTTGATACATCGGCAGTTGAGAAAACATCCAGTCAACTGTCTGTTGGTATGTCATTATTTGGTCAGAGTAAACTTATAAATAATTGTTCCTTTTTGCTTTGCAGGTGCGTCAGGTGCAGCATTCCAAGTAGTTCTTAATGCAGCTTCTTTAGCAGGCTTTAATAAACAAGGAGCTGAATTTGTAGTTCCTTTTACTCCCGGAACCGCTTTAATTACTTTCCCATTTTTATCAACCTCAATACTTACCACAACAGTACCTTCTTCTTGACAATCTGGTTGTTGTTTTGGTTTTGTCAAAGCCCTTCTTCCTGCTAAGTTATAGTTACTATCTCCATCTCCTTGTAACGGATTCCCATAATATTTAGAAGATTTAGGGTCTCCTTTTTCATCGCCTTTCAAACCATCTTTTTCATCATCGCCTTCTCCTTTAGGTTCTCCATCAGACTTGTCTCCCTGTAAAAGGTTTTTGAAAGCATCTGTAGTAGCTTTCGAAGGCTTCTTAGGCTCAGGTTTTGGCTTGGGTTTTTCTTTTTTAACTTCTTTTTTTGGTTCTACTTTTTTCTTTTCTTCTTTTGGCTTTTCAATAACCGGAGCATCCTTTCTATCTTCAGTTAAAACCTCTTCTTTAACTGTTTCTTTGGGCACTTCTTTAACAACTTCTTCAACTTTTTCTTCTTTAACTGGTGGTTGAGGAGTGGCTTTTATCTTTTTTACAACTTTAGGTTCTCCTTTTCCAACATTTGATGTTCCGTAGTTAATGGCGATACCATATTCTTGAGGTGGATCTAGGTATTTCATTCCAAAATTAAATATCAAATACAGTAAAGCCACAAGTATTACAGATGTAATAATTGCTGATTTCTTTTTATGTTTTGTGTCAAAAACTGACATTAGCTACCTCCTTTAACTGCTAAAATCATCTTTAGCTTATTTTTATTGGCAATATCAATCACTTTCATCACATTCTTATAAGGAACGTTTTGATCACCACGAATGACTACCGTTTTTTTCTTATCTGGTCCAACTTTATTTAATATCTCTATTTCAAGATTCTTTTCACTAACTTGAGTTTTATCTATATAAAATTTAGACTTACTAGTCACTGTAACAGCTACTGAAGTTTTGTTTTCTGTCTTTCCTCCGGCTTTAGGAAGCAATACATCAATAGCACTAACAGTTACCAATGTAGATGTTAGCATAAAAAAGATCAACAACAAAAAAACAATATCTGTCATTGAAGACATATTGAAATTAGGGTTGACTTTATTTCTTCCTCTAAGATTCATTATACAGGTTCATTTAATAAATCTAAAAACTCTACAGATTTTGCTTCCATCTGATACATCACTTTATCGGTTCTCACTACGATATGATTGTAAGAAATGTAAGCGATAATTCCAACTATTAAACCTGCAACTGTTGTGGTCATAGCTGTATACAAACCATCAGAAAGCATCTTAATATCTATCTGACCTCCGGAGTTTGCTATTTCATGAATTGCAACAATCATTCCAATAACTGTTCCTAAGAATCCTATCATAGGAGCGGCTCCTGCAATGGTGGCAATTACGCTCACATTCTTTTCTAATTGATATACTTCAAGTTTTCCTGCATTTTCAATTGCTGTATTAATATCTTCTAACGGCTTTCCTATTCTAGAAATCCCTTTACCTATTAATCTAGCCGTAGGAGAATTTGTATTCTTACATAAAGAATCTGCAGATTCTAGTTTTCCATTGGAAACATAATCTTTAATCTGATTCATAAAATTCTTATCTACTTTGGCTGCAGCTTTGATAGCGAAAAATCTTTCAAAATAGATGTACAGGGAAACAGCCAGTAAAACAAAAAGAATGGCAATAATAATTTGACCTCCTAGACCTCCATCTACAATTAATTTATATATCGAAAGTGTTTTTTCTTCTGAGGTGGGATCTAAAACTTCGGGGGTTTCTTGTATAAACGATAACATTAATAAGCTTTTAAAGTTCTTTTATATAACGACCTTTTTATTGAGAAATTGTTTCAAAAAAAACCGAGAAATTCTCGGTTTAATTTTTTTATATGAACATTCGCAGTAACATGAATGAAAAGGAACCGACTAAGAACCCTATCAAAGCTAACCACGAAATCTTTTTTAAATACCAAAAGAAATCTATTTTTTCCATTCCCATTGCTACAACTCCTGCTGCGGAACCTATAATTAACATGCTCCCTCCTGTTCCAGCAGAAAATGCAATAAAATGCCATAAAGGATTATCTATAGGTTCTGAGAACATTCCTAAACTTGCAGCTACTAACGGAACATTATCTATTACTGCAGACCCAACTCCTAATAGCATAACCACTAAATCTGAAACTTGAGTTCCATCTAATTCTGTTCCCATTAAAGGCACTCCTTGTTTTAGACTATCTGCAAAACCAAATAATATTCCTAAAGATTCTAATGCTGCTACTGCCATTAAAATACCTAAGAAAAATAGAATACTAGGCATTTCAATCTTAGATAAAGAATGATGTACAGGGCTGTGATGAGCAAACTCTGCTGATTCTTCTTGCGTTTTAAAGTCTGTTAAAGAAATTTTTGTTCTACTAAATACTTCAGCAAATGTAGCTACAATAGCAAGGGACAACATCATACCTACATACGGAGGTAAATGTGTAAGTGTTTTAAAAATTGGCACAAAAACAATAGCTCCAAGCCCTAAATATAACATTGCAGCACTATGTTTACTTTTAGGTTTTGAATCTCCTAAATCTTCATCAGTCTCAATTGTACCTTTAAATGCAGGTAAGAATGTAGCGATAAATGAAGGAACTACCATACATAATAAAGAAGGAATAAATAAGTAAATAAATAACTTAACTGTACTTACTTTACCTCCAATCCAAAGCATCGTAGTGGTTACGTCACCAATTGGTGAAAAGGCTCCTCCAGCATTAGCTGCTATAATAATAATTCCGGCAAACCAAATTCTGTCTTCTCTTTTCTTTACAATTTTTTGCAAAATAGAAATCAGAACAATAGTAGCTGTTAAATTGTCTATAATAGCTGAAAGTATAAACGCTAGAATAGAAAAAATCCATAAGATCCTTTTCTTACTATTGGTTTTTACATATCCTTTTATTGTTGAAAATCCATCAAAATAATCTATAATTTCTACTATGGTCATTGCACCGAGTAAAAAGACAAGTATTTCAGCTGTTTTCCCTAAATGGTGTAATAATGTCTCTTCTGCTAAATGCATTTTTGCTTCATGATCTAATGAAGTGAACCCTTCAACTAATCCATGTTTAGAAGAATCAAACCAATTAGAAAATGAATCTACTCCTAAAGCTACAATAGCCCAACAAATTGCCATCATTGCAAGTGCTGGTATTAGTTTATCAAGCTTCAAATTGTGTTCTAAGGTAATAGCTAAATACCCCAAGACAAATACTACAATGATTATTGACTCCATAATATTATTATTTAGATTAATTGATTCAGTGCAATCTCAAATGCTGTTTCACTAATATTAGTTTTAGAAGTGTTTTTAGCATGAGTCTTTTCAAGCGCTTTTTTTATCACATTAGACGTATCTGAAAAAATAGCTTCGTCAGACATTTCTACTCTTCTTTCCATAAAGTATGCAAATACTCTAGCCATACCACAATTAGAAATGAAATCTGGAATTAAACTTACTTTTTTATCAGTGTCTTCCATGATAGGTCCAAAGAAAATTTCTTTATCTGCAAATGGTACATTAGCTCCACAAGAAATTACTTCTAATCCAGAATCAATCATTTGGTTGATTTGTTCTTGTTTTATTAGCCTTGATGCAGCACAAGGAGCAAAGATTTCAGTTGGCAAGTTCCATATTTTTTCATTTATTTCATCAAAAGGAATCATATTTTCTGCCACTAATGTATTCCCGTCTTTTTTTAGAAAAAGCGATGTAATTTCTTCATATGAGAACCCTTCTTCTTTAATGATTCCTCCAACTCTATCAATTATTCCAACCACCTTGGCTCCCATCTGCGCTAAATAATATGCTGCTGCAGAACCTACATTTCCAAATCCTTGAACCACAGCTCTTTTTCCAACTACGGATCCTCCATAAATTTCATAATAATGCTTCACTGCTTCAGCAACACCAAAACCAGTGATCATATCTGCAACTGTATATTTTCTATATATGTCAGGGGAATATTTTTCGCTTTCAATAACTTTGATAACTCCATGCCTCAACTGACCGATTCTATTAATTTTATCTGCTTCTGTAGGTTTAAAATGACCATTAAAAACTCCTTCTTGCGGATGCCAAACACCACTATCCTCAGTAATTGGGATTACTTCATGAATTTCATCTACGTTTAAATCTCCACCTGTTCCATAATAGTTTTTGAGAAGTGGAGCAACAGCATTATACCATCTTTTTAAAACTCCTTTCTTTCTTGGATCATGAGGATCAAAATTAATTCCAGATTTGGCTCCACCAATAGCTGGTCCAGATACAGTAAATTTAACCTCCATTGTTTTCGCAAGAGAAGTAACTTCATACTTATCTAATCCTTTTCTCATTCTTGTACCACCTCCTGCTGCACCGCCACGAAGTGAATTAATAACTGTCCAACCTTCTGCTTCAGTTTCTGGATCCTTCCAATTGAAAACTATTTCAGGTTGTTTTTCTTCATACTTTTTAAGTAAGTCTTTCATTAAGAAGCATTTAATTTTATTTTTCTGAAGTGCTTAAATGTTGTACCAAAATAAAAAAATAAATCGCTATAAAGAATTAATTCGCGTGAAATATTTTCCCTGAAGAGTGATTTCTTTTAGCTCCTGTAACACTTGCCAAACAATTTGTTTTTCCTCTAAGTTTCAATAGACCCAATAATGCAAAAATTAATGCCTCTTTGTAGTTTATTATAGTAGAACTTGGTATTACAATTTTAGTGTTAACTAATTTTTTTATTCTACCAATTAAAAAATCATTAAAAACTCCGCCTCCAGTAAATAATACTGAATCAAAGTCTCTAATATTATTAGCAATTTGTATTGCTATATGCTCAGTAAATGTTCTTAAAATTGTTTGCATTTCTTCTACCTTAGTTAGATGAGGGAAAATCTTGTCATTTACCCACTCTACACCTAATGATTTTGGATAATCTTTTGAGTAAAAATCAATTGAGTTTAACTTCTCTAAAAGTTGTAAATCAATTTTTCCTTTAGAAGACAACTCCCCTTTGTTGTCATATTCATACCCCAATTTTTGACTAAAGTAATTTAGGACAATATTCACCGGACAAATATCAAAAGCTATTCTTTCTTGTTGTTTTTCAAATGAAATATTTGCGAAACCTCCTAGATTTACACAAGCAGAATAATTAGAAAATAATAACTTGTCACCTATTGGCACTAAGGGTGCACCTTGACCCCCAAGCTCAACATCTTGAGTTCTAAAATCACATACAACAAGCCTCTTTGTTATGTCTGCAATAAGTTGACCATTTCCAATTTGCTTAGTAAATCCTTCTTCTGGTTGATGAAAAACTGTATGTCCATGAGATGCAATAAAATCAAGATTTTCAATTTTGTTTTTTTGGATAAAATCATTGGTTTTGACTCCAATAAAATGACCAAAACTTTTATCCAATTCAATTAAATTGGTTTCTTTCAAACTTATAGAGTTTTTCAATTGCTCTCTTAAATCTGGAGAATATGTAATTGTTTCAAAAGCTAATACTTGAAAACCGTATGTCTCATTTTCATTAAATTTAACATAAACAATATCTAACCCGTCTAATGAAGTACCAGACATCAAACCAATAGCGTAAGTTTCATTTTTATTCATATCCATAAAAATATGAAATGTCTATTGAAAATCTGGTAGTAAAGAAGTATCTTTGATAACTTTTTTTACGAATTTAATAATAAACACATAAAGAATGGATTTTAATCTTACTGAAGAACATTTAATGATTAGGGATGCAGCTCGTGATTTTGCGCAAACAGAATTATTACCAGGAGTAATTGAAAGAGATGAAAAGCAAGTTTTTCCTAATGAACTTGTTAAAAAGATGGGAGACTTAGGTTTTTTAGGCGTAATGGTTGATCCTAAGTATGGAGGAAGTGGTATGGATACTATTTCTTATGTGCTTATTATGGAAGAGTTATCCAAAATTGATGCATCTGCTTCAGTAATTGTTTCAGTAAATAATTCATTAGTGTGTTATGGAATAGAAAAATATGGTTCTGAAGAACAAAAACAAAAATATTTAACAAAGTTAGCAACAGGTGAATTTGTTGGTGCTTTTTGTTTAAGTGAACCCGAAGCAGGTAGTGATGCTACTTCACAAAGAACTACTGCTATAGATATGGGTGATCATTATCTTCTAAACGGAACAAAAAACTGGATTACAAACGGTGGTCGTTCAGATGTTTATTTGGTAATTGCTCAAACAGATCGTGATAAAGGACATCGAGGAATTAATGCTTTTATTGTTGAAAAAGGTATGCCTGGTTTTGATATAGGTCCTAAAGAAGATAAATTAGGTATTAGAGGAAGTGATACTCATACATTACAATTTAATGATGTAAAAGTTCCAAAAGAAAACAGAATAGGAGAAGATGGTTTTGGATTTAAGTTTGCAATGAAAACTTTATCAGGAGGAAGAATTGGAATTGCCTCTCAAGCTTTAGGAATTGCTTCAGGCGCTTATGAACTAGCATTAAAATATTCTAAAGAACGTAAAGCATTTGGAACTGAAATATGTAATCATCAAGCTATCGCATTTAAATTAGCAGACATGGCTACTGAAATTGAAGCTGCACGTTTACTTGTTATGAAAGCTGCTTGTGATAAAGATTTAGGTAACAATTACGACATGTCTAGTGCAATGGCAAAGCTTTATGCTTCAAAGGTAGCAATGGAACAAACTGTGGAAGCTGTTCAAATTCATGGAGGAAATGGTTTTGTAAAAGAATACCATGTAGAAAGACTAATGAGAGACGCTAAAATCACACAGATTTACGAAGGAACTTCTGAAATTCAAAAGATTGTAATTTCAAGAGGAGTGATTAAAGGATAAAATAGAAATATTGATTCATAAAAAAGCCAGCATTTAGCTGGCTTTTTATTTTATAGCAAATCCAAGAATCTTAAAACCAAAAAAACCTTCATTAATATATAATGAAGGTTTTAAAAAAGAAAGGCAGCGACCTACTCTCCCACATAAATGCAGTACCATCGGCGCTATTGGGCTTAACTTCTCTGTTCGGGATGGGAAGAGGTGAGCCCCAATGC
>NZ_JBDKWF010000046.1:0-368014 GCF_040151415.1 Pseudotenacibaculum sp. MALMAid0570
TCAAAAGAAAAATGAATTAACTAAAGACGAAGCTTTATATGTTGCCAAAAACTATATGAAGGAAGGTTTAGAAGTTGCTTCCATTGAAAAAATAACAGAGGCAGGAAAGCATCATGAGTATCGAGAAAAGTTACTTCCTGCCTATGTGATCTCTTATAAAACAGACGATAATTTAAAAGCATATGTGTCTATCATAGATGCAAAATTTCAAACAGTCAGACATCAAAGTTGGAGATGGTTTGATTTTTTATGGATGACACACACCATGGATTATGAAGGGAGAGACAATTTTAACACGATAGTTTTAAGAGCGTTTTCTCTTTTGGGTTTGATTACAGTAATGAGTGGATTTTTACTTTGGTATGTATCATCTCCCTCAATTAGAAAATTAGTACAAAGAAAAAAATAGAATACGATGAAAAAATATAGTGTATATCTAGGGTTATTAGCAATTGGACTGTTATCAGGGTGGTTATTATTTGGTGGTGATAATTCTGAGACAAAAGAACATGACCATACGAATGAGGTAGCTTCTAATCAAATGTGGACATGCTCAATGCATCCACAAATCATGCAACCAGAAGCAGGAGATTGTCCAATTTGTGGAATGGATCTAATTCCTGCTGAAGCAGGAGCAGATGGATTGTCAGCAGATGAATTTAAACTTACTGAAAACGCTATGAAGTTAGCGAACATCGAAACAACAGTGATTATTGATGCAAATGAATCCGAGAACTCCATCCTGTTATCTGGTAAAATTGTTGAGAATGAAAAGAAAAATGCTGTTCAAGTAACCTATTTTTCAGGAAGAATTGAAAAACTGCTTATCAATTTTACAGGAGAGAAAATAAAAAAAGGGCAACAGTTGGCTACTATTTATTCTCCTGAGCTATTTGCTGCTCAACAAGAATTACTGACAACTGTAAAGCTTAAAGAATCTCAGCCTCAATTATACAAAGCGGTCAGAAACAAATTAAAACTTTGGAAGCTTTCAGAAGCTCAAATTAATAGTATTGAATCTTCTGGAAAGGTCATTGAAAACTTTCCCGTTTATGCGACTGTTTCAGGTACAGTTACAGAGAAAATGGTGGAAATAGGGCAATCAGTAAAACAAGGCCAAGGCTTATTTAAAATAGCAGACTTGCAATCACTCTGGGCAGAGTTCGACGTGTATGAAAGTCAAGTTGAGTTCATCAAAATTGGACAGAATATTGAAGTCAGTACCAACACTCAATCTGATAAAACCATTATCTCCAAGGTTTCATTTATTGACCCTGTTTTAAATACAAAAACAAGAACCGTCACTCTAAGAGTTGATTTAAATAATTCAAAAGGTCTATTAAAGCCCGGAATGTTTGTCAAAGGAAAACTCAATGCAAAGAATAAGAATGGTTCTCTTTTGGTTCCATCTTCAGCAGTATTATGGACTGGAAAACGATCCGTTGTTTATGTGAAAACTAAACAAGACCAAGCCATATTTGAAATGAGAGAAGTACAAATAGGTTCGAAGATTGGAGAGTCTTATCAAGTGTTAGAAGGTTTGAAAAATGGAGACGAAGTCGTGACCAATGGCGCTTTTACTGTTGATGCTGCTGCACAACTCCAAGGTAAAAAATCGATGATGAACAAAAGTGGTGGCACTGTAATGACTGGTCACGAAGGACACTTAGGGATGAATCACAATGGTCAGAACATGAAAATGACCAATGAGAGAATAGAAGTAGACTCAAAATTCCAAGAACAGCTCAAAACTGTATTTGATGAGTACATTATTTTGAAAGACGCACTGATAAAAGGAGATTCAAAAACTTCAACACAAGCTTCATCAATGATGTTGAAGAATTTAGCAAAAGTCGATATGAAACTACTTAAAGGTGATGCTCATAATTCATGGATGCAACTATCCGAGAACTTAAAACTTCATACACGATCTTTAAACTCAACGACAGATATAAAAACACAAAGAAATCATTTCAAACCACTATCATCTAGTCTGATTATGGCAGTCGAAAAGTTTGGAGTGAATATGCAAGTCTATAGCCAATTTTGCCCTATGGCAGATAATAACACAGGTGGTTATTGGCTTAGTTTAGAAGATAAAGTCTTAAATCCATATTTCGGTGACGCTATGCTAAAGTGTGGTGAAGTAACCAAAACAATCAAATAATAATAATTTTTAATTTTAATCAAATGAGAAAAGTAATTTTAAGTTTAGCAGTAATTGCTGCTGTAGGTTTTACAAGTTGTAAAAGTGACGCCAAAAAAGATGAAAAAAAATCAGAGCCTACTGAAGTAAAAAAAGATGTCGCTTACACTGACGCTAGTTTTGGAGTCAGAGGAAATTGTGGAATGTGTAAGACTACTATTGAAAAAGCTGTAAATAATTTAGACGGTATATCGAAAGCAGAATGGGATAGATTGAGAAAGAAAATAGATGTTTCTTTTGATGCTTCTAAAACAAACCTAGATGCAATTCATAAAGCGATTGCTAATTCGGGTTACGATACGGATAAGTTAGGTGGTAGTGAAGATGCTTATAATAATCTTCCTGGGTGTTGTAAATATGACCATTCTATGGAGATGAGTTTAAAAGGAGAAGTAAAAGATGATGGGAATGGGCATTAATTGTTTGAAAGACCAACAAGGTAAAGTTTGCTTCATAGCCTAGTGCTTTGTAATTCATTGGATAAGCCTTTTGTTGTTGAAAGTTTATCCAGTAAATTAAGATGATGATTAGATATATTATAGCTACTATAGAATAGATACTCTAAAGTAGTGATTAACTCAGTTAGAGCTAGACTTCTTAAGTTACCCAACTTAATTCACCCAGTCATTAATCATTTTTAAATCGGAAGAGAAAAAAGTAAAACTACTTTAAGTTGACTGGATTATTATTTATTTGGGTATTTTAAAATGTACCCCTTAAGGAGATACAATTAACTAAAGAAAACAAAGTGTACCAAATAAATTTAGAAAGACCTTATTACAAATAAAAAAAGACAATCATTAAAGAATGATTATCATTTTATATCAAAGAAGGCTTTTAGTGTTTTTTGAGAGAATTTTGTTAGAATAGAACAAATGTAGCCCAAAAAGAAAAACACCCCCTTGAAAAAGAGAGTGTTAGCTTTAATCTTGCGGTCTGGACGGGACTCGAACCCGCGACCCCATGCGTGACAGGCATGTATTCTAACCAGCTGAACTACCAAACCGTTGCTCTAAGCGGATGCAAATATAACTGAGTTTTTTGTTTTTGCAAAAGAAAAAGAAAAATTTATAACATTTTCTGGCGACTTAAAAAATAACTGGTCAGTACTTGACCAAAACCGATCTGAATATCCACAGGAACATAATCTATCTTGTACTGCAAACATTTATTGCGTAGTTCTTCAAAATAGTTTTCTACCAATGCTTTGTAATGTTCTTGTATGTTTTCACTAAACAGATTCACTTCTTCGCCAGTTTCTACATCTACAAATTTTTTAGGTGCATTGTCGAAATCGAAATTCAATTCGGTCTTTCCATCAAATGTATGAAACAATACTACTTCGTGCTTGTTGTATTTTAAATGACGTAATGCTTCAAACAGTTCTTTCTCGTGCTTGCTGGATTGCAGCATGTCTGTAAACAGAAAAATCAAAGAGCGTCTGTGAATTTTTTCTGCAATCTCATGTAAATATTGATAGGTTTCAGTAGTAGCCTTGGATGTAGAATTCAATAGGTTTTCTAACTGATGTAATACCATCTTTCTATGACGATCACTTCCTTTTTCTGGTGCATAGTACTCATATGTATCGGAATAAATACTCAGTCCAACAGCATCTCTTTGTCGTTTTAAGACTTCCATCAAACAAGCGGCTGCAACTGCTGAAAAACCAATCTTATTTAAACTGTCTAATGTTTGCGTCTTTACCGTTGGATAATGCATAGACGCCGAGTTATCTATGATGATATGACATCTTAAGTTGGTTTCTTCCTCGTATTTTTTCGTGTAGAGCTTTTCTGTTTTGGCAAAGAGTTTCCAATCGATATGGCGAGTACTTTCTCCTTTATTATAAAGCTTGTGCTCGGAAAATTCAACCGAAAAACCATGAAAGGGACTTTTATGCATTCCGGTTATAAAACCTTCCACTACTTGTCTTGCCAAGAGGTCTAGGTTTTTAATTTCTGAGATTTGTACTTGAGAAAGGTTGATCATGATTCTCGAAAATAGAAAAAGGTTTGACCGTAGCCAAACCTTTTCTGTTTCAATTTTGTTAATTCCGCTAAAGACGGATTAGATCTGTTTAGATTGCATCATTGATTTTTTGCTCGTACACAGATTTTGGAGCTACTCCTACTTGCTTGTCTACCAACTCTCCTCCTTTAAAGATTAATACAGTTGGAATGTTACGTACTCCGTATTTCGCAGCAAATTCTTGATTTGCATCTACATCTACTTTTCCTACTACAGCTTTTCCATCGAAATCTGTACTTAATTCATCTACGATAGGAGCTAACATTCTACAAGGTCCACACCAAGCAGCCCAAAAGTCTACTAATACTGGTTTGTCTGATTTTAATACGACTTCGTCAAATGTTGCATCTGTAATTTCTAATGCCATGATATTATATTTCTAATTAATTCAAAAGTTTATACTACAAAAGTAATTAAATATTTTTCCATTCCTAGCTCAAAAAATTAGTTTTGATTATATGTCTATCAAGTGAGTCTATCCTTATATGTGTTAATTAGCAATGAACAGTGACAACTGATTAAAATATCTCTTTAGCTATCTTATGAATATTAGATGATTTTCCCATAGAATAGTAATGTAAAACAGGAACTCCGGCTGCTAATAGCTCTTTAGATTGCTGAATACACCATTCTACTCCTACTTGACGAACTTGCTTGTTGTCTTTGCATTTTTCTACTGCTGAAATTAAATCTTGCGGCAAATCTATTTTAAATACTTGTGGCAATAATTGTAAGTGTCTTTTAACGGCTACCGGTTTAATTCCTGGAATGATAGGAACATTGATTCCTATTTTTTTGGCTTCTTCTACAAACTCGAAAAACTTCTGATTATCAAAAAACATTTGTGTT
Source organism: Pseudotenacibaculum sp. MALMAid0570 (assembly GCF_040151415.1). Taxonomy (NCBI): domain Bacteria; kingdom Pseudomonadati; phylum Bacteroidota; class Flavobacteriia; order Flavobacteriales; family Flavobacteriaceae; genus Pseudotenacibaculum; species Pseudotenacibaculum sp. MALMAid0570. The sequence continues at coordinate 5,087 of NZ_JBDKWF010000046.1, forward strand.
ACCACATAATCTGCTCCTGCATCTACTTTTTCTTTCAATCGTTTTAAATCTGATTGTAAAGAAGGGGCTTCTAAATGTTTCTCTGGATAACCAGCAACACCAATACAAAAATCTGCTTTGTGGTTAGCATCTATTACATCATGTAGGTATTTTCCTCGATTCAAATTCTGAATTTGATCTACCAATTCTACTGCATAGGTATGTCCTCCTTTGGATGCTTGAAAATACTTTTGATGACTCATAGCATCGCCTCGAAGTGCCATCACATTTTCGATTCCTAAATAATGACAGTCTACTAATAGATATTCTGTTTCTTCTTTGGTAAATCCTCCACATAATACATGCGGAACCGTATCTACATCATATTTGTGTTTGATGGCCGCACAGATCCCTACAGTTCCGGGTCGCATTCTTGTAATCTTACGATCTAACAATCCGTTTTTCTCTATATATACATATTCTTCACGTGAAGTTGTTACATCGATAAATGGAGGGTTGAATTCCATTAATGGATCTATATTATTATATAGTTCTTGAATGTTATTTCCTTTTTTGGGAGGGATTATTTCAAAAGAGAATAAGGTTTTTCCTCCTGCTTCTTTTATATGTTCTGTTACTTTCATATATGCTGAACTTGTTTCAGTATTTTAATTGTTGGCAATGGTTGGATGCAACCATTTTCTTGCTTTTTCTAATGCGATTCCTTTTCTATTGGCGAAATCTCTTACTTGATCATCGGTAATTTTTCCTAGCCCGAAATACTTCGCTTCTTCATTGGCAAAGTAGTATCCAGAAACGGCTGCTGCAGGCCACATTGCTAAGCTTTCTGTAAGCTTAACTCCTATTTGTTCTTCTACATTAAGAAGACTCCAAATTGTTTCTTTTTCTAAATGATCTGGACAAGCAGGATATCCGGGAGCCGGACGTATTCCTTTATAATCTTCTTTGATAAGCTCTTCATTGGTTAGGTTTTCTGAAGCTGCATATCCCCAATGTTGAGTTCTTACTCTGTGATGTAAATATTCTGCAAAAGCTTCCGCAAAACGATCGGCAATGGCTTGTGCCATAATCGCATTATAATCATCTTGTTCTTCTTTGTATTGATTGGCTAATTCATCGGCTCCAAAAATGGCTGTACAGAAAGCTCCCATATAATCTTGTTTCCCTGTTTCTTTTGGAGCTATAAAGTCTGCCAAAGCAAAACTTGGCTTTCCTTCTCGCTTTTTCAATTGTTGACGTAAGGTTCTAAACAAAGCGATTTCTTTTCCTTTTTTACTTATTGAGATATCATCGTCATTCACAGTATTGGCTTCAAAGAGTCCGAAAATAGCTTTAGGCTTCAAACTTTGATTGGCGATAATTTCTTCTACCATTTTTTGTGCATCGTTGTACAGACTTGTTGCTTGCTCTCCTACAACTTCATCGGTAAGAATATTCGGGTATTTTCCGTGCAAGTCCCAGCTTCTGAAAAACGGACTCCAATCAATAAAAGGAACTAATTCTTTTAAACTTAATTGTTCTAAAGTTTGAACTCCTAATTCTTTAGGTTTGGATATTTTAGAGGTTTCCCAATTGATAGAAAACTTTCGTTTTCTGGCTTCTTCTATAGAGATATAGGCTTTGGTTTTTCCTCGTTTTAAAAACTTTTCACGAAATTCTTCGTAATCTTTTTTGAGTTTGGCTACGTATTCGTTTCTTGTTTGTTTATTCAATAAATCTCCCACAACAGTAACTGCTCTTGATGCATCGTTTACATGTACCACAGCATTCTTGTATTGCGTATCGATCTTCACAGCTGTATGCGCTTTGGAAGTAGTTGCTCCACCAATAAGTAAGGGAACATCAAATTCTTGACGCTCCATTTCTTTGGCTAAGTATACCATTTCATCTAAAGAAGGTGTAATTAAACCACTAAGACCAATAGCATCTACATTTTCTTTTTTGGCTGTTTCGATGATTTTTTCTGGTGGAACCATCACACCTAGATCCACAATTTCATAGTTGTTACATCCTAGAACTACTGAGACAATATTCTTTCCGATATCGTGAACATCACCTTTTACAGTAGCCATTAAAATCTTCCCTAAGGCTCTTTGTTCTTCACTTTTTTCTGCTTCGATATATGGGTTTAAATAGGCAACAGCTTTTTTCATAACTCTTGCAGATTTTACCACTTGTGGCAAGAACATTTTTCCGCTTCCAAAGAGATCTCCTACTACATTCATTCCATTCATCAAATGTCCTTCGATTACGTGTAATGGTTTTTCTACACTTTGACGTGCTTCTTCTGCATCTTCTTCTATAAAAGCATCGATACCTTTTACTAAGGAATGAGTTATTCTATCTTGCAAAGGCAATGTTCTCCATTCCAATGCTTTTCCATCGTCTTCTTTTTTCTTTCCTTTTACAGTTTCGGCAAAATCTAACAAACGCTCAGTAGCATCATCTCTTCTGTCTAGAACAACATCTTCTACATGCTCTAACAAATCTTTAGGGATGTCGTCATAAACCTCTAACATGGTTGGATTTACAATTCCCATGTTCATTCCAGCTTGAATGGCATGATAGAGAAATACCGAATGCATGGCTTCTCTTACCACATTGTTCCCTCTGAAAGAAAAAGACACATTACTTACTCCACCACTTACACTTGCGTGAGGTAAATTTTCTCGTACCCAACGCGTAGACTCTATAAAGTCTATTGCATTTTTACGATGTTCCTCCATTCCTGTGGCTACAGGGAAAATATTTAAGTCGAAAATAATGTCTTCTGGAGGGAAACCAACTTTGTTTACAAGTACTTCATAAGATCGCTTGGCAATTTCTATTCTTCTGTCATAATTATCTGCTTGACCTACTTCATCAAAGGCCATAACTATAACAGCTGCTCCATATCTTTTAATCTGTGTTGCTTCCCATATAAACTTTTCTTCTCCTTCTTTTAAGGAAATAGAATTTACTACACATTTTCCTTGCACCACTTGTAATCCCGCTTCTATAATTTCCCATTTAGAGCTATCAATCATGATAGGAACTCTACAGATATCTGGTTCTGCAGCGATTAAATTTAAGAATCTTACCATGGCTTCTTTTCCATCAATCAAGCCATCATCCATATTGATGTCTATAATCTGAGCACCGCCATCTACTTGATGTCTTGCTATTGCTAAGGCTTCATCAAATTTTTCTTCTTTAATTAATCGCAAAAACTTACGAGATCCTGCTACATTAGTTCGCTCTCCAACATTGATAAAATTACTTTCTGGAGTAATAATTAAGGGTTCTAGACCCGATAAACGCATATATCTTTTTTCTTCTTTGCTCATCTTTCTTTTCTTTAACCCACAACTGCGTTTAAACTGTCAATATTTCGTGGTTGATATTTTGCTGCAACATCAGCTATGGCTGTAATATGTGCAGGTGTAGTTCCACAGCATCCACCAATAATATTGATGAGATTCTTTTTCAAATATTCTTCTATCTGTGAAGCCATTTCTTCTGGTGTTTCATCATATTCCCCAAAAGCATTAGGCAATCCAGCATTAGGATGTGCAGAGATTGCAAAATCGGTTTTAGGAGCTATTGCTTCTAAATGTGGTTGTAATAAATTGGCTCCTAGGGCACAATTAAATCCTACGCTTAACAACGGAATATGAGATACTGAGATTAAGAAGGCTTCTGCTGTTTGTCCTGACAAAGTTCTTCCTGAAGCATCTGTGATAGTTCCTGATATCATTACAGGAACTTCAATATTTCTTTCTGCTTTCACCTCTTCAATAGCGAATAATGCTGCTTTTGCATTGAGCGTGTCAAATACTGTTTCTACTAATAAAAGATCTGCTCCTCCATCAATTAAGGCTTCTGCTTGTTGTTTATACGCGATACGCAACTCATCAAAAGTAACGGCTCTATAACCTGGGTCATTTACATCTGGAGACATGCTAGCTGTTCTGTTAGTGGGTCCAATAGATCCTGCAACAAAACGAGGTTTGTGTGGTTCTTTTTTTGTGAATTCATCAGCAGCTTCTTTGGCAATCTTTGCTGACTCATAATTGAGTTCATATACTAAATCTTCCATTTGATAATCTGCCATAGCTATAGTAGTTCCTGAAAAGGTATTGGTCTCTACAATATCTGCTCCAGCAGCAAAGTATTTTCTATGAACTTCTTTTACAGCTTCAGGTTGAGTGATTGAGAGTAAATCATTATTTCCTTTCAATGGAGAAGGGTAATCTTTAAAACGTTCTCCTCTGAAATCTTCTTCTGTAAAATTATATTGTTGCAACATGGTTCCCATGGCACCATCTAGCACTAAGATTCGTTTTTGTATTTCTTGATGTATGTTTGACATTCTTGATAAATCGAATAAGATATTATCAAGAGAAAGGAAGAATATTTCTTACCGTTATCTCTCCACTAATTGTGGTAGAATTTAGCACCTTCTTTATCTAGAATAAAGGGTTGCTAAGGTTTCTCAGGGTCTATCCCTCCGCCTTTCTTGATAACATCATTAAATTAATGAACTCTGGTGCAAAGAAACGTAATATTTTTTTATTTCTAAGCTTTTAGAATTAATTTTTAGTTTCCGAAAAGATCTGAAGACAAATATCGATCTCCTCGATCACAAATAACAGCGACAATTACACCTTTGTCTATTGTTTTGGCAACTTGTAATGCTGCGTAAACGGCTCCTCCGCTACTCATTCCAGCAAAAACACCTTCTTCTCTAGCCAAGCGTTGTGTCATTTGTTTTGCCTGAGTTTCATTTACTTCTTCAACCTGATCTACTTTCGAAGGTTTGAAAATCATTGGCATGTAATCTTTGGTCCATTTACGGATTCCGGGAATCTTGGAATTTGAATCGGGTTGAACTCCAACAATTGTGACGTCTTTATTTTGTTCTTTTAAAAAATCGGATACTCCCATGATGGTTCCTGTTGTTCCCATTGCCGAAACAAAATGGGTTACTGCACCTTGTGTATCTCTCCAAATTTCTGGGCCTGTGGTGTTATAATGTGCCTTAGAATTGTCTAGATTATCAAACTGATTTAATCGAAAATAGCCTTTTTTATATTTCAACTCTAAGGCCAAATCTCTAGCTCCTTCCATTCCGAGTTCCTTAGGAGTAAGAATAACTTCGGCTCCGTAAGATCGCATTGTTTTGATTCTCTCTTCTGTTGAATTTTCTGGTAAGATTAAAATCATATGTACTCCTAATTGCTTAGCCATTAGAGCTAATGCAATCCCAGTATTTCCACTTGTAGCTTCTACTAATGTATCTCCTTCCTTTACATTTCTTCTCTTAATAGCTTCATAAATCATGTTATAGGCAGCTCTATCTTTGACACTTCCTCCAGGATTGTTTCCTTCTAATTTCAATAACAGTTTCACCCCTTCTTTGTTGAGAATGTTCTTTGCTTCTACTAAAGGTGTATTTCCAACAAAATCTACTATGCTCTTGGTTTTCATTTACTTCTTTTTACTAATTTGTTTATAGATTCATTCATAACAATTGAATTTTCTGGAATAGATTCTGTGATACACACATTGGCTCCAATAATGCTATTTTTTCCTATGATCACATTTCCTCCTAAAATGGTAACATTGGCATATATAACTACATTATCTTCTATAGTAGGATGTCTTTTTACTTCTGCTAAACTCTTTTTCACTTGAATTCCACCAAGGGTAACCCCTTGATACATTTTAACATTATTATTGATAACTGTTGTTTCTCCGATAACAATTCCTGTTGCGTGATCTATAAAAAAAGATTCTCCAATTTTGGCTCCTGGATGAATGTCTGTTCCAGTAAGTCCATGCGCATATTCACTCATCATTCTTGGTAGTACAGGAACTTTCATTTTGTATAATTCATGAGTAAGCCTGTATACAGCAATGGCATGAAAACCTGGGTAGGCATAATAAATTTCTTCTAAGCTTTTTGCTGCAGGATCACTTTGTTCAAATGCAATGGCATCTAAATCTAAGCTTTGTCGAATTCCTTTAAATGTACCTTGATATACCTCCCAAAGTTCTTCGCTGTTTTTTACATGAAGTGTATGTGTAATTTTAAGAAACAGTTTTTTAATCTCTGCCTTATGTTCCTTGCTGAAACCCTCATCAAATAGAGTGTAGAACAATTTCTTTGTAAAGGTTTCTACCGAATCTTTCAGTGCTATTTTATAATTGATAAATTGATTCATTATTACACTTCTGGTGCTAGTTTTATTTCTAATCCGTCTAATTCTTTTTTAATTGGAATTTGACATCCCAAACGACTATTCTCTTCTAAGTGAAAAGCTTCTGCCAACATCATATCTTCATCAACACTCATTTCAGGCAAAGAATGTTCTGAATTGACATAACATTGACATGAAGCACACATGGCCATTCCCCCACAGACGCCAATAGTTCCTTCTGGAGCAAGTTCATAACTACGAACAATCTCCATCAGATTCATTGCCATATCTGTTGGAGCTAATACTTCGTGTAAAATTCCTTCTCTGTCAGTTATTTTGATTTTTATGTCCATAAGAGCTTAGATTTTGACACTAACTGATTGCTTTTACAACAGCTTTTGGAGCTTCTTTTTTGGTTCCATCAAATCCTTCAACTCCTCCTACAGTTGTATACTTCATCACATATTTTTTATCTGGATAGATACGTTTGTATGCACTTTGACACATTAAAGTAGCTTCATGAAAACCGCAAAGAATCAATTTTAATTTTCCAGGATACGTATTTACATCGCCAATGGCATATATTCCCGGGATATTTGTTTGATAATCCAAAGCATTGTTCACTTTAATGGCATTTTTTTCAATCTCTAATCCCCAGTTTCCTATAGGTCCTAACTTTGGCGATAATCCAAACAGGGGAATAAAGTGATCTATATCTAGAATGAAACCATCTTCTCCTTTTTTTTCTATGACTACTCCTGTTAGTTTTTCTTTTCCAATTAAGCCTTTTACTTCTGCCGGTGTAATGAGATTAATTTTCCCTAGGTTCTTTAATTCTTGAACTTTTTCTACAGAGTCTAATGCTCCTCGAAATTCATTTCTTCTATGAACTAATGTTACTTCTGATGCTACATCAGCTAAAAAGATAGACCAGTCTAAGGCCGAGTCTCCTCCGCCTGCAATGACTACTTTTTTGTTGCGATAGATTTCTGGATCTCGAATGATATATTCTACTCCATTCTCTTCAAAATTGCTTAGATTAGTAATCAGAGGTTTACGAGGTTCGAAACTTCCTAAACCTCCTGCGATAGCAACTATTGGGGCCTGATGTTGAGTTCCTTTATTTGTAGTAACAATAAAGGTTCCATCATCTTGTTTTTTAATTGTATCTGCTCTTTCACCCAAAGTAAATCCTGGTTCAAATTGTTTGATTTGTTCCATTAGTTTATGGGTTAGATCTCCTGCTAAAATTTCGGGATAGGCAGGGATATCATAAATTGGTTTTTTAGGATAAATCTCTGAGCATTGACCTCCTGGCTGTGGTAATGCATCAATTAAATGGCATCTTAGTTTTAATAATCCTGCTTCAAAAACGGTGAACAACCCTGTGGGGCCCGCTCCAATAATTAGAATATCTGTTTGTATCATTTTTTTCTATTTCACTAAACTTTCTGTAAGCTTATTAAGGGTTACTACTTTTTTTTCGAAATTACCTTTGATGGTTTTTCTATATTGATTTAAATTTTCTACTAATTCATTGATGTCATTAGGAATGACCTCTTCAAAAAATTGACGTAATCGTTTGGCTGTGGTTGGCGATTTTCCATTGGTTGAAATTGCAATCTTGACATTCCCTTTGGTTACAATTCCGCCCAGATAGAAATCACAATATTCTGGCGTATCAGCAACATTTATCAATACATTATTCGCCTTGCAATCTTTATAGACTTGAAGATTTATCTCCTCTTTATCCGTGGCTGCGATAACAAGATCTTTTTCTTGGATATCATAAGAATCATAGGCTTTTTCAATTAGATCAATTTTGTACTTTTCAGCCAATTGCCGTACTTCTTCTCTTATTTCTGGAGCTACTAATTGTAATTGGGCATTGGGGCTCGACTTTAATAAAAAGCTTACTTTTTCTAAGGCTACTTTTCCTCCTCCAATAATCAAAACATTCAACTGATGTACTTTTAAAAAGATGGGATATAATTCATTCGTTTTACTCATAGTTATAAATTTTAAATGGCGAGCTTTGAACAGGTTGTATTTCTTGATAAAATGAACGTAGTTGATGGCTCTTCTTTACAACATCTCCTATAATTATAATTGCTGGAGATGATAATTGTTTCAAAGCCACTTGTTCTTCTATAGTATTGATAACTCCTATTCCTACTTTCTCATTGGGTAGTGTTCCGTTTTGAATAATTGCTATAGGCACTTCTCCTTTTCCTTCTTGTTGAAACAGGTTGATAATCTTAGAAAGCTTGCTCATTCCCATCAGAATTACAATAGTTGCTGATGATTTGGCTGCTAAACTCACATCTTTTGCCAGTTCGTTATTGGAATCTGTTCCTGTTAATACCCAAAAGCTTCTAGACACGTTTCTTTGAGTTACTGCAATTCCTAATTTCGCTGGAACGGCTACCGAGGAGGAAATTCCAGAAACAACTTCGATAGGAATTCCGAAACTATCTGCATATTCGATTTCTTCAGAACCTCTTCCGAACACAAAAGGATCTCCTCCTTTTAATCTGACTACATGGCCATAATTGAATGCATTTTCTACAATTAATTCGTTAATTCTTTGTTGCGAGTATCTTTTATACCCTTTTCGCTTTCCTACAAAAATCTTCTTCGCATTTTTTGCATAGGCTAAAAGATCGTCATTTGCCAAAGCATCATACATTACAACATCGGCTTTTGCTAAAGATTTAACTCCTTTTACAGTAATTAAATCAGGATCTCCGGGACCGGCTCCAACTAGTGTTAGTTTTGGTTTAATTCTAGACATGACTCACTTGTTTTAATCTATACGCATCTGCCAATTTGTAGAACTCTTTTGCTTTTTTTAGATAGCTATAAGCGAAATCTTTTGTTGGTTCGTTTTCTCTAATTTGATATACTAATTCTGAAAAAAAACTTGGTAGTTTTATCAAACCATTAGTAATAAAGTATTCGTCAAAACTTTTCACGATAGAGCTCTGTGTATTTGTTTTTATTTGTTCTGTAGTTAATAATGCCTTCGCAGTATTTATAAGTGCTGTGTAAGTATGATAAATACTATCAGCCCATTTTCCTTCTTTTAATGTTTCTTCTGCATTGACAATCTTTTCTTCGCTTTCAAATAATAAAGTTGCTACCAAATCGATTACAACTCCAGCGCATTCTCCAACACCTATTGCTTTCACATATTTTTGATCGTGACCCCAATCCACAAAATCTTCTTCTATTAAATTGGTAGTATCTGATAAGTGTTTTAGCAAATCGTAGAAATACGTTTTCTCTTTTCGATCGTAATAGGTTAAAAAGTCTTCTGATTCTTGTTGATTTTGCTCAAAATCATTTAATAATAATCGTAAAGCTTCTGGTCCTCTTTTGCTTGGCACCTTTACCAACTTATCAGCAAATCTTCCTTTTCCGTTTCCTAAAACACCTCCACCAATTAATACTTGTAAAGCTGGAGCAATTAAACCTTTGGATTTTATTGTCATTCCTTGAAAACCAATATGAGCCATGTTGTGTTGGCCACAGGCATTCATACAGCCACTAATTTTAATTGTAATGTCTTTATTATTGACATATTGAGGATATTCATTTTGTAATACTCGCTCTAATTCTACAGCAATCCCTGTACTGCTTGAAATTCCTAAATTACAAGTGTCTGTTCCTGGACAAGCTGTTATATCTAAGGTGCTGTTATATCCTATCTGGGCAAATCCTAATCTTTTTAGCTCTTGATAAAAGAATGGTATTAATTCTTCTCTTACGTGTCTGATTAAAATATTTTGACGTAATGTGAATCGCAATTCATTGGCTGCATATTTTTTAATTAGATCTGCTAATTCTCTTGCCTCTTTTGTGTAGAAATCTCCTAAATGAACTTTAATACCTAACGCATATAAGCCTTTTTGTTTTTGAGGAAGTATATTGGTTTTTTTCCAAAGCAAAAACTCTTCTTTGTCTTCTATAGAAACTTGTGGTATTTTGATTTCTTCAAACTCTATTTCTTGTTCAAAATCGTTTCTATCTATTGCGTATGTTTGATATGCCAGAGCTTTCTTCTCTTTTTCTACTAACACTAAGAAATTATCTAAGCCTAGATCTTTTACTAAGAATTTTAACCTTGCTTTTGCTCGCTTAGTTCTTTCTCCATGACGATCAAAAATTCGTAGTACTCCTTCTATAGTTGGAATGAGTTTTTCCTCTTCTAAGAATTCATACATCACATCAGCGTGACGCGGTTGTGATCCTAATCCTCCAGCTAACAAGACTTTAAACCCTCTGATTTCTTTACCATTAACTTTTTGAGTTTTGGCTATGAAACCTAGATCGTGCATATAGCTCAATGCTGTATCTTCTTCTGTTGCTGAAAAAGATATCTTGAACTTTCTTCCCATATCTTGACAGATTGGGTTTCTTAGAAAGAATTGAAACACAGCATGTGCATATGGAGATACATCAAACGGTTCTTTTGGATCTATTCCTGCGGTTTCTGATGCAGTAACATTTCTAACTGCATTTCCGCAAGCTTCACGCAATGTAATATCGTCTTTCTCTAATTCTGCCCACAACTCTGGTGTTCTGTCTAAACTCACATGATGAATTTGAATGTCTTGCCTTGTTGTTATATGCAAGCGTCCTCTAGAATATTTATCTGAAACATTGGCAATCCTATGCAGCTGTTCACTTGTAACTTTTCCGTAAGGTAGTTTGATTCGAATCATTTGAACTCCTAACTGGCGTTGACCGTAAACTCCTCTTGCTAATCGTAGGCTACGAAATCTTTCTTCATCAATCTTTCCCTCTCGGAATAGACGTATTTTTCTTTCCAATTCTAGAATATCTTTTTCTACAACCGGATTTTCTATTTCGGTTCTGAAACTTTGCATGTATTGTTTATTTTTCGAGTTAGTTTACAAAACCAACTCCTGCTGTGTTGTTTGTTTTAGCATCAATTAAAATGAAGGCTCCGTTGGCTTTGTTTTTATCATAACTATCGATAAAAATTGGCTTGCTTAATTTTAATTGAACTTCCCCTATTTCGTTTAATGTAAGTTTTGAAGGACTTAACTCTTTTCCTGAAAAATCTGTATGAATTACAGATGAAATGTCCATCACTTTTGCCTGCACATCATGAACACCATGTTTTACATAATATCTTGCTGATGGTTGCAAAGGTGTCTTATCCATCCAACAAATTGTTGCTGATAATTCTTTAACTATTTCAGGTGTTTGATTAGCTTTTACCAACATATCTCCTCTACTCACATTCACATTATCTTCAAGTTCAACAGTAACTGAACTTCCTCTTTTTGCTGTATGATATTCTTGATGAAAGAAATGAATGTTTTTCACTTTTGATCTTGTTTTAGAAGGCAGTACAATAATCTCATCACCAACACTTAAATCTCCTCCATATACTTTTCCAGCATAACCTCGAAAATCATGGTACTCTTGAGTCTTGGGTCTAATTACTGTTTGAATTGGAAATCGTGTTTCAGATTTCTCTTGTGCATCTTCTTGATGTAAATCTTCTAAGTGTCTAAGTAATGTTCTTCCTTGATACCAAGGCATATTTTCAGAGGTTTCAACAACATTATCTCCTTGTAAAGCTGAGAGTGGAATGAACGTAATATTCTGATCTGGATAATTGCTTTTAGAAGCTAAGTATTCTATTTCTCCTTTGATTTGATTGAATTTTTCTTCTGAATAGTCAACTAAATCCATTTTATTGATAGCAATAACAACGTCTTTAATACGTAATAGATTGTTGATAAAGAAATGACGATAGGTTTGTTCTACCACACCATTTCTAGCATCAACCAAAACAATAGAAGCTTGTGCTGTTGAAGCTCCTGTTACCATGTTTCTTGTATATTCTATATGCCCTGGAGCATCGGCTATAATGAAGCTAGTGTTTAGAGTAGAGAAATAGATATGTGCCACATCTATGGTAATTCCTTGTTCTCTTTCTGCTACCAAACCATCTGTTGCTAATGAAAAATCTAAATAATCGAATCCGCGTTGTCTACTCTTTTCTTCTATAGCTTGTAATTTATCTTCTGTAAGGGAATGCGTATCATATAAAAGTCGACCAATGAGTGTACTTTTTCCATCATCTACGCTTCCTGCTGTTGCTATTTTTATAACTTTCATTTTCTTTTCTCTTTACTTATTACTCAATTAAAAGTATCCTTGTTGTTTTCTTTTTTCCATTGCTGCTTCAGAGCGTTTATCATCTATTCTTGCGCCTCTTTCTGAAATGGAAGATTCTCTTATTTCGTTTACAATCGTATTAACGTCTGATGCTGATGATAAAACCGCAGCAGTACAACTCATATCTCCTACTGTTCTAAATCGAACTGTTCTTTCTTCAATTAATTCGTCTTCTTCTCTATAAACTATATCATCGGCAGCAGACCAGATGAATCCGTCTCTAACAAAAGTTGGTCTTTTATGAGCAAAATAGATGGATGGGATTTCTATTTCTTCTCTTTGAATGTATGACCATACATCTAATTCTGTCCAGTTTGATATTGGAAATACTCTTACATTCTGACCTAAATCTATTCTACCATTAAGCATATCGAACAATTCTGGCCGTTGGTTTTTTTCATCCCATTGTCCAAAGTCATCTCGAACAGAGAAAATACGTTCTTTGGCTCTGGCTTTTTCTTCATCTCTTCGAGCACCTCCAATACAAGCATCAAAACCAAATTCTTCTATTGCATCCAGTAGCGTTTCTGTTTGCAAAAGGTTTCTACTAGCGTATTTTCCTTTTTCTTCTTTTACTCTTCCTTTGTCTATATTATCTTGAACATGTCTTACAATAAGTTCTACCTCTAATTCTTTAGCTAATTGATCTCTAAATTTGATAGTTTCTGAAAAATTGTGCCCTGTATCTATATGCAATAGAGGAAAAGGAATCTTTGCTGGGAAAAATGCTTTCTGTGCTAATCGCACTAGAGTTATGCTATCTTTTCCTCCAGAAAATAACAATACTGGTTTTTCAAATTGTGCCACTACTTCTCTTAAGATATATATGGCTTCGCTTTCTAAGGCGTTTACTTTTAATATTTCTGTACTCATCTTATCTCTTTTAAATATGCAATCCGCATTCTCTATTGTTTTCTACTTTTGTTGGATCGAAATACACTTGCTCATTAGGTAAATTATGTTCTAACAAATAGCTATCTAGTTCTTGATCTGACCAATGATAAAATGGACTTATCTTTAAGATTCCATCTTTACTTTTTGAAACAATTCCTATTTTATCTCTAAAAGCTGTTTGACCTTTTCTTAGATTGGTAAACCAAACATCGGGCTGATGCTCTTCCATTGCTCTTTGGAAGGGTTCTAACTTAACTTGCTTTGTAAAGAGTTCGTGCTTAGGATTATCAATAGAAGGAAGTCCAAGAGTTACATTTCTATGTGCTACAGTTTGTTTAGGAACATATAGATGTACATTTAAATCTAACTTTTTTGTCAGTTTTTCTGCATGACGATAAGTTTGAGGCGTATTGTATCCTGTATCACACCAAATCACATCGATATCTTTTCTTTCTGAATTCACAGCATATAGAATGGCGCTTTCATAAGGTCTAAAATTGGTTGTGATTACAGGTTTTTTTGCAATAGATAAAGCCCACTGAATAATCTCTTGTGGTCTCGCGTTTTTAAACTTTCTATTGAATTGTTCTATTGTTATTTCTACAGTATTCATTTTTTGCCCCATTTAATTGTATTCCATACTCTTTCATGAAAAAAATAGAGTATCATTTTTGTTCCTAACTCGATACTTCCAATTGAGAAAGCTACTGATGCTTCACCAGTGATAAACCAAGAGATGATAATTGTATCTAAGGTTCCTAAGATTCTCCAGCTCACAGATTTCGTGACACTTCTGAAAGGAGTTTCTGAGAGTTTATCTTCTCTGTAATGCCTTTTTCTATTGATGTTTTGTTCTATAATCATTATAAATACTATTACCCTATAGGATTACTAGGATTTAAGTTGCAAATGTATCATTTCGTTTGTTACTACAAAGCTTTTTTTTAAATTTTAACTATTTGATAATAATTAAGAGATTTTTAAACTAAATCTGAGAGTGTATTATTGCGAAGTACTTGTAATGTATTATCTCTAACTTGAATCATTAACTTGTGAACTGAGCATGCGTCTTCATCTGGACAGTCATCACATTTTTCATAATAATTCAAACTAACACAAGGTAGCATTGCTATAGGACCTTCTAAGGCTCTTATGACATCTGTCATTTTAATATCTGAGGCTTCTTTTAATAAATAATAACCTCCTCCTTTGCCTTTTTTGGCTCCTAAAAACCCTGATTTTCTAAGGATTAGCAATATGCTTTCTAAAAACTTATGTGAAATATTTTCGTTAGCGGCTATCGTACCAATTTGCACTGGAGATTTGTCTTCTTGGCGTGCTATATACGCCAAAGCCTTTAATCCGTATTTTGTTCTTTTAGAAAGCATATCGCAAAAATACAATTTTTATCTCGCTGTTAATTCTGTAAAGCGTGGTTTATATCTTTTATTATATCATCTACATTCTCTAAGCCTACAGAACATCTTACCAATCCGTCTGTTATACCTACTTCTAATCTATCTTCTTCACTTAATTTACTATGTGTAGTTGAAGCTGGATGTGTTACTATGGTTCTTGTGTCTCCTAAATTTGCCGACAAAGAGCACATTTGAATATTGTTTAAAAAATTCCTCCCTGCTTCTATTCCTCCTTTAATCTCAAAAGCCACTATGTTTCCTCCTAATTTCATTTGCTTTTTGGCGACCTTATATTGAGGATGTGATTTTAAAAAAGGGTATCTAACTACATTCACTTTTGGGTGCTCTTCTAAAAACTTAGCAACCTTCAATGCATTTTCACAATGTTTTTCTACTCTTATTGGTAATGTTTCTAAACTTTTAGATAAAACCCAAGCATTAAAAGGTGACAAAGCTGGTCCTGTATTTCTTGAAAACAAATAAATCTCTTGTATCAAATCTTTTCTTCCAACAGCTATGCCTCCTAAAACCCTACCTTGGCCGTCAATTAATTTCGTTGCTGAATGTACAACCAAATCAGCTCCATAGGTTATTGGTGTTTGTAGATACGGAGTAGCAAAACAATTATCTACAATAAAAATTAGGTTATGCTTTTTTGCAAAATTCCCTAAAGCTTCTAAATCAAGAACATCTACTCCTGGGTTGGTTGGTGTTTCTACATAAAGGACCTTTGTATTCTCTTTTACTAAGCTTTCTAAGTTATTTGTTTCATCTACTTTAAAATAACTTGTAGTAATATTCCATTTAGGTAAGTATTTGGTAAATAGTGAATGAGTTGACCCAAATACTGACCTACAAGAAATAATGTGATCTCCTGAGTTTAAGAGTGCGGCAAAGGTTGAAAAAATTGCTGCCATTCCTGTAGCAAATGCATATCCGGCTTCAGCATTTTCCATAGCTACGATCTTGTTTACAAATTCAGATGTATTTGGATTGGAAAAACGACTGTATAAGTTTCTTTCTTTTTCTTCTGAGAAAGATGCTCTCATATCTTCAGCATCTTCAAAAACAAAACTTGATGTTAAGTATAGTGGTGTTGAATGTTCTTGAAACTGACTTCTTTCTAGTTGGTTTCTAATAACTTGTGTTTCTATATTATTACTCATAATTATTTTTCTGCGTTAGTTTCGATTAATCTTAAAATATCACCAAAGACTCCTCTGGCTGTGACTTCTGCTCCTGCTCCTGCTCCTTGAATTACAATGGGTTGGTTTCCATATGATTCTGTATAAATTTCAAATAGAGAATCGGATTCTTTTAAGGAACCTAAAGGAGAATTTTGAGGAACTGACACTAATTTCACTTCAAGTTTTGCTCCATGATCGTCTGAAAGGTTTCCTGAAAGATCTCCTATATATCTTAGTACATGATTTTCTTTTTGATCTTGTTTTATTAGTTGATATTTATTATTCATTTTACCTAAAGATTCTAGAAACTCTTTTCTATTGATCGTTTGCAAAGGTTTGGGAATCAAATTTTGAATTTCTACATCATCAATCTCATTGTGCAAATCTAATTCTCTAGCTAAAATCAATAGTTTTCTTGCTACATCGTTTCCACATAAATCCTCTCTAGGGTCTGGCTCTGTAAATCCTTTATCTATAGCTTCTTGAAGCACTTCTGAAAAAGATTTTTCTTCTTCAGAAAAACTGTTGAACAAATAACTTAAAGATCCTGAAAAAACACCTCTAATTCGTGTAATGTTTTCACCTGAAAGATGTAAAAGTTTAATTGTATCTATTAAAGGTAACCCTGCGCCAACATTGGTTTCATACAGATATCTTTTTTGATGTTTCTGAAGATTGTTTCTTAATTCACGATAGAAGTCTAATTCTATTGTATTGGCAATTTTATTTGAAGAAACTAGATCAAAACCATTCTCAATAAGTTGATCATACTGGGTTACAAATTTTTTACTCGCAGTATTATCTATAGCGATTAAATTTTCTAAGTGATGTTCATTGGCAAATTGAATGACATCTTGAATCTGATATAAGTTTCCTTCTTTTTCAAGTGCTTCTTTCCAATCTTTGGTTACTCCGTTTTCATTAAGCAATACCTTTTTTGAGTTGGCTATGGCAAAAATACTAAGCTTTACTCCTTTTCTTTTTTCAATCTCTTTGGCTGAAGAAATTATTTGATTGATTAGAGTTCCACCTACCAATCCATGTCCAAATACAGCAAGGTTTATTTTTTTTGAAATCCCAAAAATATCGCCATGTAATACGTTTAATGCTTTGTGTAATTGTGCTTTTTTAACAACCAAACTCACATTTCTTCCCGTTACCGCATTGTTAAACAAAAGTGGTACAATTTGGTTTTTAATTAAGGCGTTATAAGGCTTATGAAATGTGCTTAAATCTTGCCCTACAATAGAAATCACTGCAACATCATTTACAATTTCTATTGCGCTTACATCTCTAGTTTGCAAATCGTTTTCAAATTCTTTTTCTAAAGCTTTTACAGCGGCTTCTGCTTTTTGTTTGTCTATAATCAGTCCAATACCTCTTTCGGAAGAACCTTGAGATATAATGCTTACACTAATATTATGCGAACTTAAAGCTTTAAATATTCTAGCATCTACACCAATTTTTCCTAAGAGACCTCTTCCTTCTAAATGAAGTAACGCTACAAGATCTAATACTGAAAGTGATTTAGCAGCGCCCATCCTTTTTGGTTTCGATTTGATTAAAGTTCCACTATCTTTTGGATTGAATGTGTTTAATATGCGTAGAGGAATATTCTTTTCTATTAAGGGAATCATTGTTTTTGCATGTAAAACTGAAGCTCCAAAATTGGCAAGCTCATTAGCTTCATTAAAAGATAATTCTTCAATTTTTTCAGCATCTTTTACTAGATCTGGATTGGCTGTATAAATTCCGTTAACATGTGTGTAGTTCTGTAGTTCTTCAGCATCTATATAATTGGCTAACAAAGATGCGGTATAATTACTTCCGTTTCTTCCTAAAGTAGTTGTTTCATTTTTAATATTGGATGCAATAAATCCAGAAACTATGTTTACTGTATTGCCATTAAACTGTTTAAAGTGATTGAGAACATTTTCTCTGGAGAGTTTAGAAATAGGTTGTGCATCTCCAAAATTTTCATCCGTTTTTATTAATGTCCTCGCATCTGTTGCATTAGCTTTAATATTATTCTCTCTTAGCAGTTGTTCTATAAGTTTTATGGACAACAACTCTCCTTGAGCCAATACTTCGTCTTTTATTTTTTTACTATAATCTCCTAATAAGTTTACCCCTTCAAATAGTTTATCTAAAATTGAGAATTCTTTAGAGAAATTAACTTTATCAGATTCTGCAGATTGGTATTCTTTAAAGGATTCTAATTGTTCTTTAAAGGATTCATTCTTTGCTGCTTTTTCTAAAATAGACTCTAATTCGTCTGTTGCATTCCCTCTTGCGGAGACAACAACTGCTAAGTTTTCTCCTTGAATTACTTTTTCTTTGATAATAGAAACTACTCTTTGTATTCCCTTTCCGTTTGCTAAAGATTTGCCTCCAAACTTCAACACTTTTACTTTCTTGTTTTTGGCATTAGGGTTGAATATTTTGTCTACTATTTTCTGTAATTGCTTATATTCTATTAAAAAGGCATCATGCCCATGTACAGAATCAATCTCATTGTATGTAACATTAGGATGGGTTAATGCCAATTGTTTGTGTGTTTCTCTATTTTCTTCAGCAGTGAAAAACAAATCAGAATTAACACCTATAATATGAATTTCTGCCTCAACACTATCCAATAGTTTTAGGCTGTTTTTCCTTCCTTTGGTTACATCAATTGTTTTGAGTAATTGATTCATCAACTTATAGGCAGATAACTGAAATCGTTCTTGTAATTTTTCGCCATGATGCAGTAGCCAACTTTCTACATTGAATATCTTTAACTCTTCATTTTTAGATCGTTGAAATCGTTCTTTAAAAGATTCTGGAGTTCTATAACATAGCATTGCATGCATTCTTGCGTCATGAACAGGGTTCTTTGAGTTAATTAAAAATTGTTCTTGTATTTGACAATTAGCAATTAACCAATCTGTAGATTTCCAGTCTGTAGCTACCGGAATAAGGTGTTTGGTTATTTGAGGTTTCAGTACAGCCATTTCCCATGCAATTCCTCCTCCTAATGATCCTCCAATTAGAGCAAAAAGTTGTTCTATTTGTAATTTTTGAAGTCCTTTTAAAAATATACGTGCTATATCTCTAGCAACAAAGTCTTTATAGTTTTCAATGGTATATCCATCATAACCATTTCCCGGGATATTAAAAGAAAGTATTGTATATTTTTGAGTATCAATAACTTTATCACTGCCTATAAGTTCTTTCCACCATCCGTTATCTCCAGAAACATTACTATTACCTGTTAATGCATGATTGACCAAAACCACAGGAGCTGTTCCAATCTTTTTACCAAAAAACTGATAGCTTAACGGTAGTCTAGAAAACGTATAACCATTTTCGGTTGTAAAGTTTTCAATTTCTAATAAAAGAAGGTCTTTATTAAAACCTTTTAGATTGTTCATTTTTCTTTTTTTAAATGAATGAATTCATCAATTTTTAAAAAGTCAACATCCAACCTTAGGATTGGGTATAGAAAAATGTTAAAAAGAAATACAAATATGCAGGAAGCACATTCGCTTTAGTTATCTATCCATAAGATTCTGAATTCAATTCAGAACTAAGGTAGAATTTAGCACCTTCTTTGAAATTTTAAATAGTTTTTAAAACATTCAAAGGGTTGCTAAGGCTTCAAAGGGTCTAATCCCTCCACCTTTCTTGATAACACTTCAATAAGTTATTGAACTTTTCGAACACAAATATTCAGTCAGAAAAAATTAATATCCAAATGTTTTTTTATTTTTTTTATTTATTTAACGATAATTTGATTTTTGTTTATTTTCTCTTATAAAGGTTTTTCAATTCGGATTTAATTGGTAATTTTGTCGCCAGTTTGGAGGAAAAATTTGACTGATTGCAACCTCGAGTACTGTACTTGTTTCAGTACCTAGTTAAGAAAAACTAGATTCTGAAATGAATTTCAGAATAATAAAAATGCTAAAGCAGTAATTCATTACTTCTTTAGGCTATCAATCAGACTTACTTTTCTCTTTTTATAATTTTAAAAGATATATTATGTCGTATTTATTTACTTCTGAATCTGTATCAGAAGGACATCCAGATAAGGTTTCAGATCAAATATCGGATGCATTGATTGACAATTTTTTAGCATTTGATGCTGATTCTAAAGTTGCTTGTGAAACTTTGGTGACAACTGGTCAAGTTGTATTAGCAGGTGAAGTAAAATCTAAAACATATTTAGATGTTCAGAAAATTGCTAGAGATGTAATTAACAAAATTGGATATACTAAGAGTGAGTATATGTTTGATGGAAATTCTTGTGGTGTATTGTCTGCAATTCACGAACAATCTCCAGATATTAACCAAGGAGTTGAAAGAGCTTCTAAAGAAGAACAAGGTGCTGGTGATCAAGGAATGATGTTTGGTTATGCAACAGATGAAACCGAAAACTATATGCCTTTAGCATTAGAGCTTTCTCATCGTTTATTAATTGAATTAGCAGAACTTAGAAGAGAAAACAAAGACATTACTTACTTAAGACCAGATGCAAAGTCTCAAGTAACTATTGAATATTCTGATGACAATGTTCCACAAAGAATTGATGCGATTGTTGTATCTACTCAGCATGATGATTTTGATGAAGATGAAGGAGTAATGTTGGCAAAAATTAAGTCGGATATTATCAATATTTTAATTCCAAGAGTGGTTGCTAAATTACCTGCACACATACAGAAATTATTTACAGACGATATTACTTATCACATCAATCCAACTGGAATTTTTGTTATTGGTGGTCCTCATGGAGATACTGGATTAACAGGTCGTAAGATTATAGTTGACACTTACGGAGGAAAAGGAGCACACGGTGGTGGTGCATTCTCAGGAAAAGATCCTTCAAAAGTAGACAGATCTGGAGCTTATGCAACTCGTCATATTGCTAAAAATTTAGTAGCTGCTGGATTGTGTAAAGAAGTATTGGTACAAGTATCTTATGCGATTGGTGTTGCAAAACCAACAAGTATTAATGTTGAAACATATGGTACTGCAAATGTTGATATGACTGATGGAGAAATAAGCAAAGTTGTAGAGTCTATTTTTGACATGCGTCCTTATTTTATTGAGCAACGTTTGAAATTGAGAACTCCAATTTATTCAGAGACTGCTGCATACGGACATATGGGAAGAACTCCTGAAATAAAAACAGTAACGTTTTCTAATCCAATGGGAGAAACTGTATCTCAGGAAGTAGAAACATTTACTTGGGAAAAGTTAGATTATGTTGATCAAGTGAAAGAAGCTTTTCAATTATAATCTAGAGAAATATATTTAGTGTTAACTCCGTTGCAGTAGCTTCGGAGTTTTTTTATATATTAAACAATCATTTAGCTAAAAGTGAAGAAGGAAATATTTGTATACTGCATAATTGAAGAGATTTATTCTGATTATATCACCAAAGGGAAAAGATACTTTATTGTTGATGTAAAACATGACCAAGTTAAAATCAAAAATGACAATGAATATTATGTTTGGATTCCCAGCTATTGCTTCTCTTCTATAAAACCCCTTTCAATTGTCTCGATAGTAGTTGATGACAAAATTATTGACTCAAAAAAAGACTTTGTTGAAGTAACTTTCACTTTTGATGATGAAAGTAAAAGATGGGTTACATTTATGACCATACTCCATTTAAAATCTTTGTATAATGAATATAGAAATTATTTTACTAGTAGTAAGGTCATTTTTGTTGAAGAATTGATAGAAGAAGAGATATATCAAATTATCAATGATTTACATAGAAATAATGAACTAATAGAAATAAGCAATGCTCTTTAAAAGTTTATTAATTTAAGATTTTTGTTTCTCTAATTTTGCGTAAATTCTTCATTCTACTCCAAGCCAATTTATGGCGTTGCTTGTATAACCACAAACATCCTAAATCCAGTCCAAAATAAAAAAAGCTAATTCCACTTGGAGGATTGGCACTTGGTAAAAACGTGAAGTAATCAAATGCTGTCTCAGGCCATTTCCAACATTCATAACTTGTTCCTGTGATCTCTAAAAACACAATGGACAAATACATAGTTAGATAGAACAATCGTTCTCTTGGCTTCTTCCTAAGAATTAATAGTGTAGCAATGGTTAATACAAATCCAAATACATCATTTTTAAAAATTAGAAACAAAGTTGAATATACTAGAATGATTGCTATAAAGGCTTTTTCTATTTGCTTTATATGTAGTTTGGTAAAACTAGTTTTTGTAAAATACAACACTCCAATATATACCAAAGCGTGTCCCATAGGAATATAATGAGGCACATTTTCCAATCGATATGTATACATTCCTAAGGCGATTGAAAAAAGATATTCTCCTACAAAGCCAATGATTACTGCGTAAATCATTAATTCTCTAACTCTAGAGTTTACTTTCCAAAGTACAATAGAGAATATAACAACCATTAATGCATTGGCAAACCATTGTAAATCACCATAATGTTTTACAACATACTCACTGTCTATAAATAGTCCTACAAAAATATAGAGGTAAAGTATTCCTAAAGTTTTTAAGAATGCAGGCAAGAATGTTTTGGATGTAGATACACTCATGAATTGGGCTAAATAAACAAGTATTTTCTATGAGAATATCGCGCGAGCTAGTTTTTTCTTTACTCGTTTGATGATATCAGTTGGATAGGTTCGTTCTCCCATTAAAATTTGAGTCATTCCTTCTGAAATTCTATCTCCATATCTCTTAATAAGGAAGTTTCGTATCTTCTCATTATCATAAAATAATTTTGACAAACGAACTCCCACTTTTAACTCTGGCAATAAGCTTGCATTTAGTTTTTCATTATAAATCTTTTCAGATTCTTTAGAGTCAAGATTTCCTTCAATAATAGACTCAGCAGCCATAATTCCTGAAAAGATTGCATTAGAAATTCCTTCTGCAGTTAATGGATCCGCAAAACCAGCAGCGTCTCCAACTAAGAATACATTTTTCTGAACACATCCATCTGTTCTTGGCGTTACTGGAATTTGAAATCCATGCATTTCTTCGCTAATGGGTTCAGTAATTTTAAGAACATCAACCATATAATCTCTATACAGTTTTTTGAAATCAACCTTGGTTCTTCTAAAGGATGCTAATCCTATTGATAAATGATTTTTCTTTGGGAAACACCATCCGTATCCCATTGGAATTGCATCAAAATCTAATCGAACACTTTGAGATAATCTTTCAAAGTCTTCAGCATTTACTTCAACCTCATATTCTAATGCTGGTATTAGTAAACGTGTTTCTTCCCAACCAGCAATTTTAGCTGTAGGACTTAAAACACCATCTGCCGCAATGATAAATTTACTTTGTATATCTCCTTGTGAAGTGTGAAGTATATTCTCTTCACCAAATGTTATGTTTTTTAATTTATGGCCTTCAAGTAATGTGATTCCTTCCTCTTTCGCCTTATTTACTAAAAACTCATCAAAAGCATCACGCATCACCATACTAATGATAGGTTGATCTCTTTCAGAAACTTTGTGTACTCCAATTTTATCGAAATAAGCATCTACTCTAAAAAATTCTTTCTCTACAACTGGCCCAACATCAAAAGGCATTTCTCGTCTTCCTCTGTAAGCAAAACCTCCTCCACAAGTTTTATACCTTGGTAAGGTTTCTTTTTCAATAATTACAGTTGAGATTCCTTTTTCAGCGAGCTTTAATGCTGCTGAAGCTCCAGCTGGACCACTTCCTATTACAGCTACATCAAATGTTTTCATCGTTTTCGATATTGTATGTATTGTTTTTAAAAACCACAGCGAAAAATACTTTAAATATCTTTCTTACAAAAACTTTCGTGTTGTAAAATAAAAAAGCCTCGCTATCAACAATTTCGAGAGCGAGGCTTTTATTTTTTTATAGATACTGTTTACAATTGATAACGTACTCTAAAGCTTACGAATCTTGGTAAAATAAAGGTTTCATTAATTGAAAACAGAATATTGCTGGTACTAACGGAAGCTCTTGACCCAGTTGCTAATAAGTTGCTTCCTTCAATTTCATATTCCCATTTTGCATCTCTGTCTTTTCTATATGCTAAGGTAGCATTCCAGATTTTAAACTTATTCTGAATCACTCCATCTTGTTTTACTTCTGTGTAAGCGAAATCAGAGCGAACTGTAAGAGAATTCCATATATATGCATCAAAGTTTAAAGATGGTCTATGTGTAACTCCTTTAATATCTGTAGCTCTGGCACTATTACTTTGATCTGTAAAACTCACAGAATATCGTAAACTTAAATTTGGTGCCTTTCTAAAATTAGTACTTACTCTTGCATTTAATCCTTGCGAATAGCTTTCATTAACATTTTCACGAGAATTCAAGAACTGATATGTTTTACTATAATTAAAGTTACCACCAATTGAAGTTCTAATTTTATTGAATGTTTTTCCAATACGACCAAAAGCTGTGAAGGTTTCGTTATCAAACGGAGAATTTAACCTTGTACTACTTGAAACTACTGATCCTGGTTCAAAAATAATATCACTATTAATCTGATCTATTGTTTTTCTATAGTTTAAACCTCCAAAAACATTGGTGTAATTAAACAGGTTGAAACTAGAATAATTTAAGCTCAAGTTGTGTATTGTTGCATTAATCAATTCTGGATTTCCAGTGGAGAACGAACTGTAACTATTGGCTACAATTCCTCTTGCAATTTGATTTACATCAGTGAAGTTTACTTGTTGTCTATAGTTGAATCGTAAACTTTCACTATTCTTAAATTGTGCAATTAAACTAAATTCAGGCAAGAATTTCGTGAATTTATCTTCAAAAACTTCTGTTCCGTATTGTGTATTTTTAGATACGTACGAGTGAGCTGTAAATCCAGGAGTAAATGTAAAGATTCCTGATTTTAATCTATATCTCAAACCTACATAAATATCTGTAAAATTATACTCTGTATCATTTGTTATTTGTGGATCTGTAATTCCAGGAATCGTTGGATTAGGATTTAAAACATTTCCGTTATCCAATACTTGGAAAAATCTAGAATCGAAATTTTGCTTACTCAAAATAGCACCTCCAACAAAGTTCAAATTACTCTTAGAGTTTAATATATAGTAGTAATCTAATTTTGCATCTAATTGATTTGATTTTACTTTTCTATCTTGATTTAATCTATAAAACAAGTTACTTCTATCAAACCCAAGAGTTTCTGCTGTATCATCAAAACCATCTTCTAAGCCTTCTAAACTTGGATCGTCTGTTGGGTTATTGTTGGTTGGATCATTTTCTAAAGATGCAGCATAAAAAGGATCTTCATCTTGTAACAAATGCTGTACCTCTAAGGCAAAAATATTGTTCTCATTTGCCGTATAGAAATAACTTAAATTTTGATTAATCTTAAACGGTGTTGCTTTTTCTGCTTCAGCAATATCGCTTAATACTAATGAGTTTACATTGTCTGTTCTACGTTCGTTAGAAAATCTTCCTACGAAATCATAATTCATTTGATTGTTTACATTCTTTTTGTAAATAGAACTAAATTTAAACAATCCTGTATTACTGGTTTGATCTGTTATACTTTGCGTAAAATCATCTGGGATAGTTGGATCTACATAATCTCTTGTTACATTGTTCTGTTGTCCGTTACTATTGCTAGAGAAGATTAAAAATCCGCTTAAGTCTAATTTCTTATTAGGAGAATAGCTAAAGTTCAACGCAGAAAGTTTTGTTTCTATACGATTAGCGTTTCTTGCATTGGCATTTAAAAACCCTATTCCTGCACTGGCTAAATTGATGTTTGTACCATTTGATGGACTTTGACTTCTAAATCCTCCGCTAAAGTTTCTAATATCTCCCCTGTTTAGAACTACCTCTCCTATATTGTTTACATCCCCTATAACATTGATGGTATATTTGGGTGAGTAATAGAATAATTTAGGTTGTAAGAGATACAATCCTTCATTAGGAGCATCTCCTAATCCAGCAGTGATATCACCAAACCAGAAATTCTTTTTACCTTCTTTTAGTTTGATATTTAATGCAACTCTATCTTGATTGTTCTGTACTCCTCTTAACTGATTTACATCTCCGTAGTTTCTTAAAACTTGAATCTTATCTACAGCATTGGAAGGAATGTTCTTAGTAGCTAGTTTAGAATCTCCATCAAAGAAATCTTTTCCATCTACCATGACCTTTTCAACGGTCTTTCCTTCTACTTCTATCTCACCATTATCATTAATCTCTACTCCGGGTATTTTCTTCAGAACGTCTTCCAGTTTCCGTTCACTTCCATTCTTAAACGAATCTGCATTATAAATAATGGTATCTCCTTTAACTGTTACCGGCATCTTAGAAACAATATTAATCTCGTCTAAAAGATTATCATTTCCTAAAGTAACATCTTTTACCATGTCTGTATCTTTTGTAGTAAAAAACAAGTTTGCTGTTTTATAACCTACATAGCTAATTTTTAAATTATAAACCGTATTCTTTTTTAATGTTAGTTTATAGGTTCCTTTTGCATCAGTAAAGCCATAGGATGCAATTCTTTTAGCAACAGTGTCTATTGCGACAACATTTGCCATTTCTAACGGGTCACCAATGGTATCTTTTACTGTACCTGTTAGTTTAATTTGAGCACTAGAAACCCCTGTAACCAATAAAATGGCTATTAGTAATATTTTTTTCATTGTATTGTGATTAACTTATTTAGAATCTTCCTCTGCCACGGCCTCTACTTTTGAAACGCTCTCGCATTTCTTCGGTTTTCTTTTTTACAATAGCATTGTATTCTTCTCTTGTAACTTTGTCTCCTTTTTTAGGAGCTTTGATTTCCACTTTCTCTTCTGGATTGAGAACAATCTCTGTACATAACATTGTAGTTCTTCCAGCATTGAGTTCTAGTATAAGTCCTGGTAATCCCCAATGATCATCTGGTCCAGTACTTACTGGGATTTCAGGAGTGTACCATGCTGTTACTAAAATTTTTCTTTCTTTATCTTTTTGCTCTGTCTTTGTAGAGTCCTTCTTTTGATTAT
Source organism: Pseudotenacibaculum sp. MALMAid0570 (assembly GCF_040151415.1). NCBI lineage: Bacteria > Pseudomonadati > Bacteroidota > Flavobacteriia > Flavobacteriales > Flavobacteriaceae > Pseudotenacibaculum > Pseudotenacibaculum sp. MALMAid0570. The sequence continues at coordinate 32,000 of NZ_JBDKWF010000046.1, forward strand.
TTCTGTTTCTTCTAAAAACCGTCCAATCAAATTCGTTATTAACCTTTACCATGGTTGCTTTATAACAAGTATATTGACCAATCTTTTTTGTCTCAACTCCAAGTTCCCATTGCGGTGGATTCATCTTTTCGGTAACTAAAAATTTCTTCCCGAAAAACTCTAAAGACTCTATGACCTTTCCTTCTTTGGTATTTTTATAAACCGAACCTCCTGCTGAACCTCCAAATCGAAAGCCTCTTCCTCTTCCTGCTCCTGGAGCATCTAATTTTGCTTCCTCTTTAAAGTTTGATTCTGTTTGGTTGAAATCCAGCGTGTATGTTTTTTCTAAGAAATTTTTCATACGCGCCATAATTTGCTTCTTTCTTTGCTCAGACATTTGATTTCCTCCCCATGCATCTAAATCTACTGTCGTCTTTGACATATAGGTAGCTTTTCCTTGAAACCCTTTTTGAGCAAAAGTGGCAAGAGAAAAGAATAAAAGCAATAGTGTAAATACTTGTTTCATTGTTATTTGGCTTTTAGTTTTGGCAAAATTACCATTTATACTGATGTATAAGACTTAAAAAAAAGCCAAAAGTTTAATCTTTTCAAAAAAAAATTAAACAAAAACAATTTTACCCACCTATTCTTATCTCCATTTCATGACCATCACCTCTTCTACTACGAAATCTCTCCATCATTTCTTTCGCTTTCTTTCTAGAAATTTTTTCAAATTTCTCTCTACTAACGACTTTTCCTTTCTCTGGCTCTTTGATTTCTATTTTATTAGAAGGATTTAAAACGATTTCTGTACATACAATGGTTTGATCTCCATCATTTATCTCTAGAATTAAGCCTGGTAATCCTCCATAATTTCCCGGTCCATTACTTACAGGAACATCTGTTGTATACCAAGCAGTTGTTGTTCTCATTTCTTTTTTTTCTACCTCTTTAGGTTCTCCATCCACCATTTTTATTTCCATATTCTCTACTTCTCTTTCATATGTTGCTTTATAACATGTATATTGACCAATATTCTTGGTTTCGCCAGTAAGCTTCCAATCATATTTGGTCATTTCATCTTTCACTAAAAAGATTTTACCCATTAAATCTGTTTTATTGGCAATTCTATTCTCTTTAATGTTTTTATAAATGACATCATTTCCTCCTCCATTACCTACTACTTGTACAAAAACATTTCCTCCTCCAATTTGAGGTTGTGGAGAATTCAATTTCACATCTTCTTTATAGGTAGATTCTGATCTATTAAAATTTAATATGTATGTTTTTTGAAACATTTTTTTCATTTGAGCTTCTATTTGAGCTTGTAGGTCTGGATTTTGTGCTGTTTGCGTGCTATCCATTTTAAAATTTACTTTCCTATGTGTTTTATAGGTAGCTTTTCCATAAAAATCTTGTGCATAAATAGCAGCAGAAAGGAAAAAGAGTAAAATAAAAATCTTGTTTTTCATTTGTTTTAACGATTTAAGTTTAATTTTTGACGATACAAATATGTAAGACCATTTGTATTTTCTCGGTTAATGAATGTTAACGAGTGTTAACCGATTCTTTTATTTAACTGTAACTACTTACTTTTGAGGCATGAACACAAAAAAATACAATTGGATACTCTACTTAATCACAGCTACTATTGTGACAACAATAGCTGTACAATTGTATTGGAATTATAAAAACTTTCAGGAAAATAGAAAAAGAATTGCTAATGAAATTCAAATTAGCTTAGATATTGCTATTGAAGAATATTTTTCTAATCTCTCAAAAAACAATTTCTTTTCTATTGTAGCTTCTGATAGTATTTTCTTTGAAAACCATCTTTTTGGTGGCTTATGGATGGATGATTATATGAAAGAGAGAGATAGTTTAGAATATAACATCACTTTGAGTTTAAAGAATAAGTATCATGAAAATCCCAAAGAAGCACATCGAATTATAGACTCATTAATTGTAAATGATACTCTTATTGCTAAATCTTTAAAAAAGAATCGTTTGCTAACTGGTGAGACTCTTTCTATTCCATATTCAGAATCGTTTATAAGAAGAAAACTTTCAGATAGTATAAAAGTTGCTAAGGGAATTCAGTCTGTCTATATTGCTTTGACAAATGATGATATTGATTTCCCTCAATTAGATTCGCTTTTAAATCGTCAATTAACATCAAAAGGAATCTCTACAGATTATTATTTTGATTATATGGAAAGAGGTTTTTTAAGAGAAACCACGAAAAGCAAATCTGATAATTTTCAGGTTCTTAATGCTAATGCTAAATCAACTTATTTAAGACCTACTCAAGAATTAATACTATATCATTCAGACCCATCTTTGGATGCTCTTAAAAAAAGTTTAACAGGAATATTACTCTCTCTTTTGTTATCACTCACTGTTATTGGGAGTTTATTTTATCTATTAAAAATCATCAACAAACAAAAAGAATTAGCTGAGATTAAAAATGATTTGATAAGTAATATTACTCACGAATTTAAAACGCCCATTGCTACAGTTTCAACTGCAATTGAAGCTATTGAAAACTTTAATGTAATTGATGATAAAGAAAAAACGCAGAAGTATCTTTCTATGTCTTCGGTTCAATTGAAGAAACTGCATCAAATGGTAGAAAAATTATTGGAAACTGCTACATTGGATTCAGAAAAATTAATCTTGAAAAAAGAGCCTGTAGATCTTGTTGATTTAATTACTAGAATTGCTAAAAAGCATGAACTTTTAACTGATAAGAAAATCTCTTTTTCTACCAACATTTCTTCAAAGGTTTTAACAATCGATTTATTTCATTTTGAAAATGCTATATCTAATCTTATTGATAATGCCATAAAATATGGTGGTGATCAAATAGAAATTAATCTGAATGCTGTTTTAAATACTACGGAAATTTCTGTAGCCGATAATGGAAAAGGAATAGAAAAAAGTCAACAAGAAAAGATATTTGATAAATTTTACAGGATCCCTAAAGGGAACAAGCATGATGTTAAAGGATTTGGAATAGGTCTATTTTATTCTAAAAAGATTACAGAAAAACATATGGGAACTATTCATTTATCATCAAATATGAATACTACTATTTTTAAAATTATTCTTCCGGATGAATAATCATATAAAAGTTGTTTTAGCTGAAGACGAACCCAGCTTAGGTCAGATTGTTCAAGAGAGTCTTGAAACTAGAGATTTTGATGTTTTTTTAGCTCAAAACGGAGAAGAGGCATATAAACTATACAAAGAACAGAATCCAGATGTTCTGGTTTTAGATGTAATGATGCCAAAAAAAGATGGATTTACACTTGCGAAAGAGATTAGAGAAGAAGACAAACATATTCCTATTATTTTTTTAACTGCTAAATCTCAAACCAAAGACGTTTTAGATGGATTTCAACATGGTGGGAATGATTATTTGAAAAAACCTTTTTCTATGGAAGAACTCATTGTTCGTATTCATGCTCTTTTAGATAGAGTGAAATTAAGAAAGGACAATGAAAATATGAGCATTGGTGAATATACTTTTAATTATACAAAACAAAGTCTTCATTACTTAGACGAAACAGTTCTTCTGACTCATAGAGAGTCGGAGTTACTGTTTCATTTGTATGAAATGAAAAACGAGATTTTAGATAGAACATTTATTCTTAAAAAGCTTTGGGGAGATGATGATTTCTTTAACGCAAGAAGTATGGATGTGTTTATCAGTAAACTACGCAAGAAGCTTTCTAAAGACGAAAATGTGCAAATTATTAACGTTAGAGGCTTTGGCTATAAACTCACAATTTAGTAGTATAGAATTCTAAATTTTGATTACCTTTAATGCCTCTTGCCCAGCCAGCAGCTGGCAAGCTTGAACTTTAGAACACTTAATTATGCATGTAGCCATTGCCGGAAATATTGGTGCCGGAAAAACAACATTAACAAAACTATTAGCAAGACATTATAACTGGAAACCTCATTATGAATCTGTGGATGAAAATCCGTATTTGGACGATTTCTACGGCGAAATGGAGCGTTGGTCATTTAATCTTCAGGTTTATTTCTTGAACAGTAGATTCCGTCAGATTTTAGAATTAAGAAAATCTGGGAAAAAGATAATCCAAGACAGAACCATTTATGAAGATGCACACATTTTTGCACCTAACCTTCACGCAATGGGACTAATGACTAATAGAGATTTTAGTAATTATAGTTCTCTGTTTGAATTGATGGAAAATCTGGTAACTCCTCCAGATCTTCTTATTTATCTTAGGGCTGATATTTCTACCTTAGTAGGTCAAATACACAAAAGAGGTAGAGAATATGAAAACTCTATTAGTATTGATTATTTAAGCAGACTTAATGAGCGATATGAGGCTTGGATTACAACATATAAAAAAGGGAAACTTCTTATTATAGATGTAGATAATTTAGACTTTGTAGACAATCAAGAAGATTTAGGGTATATTATTGATCGAATTGACTCTCAGATCAACGGATTATTTTAAATAATAACCTTTATATAATTCAAAAGACCGCTTTTTAAGCGGTCTTTTTTTTAGCTTACGCTATTAAAATAATAGACTCCCCCGATTCTCTATTATTTTACTTTCTAATCACCATGAATGTATAAGCTAACTCTTTAATTTTCTCTTTCTCTTTCTTTATAATTTCATTACTTATAACCATTGCTAAAAAATCGAAAATCAATATTCCTTTCACAAGAGTAATATACAATGATTCTTTATCCAAAACTGTATCAATATAAAAGACAATAAAGCTCAGTAATACAAATATGGATGCTGAAACCAATATGACTTTTTTCAGCAATTCTATTTTCTTTTGTGTTTTTTGTGCCTTCATCTTTTTGTGCTTTCTATTCTTTTGACACAACTTTTTAGATGAGGTCACAAAAAAAATCAACTTTTATTCAATAATTTTTATTTGAGCATCTACAATATCCTTTATTGGAAATATCATTCTACCTTCTTCTGCATTGATTACCAGACATATATTATCTATAGATTCTATAACTCCAATTGTTTGATCTATTTTAATTTTTTGTCCTATTTGTAAGTTTTTTCGAGAATAATACCCAAAAAGTAATCTCTTAATTACGTCTGTTGAACCAATTCCAAAAGCAATAGTAAATGCCAATAATATAGAACCAAGGATTAATGAAAGGTTACTTGTTATTAAATCGGTATTAACACCAGCTTGATTTAATGCTGTTACTGAAACAATTACTGCGATTAGATAAAAAGCGATGTTTCCTACAAGGTTTCCACCAGTAAGTTCTAGAGATTTAAACATAGAGGTCAAAGCATTCTTTACCATATTAGCTATATATATACCTACACCAAATATGATAAGTGCGCTAATTAATTTTGGCAAGTAAGCAATTACATTTCCTAATTGTTCAGAGACCATTCTTAGTCCTAATAATTCAGAACCTATAATGACAAATATTAAAATGAGTATCCATTTGACTGTTTTTAAAATAATCTTTGTGGGTTCTATTTTTATTTTAGACTCACCAAAGATTTCATCGATTTTCAATTTTTCTGGAAGTCGATCTATATTAGTAAACCCGAGAGCTTTCTTAACTAGGTATAAAATTACTTTCAATAGAATCCATACTAATATTAAGAAACCAAGTCCTAATAAAAGTTTGGGTAAAAAATCTATAAAATCATTCCAAAGGTTTCTTAAAAAACTAAAATCTAAATCAGATTGTAATGCGATTAATAGTGTTTTCATGGTGTATAGTTATTAGTTAATCTTCGTTATTGTTGTCTTTATCTTCAGTTTCTTTTTCTTCTTTTTGATTTTGAGTAGCAGAAATACCATCTACAATATCTTCTATTGTTTTAGGGTACTTAACCACAAACAAATCTGCCACGTCAATAGTTAATTTAATCATGGCAACATCATTAAGTACCTTATTCCTCAAAATTTGAGGTACTTCTTCGTGATGTAATATTTTCTTAAACGGATTTTCCATACTAGAATCCTTTACAAATTTGCACTACCTTTTCTTTGGCTCTTTTCAATCTCATCTTAACTGCACTTTCACCTAAATCTAATCCTTGTGATATTTCTTTAATAGACATATCATCTTGATATTTCATTAGTAAAATCATTTTATCATTCGGATCTATCATCTCCATCGCCTTTGCCAACTGATCCGATCTAAGAGCAAATAATGTAGCGTCATCAACCTCTTCTATTGAAGCATCTTCTTTTACTTGATCTGTAACAATAGTTACTTTCTCCTTTTTCTTATTACTATTTCTTTGCACATAATTCACACAGAAATTGTAAGTAAATGAGTATAACCAAGTAGAGAATTTTGATGCTCCTTTAAAAGTTCTAAGTTTTATAAATAGTCTGATAAAAACATCATGAGTTAAATCTTCAGCTTCTTCTTTACTTTTAGAAAAACCATAACATTTATTATATACCACAGAAGCATACCGATCATAAAGAACGGCAAACAAATGAGTATCATTTGTTTTCACTATTCTAGCGACTAATTCTTCGTCGCTTAGTTTTGTTGCTTCGGGAGTTTTCAACTATAAATAAACCTTTATCTAATTGAGACACAAAGACTTTAAAAAAGTCACATTATTTTAAGAGTAATATAAGAATACTTTACGAAAAGCTTCCTTATAGAAACAGAAAAAGCCACCCTTTTCGGATGGCTTTTTTGTGAATTTTACTTCACATGAACGATAGATGTCCCCCAACCTCTATCAATTCGATACTAAATCTCAAATTATTAACATATGTTAATGCTACAAATATAGCAATAAAGCACTAAACTTCAGTATATAAACTTTATTTTTTACTATTTATTATTTCTTAAAAAAAATTCACCTTTTTGTAACATTTAGTTAAAGTCTTCCGTATAATGAAATGTAACGATAGTATTAATCCTTAATATTTTTCATAAAATACATGAGACAACTTAAAATTACAAAGCAGGTTACCAACAGAGAAACTGCATCCTTAGACAAATATTTGCAAGAAATTGGTAAAGTAGATTTAATTACTGCTGATGAAGAGGTAGAATTAGCTCAAAGAATTAAAGCAGGAGATCAAAGAGCTTTAGAGAAGTTAACAAAAGCAAATTTACGTTTTGTGGTGTCTGTTGCTAAACAGTATCAAAATCAAGGATTAACATTACCAGACTTAATTAACGAAGGAAATTTAGGTTTAATCAAAGCAGCAAAACGTTTTGATGAAACTAGAGGTTTTAAATTTATCTCTTATGCTGTATGGTGGATTCGTCAATCAATCTTACAAGCATTAGCAGAGCAATCGCGTATCGTTCGTTTACCATTAAACAAAATTGGATCTATTAATAAGATCAATAAAATGTATGCTTTCTTAGAGCAAGAAAATGAACGTCCACCAAGTGCTGAAGAGATTGCTAAAAAGTTAGACATGACGGTAAATGATGTAAAAGAATCTATGAAAAATTCTGGACGTCATGTATCTATGGATGCACCTCTTATTGAAGGGGAAGATTCTAACCTTTATGATGTATTAAATTCAGGTGAATCTCCAAATCCAGATAAAACTTTATTACATGAATCTTTACGTATAGAAATCAACAGGGCTTTAGAGACACTTACTCCTCGTGAAGCTGATGTTGTAAAATTATACTTCGGCTTAGGTGAACACCAGCCAATGACATTAGAAGAAATTGGAGAAACCTTTGATTTAACTCGTGAACGTGTACGTCAAATTAAAGAAAAAGCAATTCGTAGATTAAAACATACATCTAGAAGTAAGATTTTGATGACTTATTTAGGATAATCGTATTGTAAATATCTTATGGAAAACTCTCGAAAAATTTCGAGAGTTTTCTTTTTTATATGTCTATTTTTATACAACAAAAAACAACACAACTTACATGAGCAAATTAATTGCACCTTCTATTTTAGCCGCTGATTTTGCCAATCTTCAAAGAGATATTGAAATGGTAAATACAAGCGAGGCTGACTGGTTTCATATCGATATTATGGACGGCGTTTTTGTACCCAATATATCATTTGGAATGCCAGTTCTAAAGGCCATTTCGCAACATGCAAAAAAAACAATCGATGTTCACTTGATGATTGTAGATCCAGACAGGTATATTCAAACTTTTGCAGATTTAGGAGCAGATATTTTAACTGTTCACTATGAAGCTTGTACTCATTTACATAGAACTATTCAGGCAATAAAAGCGGCTGGTATGAAAGCCGGAGTAGCCTTAAATCCGCATACTCCTATTGCAGTATTAGAAGACATTATTAAAGATCTTGATCTTGTGTGTATTATGAGTGTAAACCCTGGATTTGGAGGACAATCTTTTATAGAGAACACGTATAAAAAAGTTAGTCAATTAAAACACTTAATTGATTTTTCAGAATCTAAATGTCAGATTGAAATAGATGGAGGTGTTACCGATCAAAATGCAAATGCATTGATAGAAGCTGGGGCTGATGTTCTAGTTGCTGGAAGTTTTGTTTTTAAAAGCGAAAATCCAACAGCCACTATTGCCAATTTAAAAACAATTATAAGCTAAAAAATAACGTATGGATCAAACTACAGCAATTATCTTGGCAGTATCACTAGGCATTATTATGTTAGGAATGGGATTGTCTTTAGTTGCTGATGATTTTAAACGAATTTTCTTACAACCCAAAGCAATTATCATAGGATTAGTAAATCAACTTATTCTATTGCCTCTTTTTGCTTTTGGATTAGCTTCGTTGTTTCCTTTGCAGCCAGAAGTAGCTGTAGGAGTTATGATTTTAGCTGCTTGTCCTGGAGGGGCCACTTCAAATTTAATATCACACCTTGCTAAAGCAGATGCTGCTCTCTCTGTAACATTAACAGCTTTTAGTAGTTTTATCACAATTCTAACCATTCCGTTTATCGTTAATTTTTCTTTAGAACAGTTTTTGGATCAAAGCAATATTATAAAGCTAGACATTCTACAAACATTTCTTCAAATCTTGATGATTATTATCATACCTGTTTCACTAGGAATGCTCATTAGAAAAAGAAAAGAAAACTTTGCTTTAAAAATGGGAAAGCCTGTTCGTATTGCCTCTGCTTTGCTTTTAATCCTAGTAATTATTGGTATTATTTTAAAGGAAAAGGAAAATTTAGTTTCTTCATTTAAAGAAGCTGGCGCTATTATTATTTTGTTGAATATTATTGTAATGCTGATTGGTTATTATTCGGCAAGAACTTTAAAAGTTACTAAAAAAAGGTCTTTATCCATTGCTATTGAATCAGGCATTCAAAATGGCACACTTGGTATAACAGTAGCTGTTGTACTTCTTCAGAATTCTTCTTTCGCTATTGTATCTGCTCTGTATGGTGTTTTAATGCTCTTCACAGCTGCTGGTGTTGTGTATATAGGGATTAGGCAAGACAACAAAAATCAATCTTAGCTATTGTATTCGGTAGTAGATATAGAAACTACTGGTAATGGATATAAAGGTCAAAAAATAACCGAAATATCTATCTTTCTTTTTGATGGTCAAAAAGTAATTGATGAGTTTACTTCGTTGGTAAATCCAGAACAAACTATTCCTGCTTTTATTACAAATCTTACTGGCATAACCGATGCAATGGTTCGTACTGCTCCAAAGTTTTATGAGATTGCTAAAAAAGTTGAAGAATTTACCAGAGATACCATTTTTGTTGCTCACAATGTTAACTTCGATTATAATATTATTCAAGATGAGTTTAAGAATCTTGGCTTTAACTTTAAAAGGCAAAAACTATGTACTGTTCGACTTTCTAGAAAAATAATTCCCGGATTACGATCTTACAGCTTAGGAAATATTTGCATCTATGAAGGTATAGAAATTGCTGAAAGGCACCGAGCAAAAGGAGATGCTGAAGCTACTGTAGAGCTGTTTCGAAGATTGATTGAAAGAGATAATGAGTTTATTGTTCAAGGATTCTTAAACCCTCGTTCCAGACAGGCAACGATTCCTCCTTTACTAGATAAAAAGGTAGTTGACAATTTACCTGAAACTCCTGGCGTATATTATTTTAAAGACCTACAAAAAGATGTAATCTATGTAGGCAAGGCCAATAATATCAAGCAGCGGGTCATTAGTCATTTCTATGACAAAAAACAGAAAGAAATTTCTATGTGTTTGGAAACAGCAAATATTACTTACCAAGAAATGGGAAGTGAGTTGTTGGCTTTACTTAAAGAATCTGCAGATATTAAACATTTGTATCCAAAATACAATAGGGCACAAAGAAGAGCTAATGAAGCCATCGGTCTTTTCTCTTATGAAGATCAAAAAGGAATTTTACATTTAGCTTATAATCGTTTAAAATTGGTGCCTAATGCTATTATGAAATTCTACAATGTTTCGGAATGCAGAAATTTGCTGGAGAAGGTATGTGAAGAGTTTGAATTGTGTCCAAAATACTGTCACCTTCAAACAAATGTTAACGCTTGTTTTCATTATCAAATTAAAAAATGTAAAGGTATTTGTTCAAGTAAAGAAGACGTTTCTTCTTATAATTTAAGAGTAAAAAATGCTATTGAGTCTCTTGGTTTACAAACAGAAAACTTGGTCATCAAAGAAAAAGGAAGAACTGAAAATGAAATTGGCTTTGTTCTTATTCTAAATGGTATTTATAAAGGTTTTGGATACTTAGATAAGGAAATTGAGTTAGAAAACCCTGATGAATATTTATTCTACGTACAACCGCAAAAAGACAACAGAGATATACAAAGGATATTAAGGTATTACTTAAATAAAAAAGAGGCTTCCTAAGAAGCCTCTCTAACATCCAAACCTATTCAATATTGCTCCAACAAATATCGAATTAAATCCGTGGTGGTAACTATACCCACCAATGCACTATTGTCAACAACGGGTAATGCATGAAACTCTTTTTCTGATAAAATCTCAGCCACCTCTTTTACCGTAGCTTGTGGAGAAACCTTTACGAGGGTTTTTGCCATCACTTGATCTATTGTAAACATATTATAAACCATTGTATCAACATCAGTTTCATTTTCATCAACAGCATCAGCATAACTAATACGCAAAAGATCTGTGTAGCTTAACATCCCAACAATTTCTTTTCCGCTTACAACGGGAATGTGCCTAATACGATGCTTTTTAAACAACGATTCTGCCATTGTTAAATCATCTGTTTGATTGATCGTTATGAGGTCTTTCGTCATTATTGTAGATACTGGCATTCTTTTTTTCATGATTTATGGTTTTAAATTCTAAACCAAATTTCTATAAAAAAAGAGCCAAATAAGATGACATTTATCATTGTATTTCTACAATGATAATTCTATCTTTTAATGAAGAATGCTCATTAAATTCTTTAAAAAACTTAGGCAGTTAAAATAATGAAGTAATGTGAAAGCCCTAAAGAGTATTAAGAAGATAGCTTATTTGTAAGTTTTAAAACTTAATTTATTTTCTTAGCAATTTTACTTATTCTTTTTTCGTCTCCAGATCCAGCTCTTAAAACTTTGATGTTTCTTAACATCAATCTTTTGATATTGCTCTTGTAAACTTTATCATTAGCTCTTAGACCAACATCTTTAAGTACATCATACATAGTTCCTGAACATCCAGTGTATCTTTTAGGGATAAATTTGATGAAGACTTTTCCTAGTTTTCTGCTTCCAAAATACAAATCTGCACTCACATCGTTAATTTCTATTTCTTGAGATTTAGGCCATAAAGCGCTTCCTACCTGACTCTTGTTATATGATTTACCTTTATATCTGAATTTTGTAAAAGATGCTTTCTTATCATAAGTAACACCTAGCTTTACTTCTCCCTTACAGTTAACAAATTGAAATTTAAATTTCACATCCTCAAAATCAAAACCATTTTTCTCTCCTGAAAAAAGTATGTTGCTTCTGTCTAAGGATAACATTTGAGCATAAGCGTTTGACTTTTGTGCTTCAACAGATAGCACAGTAAAAAGAACCAAAATGAAAGAAATAGATCTCAAAACTATATTTGTTTTTTATTAATATTCATCAAATTTTCAGTTTGCAAAAATAATACCAAACAATCCAAATGAAAAATAAATGCCCAAATTTGTTTCATTGTTCTTTACTATTATCTTCTTAGAATTTAATAGTGTAGAAAATTAAAATTTAGCATGGTTTTAATTTTTTTGTATATCCTAGGAAACTGAGCTTTGAATTCTTGTGGGGTTTCTATAAAACTCTCAATCAAAACAGCTATAAATTCATACTGATTTTCAAATGCATATTTTCTAAAGTAGTTTGAAGATAAAATTCGTTTTCTAACATGCTTATTTTCTTGCAAGTAATTCATTAGACGTTGATATCCTCTTCTAAAAATCAAAGAACTTACATCTCTCTCTTGCAAAGATTTGATATGAATAATGTGAGTAAATTCATGAATCCCTAGGTTTAAATTATCATTTTTGATAGCAATTCCTTCACAAAAATGCTTCCATGAAAAAACAACTGTTTTGTATTTTGGATTAAACTCTCCTTTGTGTTTTCGATTACTTGTTGTAGAAAGAAAAGCATCTGGGTAAATAAGAATTTTATTGAATATATCTGTTATGAATTTTCGTTTGCCGAAGGTCAGCATCACATAAGAAGAACCTATTAAGACTCTCGTTTTTACATCAATACTATATCCATCTCTACCAATAAACTCATAATGTCTTATAAAGACCGCTAAACGATGTTCAAAATGTTCTTGATATCGCTCATCTAACTTATTATAAAAATCAACATGCTGAAGAAGTATACTTTTTTGATGCTTAGATAAACGTTTTTTTCGTTTCGTTGTATGAATAATTGGGCTTCTGTTGAAAAAAGAAGTTGTTAATTTTTCTATACCTTTTATGATGAAACCTAAAAAGGCAACCAAAGGGATACCGTATCGTAAAATATAAGTGTACTTCATAGGGGATATAAAGAAACAACAAGATAGGTAATATTTTAAAAACTCATAATATATGAGTTTAATAAGATGTCTAAAATCAAATTAAAAAAGCCTATCTAATATTAGATAGGCTTTGATAAGTATTTTCTAAACAACTCTTATGAAAGAGATGCTTTAAATCCAATAGGACCTTCACCTTCATAAGTCATTCCAACTGGATCTAAAAATGTTTTTCCACCATCAGATGAAGATACTTTCAATCTTACTACATGTTGACCATCTCTACCTCCAATTACAAAAGTACCGCCAGGGTGCCAAGGTGCATTCGAACCTCCCCATTGATTTTCCACTTCATAATTGTTACCAGAAGTTAAAGTCCCTTTAAATCCGATTGGTCCTTCCCCATCGTAAGTCATAGTCCCTGTTAATGTTTTTCCTCCATCATTAGAACTAATGTCAAATGCTACTGGATTTTGATTTTCTCTGTTTCCTAGAACCCAAGTTCCTCCAGGATGCCATGGAGCACTTGTTCCACCCCATTGGTTTTCTACTGAATAATTTGCCATTTTTTTTGGTTTTTTTGGTTAATAACAGTCCAAATATATTTTGTTAAACGACTTATTTATAGACAGTTATTACCCAAATAAAAAATTACGCAAATATACTTACATCAAAAGGGTTAGGTATAAATGCGTAAAAGACTAAAAGCTATCAATGAAATTGAAAAAAGTGTACCAAACATTCAATTAATTCAAACAAAAAAATGCTCAAGCTAGCTTGGTAAACCTATTATATCAGTATTCTTAGGATTAACTCCGTTGATCCTACAAAGCTCCGCTTTGAAAACAGTTCAAACAAAAAAATGCTCAAGCTAGCTTGGCATTTTTTCTCATTGAACTATTTATTCGTGACCCCGGCAGGATTCAAACCTGCAACCCTCAGAGCCGAAATCTGATATTCTATTCAGTTGAACTACGGGGCCTTAAAGTTTTATGCTAAATGTTTACGGGCAATTCCTGAAATTGTTTTTCCATCTGCTTGTCCAGCAAGTTGCTTTGAAACAATTCCCATAACTTTTCCCATATCTTTCATCCCTTCAGCTCCAACTTTGGCTATAGTAGCAACAACTACTTTTTCTATTTCTTCTTCAGACAATGCTTCAGGTAGAAATTTTTCCAACACAGCTACCTCTGCCAACTCAGGATCAGCTAGATCTTGCCTTCCTTGTTCAATGAAAATAGCAGCACTATCCTTTCGTTGTTTTACTTGTTTTTGTACAATTTTCATTTCTTGTTCAGACGTTAAATCACCTCCAGCACCTGCTTCAGTTTTCGCCAATAAGAAAGCAGATTTTATTGCTCTTAATGCTTGCAAAGCAACAGTATTTTTTGATTTCATCGCTGCTTTCATTTCTTCCATGATTTGTTTTTCTAAACTCATCTTTATTGTTTTTTTTTTAAGTTTTCAAAGATACTATTTATCTAAAATTTCTTTAGTTTTCTGAGATATAAGACTTTCTTGTTATAATCTATAATTGCTTTTCCTTTTTCTAAAATATCTGCTCCTATAATCCCATGAACTTCTTCTGCTTCATGTTGGGTTAAGGCTTTATTTACATGTGTTAGGTTAAATAACACTAAGTGACACTTTGCTGTCTTCCACTTTCCAATTTTCAATGTATTATCATCAGATTGTTGTGTTTCCATATCAGTTGCTCCTGCTCCAGCTGCTTTTGTTTCACTTTCATGTGCATCTAATTTAAAATGCTCTATCAAATCTAATCCTACACATGAGTTTGAGGCTCCAGTGTCTAATATAAATCGACCTTTAACTCCATTAATTTCTGCATCTAACTCAAGATGATTGGTTACAATCTTTCTTAGGTTAATTTTAATGTATTTCTTTTTCTCTAATAGTTTTTTCAAACTGCTCATTTGCGTATTTTTACGATCTCTAAAATAAGATTACAAAAATACACTTTAAATGATTACGGATACGCATACTCATTTATATTCTGAACAATTTGACCAAGATAGAGGAGTTATCATGCAAAGAGCCTTTGATGTTGGTGTTAATCGTTTCTTTATTCCAGCTATAGACAGCTCTTACACGCAACGAATGTTAGATTTGGAAGAGCGATATCCTGAACATGTTTTTTTAATGATGGGCTTGCATCCAACTTCTGTTCAGACAAATTACAAAGAAGAATTAAAGCTTGTTCGTGAATGGATTGATAAACGAAATTTCTATGCGATTGGAGAAATAGGAATCGACTTGTATTGGGATCAAACTTTTTTAGAGCAACAACAAGACGCTTTTAGAACTCAGATTCAATGGGCAAAAGAAAAAAAACTTCCCATTGCTATACATTGTAGAGATGCTTTTGATGAAATCTTTGAAATTTTAGAAGAAGAAAAAGGGGATGACTTACGCGGAATTTTTCATTGTTTTACAGGAAATATAGAGCAAGCACATCAAGCGATTTCATACAATATGAAGTTAGGAATTGGCGGTGTGGTTACGTTTAAAAATGGGAAAATCGACAAGTTTTTAAATCAGATTGACCTTAAACACATTGTCTTAGAAACCGATTCGCCTTACCTAGCTCCAACACCTTACAGAGGAAAAAGAAATGAGAGCAGTTATTTGAGTATGATTGTTGACAAATTAGTAGATATTTACGATTTATCTTTTGAAGAAATTGCCGAAATTACTACTCAAAATTCAAAAGAGGTTTTTGGAATTTAAAACTACATATTACAAAACACCTATCGGAACTGCAGAAATTGTTGGAGATAAAGATGGTATACAATCTATCTCAGTAATCGATATAGATTTACCAAGTTCTCATGAAATAACAAATAATCTTCCTCAGTGCATACAAGATTGTGTAACGCAATTAGATGAATATTTCCAAGGCAAACGAAAAGAATTTAATTTAAAACTGAACCCTAAAGGAACTGATTTTCAAAAAAAAGTTTGGAATGAACTTAAGACTATTCCGTTCGGAAAAACCAGAACTTACTTAGAGCAAACTAAACATATTGGCGATCCAAAAGCCATTCGTGCTGTAGCCTCAGCTAATGGTAAAAACCCAATTTGGATTGTAATTCCATGTCATAGAGTAATTGGTTCTGATGGCTCTCTAACTGGATACGCTGGTGGTATTTGGAGGAAAAAATGGTTAATAGATCATGAAAGTCCTGTAAAACAACAATCGTTATTTTAGACTAATTTTATTATTCCTACGTTTGTAGATTATGACCAAAAAGGCGCTTTTTCTATTGCTTTTCTTTGTTGGGTTTTTTGCACATTCGCAAATTACTTCTTCTGATTTTAGGTCAAAAAAAATTCTTGTTTCTAAAGACACAATTCGATTCGACTCTGTTCCTATCAATCCGCAACAGTTTAAAGTATTAAATCAACAACAGAAAATATTATTTCCTTCAGAATATCGAATCATCTATAATGATGCGATACTTATTATCGATTCAAAAAAATACCAAGAAATTACCATTGAATATTTTAGGTTTCCAAATTTCTTGACCAAATCCTATAGTCCTTTCGACAAACGCTTGATTATCCCTAACAATAGCAATACCGGAACCCTCTATAGTTTAACTTCAAACAAAAAAGCAACAGAACTTAAGCTTTTTGATGGATTAAAAACTAGTGGATACATAACACGAGGGGTAACATCAGGAAATAATCAAAGTACTGTGACGAACTCATCAATGGATTTAAATATTGAAGGAAAACTCTCCGACGAAGTGTCTATTAGAGCTAATATTTTTGACACAAATATTCCACTACAAGAAAATGGATATAGTCAAAGTATTACAGACTTTGATAGAATTTTTATCGAATTATTCAGCAAAGATTGGAGAGTAAAAGCAGGAGATGTTAGCTTAAAAAATCAGGAAAGTTATTTCCTCAACTTTGAAAAGCAAGTAGCTGGTTTGGAGGTAGAAGCAAACATCAATGACAAAACCACTGTTCTTGCTTCTGGCGCTGTTGTTAGAGGTCAGTTTACCGCATACAATTTTGTGGGCGTTGAAGGAAATCAAGGTCCATATAAAATCTTTGGTCCCAACAACGAACCTAATATTGTAATTGTTTCTGGAAGTGATCGTGTCTTTGTGAACGGCTCGCTTATTAAAAGAGGTCTTAATGAAGACTATACAATTGATTATAATATTGGAGAAATTAGATTTAACACCACTTTTCCTATTACAAATGATATGAGAATTCGTGTTGAGTTTCAATTCTCTAATAGAAATTACACAAGGTTTATTACTTATGAAAAGGCGCAATACTCGAGTGATCATTTTTCTATCGCTGGATTCTTTTATAATGAAAATGATGTGAAAAACCAGCCTATACAGCTAAGTTTAACTGATGCTCAAAAACAAATTCTAGCCAACGCCGGAAACGACCCTAGTTTAATGGTTGCAGAGAGTGCCTTTCCAGATACTTTTGATCCAAATAAGATTTTATACAAGCGTGTTCAAGTTGGAAGTGTGGAAGTTTTTGAATACTCTACTAATGAAAACGACACACTATTTAATGTAATCTTTACCAATGTAGGAACCAATCAGGGTGATTATATATTAGATCAAACCTTAGCTAATGGTAACGTATTTTCTTATGTAGGGTCTGGGCTTGGAAATTACAACCCAATTATTCAGTTGATTGCTCCAGAAAAATTACAAGTTGCTGTTGTAAATTCAGAGTACAAACCAACCGACAAAACAAACCTATCTGCTGAATTAGCTTTTAGTAATAATGATCGTAATTTATTTTCAAGTATTGGAAATGAAGACTCAAAAGGAATAGCGTCAAAAATTAATTGGCAACAAACCTTGATTGATAAAAAATGGCAATTTCTAACTCAAGTAGAGCATTTATTTATTCATAAGAACTTTAATACTATTCAACGTTTTCAGGCTGTAGAATTTAATCGTGATTGGAACTTGGTCAATCCGCAAGGAAATCAACAACAAACCAGTTTAGGCTTCACCTTGAAGAATCAAAACGAAAGTTACCTTTCCTATTCTTTTCAGCAATTGAAATTTTCTAGTAACTATTCTGGAAGCAAACATCTTCTGAATTCTAGAATGAAATTTGACAATACCTATTTTTATGCAAATAGTAGTTTTTTAAAAAATGATTCTGACATTCAAGAGAATACTTTTTTGCGTTTAAAAGGTGGTGTTGAGCAGAGTTTTACAAAATCTTGGATTGGTGGTTTTGTTCACGTTGAATCTAATGATGGTGAATTAAAATCTACACAACAAAAAATTCTCACCAATCATAAGTTTAAAGAATACGAGGGATATCTGGGTATTGGCGATAGCACTAAAGTATTTGCTAAAGTAGGGTTCAATTACAGAAACAATGATAGTATTAGAAATAATAGTTTTGCTGAGATTAACAATAGGAAAACCATTTATTTAGATTCTAAATTGATTCAAACTGAGAAAACAAATCTTTCTTTATATGCCAATTACCGCATTACTGAAAATGCATTTACAGAAGATGAAAAAGCCTTAAACTCTAAAGTAACTTACAATCAACGTTTTTTCAATGATTTTTTAACGCTGGCTACTTTGTATGAAACCTCTTCTGGGAATGTGGCTCGTCAAGATTTTGTATATGTTGAAGTAGAACCTGGTCAAGGATTTTATACTTGGATTGATTATAACAACAATGGGATTCAAGAATTTGATGAATTTGAAATTGCTCAGTTTCAAGACCAAGCTAATTACTTGAGAGTTCCTTTACCTAATTTGAGATTTATACAAACACAACGAGCAAAATGGAATCAATCTATTGGAATCAATGCTAAACAATGGAGTCAGAAAACAGGAATAAAAAAGGTTCTCTCACATTTTTCAAATCAGTTCTTTTTAAATATTAATAACGAACAAGAGCGAATTGGAAACTCTTTTAATTTAAATCCTTTCGATTTAGATAAAGACAAACAAATTAGTTTGAATTTTAATATTAGAAATAGCCTCTATTTTAACAGAGGTCTTCAAAAATATAGTACAACCTATACTTTTGGCACTTCAGAAAGCAAGCAACAATTTTTAATTGGTAATCAAGATGTAGACACTAAAACTCATCAAATTGAATTTACGCATAAGCTAGGTAATTTTTGGGTAGTTGATATTCTGGGAAAAGTTTCAGAAAACAATTTAACAACAGAAAATTTCTTGAATAGAAATTATGAAATAAACGAACAGGAATTTCAACCCAAGGTTAGTTATCAGTTAAATGAAGACAATCGTTTTTCAGCTTTTTATCTTTTAAAGAATAAAGAAAACCAATTACAAGATTTCGAAACTTTACAACAACAAAAAATAGGCATCGAGTACTTCTATGCTGGAAAAGAGAAAACACAATTCAATGCAAACATCTCTGCTTTCTTTAATGATTTTCAAGGAGATTCTAATTCTCCCGTTGGATATCAAATGTTAGAAGGTTTGCAAGAAGGAACTAATTATACTTGGAGTTTTTTGTGGAATCAGAAACTAAATTCTTTTCTAAATCTAAATCTGAACTATAGAGGAAGAAAAAGCGAAAACTCAAAAACAATCCATATTGGAAACATTCAATTACGAGCTGTTTTTTAAATTGCTAATAATCAGACGTAAAAGAACTATTTCTGTTAAGAAAAATAGAATCTTCGTTAAATCTTGCCTAAAAAAATATTCTTTCTTAGGATTTTATATTTTCCTTAACAGCTAGGTATTTCGACTACTAATATCATTGCTCAGCTATTAATCAAAAAATCAATTTATGCATGAAAAACTACTTTAATATTTTTCGTTATCTCAGTTGATTCTTTTCTTTTTAAATGAAAAGTGAGACTGGGAGAAATTGCTAAAATATGCTGGTTAAGCAAAATCTGTTTATTCAGCATATTTAAAAATCATTCACTAAAAACACTACTATGAAAAAAACATTTTTCTTTTTAGCATTCGTTGCTATTATTTCTTATGGCCAAGCACAAGAGCTTCAAAAAAATCGTACTGAAGTAAAATTTAACGCCTTTTCACTAGCTATTGGGGCTATTGATTTTGAATTTGAAAGAACTTTAAACAAACATTCATCTCTTGGAATGTCTATGAGATTAGCCTTTAATGAAGGCCAATACAGTGAAATTTCTACCTTTTATAGACGCTATTTAGGAAAAAAATACGCTTCTGGTTTTTTTGTTGAAGGGTTTGCTATATATCATCAAAAGAAAGATCTTTTTAATCGCACTTTCCATTTTGGCACCCTTAATGTCCTTGAGACTAGAAGCGACTTTGCTTTAGGTTTAGGGATTGGCTATAAATGGGTTTCTAAAAAAGGACTCATATTACAAACTCATCTAGGTGCAGGGCCTAATCTAATTAATGGTAAGAATTCT
Source organism: Pseudotenacibaculum sp. MALMAid0570 (assembly GCF_040151415.1). Classification (NCBI taxonomy): domain Bacteria; kingdom Pseudomonadati; phylum Bacteroidota; class Flavobacteriia; order Flavobacteriales; family Flavobacteriaceae; genus Pseudotenacibaculum; species Pseudotenacibaculum sp. MALMAid0570. Next base: position 52,322 of record NZ_JBDKWF010000046.1, read on the forward strand.
TACGGAGAACGTTTCGCCGGTAAAGCAGGAATAAGTATTGGTTTTGGTTTTTAATCATTTTAAAAACTTTTTAAACTTTAATAACTATTTGAAGCAACCTTTTTGCATGTTAAGCATCTTAACAGTAGACAAGTTGAAAAATTGCTAAAACCTTACTGATTTTATTCTGTATCTATTTCGGCATGCTAATTGATATTTGTCAACTCATTAATCATAAAAACTTAAACATGAAAAAATTATTACCAATTCTATTATTTTGTTTTTCAACTGTAGCTTTTGCTCAAGAAGATTCTTATCCACAAGATGTAAATAAAAAACATGAAGTTACTATTAACGCATTAACCCTTATTGTTTCTGAATGGATTGATGTTTCTTATGAATACTTAATTAACGAAGAGTCTTCTTTTGGAATAGACTTGCAATTTGGATTGGATGATAATAATGATTTTGATACTTATAGAACTTTTTCTATCACACCAAATTACAGACGTTATTTCTCTAATAAGTATGCAAGAGGATTCTTTATCGAAGCATTTGGAATGCTACATAACTACAAAGACTATTACTACAATTTCGACATAACGACTAGCTCTTACACAACAAAATCTCAAACAGACTTTTCACTAGGAGTTTCTGTTGGAGGAAAGTGGGTAACAAAAAGTGGTTTTGTTACTGAAATATTTGCAGGAATCGGTAGAAATTTACTAAACAACGATAATGATTTTACCGAAGTAGCAGGAAGAGTTGGTATTTCTTTAGGATATAGATTCTAATGTTTTTACACTAAGTTTGTATAGCTTTACGTTATACTATCTTAAGAACCTTATTGTAATGAAAAAATTAATCCTATTAATTGCGTTTTTGTATTCAGGAATTGCAATTGCCCAAGAAGAAATTAAAGTAAATATTACAGATGCTTTAGCGTTGAAAACATTAACAGCTTCTTATGAACACTATTTTACAGAGCAAACTTCTGCTGGGGTTTCTGGATTGTTTAATTTTGAAGATGATAGTTCTGATTTTCGTTACAATGAAAATTTGAGTATTACTCCTTTTGTTCGTCATTATTTCTCAACAGAAAGTTTATGGAACCTTTTTGGAGAACTCTTTTTATCATATAACACAGGAGATGATGATCGTATTGAAAACGGTGTTATTGTAGAAGATAATTATACCGATGGCGCCTTAGGTTTGGCTATAGGTTATAAGTATATTTCTTCAGGAGGATTCACCGTAGATATTCACGGAGGATTGGGAAGAAATTTATTTAGCGATGAATCTCCTAGAATTGTTCCGAGAGTGGGAGTTAATGTTGGATTTCAGTTTTAAAACGATACAATAAAAAGCCTGCAAAATTTGCAGGCTTTTTTATTTATTCAGATACTGAAACAAGTTCAGTAAAACTTCGTTACATATTCATCAACCAAGTTTTCACATCTACTTCTTGTTTGATGATGTCTCTTAATTCTTCTATTTTCACACGTTTTTGTCCCATCGTATCTCTATGACGAATGGTTACTGTGTTGTTTTCTAATGTATCGTGATCTACGGTAATACAGAAAGGTGTTCCTGCTGCGTCTTGTCTTCTGTAGCGTTTTCCTACTGCATCTTTCTCATCATAAAACACATTAAAATCCCATTTCAAATCTTCTACAATCTTGCGAGCCACTTCTGGCAATCCGTCTTTCTTCACCAATGGTAAAATAGCTGCCTTTGTTGGTGCTAATACTGCTGGCAACTTCAACACAGTTCTTGTGGTATTATTATCCAGCTCTTCTTCAACTAAAGAGTTTGAAAACACTGCTAAGAACATTCTATCCAATCCAATCGAAGTTTCTAATACGTAGGGTGTATAACTCTTATTTTCTTCGTGATCAAAGTATTGTAATTTCTTTCCTGAGAATTCTTCGTGCGCTTTTAAATCGAAATCTGTTCTAGAATGAATTCCTTCTAATTCTTTAAATCCGAATGGAAACTTAAATTCAATATCAGCTGCGGCATCGGCATAATGAGCTAACTTCTCATGATCATGAAAACGATAGTTTTCTTCTCCCATTCCTAAACTTAAGTGCCATTTTAAACGGGCTTCTTTCCAATGCTCATACCATTCTTTTTGAGTTCCTGGCTTGATAAAGAATTGCATTTCCATTTGTTCAAATTCACGCATTCTAAAAATAAATTGTCTTGCTACAATCTCGTTTCTAAATGCTTTTCCTGTTTGTGCAATTCCGAAGGGAATTTTCATACGTCCGGTTTTCTGAACATTTAAGAAATTTACAAAAATCCCTTGTGCTGTTTCAGGACGTAAATACACTTTCATAGAACTGTCTGCAGAAGCTCCTAACTGAGTTCCAAACATCAAATTGAACTGTTTAACATCTGTCCAGTTTTTAGAACCCGTTAAAGGATCTGCAATTCCCAGCTCTTCAATTAAAGCTTTTACATCGGCCAAATCTTCATTTTCTAAAGATTGTGCCATTCTTGATAGAATGGTATTGATTTTTTCTTGATTGGCAAGAACTCTCGGATTGGTAGCTAGAAATTGTTCTTTATCAAAAGACTCACCAAAACGTTTTGCTGCTTTTGCAACTTCTTTATCAATTTTTGCTTCAATTTTAGCGCAATAATCTTCTATAAGGACATCTGCTCTATATCTTTTTTTAGAATCTTTGTTATCTATTAGAGGATCGTTAAATGCATCTACGTGACCCGATGCTTTCCATGTAGTTGGGTGCATTAAAATTGCAGCATCAATTCCTACAATATTTTCGTGCATTTGAACCATTGCTTTCCACCAATAGTCTCGAATATTCTTTTTTAACTCAACTCCATTTTGAGCATAATCATATACCGCACTAAGTCCGTCATAGATTTCACTTGATTGAAAAATATAACCGTATTCTTTCGCATGCGATATTACTTTCTTAAACTGATCTTCTTGCTTTGCCATAATGAGGGCAAAGATACAGGATTCATGAAAGTTATCAAGAGAAAATTAAACGACTTTTTTACATCTGTAAATAAATGCTGGAGGTACGTTTAACACTTCAAAATCTAAAGTCATTCCTTTATGAAAAACCTTTTTCAACTTTTTAAAATATGTAGGTGTGTACTGATACTGAACAAATGTTCCGTTCTCTTCTAAAGAAGCATAAGAATTATGAAGAATGCTTTGCGAAATAGCATCGGGAATATTTGTGAGTGGTAGACTTGAAACAATATGACAACTTTTTGAATAACCTAGTTTCTCTAATTCTTCTTTTACTGTTTCAGCTGATTTGTTGAGAACGATTAATTGAGAATGCTCTATTTTCTTTAACTCATTATAAAAGTGATCATTAATCTCAAAGCAAATTAATTTTGCTTTAGAGTTTAACTTACTAAGTATTTTTTTAGTTATTTTTCCATTACCTGGCCCTAATTCTACGATTATTTCTGCTTTGGAAAAATCTATTTTACGAAGCATTTTTTTTGCTAAAAACCGAGAACTAGGAGTAATTGTTCCGGAGGTTTTTATATTCTTAATAGCAATTTTAAAGAAATTATATCTATTTGTCAACGGAGTATTTTTTGGTTTGTTTTAAAGTAGACACAATTTACCTATTATTTGTTACATAAAATATGTAAATTTTTAATCTTGCTATTTTTTTATTCACATAAAACATTGTTTTTGTTATATTTACTAAAATGCTATGAAAATGAAAAGTTTATCACATCTTTTCAACTTATTCTATCCTTCTGTTTGTGTTTGTTGTGAAGAAAAATTGCTAGATCAGGAAAAACTAATTTGCTTACGTTGTCGTTTTGACCTTCCTTTTGTTGATAATGGTAATTTTATTTCTAACAATTTAACCAATACTTTTAAAGGGCGAATTCTGTTGGAAAAAGGAGCTTCATTCTTGTATTATAATGAAGTTGGAAAAACCAAAAATTTAATTCATGCTTTAAAATACAGAGCCAATCAAGAAATTGGTGATTTTATTGGAAATTGGTTTGGAGAAAAATTGTTAGCTTCTAAGAATTTTAACGATATAGATTATATAATTCCTGTACCTCTGCATAAAAGTAAATTGAGAAAAAGAGGATATAATCAACTTACTCTATTTGGTGAAAGTTTGAGCAAAGTTTTAAATATTGACTATTTGGAAGGTGCTTTAAAACGAATCTCTTTTACCAAAACACAAACATCAAAAAAAAGAATCGATCGATTTCAAAATACCTCTTCTAAATTCACCATCAATAAACCCGAAGTACTCAACCACAAACATGTTTTATTAATTGATGATGTAATTACAACGGGGGCAACCTTAGAAGCTTGCTGTAAAGAATTGTTAAAAGCTGAAAAAATAAAAATTAGCATCGTAACGATTGCCATCACTCCTTAAAATTAACAATTCAGTGACATTATTTTCCAAAAAATATATTGTTTATTTGTAGTAAAATCAAAGAGTTGAAAAAAATCCAATATCTTTTATTGTTTGTACTTATTTTATCTTTTTCCTATTGTGCGAAAAAAGGTAGACCAAGCGGAGGACCAAAGGATGAAGACGCTCCTTTATTTGTAACTGCAGATCCTCCTTATGAGACTCTGAATTTTGATAAAAAAGAAATTAAAATTTATTTTAACGAGTACATCACTTTAAAAGATCTGAATAAGCAATTAGTTATTTCGCCTCCTTTAAACCCTGCAAATCCTTCATTAATAACACCACAAGGAAGTCCTAGTAAGTATATCAACATTAAACTTCTAGACACACTTCAAGAAAATACGACTTATACATTTGATTTTGGAAATAGTGTACAAGACAATAATGAAGGCAATAAACTAGAACGGTTTAAGTATGTTTTTTCTACCGGAAATTATATAGATTCATTAAACCTAAGAGGTAGTGTTAAAAACTCTTATTCATCTGATGCAATTAAAGATATAAAGTTATTACTCTACAGACTGGATACTTCTTACACCGATTCTGCAGTATATAAAGTAAAGCCTAATTATGTTGCCAGCACGTTAGATTCATCTAATTATAGCTTCTCTAATCTAAAAGATGGCAAGTATTTTTTATTTGCTTTAAAAGATAAAGCAAGTGATTATCTTTTTGACCCCAGAATTGATGAAATAGGTTTTTATAAAGATACTATTAGTCTTCCTAGAGATAGCGTAATTACAGACATCATTTCAATTTTTAAGGAAGTACTACCCTATAAATTCAGAAGAGCAAAAGAAGAAAGAAAAGGCCAACTTATTTTTGGTTACGAAGGGAATGCTAAAGACTTAAAAGTTGCTATTCTTTCTGATGTTCCTGAAGATTTTAAAACCATTTCATTTTTCGCGAAAGATTCTGACACATTAAATTTATGGCACACTCCTATTGAAAGAGATTCATTGGTTTTTAAAGTTTCTAAAAATGATATTGTAGATACTGTTACCGTGAAATTGAGAAAAAAGAAATTAGATTCTTTAACTATTTCTTCAGATGTTAGAGGTATTATTGATTACAAAGACACTTTGTTCTTTTCTTCAAACAATCCTATTATTAAAATTGATACTTCAAAAGTATCTTTTGTTGATAAAGACACTTTAAAGATATCATATACTCCTTTTATTTCTGAAAAAGAAAATAAGATTGGTTTTTTATTTGACAAAGATTTTGAATCTTTTTATACAATTGATATTTATCCAGGAGCCTTAACAGATATTTTTAATTATTCTAACGATTCTATTCAAACTAAATTTAGAACCAAGTCTATTGAAGATTATGGAGATATTACAATTTCTGTTCAAAATCCTCAAGCTAAACCTGTAATTATACAACTTACAGATCAGAATGATAATACGATTACTCAACAAAAAACTAACAAAACGGAAAATATCTTATTTAGGTATCTAATTCCAAAGACCTATAAGATTCGAATTATTTATGATGAGAATAATAATGGTAAATGGGATACAGGAAATTTTCTAGATAAAAAACAAGCAGAAGTAGTAGAGTATTATTCTGAAGTACAAGAAGTAAGGGCAAATTGGAGTCTAAATGCCATTATTACAATAAAGGAATAAAAATTGAGTTAGTAATATTATCAATTTTAATATATTTGTTTTCAAAATAGACCCCTTTTGAGAAAATTTCTCGCATCCATAGCATTCATGTTATTAGCTTATCAAGGAGCTAATTCACAGTTTTTCACTCATGATATTGGGTTCCACGCTGGAACAGCTACCATTCAAACCGACTATGGTATTAGAAATAATTTCTTAAGTAGTTATGGTAATAGTGCTATTTCTTTAAGTTTTACTCACACATTACATTTCTTTAATAAAGATCCTAGATGGAATGCTGATCATAAGATTTGGAGTTACTTAGCTTTAAGAAGTGAGCTAAACATTATTACTAATGGGAATTTCCAACATCATGGTAGGTTCGTAAATGAAAATACTCAATTAGGAATGCAATTACGTGCCATGACAGGTACTACCAATATTACCAGTGTTGGTTTTCAATTAGAATATTATTTACGTTGTTTAAAAGACTTTGTATATCCTTGGTCTGATATTAAATGGAATCCATATATACTAGGTGGTTTGCAATATAGTATGTTTAGCAATACATTAAATTCTACTCTAGGAGATTGGAGGCAAGACATTAATGTGCTACCTGCAAAATGGAGAACTCCTGGAGCTTTAGATGTTGGTAAAGGAACAACTTTTGCGGCTACATTTGGTGCAGGAATACGTTATAAATTTAACCCTAAGATAGATTTTAATTTACAATTTAACTGGCAATTTTTCTTTTCTGACGCTGTTGATGGATTACAGGCTAATGTAGTTGAAAATAAAGACAATGAATGGTTGTTAAATCTTCAATTTGGTGTAATTTATCATTTAAATTTTGATAAACCTTTATCTATTTTTAAAAGATAAAAAAGGAACTCTTTCGAATTCCTTTCTTTCCTATGTTTTATTGATTCAATGCTTGTTCTAAATCGGCAAGTAGATCATTTACATCTTCAATACCAACACTCAACCGTATTAGTGAATCTGTGATTCCTATTTTTAATCGTTCTGATTCTGGAATAGATGCGTGTGTCATGGTTACTGGATGATTTACCAAACTTTCTACACCTCCTAAAGATTCAGCCAAAGTAAAAACTTTGGTGTTTTCTAAAAACTGAAATGCTGCTTTCTGACTTTCATCTTTCAATCGAAAAGAAACCATTCCTCCAAAATCTTTCATTTGTTTTTTAGCAATTGTATAATTGGGGTGGCTTTCAAAACCAGGGTAATACACCTCGCCTACTTTATCATGGTTTGATAAATATTCTGCAACTGCTTTTCCATTTTCGCAATGACGTTGCATTCTTACGTGCAATGTTTTTATCCCTCTTAGAGCTAAAAAAGAATCCATTGGACCAGCAACAGCTCCTCCAGCAAATTGAATAAAATGTAATTCTTCTGCCAATTTCTGATCTTTCACCATTAAAGCACCCATAACTAAATCGGAATGCCCTCCTAAATATTTGGTGGCAGAATGCATTACAATATCTGCACCAAGATTTAATGGTTGCTGCAAATATGGAGTTGCAAAAGTGTTGTCTACTGCAACAAGAATATCTTCGTTTTTATTCTTTACTACTTTAGATATCTCTTCAATATCAGCAATCTTCATCAATGGATTTGTAGGTGTTTCTAACCAAACCAATTTTGTATCTTTTGTAAGAGAATTAGAAACATTCTCTACAGAATTCATATCTATAAATTGAAATTTCAATCCATATTTTTCAAACATTCTGGTAAACATTCTATAAGTTCCTCCGTAAAGATCATCACCTGCAATTACCTCATCACCTGGATTCAACATTTTTAGAACGCAATCAATTGCAGACAAACCTGAAGAAAAAGCAAAACCATGTGTTCCATTTTCAATAGCAGCAAAATTGTTTTCTAATGCTGTTCTTGTTGGATTGGCTGCCCTAGAATACTCGTATCCTTTGTGTTTTCCTGGACTAGATTGAGCATATGTAGAAGTTTGAAAGATAGGAGGCATTACAGAGCCAGTAGCTTCTTCATGTTTTTGACCTCCATGTATCGTTTTGGTATTAAATTTCATTTGTTTTAATTTCAAATTTTAGTAGCACAAATTTACAAAACATTACACTAATTTTCTAAGCGACATAATGATTCCTAAATGCATCGCCTCATGAAAATTATTAAATGCTATTGCAGTATCAATTGAGTCTAAAACAAAACCTGTGCTTGTTGGGTATTCCTTGTATTGAGTAAATACCCCTTCATTATAATCTTCTTCAAGAGTATTCGGCAATCCTTGGAACAATTCCAAAACTTCATCAAACTCTTCTTGAGTGAATACATCTTTAGGAAAAGTTCCCTTTCGGTAAGATTCAATTAATTCTTCAGGAACCAAACATTCATTCTCAGACATTCTATAATGTAACAATTGTTGAGTAACGACTAAATGAGCAACATTCCATGCAATATTATTTTTAAATCCTTCTGGAATTACATGTAATTGCTCTAATGTGAGCCCTTGAATCATTTTAATAGTTAGTTCTCTTCCTTTTTTAAGAATATCAAATTGTGTCTTCATGAATTCTGATTATTTTAGCCGAACAGTTTGAAACTGTTTTTATTTTTAAACACTTGCGAACTTACTAAAAATAACTACCTAATACAGTTTTTGTTTTATAAAAAGAGCATTATGAAGAAAGTTTATTTTTTACAAACCTGTGATACTTGTAGAAGAATCTTAAAAGAGGTGAATCTAGATGGATTTGAAAAACAAGAAATCAAAGCAAACCCTGTTACAGTTTCTCAATTAGAAGAAATGTATTCCTTTACTAAAAGTTATGAAGCATTATTTAATAAACGTGCTAAAAAATACAAAGCTATGGGATTAAAAGGTGAATCAATTTCAGAACAAGACTATCGTCAATTTATTCTAGATGAATATACCTTCTTAAAACGTCCTGTTTTTATTGTTGAAAATGAAATTTTTGTTGGAAACAGTAAAAAAGAAGTTGAGCGATTGAAAGATAAAATTGCTTAGTTTTTTCTATTCGTCTTTATAATCTTCGTACGACTTTTCTTCCACCAAATCTGAGCCAGTAAATACGTTGATTTCTTTTTTTACATCAGAACGATCGTCGTTCGTGTAGTAAACTGCCCTAGCAAGGTCTATAAATGTTTGTCCAAAATCTTTTGCTCTTTCACACTCTCTAATATCATCTTCAATTTTCCAGAGTTTTTTGTTTACTTCTAATAAGTCGTTGTGCAATTTTTTAAGATGGCCTTCGTCTTTACATGCCGAATATATACTCTGTACATCAGGAGTTAAAACATTATACTCGTTTTGAATATTCTTGAGTTTATTTTCATCCTTGATTTCAGAAAGTTTAATTTCTAAAATGGTGTACTTATCTATAATCTCTCCGTTTGATACTTCTATCTTCATAAAATTAATTTAGGCAAATTTACGTTCAACAATAGCTATAAAACGCTCTTCAAACTCTTCTTTTTCGGTCCAATCATAATCTGGTTTTACCATTTTATTGATGAACTTCTTTGCTTCTTTTTCAGTTTTAAGTGTATTTAGTTGAGAAACAACTCGATTAAAATCTTCTTGACTTCCATCAAACAAATTCTTTACAAAAGCAATTCTGTCATTTAATCCTATTTGGATATCTCCCTGCAGTTTATCATTCAATGATTTTTTTGGAGTGTTTTCAAAAAGGTCGGCAACAACATCAACAGCTATAGTATCTTGCAATTCCTCATCTAAAGAAGGAGTTTCTTTTTCTTCTTCAGGTTGACTTTCTAATGAAAATAAATCTTCACTCTCTATTGCAACTTCTTCAACCTCTTCGGCAACAACTTCTTTTTCAGCTTCAGAAACTACTTCTTCTTTTTCTGGCTCCTCAGAAACAAAATCAGTGTTTTCTGCTTCTAGATTTTCTTCTTGAACTTCTTCAGAAGATTCTTCAACTACTTCTTCAGTTTTTCCTTGAGTAACCTCTTCCAAATCATGCTTTACAATTTCTTCTTTTGGCGTTTCAACTTCAGCAGCAACTTGCTCTATTTTTTCTAAAATCTCTTCTTTAGTATGTTCTGGATTTGGCGTATTGTTTATATATTCTTCTACAAATGCAAGGACAGATAATTTCTCATAAACCTCATGCGCTTTGTTTTTCAAGGCAAACACATCTTCTTTATTTTTCATTTGTAAAATACTGTGCGCTAAACTAGTTAGATCGGCAGCGAGTTTTTTGTGCATAAGTTGTTCTCTTTAATTCAATATTGAAGTCATTATTTTAATAAATTTGCCTACATTCACAATGTACGAAACAAAATCTTACAAGGCTTAAAATTACAAAATGTTTCTCGAAAATACCGTAAATCATACAGAACAATTTGGGTGGATAGAAGTAATTTGCGGTTCTATGTTTTCAGGAAAAACTGAAGAACTAATAAGACGCCTTAAACGTGCTCAATTTGCAAAGCAACGTGTAGAAATTTTTAAGCCTGCTGTTGATACCAGATATGATGATGAAATGGTTGTTTCTCATGATTCTAATGAAATCCGATCTACACCAGTTCCATCATCTTCAAACATTCTTTTATTAGCCAACGATGTTGATGTGGTTGGAATTGATGAAGCACAATTTTTTGATGACGAGATAGTTCATGTATGTAATGAGTTAGCCAATAGAGGAATTCGAGTCATTGCTGCTGGATTAGACATGGATTTTAAAGGAAACCCTTTTGGCCCTATGCCTGCATTAATGGCTACTGCAGAATATGTTACCAAAGTGCACGCAGTTTGCACAAGAACAGGAAATTTAGCTCACTACAGTTTTAGAAAAGCTGCCAGTGACGACATTGTTTTTCTAGGCGAAACTCAAGAGTATGAACCTTTAAGTAGAGCTGCTTACTACAAAGCAATGAAAGAAGCCGAATCTCTGAAAGAAAAAGAGGAAAATGAATAATCATGTATCTGTTCTAGAGATTAATGGAAAAGCTTTAGAGCACAACCTAAATTATTTTAAAGAAAGGCTAGAATCTAACACGAAGATTTTAGCTGTTGTAAAAGCTTTTGGATATGGAAGTGATGGCCTACAAGTAGCTTCTTTTTTACAAGACAAGGTTGATTATTTTGCTGTTGCTTACACACATGAAGGCGAAGCTTTAAGAAATGCCGGAATTGAAATGCCAATACTAGTATTGCATCCTCAAATTCAAAACATAGATCAGCTTGTTAAAAATCGTTTAGAACCAAGTATTTACAATTTTAAAGTCTTAGCTGCTTTTTTAGACTATGCAGATGAAAATCTTTTGATGAATTACCCTATTCATCTTAAGTTTAATACTGGTTTAAATAGATTGGGTCTTTGGCACAACGATATTCCTCTAATTCTATCTAAAATACACGAATCTAAACATGTTAAAATTCAATCTATTTTTTCGCATTTAGCTGCTAGTGAAGACCATGATGAAAAAGATTTTACAATAAATCAGATTAATAATTTTGCATACATCGTAAAGCAAATCTATGAGCATTTAGATTATGAACCTATGATTCATATTTTGAATACATCTGGAGTAGTAAACTATCCACAAGCACAATTCGATATGGTTCGTATCGGTATTGGTTTGTACGGTTTTGGAAATGATGAAAAAGAAACTTCGCAACTAAAGAATACACATGTTTTAAAATCTATTATTTCTCAAATCCATATGATTGAACCTGGCGAAACTGTTGGTTACAACAGAGCTTTTGTTTCTAAAGGATTTTCTAAAACGGCGACCATTCCTATTGGTCATGCTGATGGTATTTCAAGAAAATTAGGAAATGAAAATGGTTACGTAATCATCAACAATCAAAAAGCTTCTATTATTGGAAATGTTTGTATGGATATGATTATGATTGATATTACTAAAATTGATTGTAAAGAAGGTGATGAAGTTTATATTTTTAAAACTCAAGAAGATATTCTTCACATGGCTGAAAAAACTGAAACCATCTCTTATGAAATCCTAACTGCAATTTCTCAGAGAATTAAAAGGGTATTGACATCTTAAATTTTTTTTCTAACTTGGGATTCTATTAACTAACTAAAATTAACTAATATGGGAATGGTTAAAGAATTCAAAGAATTCGCAATGAAAGGTAACCTTGTCGACATTGCTGTCGGTTTTGTAATGGGTGCTGCCTTTAAACAAGTAGTTACTTCATTTACTGGGGGAATAGTTTCACCATTAATTGGATTGGTCTTCAAAGCTGATTTAAGAGATCTTAAATGGGTTATTGAAGAAGGTGTAGCTGATGCTACAGGAAAAGTTTCTGGAGAAGTTGCCGTACTTTACGGAGACTTCTTAACGAATGTAATTGATTTTATTATTGTAGCATTTGTAATGTTTATGATGATCAAAGGAATCAATGCCATGAAGAAGAAAGAAGAGCCAGCTCCGCCACCACCGCCAGCAGGTCCAACTCAAGAAGAACTATTAGCAGAAATTAGAGATTTATTATCTAAAAAATAATTTCTCAATACATTAGAACAAAACCCTGAGCTAAGCTCAGGGTTTTTATTTTTACACTAACTTCGTACAACAACAAATTTGATTGATTTAGAATGGTTTTTAGAAAAGCTACAGAAAAAGATCTTCCTAGAATCATAGAAATGATTGCAGACGATAAACTTGGAAAAACAAGAGAGAATTTTCAAATCCCCTTGCCTAAAGAATATGTTGAAGCTTTTCAAAAAATTAATACTGATAACAATCAAGAATTAATTGTAGTAGAAAATAAAGATGCTGAAATTATTGGAACTTTGCAGTTAACTTTTATTCAATACTTAACTTATCGAGGAGGAATAAGAGCTCAAATAGAAGCTGTAAGAATAAGAAAAGACAAAAGAGGATTGGGTATTGGAAAAGCGATGTTTGAATGGGCCATTGAAAGAGCTAAAGAAAAGAATGCTCATTTGCTTCAGTTAACCACAGATAAAAAAAGACCTGAAGCGATTAAGTTTTATGAAGATTTAGGGTTTGTAAAATCGCATGAAGGAATGAAAATACATTTTAAATAAATGTAACAAAATTACATAGTTAGTTTAGCCGCTATTTCATTATCTATTTCTTCAAGAATTTTCACATCTACATTAGCTCCCATTCTCAAGAAATTCTCTTTCATTGTTTTTAAATCGTCTAGTTCATAATATTGAAATTGAGAGTTTCTACTAAAATCTACTCCAAAATCTGCTAAGATTTCTTTCCACCAATCATTCAAATCACAATCAATCATAAGCATCCATCTTGTCTCGTCAGATTTATTAATCATTTCATGAATTTTGGTCACATTTGGCAGCCAACATTCTCCATTTTCCATCAGAATTCTTTCACCGTTATAAAACGTATAAACACTATCATTCGTAGACACAGGAATATTTAATCTAACAATCTTGCTCCCAAGGCCTTTATCTCCATCATTATGTTTTCCAATCTTTCCTTCTGATAGCAAGTTTTGTACACGGAAAGTAAACTTATCACATTGAAATGTATTCAACACCTCTTGTAAGTAAGAACATTTTTTCAATTCATCTGTCATATAAAAAGATTCTCCTTTCTCATTAACAGCTCCATCTTTGGCAGGTAGAATTAAATGCATTCCAACCAAAGAATTTCCTGTATATGCATTCTTTATCAACTGAAAAGAGTCTGAGATCGATTGCAATTCTTGCTTCATTCTTTTTCCATCAAATCGAAAAGGCAATTTTATAGCATTTACATTCATCATAATTGTGGCTTTGCACTACTTTCAAATATAACAAATACAGAACCTGAGTTCAACTAGATTCTGCTTTTAACCTTCAAAATGGGTATAAACACCTGTTTTAAAAATAACGGAATTCTAAAAACACAATAAGTTCTTAACATAATTCTATAGACCTAGTATTGTATACATTAATTACCTTTGTCCTTTTTATTGACTACCTGAAATGAAGCAACAAAAAACATACGAAAGCAATGAATTGATAGATAGATTGCCTCCACATTTAAAGCAATTTATCAAACCTCAAAATTATGAGGAATATTCGCCTATCAATCAGGCTGTATGGCGTTATGTAATGCGTAAAAATGTTGAATACCTTTCTAAATATGCTCACGAATCTTACCTCAAAGGTTTAGAAAAAACAGGTATTGAAATTGATACAATTCCAAGTATGTACGGAATGAATCGGATTTTAAAGGAAATTGGTTGGGCGGCTGTATCGGTTGATGGATTTATTCCTCCAAATGCTTTTATGGAGTTTCAAGCATACAAAGTTTTGGTTATTGCTTCAGATATACGTCAGTTAGAAAATATAGAGTACACTCCTGCTCCAGATATCATTCATGAGGCAGCAGGTCATGCTCCAATTATTGCCAATCCAGATTATGCTGAATATCTACGCCGTTTGGGAGAAGTGGGTGCAAAAGCTATTCTTTCTAAATATGATATCGATTTATACGAAGCTGTTCGAAAGCTTTCTATTTTGAAAGAGGCAGAATTAGTTGATGAAAATGAGTTGAAGTCTGCAGAAGAAGAAGTAAATCGTTTACAACAAATGAATGTTGAACTTTCTGAAATGGCACAAATAAGAAACCTACAATGGTGGACTGTTGAGTATGGTTTGATTGGTGAACTTGAAGACCCAAAAATATATGGTGCAGGACTATTATCTTCTATAGGAGAAAGTAAATGGTGCATGAGTGATCAGGTAAAAAAGATTCCATATAGTATAGATGCTATAGAACAATCTTTTGATATTACACAACCTCAACCCCAATTGTATGTAAGTCCAGATTTTTCTTACCTGATGCAAGTTTTAGAAGAATTTGCTAATAAGTTGAGTTTGAGAAAAGGCGGTAGCAAAGGTGTACAAAGACTGATTGAATCTCAAATGGTTGGAACCATTGAATTAAGCACTGGTTTGCAAGTTTCAGGAAAATTCTCTCGAGTTATTTTAAATGAAGATAGAGAAGTTATCTTCTTTAAGACTGAAGGACCAACTGCTTTAGCTTATCGTGAAAGAGAACTTATCGGACATGGAATAGAAACTCATTCCCATGGTTTTAGTTCTCCGTTAGGGAAATTAAAAAACATCAATTTAGCTATTGAAGATATGGGGCCTGTAGACCTTAAGGCCTATAATTTTTATGATGGAAAATGGTTGTCTTTTGAATTTGAAAGTGGAATTAAAGTAAAAGGATTAAACGTAACTGGAATTAGAAATCTACAAGGAAAGTTAATGTTAATACAACTAAAAGATTGCACGGTTACGTACAAAAAAGAAATCCTTTTCAAACCTGAATATGGCATGTTTGATATGGTTGTAGGAAAAGAAATTGTATCTGCTTTTGCTGGTGCTGCCGATTATAATTCATTTCCGAATTTGTACAACGTTTCTAAAACACTCACCGTTAAACCTAAGAAATCAGAAAAAACCAAACAACTAGAATCTTATTATCAAACCGTTAGAGATATTAGAGAAACTGGAGACTTGAAAGAGGTTCAATTACAAGAGATTTTCAAAAAAACACAATCCGATTATCAGAATGAATGGTTATTGCCTTTAGAAATGTTAGAGTTGACTAAAGATCATAACCTTCAAAATGAAATTACAAACTATCTCGAGAAGATCGCAGATGAAAATTCAAATCTTTCTTCATTAATTCTAGAAGGGATTAATCGGGTTTAAAGTAAAAAGTTTACCACTTTTCCATAAAACTCCTTAGGATTATCTGCATGCAACCAATGCCCAGCATTGGCAATAGTTTCTATAAGAGCTTTAGGAAAATGCGCTTTGATAATTGGAACTTCGTTTTCTGTGATATATCCTGAACTACCTCCTGCTAAGAATAACGTGTCTCCTTCAAAACTAGTAAACGACGGCAAGGCAGTTCCAACTTCAGAATTGTTTTCAGTTAATGAATCCAAATTGAAACGAAAATCTAATTGTCCTTTTTCTCTCCAATACACATTCTTTAACAAGAATTGTCTTACTCCTGCTTCTGGAATATACTGTGCCAATTGTTCTTCTACTAATTTTCGAGAAGTATGAATCGTAAAATCAATAGAGTTTAATGCCTTTAGTATTTCATTATGGTGTGGTTGGTAATATCTAGGAGAAATATCAGCAATAATTAATTTATCAACCAGTTCTGGATATTCAACCGCAAATAACATAGCTGTTTTTCCACCCATAGAATGGCCAAGTAAAATTACTTTTTCTAGTTGATGGTGTTCTATATAGTGATACAAATCTTCAGCTAAGAGCTCATAATCAAACTCTTCAGCATGAAAACTTCTACCATGATTTCTTTGATCTATTAGATGCATTTGAAAATGTTCTCCAAACTGATTGGCTAGAGATTTCCAATTATCACCCATTCCAAAATACCCATGAAGTATTAAAAAAGGGGTTCCTTCACCCACAATTCTTGAATGTAAGATTTCCATAATACTATTGTAATCTGTGCAAATACATATTTACAACATTCTGCAGCCCTAAGTATAAACTTTCGGAGATCAACGCATGACCTATAGAAACCTCAGCTAGATTAGGAATGTTTTGTTTAAAGAATTGGATGTTTTCTAGACTTAAATCATGACCAGCATTAATACCCAATCCTAACTCGTGAGCCAAAACAGCGGCCTTTGCATAAGGTTGCACAGCATCTGTATTACCTTTCTCGTATTCAGATGCGAATTGCTCTGTATACAATTCAATTCTATCGGCTCCAGTTTTTGCAGCAGCTTCTATCAATTTAAGGTCTGTGTCAATAAAAATTGAAGTTCTAATTCCAGAACTTTTAAATTCAGCAATCACTTCTTGCAAATACGATTGATGCGTAATTGTATCCCACCCAGCATTGGAAGTAATTTGATCAATACTATCTGGCACCAAAGTAACCTGAGTAGGTTTCACAGCCAAAACAAGTTCCATAAATTTAGGAATCGGATTTCCTTCAATATTGTACTCAGTTGTTACAATAGGCTTTAGATCGTATGCATCTTGATAGCGAATATGGCGTTCGTCTGGCCTTGGATGTATGGTAATTCCCTCAGCTCCAAACTCTTGAATATCTTCTGCAACCTTGAGTAAATTTGGCACATTGCCTCCTCTAGAATTACGCAATGTGGCAATTTTATTAATATTTACACTTAACTTTGTCATTCCATTAAATAAAAAGACAAAGGTAACCTATTTAGTCATTTTAAACTATATTCGTAAGGAATGAATCTGAAAGAATACATACTTAATGAGATCAAAGAATTAACTCTTTTGAACTCTATAAAAGAGGCTCAAAAATTATTCAAAGGGTTTCCCATTACGCATATTCCAATTGTAGAAAACGGTCAGCTTTTGGGGTGTATTTCTGAAAGTGATACTCAAACTATTGAAGACAATAGTGCTTCAATTTCGGAACATTCTCATTTGATAGATTTTTTCTTTGCTGATGAAAATATTACTTTATTAGAATTGATAAAACTCTTTGCAGATAATGATTGTAATATGATGCCTGCTTTAAACAAAGAGAAACAATATTTGGGATATTTTGAACTTAGTGATGTTTTAGATGCTTTCGCCTCTAGTCCTTTTTTATACAATAATGGTGTAGAGATTGTTGCATCGAAATCTAAAAAAGAATATTCTGCCAGTGAAATTAGTCAGATTGTAGAAAGCAATAATGGAAAGCTGTTAGGAATGTATATTTCTAGTGAAACTTCTGAAACTACTCAGGTTACTGTTAAAATTAGTTCTGAAGACATTAATGAGGTTATACAAACCTTCAGACGTTATAACTATAATATTGTATCCTTGCATCAAGATGATTTTTATTTGCAAGATTTAAAAGATCGTTCAGATTATTTACAGAAATACCTAGACATGTAATCATGAAGAAAGTAGCTGTTTTTGGGCAAACCTATACAATAAATGCAGAAAAAGAAATTAAAATTCTGCTAGATTCTCTGGAGAAACATAAAGTTGTTGTTTTCTTTGAAGATAACTTTTATAAGATTCTTAAAGACCACAAGCATTTATCTAAAAAATACCCTACTTTTTCTAGTTTTCATGATTTAAACAGTTCTTTTGACATGTTTTTTAGTCTCGGAGGAGATGGTACGATGCTAAGAGCAGTAACTTATGTTAGAGATCTTAACATTCCTATATTAGGAATAAATACAGGAAGACTGGGCTTTTTAGCTAATATTCAAAAAGATGAGATTTCAGAATCTATAGATTTATTAATTGCTAAAGAATATAGAATTCAGGAAAGAACCCTTCTAAGCATTCGAACTAAACCCGGAGTAAAAAAATTCAAAGACATTTCTTTCGCGTTAAATGAAATTACCATTGCTAGAAAGAATACAACTTCTATGATTGGTGTTCAAACTTTTCTCAATGATGAGTATTTAACCAATTATTGGTCTGACGGATTAATTATAGCGACACCTACAGGTTCTACAGGATACTCGTTAAGTTGTAATGGTCCTGTACTTTCACCAAATTCTAAAAACTTTGTAATAACCCCTATAGCTCCTCACAATTTAAATGCAAGACCTATGGTGATTCCGGATGACACTGCTATAAAACTTGAAGTGGACACTAGAGAGAAAGACTTCTTAATCTCTTTAGATTCTAGAATTACATCGGTTCCTAAAAAAACAAAGATCTATATCGAAAAATCTCCTTTTACCATTAAAAGTGTGATTCCTTCCAATCAATCTTTTTTAACTACTCTAAGAAGCAAGCTTCTTTGGGGAGAAGATACCAGAAACGAATCCAATCTTTAACTTTTGAATTACAATAAAAAATCAAAAAGAATGTTATTCAAAAAAGACTGGGTATTAACTTTATTAAGCAAATAGATTTATTTATATTTGCTCGCTATTTTTAAGGATGGGAAGGTATTTAATGTTGCTACTATGTATTTGCGTTTCAAGCAATTGTTTTTCGCAAATCAATGAGATAGGTTTTTTTGTGGGAGGTACTAATTACGTAGGAGACGTAGGGCGTACCAATTACATACAGCCAAATAATCCCGGTGGTACCATTTTATACAAATACAATGTAAACCCTAGAATTGCATTAAGAGGTACAGTTAGTCGTTTTTCTTTATTAGGAGACGACTCAGAATCTGAAAATGCCATTCGAAGAGCTAGAGGCTTTAAGTTTCAAAATCAGGTAAATGAAATCGCAGTGGGAATAGAGTATAACTTTTTTGAATACGATCTATCATCAACAAATAAGATAAGTACACCTTATATCTTGTTGCAAGTTGCCGCTGTTGATTACGAAACGCCAAGATTAGAAACTTCTCCTGGTAATTACAGGTTTACAAGAAACACTTCTGTTGCAATTCCTTTTGGACTTGGGTTCAAAACAAAGGTTTATGGCAAAATTGCTTTTGCAGTAGAAGCATCATTTAGATATACGTTTACAGATAAGTTAGATTATTCTACCAGTCAATTTCCTGCATTAGATTTCGGGGGAACATCAAACGATTGGTACATGTTTACGGGGGTTTCATTAGTATATACTTTTGGTAGACCTTCTTGTTTTGCTAATCGCAGATAGATTTATGGACAAAAAATTACGCATCGACCCACATAATGTTCCCAATCACGTAGCCGTAATCATGGACGGTAATGGTCGTTGGGCTAAAGGCAAGGGTATGAATCGTATTTTTGGTCATAGAAATGCTTTAACTGCCGTAAGAGAAACCATAGAAGCTGCCGCTGAAATTGGAACTAAAGCCATTACTTTATATGCCTTTTCTACAGAAAATTGGAACAGACCTAAAACTGAAGTAAAAGCTTTGATGACACTTTTAATCAATTCCTTGAATAATGAATTAAAAACATTTCAGGAAAATGATGTAAAAGTAAATGCTATTGGAAGTATTGATAGTTTACCTTCCAATGCACAAAAAACTTTACAAAGTGTTATTGATAAAACAAATAAAAATAAAAGAATCGTATTAACACTAGCACTAAGCTATGGTGCTAGAGAAGAAATTGTTAATACTATTAAAAACATATCTAAAAAAGTTGTTAATAACGAACTTAACATCGAAGAAATTGACGAAAAAATTATAAATAATCATTTATATACGTTTAATTTGCCCGACGTTGATTTGATGATAAGAACAAGTGGAGAACAACGAATAAGTAATTTCCTTTTATGGCAAATGGCTTATGCCGAATTATATTTCACAGATATACTTTGGCCAGATTTTAGAAGAGAGCATTTTTTTGATGCTATAATAGAATATCAGAATAGAGAACGAAGATTTGGAAAAACTAGCGAGCAAATTACACCTACAGAAAAGTAACATTTTTATTACTTTTTTGTTTTTTCTTTTACTATTAATATCTGCTTTTACTGCAAAAGCTCAGACAACTAATGACTCTACTAACGTAGTGAAGAAAGATACAATTCCAGTACAAACCAATTTCAACTATGAAAAAGGTAAAGAATACATTCTTGGAGGTGTCTCAATTACTGGTTTGAAAAAATTTAGTGAGCAGACGGTAAAAGTTTTCACAGGTTTAAAAGATGGTCAACCTATCAAATTACCTGGAGATAAGTTAACAAGTGCTATTAAAAAACTATATGAGAGTAAGCAGTTTAGTACTGTAGACGTTTATTTAGCTCGCGTAGATGGAAATACAGTATATCTTCAATTTGACGTTCAAGAATTACCTCAATTAAATGAGGTAACTATTACTGGTATTAAAAAGAATAAGGCGAAAAATATCAAAAGTGAGGCTGATATTAAAACCGGAGCTATGGTTACAGATAACTTAATTGTAACTACCAGAAACTATATCAAGAAAAAATATACAGACAAAGGTTTCTTAAAAGCCAAAGTTGATATTAAAACAGAAATTGATTCCTCAGACATCAACGTTGTAAACATGAAAGTACATGTTGATAAAGGAAATAAAATCAAGATTAAAAACATAAACTTTCACGGAAACAGTAATCTTTCTGACGGGACGCTAAGAACTGCAATGAAAAATACCAGAAGACAATTTCCTGGTAGATTCTGGAAAGGCTCAAAATATATCGATGATAAGTTTAATGAAGATTTAGAAAGCATCTTAGATAAATATAGCCGTTTAGGATTTAGAGATGCTCGTATTTTAAAAGATTCTATTTCTTGGAATGAAGACAATACTATCAACATCGATATTACTTTAGAAGAAGGAAGTCAGTATAGATTTGGAGATATCATCTATGTTGGAAACAAAAGTTATTCTGCAGAGAAGTTAAATCAGATTTTAAAAATTCAAAAAGGTGATATTTATAATGGATCTGTCTTAAAGGAAAGAATTTCTGGTGACGGAACTCCTACTTCTGAAGATATTCAAACACTCTATCAGAATAGTGGATTCTTATTCTCTCAAGTAAATGCTGTAGAAACTAAAGTAGTAAACGATTCTATTACAGTAGAAATAAGAATTAGAGAAGACGAAAAAGCCACCATCAATAAAGTTACTGTTGTTGGAAATGATAAAACTAACGATAAGGTAATTTTTAGAGAATTACGTGTAAAACCTGGAGATCTTTTTAGTAGAAATGCTATCATTCGTTCTATTCGTGAGATTGGACAATTAGGTTTCTTTGACACGAATGTAACTCCAGATGTAAAACCAAACTACCAAGACAAAACTGCTGATATCGAGTTTTCTGTTGTTGAAAAAGGAGGTAGTCAAATAGAACTACAAGGTGGTTATGGTGGAGGTTCTTTTATTGGAACATTAGGATTATCATTTAACAATTTCTCTATTCGTAATATATTTAACAAAGAAGCCTACAAGCCGCTTCCAATGGGAGACGGACAGTCTTTAGCTTTACGATTACAAACAAGTAGAACCTTTAACACATATAGCTTTTCATTTACAGAGCCTTGGTTAGGAGGTAGAAAACCACAATCATTATCGTTTTCTATTTATTCTTCTAAACAATTTCAGTTAAATCCGCAATCATTTGATGTGGATAGAAGTAGAAGTTTAGGTATTATTGGAGCTTCTATTGGTTTAGGGAAAAGATTACAATGGCCTAGTGACTGGTTTACATTATCGCAAACTATTAGTTACCAAAGTTTCAACTTAAACGATTACCAATTTAGAGTTGGAGAAGATATTTTAAGTAATGGTAGCTTAAATAATTTAGCCTACAATGTTACTTTATCTAGAAACTCTGCAGGACCTAGTTTAATTTTCCCAACTTACGGATCTACATTTAGTATTAGTGCTAAAGCTACATTCCCTTATTCATTATTTAACGATAAAGATTATCAAAGTTTAGCTCCAGCTGAAAGATTTAAATGGTTAGAGTACTATAAGTTGATCTTTAAAGGAAAATGGTATAATGGTTTTACCGACAAGTTGGTATTGATGGCTAATGCTGAATTAGGATACTTAGGTTTCTACAACCGCGAGTTAGGTACAACACCATTTGAGCGTTTCTTTGTTGGAGGTGATGGGATTGCGCAGTTCCAGTTAGATGGTAGAGAAAACATTGGTTTAAGAGGTTATGAAAACAATAGGTTATCTTCTATAGACGGAGGAACTATATATAATAAATTTCAATTAGAGTTAAGATATTCAATTACTGATTCCCCCAGTGCTTCTATTTATACGTTAGGATTTTTAGAAGCCGGTAATTCTTACGACAATTTTAGTAACTTTAATCCGTTTAATTTAAAAAGGTCTGCTGGTTTGGGGATTAGAATATTTATGCCTGCATT
Organism: Pseudotenacibaculum sp. MALMAid0570; assembly: GCF_040151415.1. Classification (NCBI taxonomy): domain Bacteria; kingdom Pseudomonadati; phylum Bacteroidota; class Flavobacteriia; order Flavobacteriales; family Flavobacteriaceae; genus Pseudotenacibaculum; species Pseudotenacibaculum sp. MALMAid0570. Next base: position 75,144 of record NZ_JBDKWF010000046.1, read on the forward strand.
CGGTTTATTAGGAATCGATTTTGCTCATGGTTTCGATCCACTTCCTGGTTCAAATGTAAAGTCGGGTTGGCAAACACACTTTATCATTGGACAGCAGTTCTAACAAGTGGGGGATTAACTTTAATTTTTTTTTGGCATGATATTTTCAAAGCATAATATTGTGAGGTTGAAAATTTTTGTATCTGTATTCATTTTTTGTGCTATCACAGTTAGCGCTCAAAAAGCACAAAGAATTGCATACATAGATATGGAATATATTCTGGAAAACGTTCCTGAATATTTAGACGCACAAAACACCTTAGATTCAAAAGTAACTAAGTGGCGAGGTGAGTTAGACAAACTTACTCGATACATAGAAAAGCTAAAGACAGATTTAGCAAATGAAAGAGCTATTTTAACACAAGATCTTATTCAAGAAAAAGAAGATGAGATTACATTAAAACAGCAAGAATTAAGGAGATTAGAATCTTTATACTTTGGCCCAAAAGGCGACATGTTCTTACTAAGAAAACAATTAGTAAAACCTGTTCAGGATCAAGTATATAATTCGGTACAAAGCATAGCAGCTCGAAGACAATACGATTTTGTTTTTGACAAATCTAGCGATTTAGTTATGCTGTATTCCAATAAAAAACACGATATTAGCGACCTTGTTTTGAAGGCCATTGTTAGAGATCGTAAGATTAAACAAAACAAAGAAAAACAAGCTGCTAAGAAAAACCCAACGAAAGGGTTAAGTGATAAACAGAAAAAGGCTTTGGCCGCCAAAGAAGCTGCTAGAAAAAAGAAAGAAGAAGACAGAGCTGCTAGAAAGAAAAAGATCGAAGAAGCAAGAAAGAAAAGATTAGCTGATATAGAAGCTAAAAGAAAATTATTAAAACAGAAAAAAGAAGCAGCGAAAAAGAAAAAAGAAGAAGATAAAAAAAAGGAACAGGATAATAATTAAAATAAATCGAAATGAGAAAATTGAAGAGTTTACTATTGGTTGCATTTTTAGCACTTGGAATGAGCGGAGTTGCTAATGCGCAAAAAATAGGTCATGTGAATTTGGAAAGAGTTGTTGCAAACATGCCAGAAACTAGAGCTTTACAAGCTGAAATCGAAAAAATTTCTAAGACTTATAAAGATGAAATCGATGGAATGGGCAAAAAGTTTGAAGCGAAGTACAAAAAATACTCTGCAGAGCAAAACACACAAACCGAAGAGGTAAACAAGCAAAGAGCAGAAGAGATTCAAGGTGATAGAAATAGAATCGTTCAAGCTGAGCAAGCTGCTGTACAAGACATTCAACAAAAACAACAATCTAAGTTGATTCCTATCCTACAAAAAGCAGAAAAAGCAATTAAAGATATCTGTAAAGCAAAAGGATTGCTTTATATCTTAGATTCTTCTGCTGGAAAAGGAGTATTAGTTGCTGATGGTACTGATATCTATAACGACCTAAAAACAAAATTAGGATTGTTACCAGATCAAAAGCAACCTCAAACGACTGCTAAGAAGTAATAAAAACTTCTCACAATCTAATAGAAAATCCTATCGCTTACTACGATAGGATTTTTTATTTTTACACAACATGAATACTCATCATCATCCTATTGGTTTTTTTGACTCTGGAGTTGGCGGAACTTCTATCTGGAAAGAGGTTGTAGAATTACTACCTCATGAAAACACCTTGTATTTAGCAGATAGTAAGAATGCTCCTTACGGGAAAAAATCTAAAGAGGAGATTATTCAATTCAGTATCAAAAACACCGAATTCTTATTAAATCAAAATGCAAAGATTATTGTGGTTGCCTGTAATACGGCTACAACAAATGCTATTGAGATTTTACGCGAAAAGTATGATGTAGCCTTTATTGGTATAGAACCCGCAATAAAACCTGCTGGATTGGTTACACAGACCAAAAAAATAGGAATTCTAGCCACACAAGGAACTCTAAATAGTACGCTTTTTGAAACTACTTCTGGCAAGATTGATCCTGAAGTAACCATTATAGAACAAGTAGGTGAAGGTTTGGTAGATTTGATTGAAAACGGACAAATTGATTCTCCTGAAATGAATGCTCTTTTAGAGACGTACTTACAACCAATGATGCACCAGAATGTAGATGCTTTAGTTTTAGGTTGCACTCATTATCCGTATCTAATTCCTCAAATTCGATTGATCTTAGGAGAGAGTATTAAGATTATTGATTCTGGATTGGCAGTAGCACGTCAGACCAAACATATTCTTCAACAACAAGGATTACTGCAAACGCAAACAATTGCTAAGACATCTCATCAATTTTACATCAATAAAGAAGCTTCTGTATTGCACAGATTACTAAATAACTCTCAAGTAAGTATTGAAGAAAAAGCTTTTTAAAAAGTAGCGTTGATATTTGGACACGCTGAAGCTCTAGGTCTTCTAGTAAATAAGTTGATTCCAACAGATACTTGATGAAAACCTGCATCTGTTAAAACAATATCGTTAATTTGTTTAGTGTAGGTATAAGAGAACATCCATCGGTTGTAGTTTACACCAAGAATTGGAGTAATATAAGCTAAGTTTTCTATAGGTTGCGCATCAAAACTTCTACGGTATGACAATGCAGCCCAAAAACGACCGTCTTTAAAATTCTTATATGCTTTCACATTAAAATCTACAATACGCTCTCCTGTAGATTCACGCAATTGAATCATTACTGAAGGTTCGTATTGAATAAGTCTATCTTGTCCAAAATAGTACCCAAAGGATAAGATATAGTTTCTAAGATCTAATGGTTCTAAATTGTTATTTAAATTGTTTTTAGCTGATAATAATAAGTTCTTCACAGTAAAATATGACGAAAAACCTGCCCTGTGATAAGCAAGACTAAAATCTGCATTAAAGTAACTATCGCTCTGTATTAATTGTGCTACAGTTGGATCTCCAAAGAACTGTGATTGATCTACTTGATTTTGCACCGCTGTTAATGAAATACCAAAAGACAGCTGATTGATATAAGACCCTCTATTGATATCTAAATGATACGCATACGTACCTTGCAATCCTTTTTGAGAGTGAAATCCGTTGCTATCGTTAAACAAGACAAAACCAAAAGCCGCTTTTTCTCCAAAACGATTGTGAAAACTTAAGGTTTGTAAGGTTGGTGCATCTTTAATTCCTTGCCATTGTTGACGAGCTGTAAAACGAAGCTTTCCTGTATTTCCAATTCCGGCCGCAGAAGGATGCACTAAATATACATTGTCTGACAGATAATCTGAGTAGATAGGCAATGTTTCTTGTGCGCTTGCATTAGCAACAAAAATGAGGGAAACAATAAACGTAAGTTTTTTAAATAACTTCATAAAAGCTACAACACTTTAAGGGTTGTCAAATATATTGTTTTTATATTAATAAACCTATGTTACTTATAATTTAACAACACCCTTTAAACAGAAAAAACAAGGGTTTATTGTGTTGCTATTTTATTTTATCTATTTGTAATTCTTTAGCAGAAAACAGCTTGTAGTGGTCTTATAAAAACAAAAACCTAGAGCAAAAATGCTCTAGGTTTGTCTTATTTGAATTTTCTTTATTGCTTCTCTAATAAAATTCCATACTCCCCACCATATACGTTAGGGCCATTGGTTCTAAAGAAATTTAAAGAAATTGTTTTGTTACAAGTATTAAATGTATTGTTAGGTTGATCTGAACTTAACATATACGTGTATAAAGGACCTGTACTAGCAAATGTTGCAAACACAGCTCCAAACTCTATACTTCTATGAGTTACAAGTGGTGTAGTTGGGTTAGAATAATCTAACTCAATTACTCCTTGTCTACCAGAAGCGTAAAGATTTGTTATTAACAATGTATTAGGTGCAGGACCTGCAGAAATAGTTGCATTTCCTGTTAATGTTTCATTACCAAAATCATTGAATGATCTGTATTGTGTATATGTTCCGTAAAAATCTGCAATTACTAATGGGCAGAATCTCTCTAATGTAAGTGTATAAGTAGCATTTTCTTGGAAAGAAGATCCACCGCTAACACCTGTCATATTTAATACTAAGTCTACAGAACCACTGCTAGGAAGATTTGCATAGTTTCCTATCACGCTTCCTGTTCCTGTATATTCTCCAGCTGGAATTACAATATCGTTAATTGTGTATTGGTTGCTAGTTGCTGTAGAAGATGCGTCTACTTCTAAAGTAACTGTTCTGTCTGAAGTAGATACCGTAGTAACGTGTACTACAAGTTCTTGGGAAGTTACACCTGTAGGTTCTACTGGAAGAGTAGAAGACGTATTTACAAACCTCAACATAGTTTGACCGTTCACATTGTCAAATATTGGATTTGTATTCTCCTCACAGCTTTGAAGGGAAATAATCCCTACAAGTAGTAGTGCGCTAAAAATAATTTTTTTCATTGTGTTTTGATTTTGAGTTGATAAATATAATTAAATTATGCGTTAAATACTTAAAATATGTTAAATAGCTGCAATATTGTTTCGGTTAACACATAATTACGCTATTCATAGGTAACAGTTAAGTTTTAATTTACCCTACCCTAGTTTTTAATTTTTTTAAAAAAATTTATACTCATTGAAAAAAACCACTCCTTTTACAGAGTGGTTCTATTACATTTAGCACTTAGTTTTTGTAAGTGCTAATTTGGGATATTACTACAAAAACAAACATAAATACAAAAAGCGAGAACACTCGCTTTTTATTTTGATTTAAATAAATCTGTATTCCAAAAATTAGGATTAATTTCTATAGATTCAGATTTAAAAAAATCAAGAGATAAAAGAATTGAAAAATATTGTTTTCTAGCTTCAAAAATATCATTCGAGTCAAAATAAGTTATTTTTTTCTTCTTTAAAACCCATTTATTCTCGTTTTTAATTCCTATGACTAAAAACCCCATCATATTGGGTACCTCTCCGAAAGAGTTAGAAAGAATTTCTACATTCATCTTTTCTTTTTTATTGATTAAATCCTTAAAACTCATTCCTTCCGTATCAATAATAAAGAAACTTATAAACTTATTTTTTTCACTATTCAATATCCCTTGGTAAAAGTTTTTAATGGGTAAAGACTGATCTTTTTCTTGTAAAACTTCGGGAATTAAATTATCTGAGGGTATTAAATAATAATCATTCAAAAGCACTTCATTTCTAGAAATGAATAGATTCTTTTTTTTCTGAACAGAAGAGTTATTCTCATAAATGGTTTTTATTACCTCTGGAAGAGCCGAAGCAAGAGAATTACTTATAGTGCATTCTATAGTCCCTGTCTCACAGGCAAATTCAAACCCAGGGTTTTTATCATCTCCAATAAATTTTTTGGAAAGAACTATTTCATTTTTTTTCTTGTCAAACAATTGAATAGTTATCCTACACCTTTTCCCTTCCTCACTTTGTAATAATTCTACTTCAGAAAAATTGAGCACATAATGAGAATCATGTTTTATTGAAACCAAATTGAGACTCTTAGTATCATTATAAGGCACTTTATCAGTAACCGCATAAATCATTAAGTTTTCAAAATCAGGAAATAGTTTAAATTGTAAAAATAGCTCAGAAATCGAAGATAAATTAGAAAAATAATCAGCTTCCTTCATAAAAGCTAACTTTTTAAGTTCCATTATTCTTATGTTCTCTTCTTCATCTTTAAACTCTTTTTCTACAGACTTTTCTCTTTCTTTCCAATCAACATTCTTCAATCTTTCTGAAATAGAACTATTTAATGAATCAATCTGTTTTTTAAATACTTCATGTACTATAATTTTATTAGGCTTAAGTATGACTAACACAGGTTCATATTGTTTTTGTGCCCCCACAGAACTAACAGTGAGTAACAAACAAAAAAGCAAACTTGATTTTTTCATAAATACTCAATTTAAAAAACAGCGGTAGTAGAATCTACTACCGCTTTAATATAATTAACAAACATTATTATAGGCGTTTTTAAGCCCTCTAGACATTTTATTTTAACACTTCTTTCAGTTTCCAACTAACGCCATCAAACTTTTCAAACCCTACATAACCAACTTCATTATTCCAGTATAAAAATTTTATTGCATTTTTTACTTCAAAAAAATTATCTGGTGACTCGATTATTGTAATATTCTTAAACTCTTTATATGGCGTTGTAAAGTTTTTTTTTGTCTTTCTAATTAATTTATCATTAAATAGATAATAGCCAGAATAATAAAACTTGGCTGTTTTTATACTCAAACAAAATTTTAATCTACTATCTCTTTTTTTTGTCTTAGCTTGAATTGATAGAATATCCTCCTCAACCTTTTTACTCCATTTTGGATCTTCAGATAATCCTACTACATTTAAAACTTCATAATATTCCTTAACTCCTAACCCATCAGGAAATTGTGACCTTACATCCTTTATATGTATGGAATCCAATTTCCCTTCTGATGATTCAAAAACTAATGTCTGCCCTTTCTTGTAGGGATTCCATTTTTTTTCTTCATCAGACAAAAAAGTCTTGTTTTCGAAGCAGGACATTAAAGTAAACATTAAAGTAAACATTAAAATAAACTTAGTTTTCATTTTAAGAAATTTGATTATTTATTACTATCATCTCGCAAAGTACCATCTTCATTTATGATTTTTTGCTCAACTAAATATGCATAGAGTTTAGGGTGAGCTTTTTTCAATTCTTCAGCAGTATATGTATGAATACCATGACTTCCTAAATTGTCTTCATTCCCCTCAGGCATTTCATAAAAAAGTGCATCTTCAATTACCTTCATTTTTGATTTATAAAATCCTTTTGATGAAACCCTATCGCTTCTTCTAGAGAATTGATATACATCGACTTCAGGTACTGATTGAGTTTGATTTGGCTGATGAGGAGCGAATAAAAATACTCGAATCAAATGTGGTGGCACACCAGCAAGTAGTAATCCTCTTGCCATACCCATGGCATGAGCACCCCCATGACTATGACCAACTAATTTAATCAACTCTCCTTTTTCCAAGGTAATTTCACCATCCATTATTTTTTTACCTAAAATTTTCCCTTCTCTTAAACCTCTCTGAAACCTATCTGTCCCAGTAGATTTAGGCATAAACATTCCGTCTACATATAAAGCATCTTCTCCTTTATTTCTAAAATTAATATCAAAACCACCCCAATACGTATATGTATCTGTTTTATAAAATCTTTCGGTATGATTCCAAGGCTTCTGTGGGTCAGGGCCTCCGAAAAGCTTTTGTTTTGCTTTAAGTTTCAAATATTTTGCATAAGCACTAGTTCTAAATCCATTTACGTAAACTACTAGCCTGCCATCAGGATCTAATACATTGAGTGGAGAGTTTAAAGCATAGTTATATGGAGATAAATCATCATAAATTTCAGAATATGGATCAACTCCATTCCAACGCCCTATAGATGGGTCATACAATCTCCATCCATAATCATATAAATTCAACCCAAGCTCGTCATTAAATTCAAATCCATTATACTTAAACTTCTGCGCCACCGAGTTTCCATTACTTGAAACCACGTTATTATACCCTTTATGTTTCAAGCCAAATGGATAGTAATTGGATTCTTCTATGATTTCTGTACTCTCATCTATATCACCAGAATTGTCTGTATCTGCATAGGTGAGTCTTACATTCCCTAAATGGTCTTTGTATTGGTATACATAAGATATCTCGACTGCGCTCGATATGACATCTACTTTTGCATAGCCCTCTGCATGGTTAAAGAATTGGAGATCGGGAGATTCTCCTTCTGCAGCTTCGTATATAAAGTTTCCAGCATAATAGGTAAAGAAAGGGTCTTCTGAAGGAGTCTCCACTTCTTTTCTTTGCTTTACACCACTAGCATCGTACACATATCCAATGTGTCCTCCATTACTAAATGTTATACTTACTGGTAAGTTCAAATGGTTATAACTAATGCTAGTTATCCCTTTGTTTAAATCATAGGTCATGTTTCCATTAGAGTCATATGCAAAATCACTTACGTATCCAGCATTGGTTCCATCTTTGAATCCAAAATCTTTATTGGCTGAATCAGTAACATCATAAAGTTTGTTCCCAGAATCGTATGTATAACTTAAATTGTCCATAGCTCCAAATAAGGTAGCATTTGAATTTAAATGCCCTTGTCTTTGCAAGTTAAGAATGTTTCCGTTCTTATCATAGCTTACGGATGTTAAATTGTAATTACCCGTATTGTCTATACCGCTCGTAATTCTATTTAAAGCATCGTAACTATAGGTATAGGTTTTGGTACTACTATCTGTATTGGCAGTATTCCAACTAGTTTGTGCAATGTTTCCGTTAAACAATGCTGTTCCGCTTGTTGGATTGTTATAACGCAAAGTAAAGTTAAACAGATCGTTATCGTTTTGTGTGTCTTGGTTAATATTGGTTAACCATCCTCTTACATTATAGTTATAATCTACATTTTGTAATCCTTTGCTGTTGTCTACAATGTGCAGGTTTTTAATTTGAACACCATTACTTGCTATACTTATATCTCCTAATAAACTTCCAGAAGAATTGCTGGTTGAGATATAAAAAATTTCTCCATTCTTTTTATAGAAAATTTTGTTTCCTATTCGTTCTAATCGGAGTATATCACCAGTATCGTAGGTACCAAAAAGTCCTTTATCTGCACCACTTTCATAAACCTTTAAGTCTCCGGCTCTTGCATAAATGGCAAAATCTAATGTTGAATAGTGAGCATCTATATTAGAAGAAGATAATCCTACCATATAATAATTATTGGTAGTTATTACTTCATATTCTAAATAACCATCTCTAGAAAAATTCCCTAAAGTAGCTAGGCCATTATTCCAACTACTTCCACTACCGCCATTTTTAGTAATCACATTATCAGTAATACTTATACCATTAGTAACATCTTTAAACCCTGCTTGGGTACCATTTCCAGTGAGTTTGCTTTTAAGTTGTCCCAAATCATCATAGTTATTTCTTACCAATCGCTCAGGAAATTGATTGTTTACTTTTTGCGTTTGGCTAATCAATCGATCTTGATGATCATACTCAAACACATCAACTGTTACAATATCTGCTTTTCCTGTCTTTTTATGTGTTGTTTTGGTTTCCAACACTTTACCTGTAAAGTCTAATTTGCTTTCTATAATATCTGTGGTTTGTAGATAATCGTTGTAACTATACACATATACAGGTCTTGCTAGTTCATCGTAATAGGTAAGTGTAGTAATCCAATTAGCATTCTCTAAAACTCGTACTTTACTTACCGTAGCCATTCCTTTTGTATTGGTAGTAATAGGTTGATCATATACAGTTGTTGGTGCTGTAAATCCAGAAGGGAGATCTGTATACGAATCATAATAATTTACTGTATGTACTATTAAATTATTTGCATCTGTTGGATACATTTTATTAGTATACTTCATTACGGCTCCTCCCAATGATATTTGTGTAGTCGTTCTATCTTCATACATATTTTGCGGAAGATCATCTTCAAACAACGGTTGCATCGTTAAACGAGTTCTACCATTGTGAAATATTCCTGTATAGACAACTCTTCCCATAGCATCATACTTCGTAAACAACCAATCTTGCGTAGTTCTTAGATTGGCATCTTGTGTTAGCACTGGTCTATCTAACTTATCGTAAACAATATATTCCCATCCTTTACCAGGAATCTTCTTTTCTACCAAACGGTTTCTTTGGTCATACTTATACTGATAGCACAATTCATCTAAAACAGTTGAATTGATTGTTTGATCTGCTGCTTTAGGAGGCAATACATAGGTTAAGTTTCCATAATCGTCATACACGTAATAAGTATCATGTGCCTGACTGTTGTTATAGGTTCTTTTCAATACCACCTGACCTTGTTTGTTCTTAAACTCTTCAGTCGTTTTGTTTAATGCATCTGAGACGTTCCAGTTTTCATCTTTGGTAATGGTTTTGGTGAGTTCTCCAACTCCGTAATATCCGCTTTGCGAAATGCTAGGAGTATAGGTATTATCAGCAAAAGTAAGACTTACTAGAAAGTTTTTCACCTCATTTGTTGTATTGCTATCGTGTTCAAAACGAATGCTATGACCGTCTGAGTATCCTTTTCCTGCAATAGTATTGTTTCCTATTTTCCAATCTTCTCCTGGCGCAGTTTGTTCCAAGATTCTTCCCAGTGGAGAACTTTCCAGCATTTTCTCAGAATACGAATTTACGTCTACCGTATTAATTACTCCAGCAAAATCACTACTGTAATTATCTTGGTAATAAGCTTGAGTTTTCAATCCTGCATGGCTATTAATTCTTCCATCTGAAAATCCTGAAGCATAGGGTAAAAACTCTTTAGTTTGACGTCCAAGATTGTCATACTCAACATGTGTTACAATATCTTTGGACTCTACAAGAGTATTATCAATCACATTAGCGTTATTAATAATATCACTCAATGTATCTTCTGTTCCATCAATTTTTTGTACTACTGGGCTCCAGAAATACTGACGTGTACTTGTATTTGTTGCATGAAACAAATAGCTACGAAACCTGTTAATCACAACAGTATCTGTCCATTTAAACTCTGTCGCATCCAAAACCTTATTTCCTTGTGTGTCATAAACACCTGAGATACCCGCATCTCCTCCTGTATAACCTGCTGGATGGATATAACCCACCATTAAATACCACGTATCGATTTGTGGTAGATCGCCTAACCAAAAATATGGGTTTGGATTACTAGTCCCATCTAGATTAAAAACGGTGATTGGCCCATGACAGGTAAGACCATCTGTTAGATTTCCTGTCTTTTTAACCCAAACCGTATAACGATAGGCTTTGGTACGGTCAATTGTAAAATCATCAGTATTCCATCCTCCATCTGCTCCTGTTGCAGCATCGTTTACACATTCCCAAATCAGATCCGTATCTCCAAAAGGTGTGGTTCCGTTTATAATTTGATTCTCAGAACTGCTTCCATTGAGATTATAAAAACTTGACTGATTCGCATTTCCTGCACTCCAATCATAAGGTAATTGGTTGTTTCCATAGCTATTTTTCCCACCCTTAACCAGTACTGACTGTTTGGCTCTACCGAGTCCATCCAAGTACTGGATGGCCGTTGCCACACTATCAGGATTTTGAGTACTTAAAGAGGTCTGAGACCTCACTTTGTAAGTCTTACTTACCACATGATTTTCTGTAGTTGTTTGGCCAATTAGTGCCATCGGTAGCATTGCTACTGCAAAAGCTACCATTTGTTTTATCTTTTGTATCATAGCTTCTTAATTTTTGTAATTGTATTGGTTCTCACTCACAATATGTCCGTCTTTGTCTTTTACCAATTTCAATCGGTTAAAGGCATCGTATTCGTAGTACACAACATTACCTCTAGGATCGGTCATACTGGTAACTCCTACTAAAGGATCATACGTAATAGTGGTAATCATAGCATTGGGTAAAGCCGTTCGTAAATTATTGAGCGCAGAGCGTAAAGCCCCTTCATTTCCAACAGTTCCTTGTGTTCTATCATCATCCGAATTGGATAATGTTTGAATATTGGCCACATATGATGATACTTGTGCATAGGTTGCATTTTCGATTTTAGCAACTGGCATGGTTTCATTATATCCCCAGATATATACTACATGGGTTCCATCTTTTTTACTTACCTCTTGAATATTTCCATTGCTGTAATAGCTATGATAGATGATTCTATCTTCTAAATCAGCCAATGCGTTTAGTTCACCTTTATTGGTTTGAATTTTAGATGGTAATGCCAAATTATCATTGGTAAAAATATTACGAATACTAGACAACAATTCCAACGTGCTACCTACTTTTTTGTAAGTTAAAGCTAAGACTGGTGTTGTAATTTTATTCTGTGCATTTAAGAATCCATAACTAGAATCTGTTACTAAGAACGTACTGTTATTTACATCAGTAAATGTTGGCAATTGATCTGATGAATAGTATGTTTCAGAAACTACTTCCTCCCCATTACTTTTGGTTAATGTAGTTTTGCTAGGCAAATAATTACTATTGTATTCGTAAGTCTCAGTTTGCTGATTTACTATAGTATTTCCTCCTTCTGTAAAATATTGTTTTGAAACTTTTTGTTGTAACTGATATTTTCCAAAAATATGCGAATAGAAATTATAATACACAGGAGCCGTATTATTAATTGTAATACAATTGTCATAGGCTCCAGGATCAGCACCTTGTGCATTTCCCATAAACTCTCTTCCTGAAGTTGGAAAATGAGCAATGTAATCATCAATATCCCCATAATACTGTAAGTAAGCACAATTTTGATCGTAAATAAACAGCGATTCTGCTTTGTCTATAATAGTTTCTGGATAGTAACTAAAAGTAGTCTCTGCAAGCAATGTGTCTTCGCTATTAAACACTTCTTGTTTGGTAATAGCGCCATGCATATGAGTTCTTGATTTTTCAGGTAAGAACGGATATCCGTAATTCACTCCATAGGTTGGGAAATCTGAAGGTGATGTATATTCAAATACACTAGAGCCATTTCCTGTTTCTGAAACAATTACTCTATCATAACCTACACTAGCCCCATTAGTCATGGTATGATACACACTGTTCATGTGTTCTCTTACTTTGTAGGTAATTGTCATCACAACTCCGTTGGTTGTGAGAACTCCTTGTTGTCCATTACCTGGTCCCTCTAGTGCCAATACACAATTTTTGGTGTAGGAATACTCTTTTATATTGGTAAAGAACCCATCAATTACACCACTTGATTCTATAGGATTAGAGTTTGGAATATTCTCGTTTCCTGTAGACTTATACGCAAAGTTAATTTGCTTAGAAGGAATAGTTGCTGTAGCATTATCTAAAAACTTAATGTTTTTAATTCTGATTCCTCCCCCATAAATACGTTTGTCAAAATTAGTTTGATAATTCTTGTAATAAATATCAGCATCAACATTTAAAACAGGGTTTGGGCCTGGAATGGTTAATGAAAATAAATTCATTGTATAGTTTCCTGCAGGAATAGTAAAAATTGCCTCTTTGCCAATAGCAATATTATTCACATAAGGATTACTTGACTGACCACTAGTTTCTATTCTAATTGATGCATTTTCAGCATCAGTAGAATCACCACTCACAAATGTAGAACTCACATAGATTTCTTGCTCTTCATCAATCGTAAAATTGATAGTTGTTGTAGAGTAACCGTTTGATGCATTCTGATTATTAAAACTATCATTTGCGTTTTTTAAAATCCAGTTTTCAGGATTGTATTTTTTAATTTCTGCATCTGTAAACGCTCTAGATCCCATATGAGCAAACTCATGTGGCTCATAGGTAAACTCTTTAACTCCTCCTGTAGGGTAATGCATACGTTTTAGCACTCCTACCATAACATCATCTTTATCACTGGTATAAGTTGTTTGATGCACAGGATTAACATTAGATTCGTCAGGTTTGTAGTAGCCCCAAAGATCTTTTTCTAAACTTCCAAATTCTGGTAATAATTCTTTTCTATCATATTCTAAAGTATAATTTAAAATATCTGTCAAAGAAAATTTCTCTTGGTAGGATGTTAAAAAGGTTTTGTTATTTGCTGTAGTTGTGTAATTAAAAACAACTTCTTTAATTACATTATCAAAAGCATCTTCCATTTTTACAGAGCTCAGTAACTTACCACTTGAAGTATATTCTGGGTGATTTCCAGCACTAAGAGTAAAAATGAGTTCTGACCCATCATGAAAAACAATTGTACTGAGTTTCTTTGTGTCAATAGTTAAATTGGTAATAGATTTCGACCATTTTGGTAAAGCTATTGAATTGTTGTAGTTGATAATCGGTAATCGATCATCATTTACTCCTGCATCATGGAATAAAGCGTCTAGCGATGGAGTAATTCCGGCCATTACATCTGTAGAAATGTTCGTATAGCTTTGCAATATATTTTCTTTAATTGATTGAGGAGCTGTAAACACTTCTTGTACGTTTGCATAGTTGAATGTAGCCAACACAAGATTGTTTACATTCTTAACTTCTTTTATTTTCCATGCAGATGTATACTGGTTTTCACTAAATGACAAATTAGTTCCTTGAATTGTAACATTATTGATGGTCTTTGTGGCAGTAGCTGTTTGTGAAGTACTCTGTTCAGTTTCAGAAAGTATATACTTCAATCCGTTAGTATCTTGTATCTCAAAAGAACTAATCACAAAAGTTGTACTATTGTAATTCAAGGTGACTTTCAGATTGCTGTCATTTGATAGCATTTTTGGTTCTAAAAGTGTCCCGTTCTTTACGATAACAAATCTGGCAGATGCGCCAAATAAGCTCACTTGATAAATGTCTAAGTCATTGTCGTAATCACCATCAATTTTTGAACTTCCTTTATTACTGGCATTCCAAAGATAGGTTTGAATCGGTCTAACGGTTTCATTTGCCAAGTAATCTATCTGGCCATTCTGAAGAAAGTTCCAAGACAAATCAAAGTATCCATTATGGTATATTCCTTTTAGTTTATTGCCGTCGTTATCTATATAATCGGCTTCATCAGCAATATCCATTACTGTTCTAGAAACTACAGCTTCTCCTGAAATAGACCAACCATTTCCTAACCAACCTGAACGTTCATCTACCCGAATTCCTGAAGGGTTGTAAGATAAGGTTAGCGGCAATGAAAATCCGCTCACAGTTTGTTTTTGAAATAGTGGAATTGAAACATTGGGTTGACCTGTATAATTACTCACAGGAACCTCTTCAAATTTCATCAAGCCTGCCACCGTTGGTGAAGGTGGAATGACTTCTGGCAGCTCAAGATCATTACTTTGAGCATAAATTGTGGTAGCCGCATACAGCAGCACACCCATTAAAATGGTTTTTTTCATACATGTAAATTTTTGGTTAGCAATTTGTTTTGCTAGCAATTTTTTAATTTCATAGCGATGTAAAAATTGTAAAGCTTTCTCTTTTTTGACTTCTATATTTTTACATCTTTTTAATGCTTCTCTAGCTTATTACCGTACTTAATTTAAACATTGGTAAATACATAGCTATAAGCACAATAGCAACAATAGCTCCTAACACCAAAACGATGATAGGTTCTATAGTAGAGCTGATCATTTTAGACTTATACTCAATCTCCTGATTGTATTGTTCTGTAATTCTTTTAAAAATGGTTTCGTTCTGATTGGTTTCTTCGGCTACTTTGATCAATGAGCTCATTTTTTTATCAAAAATGGGAATGTCTTCTATGCTCTCATGAAAACTTTTCCCTAATAAGATATCTTTTTCTACTTTTTCTAATCCTACTTGCAATGGATAATAATCAATCATTTTTTTTGTGAGTTGAATTCCATTCAGCAAAGGAACTTTAGCACTTGTTAGCAAATTAATTGCTTGGGTGAATTGTGCAATTCTCACTTTTCTAATAAACTCTCCTACAAAAGGTATTCTAAGCCAAAAAGCTGACACCATCTTCTTATACCAAACCTTTTTTCTAGAGATTCTAAAAAAGACAAGCAAGCCAATCAGAAACAGAAACCCTAAAAGAAAATAGCGTTCGAAAGCAGCTGATGCTGCTATAATAGCTTTGGTAAGCGCTGGTAGTTCCGTATTATTTTGCTTGAAAATATTTTCAAACATAGGCACCACAAACTTCAACATAAACGCAATAGCTGCAAAAGCAGTAATCATTACGATAATTGGATATGATAAAGCGCCAACAATGGTTCTACGTTGCTGATTTTTTCGCAAGTAGAATGCGCCTAATTCGCTAAAAACACTATCCAATGTTCCTGTTCTCTCTCCAATTTCTATGGAATGGAATTCATAGTCTGTAAATACTTTTTGTTTTTTAATAGCTTCAGAAAAATTCTTACCACTAACAATCTCATCTTGCAAGTCTTGAAATAACTTTTTATCGTTTGCTTTTTTCTGCTCATGCATCATTAATTGTAAAGCATCTTTTAGGGTAAGACCTGCTTGTAAAAGCACATTTAATTCAACGTAAAAAGCTTCTTTCTTTTTGTTATTAAAAGCTGATCCAAATAAAGTAATCTCTTTCTTTAAAACGCTGTCTATATCAAAAGATCGTTGTGATTTTTGATGTTCTTTTGCTTGTATGTTTTCTAACTGAAATGCCATTACTAATTGATATAAAATGATGCGTCTTTTCTTTGATATACAAAAAACCGTTGTTGCGAATACGTGCTTGCAAACAGTATTTCTATCGCATCAACCTTTCCTGATGTAACTTTATTCCCATCCAAATAGAACTCTATTTTTTCTACTGATAAATCTATTGTGTCCTTAACTCTTACAATACTTTTTGATGCAAACTTGTAGTTTGTAACTTCTTCTGAATTCGTAAAAACAACAACCATGTTTTGTTTATCGAAACTTGCGGTACTCTTAGAAAAATCCATAGCCAACAATCGCTCTAATTGAATGATTCTTTGTTGTTTTTCAAACGTTTTTGTTACCGTACGAACTTGATTTTGCACATTTCCCAAGGCTAAAAAAGATAGCGTGACAACAATACTGGAGATGACCAAAACCACCAACAGTTCACTCAAGGTAAAAGCTTGTATTTTTTTATTTGTTTTCAAGAATTCTTTTTGTTCTTATTTTTTTGTTTTGTTGATTTTCTGCTCTAAAAACAACATAACTCAGCGTTCCTTCTTTCTCTTTCTTCATACGAATATTCCATTGATTAAAGTCTTTTGCATTAGGAATTGTAAGCTTATTATGCTCGTATAAATAAACCAACTTGTTTAATTCGCTATCTATTTCATTTGTACTACTTTTCACAGTATTCTCTAAAACATTACTTGTAGTTAGCATGGCTATTCCGAAAACAATAATAATAACTACAGTTGCAATTAAAGTTTCTACCAAAGAAGAACCTTTTACTTTTTTCAAATTCACCGTCTTCATTCTATCCATCTTGCTACTTTTAACGTTATATTTCCTATAAGCAAACCACTATAATGTTCTGAAATGTTCTTGGCATCAATTTGTCCGTTGTAGATGTGATTCAAATAAATGCCTCCTGCTTCTTTTGTAATAAAGTTGTTGGTATATACAAAACCATCAACCTTTCCTCGTAAGTCAAGATTTAAATTGCAATAAACCTCTCCCGTAATTTTAGCCCCGCTTTCAACAAAAACTTGAGTCTTATAATTACTTGCTTTCTTTTGAGCACAATACACAACACTTCCTCTTATATGAGCTAACTCCTGAATTTGAATTCTGGCTTCTTCATATGTTGGTTTTTCTTGTTCAGAATTGTCCAACAAAACAATACTAGAAGGATATAATAATTCCGCTTTATTTTTTATCAAAACTTTTTGTGTTGCGAATATTTGAAAACTTCCTTTTACGCCAGATTCTACAATAACTTCTGGAGCCATCAAAATAACATTCTGAAGATTTGCTGAAGAGTGTACACGAATTTTTGTAGCCGAAACCACTACCAGATTTCCTTGTAAACTTAAGTTCTGTAAATCCAAATTCACAGGAGTTTCAAACAACAAAATTTCCTCTGTAAAAGCTTGCTTTAACAACATTCCTTCTTGAATATCAAAAGATTTCATATCATCAAAAAAAACACCTTGAACAAATTGTTTTAGATATTCTATTGTATGAATCTCTGGTAGTTTTCCTGCATTGTAACCTATGGTTCCGTAGACTAATTCATTCCCATAATATGAGACTCCAGCTATATTCCCTGTTTTTACTCCTCTCTTAGGAAGTATAACATCGCCCACAATTTTAGCATTCCCAACTAAAACTAAAGATTGATTGTTCTCTTGAAGATATAATGCTTCTCTCTTGCTATTTTTATTTCCTAAGAGTGCAACTTTTTGTGAGGTTTCATTTTTTATGGTAGACTGAACGATTCCCAAATCATAAGCTCCCCAGTGTTTTCTAGTGATGTAAGTTTTTTCATTTTTGTGTTCGGTAAATTTAAATTCCGTGAGTTCATCATAAGGAATTTCAGCTTGATTTAAATAATCGAATGCCAAATATGAAGATTGTATGGTTTCTTTATAAACCTCAGATTTTAATCGAACTTTTTGCTGCAAAAACACTAGTGAAATAAATGCAAACAACACAATGATGACGATTACCGACATCACCAGTACATACTGAATGGCTCCTGCTTTTATTTTTCGAATTATTTTCATTGCAACAATAAATACTTCTTTGTTTCTCCTTGATATTTAAGTGTTATTTCTCTTTCATTGGCTTTAACCAAAGTGATTCCTTTCATAGTTTGTTTCAATTGAAATACTTCTTGAACACCATTAATTGAAATAATGTAGGATTTTGTACTACCATTAATTGATCCGTTATACAGAATTTTTGGAAAAATTACTTTGGGTTTAGAGGATGTTATTTTCTTTTTTACCGGATTTTTCTTTCTATAAATCTTACCTAAAAAAGGATCTCTGTAATCTGGTTGAATTGTGTAATTAACTGCTTGTTTCTTTTCTTGTTGGTATGGCTTTACAACCTGATTGGTTGTTATTACTGGGTCATTTATTTTATAGCGAGTAAAGAACTGATAGCCAATAGCTCCCCAGACCAAAGCCACCGCAAACAACAACAAATATGTTTTCTGATTCTTATTCATAGCTAGCTTACTAATAACGGATATATTTCATCTATAGAGGTAACTCCTTGAGCTACCAAATTCAATGCATTGGATTGTAACGTTGGAACATTATTCTTTAAAAGATAGTTTGTAACATCCAACTCTTTCTCTTGTATTTTTTCTACCAATTCTTTATGAATTGGAATGATCTCATAAATTGCTTTTCTTCCTTTATAACCTGTTTGATAACAATGCGAGCAACCCACAGCTTTGTGATGTTTAGTAAATGTTTCTGGCAATGAATATCCTTTTGGCAACATTTCTAACTCTATCGTTTCTTCTGTTTTACAATGATTGCATAGCTTTCTTACTAACCTTTGGGCAACACTCACATTCAATGTACTTGCAATTAAGAAAGGAGGAATTCCCATATCAATCAAACGTGAGATGGTAGCCCAAGCAGAATTTGTATGTATGGTAGACAAGACTAAATGTCCTGTAAGTGCAGCTCTTATGGCCATGTTAGCCGTAGCTACATCACGTATTTCTCCTACCATGATAATGTCTGGGTCTTGACGTAAAAACGTACGTAAGGTGCTGGCAAAATCCAACCCAATATTCTCTCGTAATTGAACTTGATTAACTCCTTCTAAAGTATACTCAATTGGATCTTCAATCGTTAAAATGTTGGTATCTTGTTTGTTGAGCAATTTTAAAGTTGCATACAAAGTTGTAGTTTTTCCAGAGCCTGTAGGTCCAGATATCAAAACAATTCCATTGGGTTTTCGAACCGAATTCTTATAAATTTCTAGCTCGTTTTCTGTAAATCCTAAATTCTCTAACTGAACCGTTAAGTTGTTTTTCGAAAGAATCCTCAAAACCAACTTTTCGCCATGAAGTGTGGGCAACGATGACACACGAATATCAAAATCTTCAACTTCTGTAGACAAGTTGATTCTACCGTCTTGAGGCAATCTTTTTTCTGAAATATCTAACCCAGACATGATTTTGATTCTGTTGATGATTTTTGGATAATCTTCTTGAGAAATCATATACTTTTCAATCAGCCTTCCGTCTATTCGGAAACGAACTCGTTTTTGTTTTTCAAATGCTTCAAAATGAATATCACTACTTCCTATCTCTTTAGCTTCATAAATGATATTTAGCAAAAAATCTTCAGAATAATTTAATGATGTACTAGAAAAATCTCGTTCTCTTTTTCTATAATTTTGCTGCAAACAAACATCTATTTCTTCTTTAGATTCTTGTTCTAAGACAACGGGTTTTCCTAATACAATTTGTAACTCGGAAAGCAAATCATCAAGTGCTTTATGATCGGTTTTAAAATATACTTTCCCCTCAGCTTCCTGATACGGAATTACTCTGTAATGATAAGCTTGATCTGAGCTTACCAATTGTAAAATATGAGTGGGAATATTTATTAATTTTTCTTTCATATCAAAAAGCGTATAAGTTTGTTACTTGAAACAATTCGTTAGTTCCTATTATCAAGCCCAAGAACAATGCTTGCAAACCTGCTAAGGGAATTAAGTTTTTCAATTGCTTTTGAAAAACTACCGAAACAACAAATGAGAAAATGAGTGATGCAGAAAACAATACCAAAAAGCTAGCTGTAGGAAAACTGATGGCCATGCATAGGAAGAACAATAAATCCCCAAGTCCAAATGCTTCAAACAAGGCTATTTTTAGCTTCAGTTTTGTATACACAAATAATACAAATATGACCAAAAGAACTACTGCAAGGTTTAGCAATGTGGTTAAGAAGAATACTTCTAATAATTGCTGTTTTCCATGTAAAAATCCACCAAGTACTGATACAGACAGCAAGACAAGAAGTGTTACTTTTCGGTCTTTTATATCTTCATAAAAGATCCAGAAAAGCAAAGCAATCATTAAAATGTTCATAGCTACATTCATTTGCTTAGTTTTTGTAAGATAATCTTACAGATCAATTCATTTTTTCTTGTTTTAGGGTTCTTTTTTGTAGCAAAACTTACCGAAGCAAATTTTCCAAGTCTCTGTTTTTCTAAATCGCTAGAGAAGAACATCAGGTTTCTAAAATCTCCTTGAACTTCTATCATATAACTTACTGTAGAAGCTTCCTCAGAAATGTATTGATGAAATTGTTCAAACAGTACAATTTTCACTTTATGTTCTCTTCTAATTCTGTCTATTTTTTGAAGTAGATTTTGCTCAAAAGATTGATCGGCTGAAACATCATTGGATTCTAAAATGGCATTGAGATTCGCATTTTCTACTTGTAAAAACTGAATCCGTTCTGTGGCATTCTCAACTTCTTTCTTTTCGGCCAATTGTTTGTTGATTTGTGCTTTTATTTCAAATGTTTTTTTGAATGAAAACTGGTAAGCCGTTAACAACAAGATTACAAACCCTGCGACCAAAACTCTATTTTTTTGCTTGCTTGTCATTTTGTGTCGGATTTCATTTTAATGATAAAATCGAAAGTGGTTTTTGAATACTTCCCTCTTTCATAATTCACAGCAGAAACCTTTTCTACCCAATCAAGCTCGTTCAATTCAGATAGCCAGTTGGTTAAATCTTGGTTGTCTTTTGAAAGCCCTTTTACAACTATTTGATTTGTAGTAAAGACAATTGGTTTCCCTTCTCTTCCCGGCCTAGCTAAAGGATGATAATTCACCTCTTTAAGTGCTAATGTTTTTGGGACAGTCTTAGCAATCTCATCAAAATACCAAAGCACTTTAGAGTTGCTTACACCTTGAATACTTTCTACTAATTTTTTCTTCTTAGAAACTACACTTGTAAGATTTAATAATTGTTTTTTATAAGTTTCATTTAGCGCTAGTTCTGAGCTGAGTTCTGCAGTTGTAGTATTATAAGAACTGAAAACAAGAAAATTTATCAGTAATGACACAAACAAAAAACCGAGTCCAAACCGAATACCTAATTGAAAAAATCTTCGTTGTTGATATTCTTTCTTTAATGAATATTGATAAGCATCTTCAGCTGTACTCTTGATTCCTGAATAATAGGTCAAAATTCCTGCCAATGGTAACATTTGATTCGAATCAACTACAAGTCCATTAATATCATATGTTTTTGAAGCTTCTCTACTTTTTTGTTGCTGGATTATCTTGTGATCTCTAACTTCAAACAACGTATTGGATGTATGAAAATTAAAATCATTTAAATACGGCAATAAGTTCTGGAAACTACTATTCCCTAAAGAAAAATGAATGACAGAAATTCCTTTTTGAGTATATCCTTTCACAATGTTCTCCACTACTTCTTTTCTACAAATACATACTACTGAAGAAGTTCCATTTTGAGTAACTTCAAAATAAAAATCATTCAAAGCAATGTTAGGAAAAGCTGCTTTTACAACACTTTCTTGAGCAATATGACTAAAGTCAACTTTCTTTGTAAGCACTTGCTCATTGTTAACAATAAGAAACACGTGCTTTTGAGGTTTGATCTTTAGCAACAACTCATTAAATTCTTTGAACTCGCCTTTTTGAGAAACGCTTAATTCTTTCTTCTTTTTTTTCAGTGAAAGAAGGTAATGTATAGAATTGCTAGCATGTTCTACAGCACAAAATTGAGAGCCATATGTAATTTGTTGTTTCATTTTAGTTCTTGAAAATTGTGGGTCTAATTAACACAGATAGCTTCGAGTTTGATGCAGTTCTTACTCGTTTGCTAAACAACCATTTGATAACAGGAACTCTTGCCAAGAAAGGAACTCCTGATCCAGAATCGCTTTTATAATTTACTTCCAATCCTCCTAAGACCACAACATCTTTATCTCTCACTTTTAATGTAGAATTAAATCTTCGTGTGTCTATATTTGGCGGAGCTCCGTCTGCTACTCTAGCGCTATTGCTAAATGAAGATTGCATAACATCTATGCTTAAGGTAATATTTCCATCACCAGAAACAATAGGACGAATCTTAATTGATAAATTGGCATCAATTGGAATAAAATTCACAAACTGTTCATTTTGCGGATTTTGAGTTCCAATAGTTCTCGTTAAGGTTTGGGTATAATACGTTCTTTGTCCGTTGGTTAAAGATGCTTCGTGACCGTTTAGCGCAGATAATACAGGAGTTGATTTGATTTTTAAATCACCATTGGTTTCCATCGCGTGAATCTTTGCATAAAAATTAGGAACTACTCTTCCAATATTTAAGCGGCTGAAACCGTCTAATCCTCCAATAACTCTGTTAATTGTATTGGCGCCAAGGGTAAGATTGGTTCCAGAAAACAACGTTCCTTGATCTGTTGTGGGTGCTTCGCCAATTCCAAGTTCTAAACCTGCTGAAACTGATGCCGATTTACTCACTTCAATAATCATGACTTCAATCATTATACGAGGAATGGGATTGTCTATTTTTTTGATGAACTTTTTAAACTTCTCTATCTCTTGTGCCTCTCCTCTAACGATAAAACTATTCTGTTCTACATCTACTTTAATTTTCAAGTTTTCTGTAACTCCATCAGGAAAAATGCTTTGTAAGGCTTCAGACTCTGAACTAAAATCTGTGGTCGTGATTCCTGTCTGAGAAGTTTGTCCAGTTGTATTTCCTGAAAAACCTGTTCTTCGATTTCCATTTTGATTAAATCCATTACTGAAACTTCCGTTCTGAGAAAATGTATTGTTAATCGGTTGATTATTTAAAAATCCATCTGAACTTTGTAAAGGCTGCATCATCAATTGTACAGATCTGTTCATGAGCTGAACAACTTCTACATTTTTTACCGAAGCCGATTTATCTTCACCAAAGAAATACATTCCGTCTTCTAATTTGTAGGTAAAATTTGTGTCTTCTAGGAGATTATTTAGAAGATCATTAAACGTAATATGATCAGATTTGACAGTTGCTTTTCCCACATTTTTTAGTGGTTTGCTGGTAGCCATATTAACTTTCAAGTCATACGCTATATCGCTAATCACGGTCTCAATAGGCGTATCTACAAAATCTACTTCCAGAATTTTATGAACTGTATCTTTTATTTTAAAAAAGAAGTTTCCTTTTCTCGATCTGTTACCTCTTCGAGCTATTCCTCCTTCTGGGATTTTTTCAAATAAATAAAAGTTGTCATTGGTTTTGGTGACTTGCAATTGATTAGTTAGGGCAATTTTATCTATCGCAGCATCAAAGGGCATGTCTTTGATGTAACTTGAAATTTTTTGATTACCTAATCCCAAAGAAAAAACCACATTCTTTCCTGTTACTTTTGTAATTTTTCTTGTTACCGATGACAAGCTATCTTGTTGAATATCTGCTGTAAATAAATCTTTTTGAAGATTGTAAAAAACGGGGATATCTCTTGAGACATACGGAGCATTGTACTTCTTGATTGCTAAGATATTTCCTAAAACCTCTATGGTTAAACTATGTTCTTTACAAAGGTTTAATAGAATATTCTTTGCTGTTGCATCTTTAAAACTTTGCGAAACAATAATACCTTTTAAGTTCTGATCTAGACTTACATTAATGCTATTAGAAACAGCAATTGCTCTAATAAAATTATTCAATTGAGTCTCTCCTATTGAAAGATCCAAAGGCTTGAATAGACCTGGGATTTCTGTAGATAAACTATCTAAACGAGCTTCTAATTTTTGTATTCTTTGAGAAGTATCTTGTGCATATATCCCAACGGAAAGAAACATTAGCAACGCTAATGAGAACAGTATTCTTTTCATATCAATTATTTTTAGTTTACAGTAAAACTTACTGTAGTGTATTGTGTTTCATATTCTGAATTCATAGCTTTTATTCTCCACTCGTAGTTTCCCGCCTCCAAACTTTTCTCGATTGTATTTGAATTTGTGATAGAATCAAGTAAAATCTGGCTAGCATTTTGAAAATCTGGCTGAGCAATTTGTACTTGATACATCGCTGCTTCATCTACATGTTGCCAAGTGAATGTAATGTTACCCGAAGTAACTTGAGTATTGTTTAGAGGTGCAAGAACAGATACTAATTCGGTTGAAATATCTTCAACAAAAACAGCTTCGCAAGACAACGTAAAACAAACAAAGAGAATGAGATAACTCTTTTTCATATTTCGCAATTTTAATTTTCAATTTTTTGTAAATGTAGCAATTATTTTTATTTTTTACTACTTTTGTTGTCAACGTATCCACGTTTAAAAAAAATTATGTCTATGAAATTGAAAAGAAAAGTTCCGGCTTATAATCTTCAAGAACTCCTTGTTGTCCTAGTAATTATTGGTATTTTAATCTTGATTGCCATGCCCAATTTTATGGGGGTTATCAACAATGCAAAAAGTACTGAAGCTAAATTGAATTTAAAAACAATTCACAGTTTACAGAAAAATCATCGGTATATGTATAACTCTTATACCTTGGATGTGAATAAGATTGATTTTATTGCACCAAAAACTACGAAAGAAGGAGGTACTGCCAACTATACATACCAAATTATTGAGGCTTCTGGAAATTCATTTAAAGCGCAAGCTATTGCCATTAATGATGGCGACGGAGATGGCAACAAAAGTACTTGGGAGATTGACGAAAACGGAATTCCAAAAGAAATCATCAAAGATTAGCACAAAAAAAAGAGCAACCATTTTTGATTGCTCTTCTTAGTAGATGACTCTATTGAAATATCGAACATCAATATTTCACGGCAGCATTTCGTTCAAACCATTACCTCGATTGAATTTTTATCGGAACTATAAGAGTGCGAATATATCCACGATCTCATCAATTTGATCTTCGTCCTCCTGCATAGGATGAAGAGAATCATTTAATACGTGTTCATCAATTGTAATTCCCTCGAATTCAGCATAGGATATTATAAAATCCCTAAATGATTCAAAAACCTGATTATTGAAAAATGTTCTAGTAGAAATTTGTTTAAGAATACGATAAACGATCAAGCCTCCCCAGTAGGTCTCTACAAATATTTCATTTTTACGTACCCTGTAATATTTACCAGCGCCTTTTGGAATTAAAATAAAGTGTTCATTTTGTCTGATCATATTTTGATTTTTTTTAAAAACGTAAAGAAAAAAAATCGCAAAGTCAACCCCCTTAAAAATATAACGTAAAACATTATACTAGTACACAAAATTCTTGCATACCAAATCTCAATTCGCTATGTTTGATTAAACACTTTATTTATGAATCGCATCAAGATTGTGTTAGAGAATAAGGGCATAAGACAAACCTGGTTGGCTGAGAAATTAGGTAAGAGTTTCAATACTGTTAATGGGTATGTCCAAAATCGTCAGCAGCCAAGATTAGAGATTTTGAATGAAATCGCAGAGATCTTGGATGTTGATGTAAAAGAATTAATAGTTAGCAATAAAAAATGAATCAAAATCCAGAACAAATAGCGAGAGATAAGATCGATCAGATGCTGGTTGATGCTGGTTGGTTGGTTCAATCTAAAGATGAAGTAAATCTATCTGCAGGGAAAGGAGTTGCATTAAGAGAGACAAATACAGAATCAGGTTCTGCAGATTACATTCTATTTGTTAATTCTAAGGCGGTTGGTGTTATTGAGGCGAAGGCTGAAGACCTTGGGTTTAAACTATTGCAGGTTGAAGAACAGTCTGTGCGCTATTCAAAAGACGCAATCAAAATAGGAAAATTTACTCTTGAGAGTGAGAAACCTTTTGTATACGAAAGTACGGGAACGGTTACAAGATTTACAGATTACAGAGACCCTAAACCAAGAGGTAGAAATGTCTTTAGTTTTCATAAACCATCTACAATTGAGGGGTGGATTAAAAAAGGAATTTCCTTAAGAGAAAGATTATTGTCACTCCCAAACTTAGACACGACAGGACTGCGTCCAGCGCAAATAGTTGCCATTGAAAATTTAGAGAATTCTTTCAAGAGAAATCGTCCAAAGGCACTTATTCAAATGGCTACTGGTGCAGGAAAAACATTCACCGCCGCAACATTTATCTATCGATTATTAAAACATGTTGATGCCAAACGAATTCTGTTTCTTGTTGACACCAAAAATTTAGGAGAACAAGCTGAACAAGAGTTCATGACATTTCAACCCAATGACGATAATAGAAAGTTCACAGAGTTATATAATGTTCAACGATTGACCTCTAGTTACATCGCGTCTGATAGCCAAGTCTGTATTTCTACCATTCAAAGACTCTATTCAATACTAAAGGGTGAGGAACTAGACGAGAGCGCTGAAACTGAAAATCCTGAGGAAAACACTTGGCTTAAAAATCAATTAACAAAAAAACAAGCTGTCCCTGTCGAGTACACTGAAAAAGTACCGATTGAACAGTTTGATTTTATAGTGATTGATGAGTGCCACAGGTCAATTTATAATCTATGGAAACAGGTCTTAGATTACTTTGATGCATTTCTAATTGGACTAACCGCAACACCAGACAAAAGAACGTTTGGTTTCTTTAATGAAAACGTAGTTAGTCAGTACACCTATGAAGAATCCGTAACTGATGGGGTGAATGTCCCTTATGACGTTTACACTATTGAAACGGAGATCTCCCAAAAGGGAGAGACAATTAAGGCGGGTTGGTATATCGACCGAAGGGATAAGTTAACAAGACAAAAACGTTGGCAACAAGAGGATGAGGATACCGAGTATAAAAAGAATGACTTAGACAAGAAGGTTGTTAACCCTAGTCAGATTAGAAATATCATTAAAGAGTATAAAAGTGCCCTAAGAACTCAAATATATCCTAATCGTTTTGATAAAAATGGTGACTATGAGGTCCCCAAAACACTGGTTTTTGCCAAAACGGATAGTCACGCTGACGATATTATAAAGATCATACGTGAAGAGTTTGATGAAGGAAATGATTTCTGTAAAAAAGTTACTTACAAGATTGATGAGGACCCCAAGTCTGTATTAAATCGATTCAGAAACTCATATTACCCTCGGATTGCAGTAACCGTTGATATGATAGCGACAGGAACTGATGTAAAGCCTCTTGAGGTGTTATTGTTCATGCGTGACGTTAAGAGTGTAAACTACTTTGAACAAATGAAAGGAAGAGGGACTCGCACTATCAACAACGACTCCTTACAAATGGTCTCTCGAACTGCAAAGAGTAAAACCCACTTTGTTATTGTAGATGCAATTGGCGCTACGAAATCAAAGAAAACAGATAGTCGTCCTCTAGAAAGAAAACCCACTGTTCCAATGAAAGATCTCTTGGGTGCTATTTCCATGGGTGTTGCAGACGAAGATTTGTTCTTGTCCCTATCAAATCGATTGATACGACTTGAAAAACAAATTACAGAGAAGGAGAAGGATAAGTTATTAGAATACACAGGAGGTAAAAACCTCAAACAAATTACCAAGGAACTTATCAACGCCTATGATCCTGATGAAATAGAACAAAAATCTCAAGTTGAAATTGAAAAAATTCCGATTGAGAAAAGAACCCCTCAACTAATAGAGAATACTAAGAAAAAAGTACAGGAGGACTTAGTTAGAACCGCTGCAGCAACATTCAATGGAGAACTCAACAACTACATTGAAAACGTAAGAAGAGAACACGAACAAATCATTGATAGTGTAAATATTGACTCAGTAACTAAAAGTGAATGGGATAAATCCTCAATTGAAAATGCAGAAATCATTCTTAATGACTTTAAAGCGTATTTGGAACTCCATAAAGACGAGATCAAAGCATTGAGTATATTCTACAATCAACCTTACAACAGAAGAGAAATCACTTTCAATATGATTAAGGAAGTAATGGACAAACTCCGTTTAGACAAACCACTACTCTCACCAGTATCGGTATGGAACGCATACGCTACAGTTGAAGAAGTGAAAAGTGAATGTCCAAAAGATGAACTCACTGCACTGGTTTCTTTGATCCGAAGAGTTTGTGGAATTGATGGTGAGCTTACATCCTATGATAAAACGATTGAGACTAATTTTAAGAATTGGATTTTTAAACAAAATGCGGGGCAACATAATCGATTTACCCAAGAACAAATGGATTGGTTGCGTCTTATCAAGGATCACATTGTAAGTAGTTATCATATTGAAATTGATGACTTGGACTATACTCCCTTTGACAGTAAGGGAGGTAGAGGTAAAATGTATCAACTCTTTGGCAACCAAATGAATGAAATTATAAACGAACTTAATGAAGTACTAGCCGCATAATGATTGAAGACTGGGTAAAATGTAGGTTTGAAGACTTGTTGGATTATGAACAGCCAACAAATTATATTGTAAATAGCACTGAGTATGATGACTCATATAAAACTCCTGTATTAACCGCTGGTAAATCTTTTATTAAAGGCTATACCAACGAAAAAGATGGAATTTTTGATAATCTTCCAACTATTATTTTCGATGATTTTACGACTGCGTCACAATTTGTGAACTTCAAGTTTAAAGTCAAATCTTCCGCAATGAAGATTTTAGTCCCAACTAGTGATTTGATTAATATGAAGTTCGTCTATTACGTTATGCAAGTCAATAAGGTTAGGAGCGACACTCATAAGAGGTATTGGATTTCAATCTATTCGAAAAAGGAAATTTTTATCCCCTCTGTCAATGAACAACGTGCCATAGTATCCAAAATAGAAGAACTTTTTTCAGATTTAGATAAAGGGGTGGCTGACCTCAAAAAGGCACAAGATCAATTAAAGGTCTATCGCCAATCAGTATTGAAAAAAGCGTTTGAGGGTGAGTTAACACAAACAACTTTAAACAGGATCCCTATAACAGAAATCGGAGAAATCTTAACTGGAAATACACCAACAAAAAAAGATCCCAATAATTATAATTCTGCTGACTATAATTTTTATAAACCAACAGATTTAGATGCTGGGAATAACGTTATTAGGTCAAATGATTTCTTATCAAAACAAGGTTTTAATAATTCAAGGCAAGTGCCTGCATTCTCCATACTAGTTACATGTATTGGTGCGACAATTGGCAAAACAGGATTAATAAAATTTGAAGGAGGGTTTAATCAACAAATCAATGCAATAGTACCTTTTGAAAATTATATACCTGAATTCATTTACTACCAAGCAATAGGTATTGATTTTCAAACTCAAATTAAAATCAATGCATCTTCAACGACTTTACCAATACTGAACAAAGGGAAGTTTTCAAAACTGAGAATGAATGTGGGTTCAAAAGATGAACAGCAAAGAATTGTTCAAGAAATAGAATCTCGTTTATCCGTTTGCGATAAAGTAGAAGAAAGTATTACCGAAAGCCTAGAAAAAGCCGAGGCGCTGCGCCAAAGTATCCTTAAAAAGGCCTTTGAAGGAAATTTACTCTCAACCCAAGAAATAGAAAAATGTAAAGCTGCGCCAGATTATGAACCAGCAGCGGTTTTACTACAAAAAATAAAAAACTTATAACATGACAGACTCAAGTATTATATCAAAAATATGGAACCTCGCCAGTGTACTCCGTGATGATGGTGTTGGCTATGGAGACTATCTCGAACAAATCACCTATTTGTTGTTCCTTAAAATGGCGGATGAGTTGAACAAACCTCCGTACAATAAGGGATTGAATTTTCCCAAACTAAAAGATGTTGAGGGGAATGAGATTGAGAACGGAGAAATCTGTAATTGGGAAACTTTATCCGCGAAGAGAGGTGCTGAACTGGAGTCGTTCTACAGTCAATTATTAAGAAGTCTTTCGACTGAAAAAGGGATGCTGGGTCAGATTTTTACCAAGAGTCAAAATAAAATTCAAGACCCTTCAAAACTCCTTAAAGTAATCGACCTCATCAATAAGGAAGATTGGAATATGATGGGTGCAGATATCAAAGGAAAGATATATGAAGGATTATTGGAAAAGAATGCAATGGACAGTAGCGGGAGTTCTGGTGCTGGTCAATATTTTACTCCTAGAGCGCTTATCAAATCAATAGTTGCGTGTATACAACCCAAACCACTAAAAACTATTGCGGATCCTGCGTGTGGTACAGGTGGATTTTTCTTGGCTGCATACGATT
Source organism: Pseudotenacibaculum sp. MALMAid0570 (assembly GCF_040151415.1). NCBI lineage: Bacteria > Pseudomonadati > Bacteroidota > Flavobacteriia > Flavobacteriales > Flavobacteriaceae > Pseudotenacibaculum > Pseudotenacibaculum sp. MALMAid0570. The sequence continues at coordinate 105,661 of NZ_JBDKWF010000046.1, forward strand.
GGATAGTTGAGAATAATTCCCTTGATCGAGACGAAAAGGAATTCCTGAAGAACAAGACCTTCTACGGCAATGAAATAGTCGCTAACACACGTAGAATGTGTTTGATGAACATGTATCTACATAACATTGGTGAGATTGATGGGGATACTCCTATTAAGTCTGCAGATGCGTTAGTCTCTGATGACGGACTAAGAGTTGATTATGTGTTGGCAAACCCTCCCTTTGGTAAAAAGAGTAGTATTACCATCACCAACGAAGATGGTGAAGCCGAAAAACAGGATATGAGTTATAATCGTCAGGATTTTTGGGAGACCACTTCGAATAAACAATTAAACTTCTTACAACACATCAAAACAATGTTGAAAATTAATGGGGAAGCAGCGGTTGTTCTACCTGATAATGTTTTATTTGAAGGTGGTGCTGGTGAAGAAGTAAGAAAACAACTTTTGAAAACCACTGAACTACATACAATCTTACGTCTCCCAACGGGAATATTCTACGCACCTGGTGTGAAGGCGAATGTATTGTTCTTTACCAATAAACCCGCGAGTAAAGAAGCGTGGACTAAGGAAATATGGTTTTATGATTATAGAACTAATATTCATCATACTCCTAAAAAAAGGGTAATGACAATGAACCATTTAGATGAGTTCATAAATCTTTACAACTCTGATAATATCAGTAGAAGAAGGGAAACTTGGTCTGAAGATAATGAAGAAGGAAGATGGAGAAAATACTCTTACGAAGAGGTATTGGAAAGGGATAAAACAAGTCTTGACATCTTCTGGATTAAAGACAAGAGTTTAACAGACTTAGATAATCTTCCTGATCCAGATATTCTAGCCAATGAGATCATTGAAAACATTGAGTCTGGTCTTAGTAGTTTTAAAGAAATTATGGAATCTATTGAAGAGAGTGAATAACTGAAAATTTTTCCAGAAAATTTTTTGAAGACCATTAATCCAGGTTTTATGAAAACAGCCCGCCCAGGGGTAAGGGGGGATACCTCTTAAAAAGTCCTAACAGGGAGGGGGTGGATAATAGCGTTTACCTTAAAACCACAACCATTCAATAGCGATAAAGTATAGGTTTTATGCGGCATAAGCGGTAATTCAGCTTTAATTTTAGGCTAGTCACACACTAAGTCTAAAAATCATGGGAATTTCAGTTTTATATGTCCGTATTTCGTCACTTGATGGTAAAACCGATCGGCAAAGGGTCAATGAAGAAGAGTTTGATAAAGTCATTGAGGATAAGTGTTCTGGTTCGATTCCAATTTTTGAAAGAGATGGCGGTCGCCAACTAAAAAAATGGATCGATGAGGGTGTGATCTCTTCTATTTCTATTTGGCAAATTGACCGCAGCGGCAGAGATCTTCGTGATATTCTAAATTTCATACACTATACCACCCAAAGAAAGATCCCGATTCATTTTATCTCACAAGGTCTAAGAACCATTGATGAAAATGGAGAGGAAAACCCAATCTCCAAAATGGTCATTTCAATTCTTGGGGTTGTTGCGGAAATGGAACGGAAATTAATCCGAGAAAGACAACGTGAGGGGATTGAACTCGCAAAGTTGAAGGGGAAGTTCTTAGGACGTAAAAAAGGTACTTCTGAAAACCCTCTAAAGTTCTTATCTAAGAAGAGGAATAAACATGCTATGGAACTCCTTATCAAGGGGTATAAGAATATTGAGGTTTCACGAATAACTGGTCTTCACCCGCAGACAGTTTCAAAAGTAAAAGGTATGATCTGATGGATGTAATTTTAATCTGCAGCGTAATATTTCTACTGTATAGATTTGATAGATTTCTTCAGCGACCTGAAGTAAAATTAAACATCCCAATAGAGGACTTCTTAGAGGATATAACCATTTGGATAAAGGATATGTATCCGACAAGTAGAAAGTTCCCCAGGATCGTTATTTCAAACCAAAAATCGGATTTGGCGGGGGAATACAAATACTATTCTAACGAGATCATAATTTACTTAAAAAATCACCCAAATATTAAGTCACTAGTAGATACCCAAATACATGAAACGATACACCATATTTTTATCGATACAAAATCAAAACAAGACTTGTATCAGAGACAATTGGAAGAATATGGATACTGGGACCACCCTGGGGAAATACTATCATTTACGTTATCTAAAACACTTACGGAAAGGTATATGAATACGAGATTTGATAAAAAGTGGGTCTGGTTCTAAAAAGGATCTATTCTCCTACTTTTATAATCATCCTTTATATGTATTACAAGTTCATCAAGTTAATTGTGATATTGACTTTTGGGGGTGGTATTTCTATAACTAAAATGTCATTTTAACTACTGGATTTTATTGTTGAATTTTTTACGACAAATTCTTTCTATTATTCCTCTTTATTCTCCCTATCTGGTAATTTATGGATTCTCTTATAAACTCTGATTTATTTATTTCTTCTTCAATGATTGTATCTATTAAGTTTCTATACTGTTGTTCTGTTATTCTTATTGTTACTGATTTCTTTTTATTCTTTTTCATATCCAGTATTATATCTAGTCTAGTTATTCTGGGGGTTATAGTTTTCTATTTTTTATCTAGTATTATATTCTAGTTCCCGTAGGGTTTCCCTGTTGAAGATCGGTGGTGCGATAGAGTCCCCTTACCCATTTAAGGGGTCTATCACTCCAGGTTTCTTCTGTTTCGACCTGGTCCCACGACATCACCGAAAGACGTGGTTTGTTGGCTACTTTAGAGGAATCGGTTCCCCTGAGATCACACCTTCCAACCTTGTGCTGGTGTTTGTCCTTTTGATCTCGTCCCACAGTAGGACTTAAAACAGTAGTCGCTGCCGTCATTTCCTCCGACCAACTACCATCGATTACTAATAAATATGTCTTACAATTGAAAAAGACAATTTTTTTTAATTTTTAATTGATTTTAGGGGGGGTTGACTTTGTTATTATTTTCCTGTATATTTTATATACAACCTCAAAAAGGTTCATGGTTTTACCCTTCCATGAGTAATTGGGTTAAGGTATGTTATCAATAAAATCCATGGATAACGCCAGATGGTATAAACCACTCAAATAATATTTGTGTGGGTAGAGTAATACTCTATTAATTTGGAAAATTCTGGAGAATCGAAAATCTCAATTGAGAAATTTCGACTGTTAACAGGTGATCATGACACACCTGATGAAAATGTCATGGATATCATAAATCATTTGTATAATCTGAGTTGCATTATTTGCAACCACAACAATTTAAAATAATGAATAACGAATATTTCAAAAGGTTCATAAAGAGTGAACCCAAAAAAGAAAAAAATAATCAGGTTTGGGTGTATACAAGGGTATCATCCAAACAACAATTTGATTCAAACCACAGTTTGGAAAATCAGATTTTATCTGCAAAACGGTTGGCAGTGAAAAGGAATTACAAAATCACCAATGAGTTTGGAAACACATACGAATCTGCAAAAAATGATTTTACCCGTAAAGAGTTCATGAAACTGATTAATGAGGTGAAACAAAGTAGACAAAAACCATTTGCAATAATGATTTACAAAATGAGTCGATTTTCAAGAAGTGGAGGTAGCGCAATTGGACTTGTCAATGATTTGGTGAGAAATCATGGTGTTCACCTTATCGAGGTGTCGACTGAATTAGATACCACTACGGAAGAAGGAGAAATACAAATCCATTATTCATTAATACATGCGAGAAAGGAAAATGTAGAACGATTAACTCATACATTACCTGGGCTGAAACGATTCGTAAAAAGTGGTAATTGGTTAGGGAAAGCACCCAGAGGATATGACCATTATGGTCCTAAAGTAAAGAACCCAAAGTTTGTACAAGGAATTCAAGAACTTAAAATTAATAGCGAAGGAAAACTTTTGAAATTAGCATGGGATTGGAAACTTCAAAGTATACCTGATTATCAAATCAGACAAAAACTATCAATACGTGGACTTAAACTTTCAAAACAAACAGTCAGTGCAATGTGGAGAAATCCATTTTATTGTGGTATTCACAAAAATTCCTTCTTGAATGGAGAAATTATAGAGGGTAATTGGAAAGCGCTTGTATCTAAAGAGGATTTCAAAACCATTAATGATCGATTAGATCGTAAACCTAAGAAAGAGTATAAACCTTACACTGCACAAATGGACAGACCTCTTCAAAATCAACTCTATTGTGGCTCCTGTAGCTCTAAAATGACTGGTTATAAATCACAAGGCAAGTACGACTATTATAAGTGTTTAAATTCTGAATGTAAATCAAAGGATATGAATGCAAATACTTCCAAAAAGACAATTAGAGAGGGTTTGCATAATGTTTTTCAAAATCTTCTTATGGATTTTCGATTAAAAGAAGGATTAGAAGATGTTTTTAAAGAACAAATGAAGCTCACGGTGAATGGTCAGAGTACGAGGTTGTATCTAGACCAAACAGTTCTTAAAAAACGATTTAAAGAGTTAAAAACTAAAAAAGAAACTTTGGATAGTCGATTTGCATTTGGTGAAATAGATAAAGATTTATACAATCGTTTTATTGGTCCTGTAACATCCGAATTGATAGAAATTGAAGAAAAATTGGACGATTTTCAAATTAAAATATCGAACCTGGATAAAAAGGTTTCAGAATTGATTGAATTCAGTAGAAACCTCAGTAAAATATGGGTATCTGGAGAATATGAGACCAAATTATCACTTCAAAAATTGTTGTTTCCAGAGGGGATAGTCATAGACCCGAACGACAGAACATATCGAACCTCAAATTTGAACCCTATATTTAGGTTAATCCATTCATTTACAGGAGGTAAGGATGATTCCAATAAAAAACGGACTAGTAAAAATACTAGTCCGTCTTGTGTAGTAGCGGGAGCAGGACTCGAACCTGCGACCTTCGGGTTATGAGCCCGACGAGCTGCCTACTGCTCTATCCCGCGATTTGGACTGCAAATATATGCTAAATAAACGGCATGAACCAAATAAAACTTTGAAATTTATTCAAAAAACCATAGTTGTTTGGCTAACAACTTTATAGGAATTCTAAAAGCAAACTTTAAAAAACAATCTATCTTTGCAGCATGACACACAAAGCTGGATTTGTAAACATCATTGGAAATCCTAATGTGGGAAAATCTACATTAATGAATGCGCTGGTTGGCGAAAAGCTTTCCATCATCACTTCCAAAGCACAAACAACAAGACATCGAATTTTAGGAATCGTTAACGGAGATGATTATCAGATTGTATTTTCAGATACTCCCGGAATTATCAAACCTGCCTATGAATTACAAGAATCTATGATGGATTTTGTAAAATCTGCCTTTGATGATGCCGATGTATTAATATACATGGTTGAAGTGGGAGAAAAGGAATTGAAAAATGAAGCCTTTTTCAATAAGATTATTCATAGTAAGACTCCCGTAATTCTTTTGCTTAATAAAATTGACCAATCTACTCCAGAAGAGGTAGATGAAAAAATCAAATACTGGAGAGAAAAAGTTCCTAATTCTTTTGTATATGTTATCTCTGCCCTAGAAAAATTTAATGTAGAATCTGTTTTCTACAAGATTATTGAACTTCTTCCCGATTCACCTCCTTTTTACCCAAAAGACCAATTAACGGATAAACCTGAACGTTTCTTTGTGAATGAAGCCATTAGAGAAAAAATATTAAAACACTACAAAAAAGAAGTTCCTTACGCAGTTGAAGTAGAAACAGAAAGCTTTATAGAAGAAGAAAATATCATAAAAATTAGATCTGTAATTATGGTAGAACGTGATACTCAAAAAGGAATTATCATCGGACATAAAGGATCTGCCATTAAACGTGTTGGAGCTGAAGCTAGAAAAGATTTAGAGTTTTTCTTTGGTAAAAAAGTGTATTTGGAGCTCTTTGTGAAAGTGAATAAGAACTGGAGATCGAATGAAAAAGAATTGAAGCGTTATGGTTACAAAGATTAATTAGCTTTTTAATATCTGAAACATAAAATCATACATCTTTTTCATCTGTTTTTTACCAATATCTTTCCCAACAGACCCTAAAACATATAACAATACCCAAACTAAAGGTAAAACAATAAGCATTACTATTGGTAAGACATTGTCTTTATCTAGTGTAGAATTCACATAAGCCCAAACAGCAAATCCTACAAATGCTGTAGCTATTATAAAGTGGATAAACATAAAGAAAGTCCATACCTGAGGTTTAGGACCAAACAATCCTTTCAGTTTTGTAACACCTTCTTCTTCTATAACTTCTAAATGCAATTGAGGCGACCAAAAATGACTTTCTTCTTTTATGACATCAATAAAAACATGTTCATCAACCACTTTGATTAGGAAAGGATTTGCTAGTTTTTCTTTCATCTTAGAAAAATCATCCAGCAATACTTCTTTTTCTTTTTCCACATCGATCCTAAATCTGGGTCTCAATAAAATTTCATTTCCATTCATGGTGAAACAGCATCTTTTTAACTACTTAAAATTACACTAATTTCTATTGCAAATCAGTATCTTTGCCGAAAATTTAAATCCATGAGTAGCATTGTTGCCATTGTAGGAAGACCTAATGTTGGAAAATCCACATTCTTCAATCGTCTGATCAAACGAAGAGAAGCAATTGTTGATTCAGTTAGTGGTGTTACTCGTGATCGTCATTATGGTAAGACAGATTGGAATGGGAAAGAGTTTTCTGTAATCGATACTGGAGGATATATCGTAGGATCTGATGACATTTTTGAAGGTGAAATTAGAAAACAGGTTCAGCTTGCTATTGAAGAATCAGACATCATCATTTTTGTGGTGGATGTTGAAGACGGCATTACTCCAATGGATGATGAAGTTGCTAGAATTTTAAGACAAGTAGACAAGCCTATTTTTATTGCTGTAAACAAAGTAGATAATGCTATGAGGGCTGCAGATGCTGTTGAGTTTTACAACTTAGGTCTTGGCGATTACCATACCATTTCTTCTATTAACGGAAGTGGAACAGGTGATTTATTGGATGCTATTGCCAAAGAAATCCCAGAACAAAACGAAGAAATTGAAGAAGAAGGAATTGAAGAACTTCCTCGTTTTGCTGTAGTAGGAAGACCCAATGCTGGTAAATCTTCGTTCATCAATGCATTAATTGGTGAAGACAGAAATATTGTAACAAATATTGCCGGAACTACAAGAGACTCTATAGATACCAAATACAACCGTTTTGGATTCGATTTCAACTTAGTAGATACAGCTGGAATTCGAAAAAAATCGAAGGTAAAAGAAGATTTAGAATTCTATTCGGTAATGCGTGCTGTAAGAGCCATCGAACACTGTGATGTTGCCATTGTGGTTGTTGATGCAACAAGAGGATTTGAAAGTCAAGATCAAAATATTTTTTGGCTTGCTGAAAAAAACAGAAAAGGAATAGTTGTTCTGATTAACAAATGGGATTTGGTAGAAAAAGAAACCAACACCATGCGAGATTTTGAAGCTAAAGTAAAACGCCAAATTGCTCCTTTTACTGATGTTCCTGTTGTCTTTATATCTGCCTTAACCAAGCAACGTATTTTTAAAGCTATAGAAACTGCGGTAGAGGTTTTTGAAAACAGAAAGAAAAGAATTCCAACTAGCAAGCTTAATGATACCATGTTGGAAATCATCAAACAAAATCCGCCTCCTGCTACCAAAGGAAAGTATGTAAAGATTAAATACTGCATGCAACTTCCAACTAGAGCGCCTCAATTTGCATTTTTTGCCAATTTACCTCAATATGTAAAAGATCCTTATAAGAGGTTTGTTGAAAATCAGCTTCGTGAGCATTTTGATTTTACTGGAGTTCCCATCACTATATACTTTAGACAGAAATAGATTTAACACTGTTTAACACTTCATTAAGGTTCAATCACTTTTTTTTCACTTTATTTTGTGACAAATTAAAAAAATTGCGGTCTATCATTTAGAACATAAAGGAAACCGTTGAATACAAGAACAACTCAATTCAATACATTTCTTTCGAAAATCAGAGTTAAGAAATTTATGTTTGCGCTGTTTTAAAAGTAGTTGATGTTAAAAATTAATAATTAAAATTTTGAAAAATTACACCCTAGAAATTCATGTTCATCGAGAAAAAAATCCTGTTGACCGATTTTTCTTTCTAAAACTTTGAATGATTGGTTTCTTGCCATCAAATTATTCATTTTTCAATCTCTAAATCAAAACACTCCAACCAATGAAAAAGATATTTACACTTGCATTTTTACTTTGTACACTTTCAATGTTTGCACAATCTAGATCGTATACAATTGAAGGAATTTTAAAATCAAAGAGTGATTCTATTTCTTTAGAATCTGCAACTATACATTTAGAAAAACTCAAAGATAGTTCTGTAGTTACATACACTATTTCAGATAAAAATGGAAAGTTTAAATTAGAAGGAACCACTTTTGAAAAAGAGTTGAGATTAGTAGCTTCTTTTGTTGGATACAAATCTTTTAGTAAAAAAATTATTTTCGATAAAAAATCTATTCAATTAGGAACTCTAGAACTTGAAGAAGCGGGTAATTTACTAGATGAAATCATTGTAAAATCTAGAGCTCCAATCACCATCAAAAAAGACACTTTAGAGTTTAATGTAAAGTCTTTTAAAACAAAGAAAGACGCCAATGTAGAAGACCTTTTAAAGAAATTACCTGGTGTAGAAGTAGATGAAGAAGGTAAAATTACTGTGAATGGAAAACCTGTAAATAAAATTCTTGTGAATGGAAAACCTTTCTTTGGAGACGACCCAACCATCACAACAAGAAATTTATCAAAAGAGATTATAGAAAAGGTTCAAATTACAGATACTAAAACTAAATCTCAGGCATTTACTGGCGAAAAAGGAGATGATGAAAACAAAACCATCAACCTTACCATTAAAGAAGAAAATAACAAAGGATATTTTGGACGGCTCGCTGCTGGAAAAGGAACTGATGATTTGTACGAGTTTGCAGGAATTGTCAATCGATTTAACAACAACCGAAGAATTAGTATTCTAGGAGGAGGAAATAACCTAAACTCTCCAGGGTTTAGCTTTGGTGAAATCCAAGAAATGTTTGGAGGAGGAAATAGTATTTCTGTAAATAGCGGTGGAGGATTTAGCATTGATGGACTCTCTTTTGGGTTTGGAAGCGGAATAATTACCTCTCAAAATTTTGGGGCAACTTTTGCTGATGAGTTTGGCAAAGGCTTTGAAACCAATGGTGATTATTTTTACGCTAGTTCTGATAGTCAAAATGAATCTACTAGAAATAGAGAAACTATTTTACCCGACGGAACTTCTTTCTTTACCAACTCTGAATCCGTGAGTAAAAGCGACAGTAAAAGTCACAGAGCAAATTTAGATTTCGATATAGAAATTGATTCAACATTCTTAATTAACATTCGCCCATCGATTAATAAAAGTACCAGCAATAGTACAAACCGACAATTTGAAGAATCGTTTGACAATGGAAATTCACTTGTAAACAGATCTACAAGTAATAATTTTAGAGAGTCTTCAGTTAATAATTTTAGAAATAGAATAGATGTTACCAAACGAATTGGAAGTAAAGGATCGTTCTTGAAATTCAATATGACCAATCAAATTGATAAGACAGAAATAGATTCGAGATTCAACTCTGATGTAGAAATTTTTGGCACAAATCCTTCTACTGAATTAAGAGATCAAATCGGTGATGAAATTACAGAATTCAACAGCCTCTCTACCAATGCAACTTATAGATTTCCTATTACTGCAAAGAAGTTCTTTATCGATTTTAGATATAGTTACAGAAAAGACAAAAGAGAGAACGAACGAAATACTTATGATATAGACCCTACAACGAATGATCAAACATTCAACACGGATCTTAGTACAGATTTCACATTCTTTAATACACGTTCTACACCAAGTATAGATCTTACGTATAGAAGAGACAAATGGTCGATGAGTTTTGAAACAGGATATGTATCTAGAACATTAGAAAACAGTGATGTCTTAAGACCTACTCAAAGTTTAAAAAGAAAATTTAATGCTATAGAGTTAAGCGGAAATTTCAATTATCGTTTTAGTCCAAAAACATCAATGTATTCTGGATATAGTTTATCTAACAGACCTCCACAATTATCTCAATTGAGACCTTTTACAGACATTTCCAATCCTTTAAATACCATTACAGGAAACCCTGCTTTGAAGCCCTCAAATCAGAATCGTTTATATTTTGGTTTTAATAACTTTAATTTTCAAAAAGGAACAGGAATCTACAGTTACTTTAGTGGTACACTAACCAATAATCAAGTGGTTTCTAAATCTACCATTAATGATGATTTAATTCGTAACACAACCTATGAAAATGTAAATGGAAACTATAACATTTATGCAAACGTAAATTATAGTAAAGAGATTAAACTAGACACTGTCAGAAAAATTAAGTTTAGACTAAGCTTTGGATCTGGAGTTAACAAAGCTGTAAACTTCTTTAACGATGTAAAATACACTTCACTAAACACCTCTTTCACTCCAGGTTTAGGGTTAAAATTCACTTGGAAAGATGTGTTTGAAATAGATCCTAGATATACAATTTCAATAACCAAATCTAATTTCAATATTGATCAATTTACTGATCAGAATTTTACAAGACATCAATTGCGAATTAGAACCAAAACATTTGCTCCAAAAAAACTAGAATGGCGAAACGACATTCGTTTCCAATACAATCCTAATGTAGCAGATGGTTTTCAAAAAAGCTCTTGGTTCTGGAATTCAACACTTGCTTATAGCTTGTTGAAAGACAAAGCAACACTATCTTTAAAGGCTTATGATTTATTAAATCAAAACACCAATGCAAGAAGAAGAGCAACAGCCAACTACATTGAAGACACCCAAAGTACTGTACTTACTCAGTATTTCATGTTGAGTTTTAGTTGGAAATTTAACACCCTTGGAACCAAGCGTAAAAGATCGCATACCAACTTCGTTATTTTTGATTGATTTGAAAGCTTAAAACACAAAATCCGACCAACTGGTTACAATTTTGTAAATTTGCAGTCTAATTGTTAGACTTTAAATCGTCTAACCTATTTGATTATGAGAATAGTAAAATCAACAATGGATGAAAATGCTGAGTTGCCTTTGCAACTCTTCGTTTCCTTTGAGAAGGTGTTTTCCTTATTTGAAAAATATGCAAGTAAAGAATACAAAGAACACCCTTATCATAAATCTGCCAAAGATATGGTTGAGGAATTTCGTAAGTATCCTGAGTTGATTGAAGGGTTTTCTGATCTTTCTCTGCTTGAGAAATATCAAGAACAGATAGACTTTTTAATGGAACCTTTGTTTCCAGAGCCTTTATTGTTAAATGAAATTAAGGCTGCAAGTATTCCGTTTTCGTTTACTTCTTTCAAGTTTACAGATCGTTTTGAAAACATTATAGATAATGCAGGTGATGATTTTGAACTCAATGTTCGAAACTTTGAAGACGATATGATGTACATCATGTCATGCACCTATATCCTAAGTTATAAATACGGTTACAATATTGACCTAAAACGTCCTTTCTTCTTTGATATCCCCGATAAGCAAGCTGGAATCACAAGACATTATAGAGCTGCTTTTAATGGCGATTTTACTGACGTTATTGCCACAGAAAATGCTCCAGAAATTACTGAAGAAGATTACAAAGAATTACTTGATAATTTTGACAATATAGATGTTTGGAAAGAAAAATTTCCACCTAATAGTTACATCTTAAAAGGTTTTGGATTGATGAATCTTTTTGATGTAACTGCCGATGAAACTATCGCATCAATTAGAACCAACCTATTAAAAAGTGGTGACAATCTAGTTGAAGAGCTTCAACACAATCTTCGAGAATTTTTCAACATTAAAGACTTGATGTTAGGATTTTCACTTTTTTGTATTGAAGAAGATCAAGATCTTTCACAAATTAAAATGTCTCAAAGCTTAGTGTTTTCTGAAGCTAATGATTTTGCTTGTTCAGATTTCTTTTGTAGTCACATTACCGATCAGGTTTTTAAACAAAATGAAACCATTGCTATTTCGGATGTAGAAAAATATGGGAAAGCAACTCACGGAAATTCCTTTTACAAAGCTCTTAATAAAAGAGATATAGGTAGCATTATCTTAATACCAATTAAAGCTTCAGATGATGAAACTTTAGCTGTTCTTGAAATTGCTTCACCAAGACCTTACGAGTTAAATTCTATCAATCAGAATAAACTTAAAGATATTTTACCTGCTTTTGAAGCAGCAGTAGACAGAGCTTCAGAAGAACAAAAAAACATCATTGAAGCAACCATTCAAGAACATTATACTTCCTTACACGAATCGGTAAAATGGAGGTTTATTGACGCTGCCGAGAAATATCAAAATGAATTGCAATCAGGTGTAGAAGATGCTAAACCTGATCAGATTGTATTTGAAGATGTATTTCCTTTATATGGGCAAGCAGATATTAAAGGTTCTTCTACTGCTAGAAATGAAGCCATTAAAGAAGATCTTACCACACAACTTTCTCTAGCAATTACTGTTTTAGACAAGGCTTGTAATACAGAGAAACTGCCCATCTACGATGAATTAAAGTTTAGAGTAGAAGAATATTTATCAAATGTAAAAGAAGGACTTAATGCAGGTGATGAAATAGGAATTCTAGACTTTCTAAAACGTGATATTTATCCTGTATTTAAACATATCAGAGACTTAGGAAAAGGACTTTCAAAAGAAGTAGATATTTACATGAGCAGATTGGATGAAAATCTTCATGTGGTTTATGAAAAACGAAAAGCTTATGAAGACAGTGTTTCTATGCTGAATGACAAGCTAGCTAAGTTCATCGACAAAAAACAAGTAGAAGCTCAAGAGATGTTCCCACATTACTTCGAGCGTTATAAAACAGATGGTGTTGAGCACGATATGTATATTGGTCAGTCTTTAGTAAAGAATAAAAAGTTTGACCCTATCTACCTTTTCAACTTACGTTTATGGCAATTGCAATTGATGTGTGAAATGGAAAATGTTGCTAATTCTATGAGGCAATGTATGCCGCATGATTTGAGAGTTGCTTCCTTAATTCTAGTACACAGTAACTCGTTAGCAATTAAGTTTAGAATGGATGAAAAGCAGTTTGATGTAGATGGTGCATATAACATTCGTTATGAGATTATCAAAAAACGAATTGACAAAGCTCATATCAAAGGCACTGATGAGCGCCTTACGGTTCCTGATAAAATTTCTATTGTCTACTCTCAAGATAAAGATGCTAAAGAATACATAAAGTATATCAAGTATTTGCAATCCAAGAATTTCCTCGGGAAAGTAGAAACTTTAGAATTAGAAGATTTACAAGGAGTTTCAGGATTGAAAGCTTTACGTGCAGAAGTAATCTATCAAAAAGATTTTGATGAGAAAAATACGATTACATTCCAAGATCTAATAGAGGAAATTAAATCGTAAAACATTTCATTACTTAAATCAAGTCCCTTGCATCTTAAAAGACAAAGCAAAGGCAATTACAGAGATTACAATTCCAACAATAAACACAGTATACGTAGTACGTAACAAACTATACTTTCTATTCAATACCAATCCTAAAAAATAAAGGTCCTTGGTCATAGAACTGTATAAATAGTCTTTGTCTTTCATCATCTCACTCATCGCCCATTCAAAATCATCAAGCTTCATTTTATGAAAATTCCCAAAGAATAATAAATTCACTTTCTTTTGTCGAACATCTTCTTTTGTAAACTTACCACTAGTAACATTAGGACGAGTAGCTAAAACTGAAAGAATCATTGAAGCAATTGTAAACAAAACAAAAATAATGGTCGGAACAATCAAATAACCATTCGAAGGGTTGTCTAGCTTCGGCAATAAATTAGAAAGCGCAAGAGACACAATAATAGCATTTACAGACAGTAAAATATTGGCTTTTGTATCTGCGATGTCGCTTAACGTAATATGATTTCTTAACGTAACACGAAACATGGTTTCTATACCACGTTCTGGCAATCTTGCTTTGTCTTTTTTTAAGGCTAGCTCTTCAGCTTTCTTTTCGCTTTTCTTCTTCTCTTTTTCAAGTTTATTTAAACTTTTAAATAACGAAGCTAGGTTCTTATCTTTTCCTCCTTGCCAGTTCTCCAAAGCAAAATCTGTATAGTATCTATGATGCTTGGTAAAAAAAGAAATATTCTCTTCTATCCATTGAATATCATCGTAGGTTTTATCCTGACTTAATTCCCATTCATGTCTTAACAACTCGCTTACTTGTGAATAATCTTTGTCTTTAAAATGAGCACAATCTGCATCTCTAATCACTTTTTCTAAATGATTCAATGGTTCATACCCCATTTTGGTCGCCATAATCAAGTGAGAAACTCCATCAACAAAATCGTCTGAAGCTTTATGCTCTTTTAAAAAAGCTTTGGCAATCTCAACACTCATTTCTTCATGATTGTTGATAGACTTTGTATATCCTGCATCATGAAACCAAGCGGCAATAATCAGTTTGTTAGCATCCTCTTCTCCTATTTGTTCTCCTTCAATAATTTCTTTGGTAGCCGCAACCACACGTTGTGTATGCCCTAAATTATGATACACAAAATGATGTTTCAACTCATTGTTCAATAAAGAAGAAACATGTTTCTCAGCTTCTAAAAGTAAAGTCTCCATACAACGATTATTTGTTACGAATTTAGGAATAAAATTAACGTCTCACAGAAATTGTAAGATTCGCCTTTCCAAAACGTCTAATCAGTCGTACTTATTGCTAGATTATTTCAGTAAATTTATAACACAAAAAAATCGACATGATTACATGGAAAGATGTCATTCATTTTGCCGTGAATGGAAACCCTACTCCTGACAAAAGAGTAGAAAAAACAGATGAGGAATGGAGTCAAATTTTAACTCCAGAACAATTTAGAATTACTCGCCATAAAGGAACAGAACGTCCTTTTTCCGGAGAGTTGTGCTCTATTTTCGAAGAAGGCACTTATAGTTGTGTTTGTTGCAACACACCTTTATTTGATTCTACAATTAAATTTAATTCTAGTTCTGGATGGCCAAGTTTTACCCAACCCATCAAAGAGAACGCAATTAAATATGAAAGAGATACTTCTCACGGAATGGTTCGTGTAGAAGTGATGTGCAATACCTGCGATGGTCATTTAGGGCATGTCTTTCCTGACGGACCAGAACCTAGTGGTTTACGATATTGCATCAATTCAGAATCAATGAAATTAAATAATTGAAAGGAGAAAGGAGTAAAGAGTAAAGAGAAAAGAATCAAGAGTAAAGAGTAAAGAGAATGGGAAAAAATAACATACAAGTAGCCACATTTGGTGGAGGATGTTTTTGGTGTACAGAAGCCGTTTTTTTAGAAGTAAAAGGAATCGAAAAAGTGGTTTCTGGGTATTCTGGTGGAAATGCTCCAGGAAAACCCACCTATCGTGAAGTTTGTTCAGGATTAACTGGACATGCAGAAGTGGTGCAAGTAACTTTTGATGCCGATATCATTTCATATGAAGATGTCTTGATTATTTTTATGACCACTCATGATCCTACTCAGTTAAACAGACAAGGTGCTGATGTAGGCACACAGTATCGTTCTGTCATTTTTTATCATAATAATGAGCAAAAGAAAATCGCAGAAGTAGTGATTCAACAATTGGCTGATTATTTCGATCAAAAAATTGTAACTGAAGTAAGTCCTCTTGACATTTTTTACGATGCTGAAGATTATCATCAAGACTATTATAACAACAATCAAGAAAAAGGATACTGTAGCTTTGTAATTACACCTAAATTGCAAAAGCTCCGAAAGTTACATGCTGATAAATTAAAATAATGATTATCAAACTATATGGCGCAGATAGATGTCATAAAACGCAATATTACATGCGCTTCTTCGAGGTGCATGAGTTGGGTTTTGAATTCTTAGATGTAGAAAAAAACGAAGAATATGCAGAAGAATTACGAAATTTATACACCAATCGCAGATTGAATTTCCCAACGATAACTCTCAATTCAAAAAAATTGAGAAATCCTTCTGATACTGAATTATTGAAATGGATTGATAAATTGAAATGAATGCTAAAATCTAAACTAACAAATACATTTACAGAAATTCTACCTGGCGACCCAAACCTAGAAAATTCAAGGCGTCAGGTTTTGGAAGCTGTCTATTCTTTTGTAAATCCAATTCAAACTTCTAATCCAAGTTTGCTACATGTCTCAAAAGAAATGCAAGAAGAGCTGGATTTTTCAGATAATGATATTCGTTCCAAAGAGTTTTTAGATTTCGTTACCGGTAATGTTGTTTTCCCAAATTCAAAACCTTATGCAATGTGCTATGGCGGTCATCAATTTGGAAATTGGGCAGGACAATTAGGAGACGGAAGAGCGATTAATTTAGGAGAAATCAATCATTGGGCGGTGCAATTAAAAGGAGCTGGGTCAACACCCTATTCCAGATCTGCCGACGGACTGGCTGTATTACGATCTTCCATCAGAGAATATCTCTGTAGTGAAGCCATGCACCATTTAGGAGTTCCAACAACACGTGCTTTGTCATTAAGTTTAACCGGTGATGAGGTTTTACGCGACATGTTGTACGATGGCAATTCAGCCTATGAAAAAGGAGCCATTGTATCTCGTGTTTCGCCTTCTTTTTTACGCTTTGGAAATTACGAGATTTTTGCCGCTAGAAACGATATTAAGAATTTAAAGACACTTGTTGATTACACGCTGAAAACTCATTTTCCAGAACTAGGAAAGCCCAGTAAAGACACCTATATCAGCTTCTTTCAAGAAGTTACAAACAGAACTCTAGATATGATTATTCATTGGCAACGAGTTGGCTTTGTTCATGGAGTTATGAATACCGATAACATGTCTATCTTAGGATTAACTATTGATTATGGCCCTTATGGCTGGCTAGAAGGCTTTGATTTTGGATGGACGCCAAACACCACAGACCGTCAACACAAAAGATATCGATATGGAAATCAGCCAAACATCGGATTGTGGAATCTATATCAATTGGCCAATGCCTTATATCCTTTAATTGAAGATGCAAAACCATTAGAAACCATCTTAGAAAGCTATAAAACAAACTTTGAGACAAAATCTCAAAACATGATGCGATTAAAATTAGGTTTAGCCAAAGAATTAGATTCTGATATTGATTTAATCATGGCTTTAGAACATAATTTACATGCTTCTGAAACCGATATGACTATTTTCTTCAGAAAATTGAGCGAGTTTCAAAAAGAACATCCAGAAGATGGAATTCAATTAATTCAAGATGCCTTTTACGTTCCTTCAGAAATCAAAGACACCATTTTAAGTCAGTGGAACCAATGGTTTTTAGATTATGCAACTCGATTGAAAGATGAAGACACTTCTTACGACCAACGAAGAGAACAAATGAATAAAGTCAATCCAAAATATGTGTTAAGAAATTACATGGCACAGATGGCAATTGACAAAGCAGACAGTGGCGACTATACTTTGATTGACGAGTTGTACCAACTCCTAAAAAAACCATATGAAGAGCAACCCAATTCTGCACAATGGTTTGCAAAAAGACCCGAATGGGCCAGACACAAAGTAGGCTGTTCTATGCTGTCTTGTAGTTCATAAAAAGTAAAACATTTTGTCATTCCGACTGCAAAGGAGGAATCTCTAAAACACATGTCGGTTCATTGAGATTTCTCGACAAGCTCGAAATGACATTTAACTAAACAAAGATGAAAGCAATTTGGAATAACCAAGTCATTGCCGAAAGTGATGAAACTATTGTTGTAGAAAACAATCATTATTTCCCAGCAAGTAGCATTAAGAAAGAATATTTTCAATCCAGTGATTTACATTCTGTTTGTCCGTGGAAAGGAGAAGCATCGTATTACCATGTAAATGTAGAAGGAAATCAAAACGATAACGCCGCTTGGTATTATCCTAAAACTTCTGAACATGCAAAACACATTGAAGGTTATGTAGCTTTCTGGAGAGGAGTGAAAGTTGAACAATAAACTTCAAAAAATTGGCTTCGGAGGAGGTTGTCATTGGTGTACAGAAGCTGTATTTCAATCAATTATTGGTGTTGTAGAAGTAGCTCAAGGATTTATTGCATCCTCGAACAAAGAGGCTTCTTTTTCAGAAGCTGTTATTGTCCACTTTAATCCTTCGCAAATTTCACTAAAAGAGTTAGTAGAAATCCACTTGTATACTCATAAGAGTAGCAGCGATCATTCAATGAGAAAAAAATATCGTTCTGCTATCTATTTTTTTGACAAGGATCAGCAAATGATGGTCAATCAAATTTTGAATTCGGTTCAGAAAGATTTTAAAAAGAAAATCATTACCAAAGTACTTCCTTTTCATGAATTTAAATTTTCAGATGAGCTATTTCATAATTACTATTATACCAATCCTGAAAAGCCTTTTTGCGAAACCTACATTAATCCTAAACTTTCATTATTAATGCAAAAGTTTAGCAAACATGTAGATAAAAATAAAATAACAAAAAACGAGTTAGTCTCATGAAAACTATCAAACTCAAAATACCTAACAGAAAGGGAATTGTTTTAAATGCTGTATTGGAGCTACCTGTAAATCAACGCCCAAATTACTATGCCATTTTCGCACATTGCTTTACTTGTAGTTCTAGTTTAATGGCCGTAAGAAATGTAAGTCGTTCCTTAGCCAAAGATGGTTTTGGTGTTATACGATTTGATTTTACAGGTTTAGGAAGAAGCGAAGGAGAATTTGCAGATAGTCATTTCTCTGCAAACGTAGAAGACCTAATAGACGTTCATAAATTCATCAAAAAAGAATACGAAGCTCCAAGCTTGTTAGTTGGACATTCTCTAGGTGGCGCAGCGGTTCTTGTAGCAGCTTCTCAATTAGATGACGTAAAAGCAGTCGCTACCATTGGTGCTCCTGCTAACGTGAGTCATGTAAAACACTTATTCTCTCATGATACTGATTCGATTCCTGAAAAAGGAAACATCAAAGTGAATATTGGCGGAAGACCTTTCAATATCAACAAAGAATTTGTAGAAAATTTTGACAAAACAGATCTCCCTAGTATTGTAAAAAACCTACGAAAGCCTTTACTAATAATGCATGCTCCTTTCGACAAGATTGTAGGTATAGAAAATGCCCAACAACTGTATCTCAGTGCACACCATCCAAAAAGTTTTGTAACCTTAGACGACGCAGATCATTTGTTAACTGATGCAAAAGACAGTCAATATGTAGGTACTGTTATTGGAACTTGGGCTCAACGTTATTTTCCAGCAAAGGAGAATGTTTTACTAGATACAGAAGGTGAAAAATTAGTAGGTCATTTGAATTTGGTGGAAGATAATTTTACCACTTTCTTACAAACAAAAAATCATTCGCTGGTTGCTGATGAACCAGAATCTGTTGGAGGTGATAATTTTGGACCATCCCCTTATGATTTGCTAAATGCATCTGTGGCGGCTTGTACGGTAATGACTCTTAAAATGTATGTACAACGCAAAAATTGGGATCTGAAAGAAGTCTTCGTATACATTACCAATTCAAAAAAACATAGTGATGATCTTGGACTTGATACTGAAAACCCAGGTTATTTAGATCACATGAGTAAAAAATTAAAATTTGTTGGTAACTTAGATGCAAAACAAAAACAACGATTAAAAGAAATTGCATCTCGTTGTCCAGTTCACAGAACTTTAGAAAAAGGAGTTGTATTTGACACTGCTGTTTTAGAATAAAGACCTCAACAATTTTGAAAAACCAAACTTTACTCGACAGATTTTTGTCGATTCGAAAACATACTGAAGATATTTGTGCTGAATTGAATAACGAAGATTATTCGGTTCAACCTGAGATATTCGTTTCTCCTATCAAATGGCATTTGGCGCATAGCACATGGTTTTTTGAGCAATTTGTCCTGACAGATTTTGCCAGTGATTATTCTGTTTATGACCTAGATTTTGCTTTTCTCTTCAATAGCTATTACAACAATGTAGGCAAACGTGTACTACGCCCCAATCGTGGTCTTATGACTCGTCCATCAGTTCAAAAAGTCTATGAATATAGAGCCTTTGTAAATGAAAAAATGGAGACTTTTTTGAGTAACGATCTTTCAAAAGAGGTTGTAAACATTATTGAAATCGGCTTGCAACACGAGCAGCAACATCAAGAGTTGATGCATTATGATATCAAGTATATTTTAGGAAACCAAGCTACATTTCCTACACTCAAGAACTCCTTCAATTTTAATCAAGAAAACACCGCCTTAAACTTTTTAACTTTTAATGAAGGAGTTTATGAAATTGGCCATCAAGGAGACGGTTTTTGTTTCGATAATGAATTGGGAAAACACAAAGTGTATGTTCATCAATTTGAGATCTCAGACAGATTGGTAACCAACAAAGAATATTTAGAATTTATAAATGCTGGCGGCTATCAAGATTTCAATCTTTGGCATGCTGAAGGCTGGGATTTCATCCAAGAGAACAACCTTAAAGCACCTCTTTATTGGCATCAAGTTGATGGAGAATGGCATCATTACAATCTACATGCATTTGAAAAAATAAACCCTAACGAATTAGTAAAACATCTCAGTTTTTATGAAGCAAGTGCGTTTGCAGCTTGGAAAGGAATGCGTTTACCCACCGAATTTGAATGGGAAATAGCTGCAGACCAAATGAATTGGGGGAAACTTTGGGAATGGACTAATAGTGCCTATTTACCCTATCCAAATTTTCAAAAAGCAGAAGGAGCCTTAGGGGAATACAATGGAAAATTTATGGTCAATCAAATGGTGTTGAGAGGCGCCTCTTTAGCAACATCACCAAACCACAGTAGAAAAACTTACCGAAACTTCTTTCATCCGGATATGCGATGGTTGTATTCGGGTATACGATTAGTAAAACATGGATAAAACATTTGCACAAGATGTGCTCAAAGGCTTAACCACTAAAAATAAATACCTATCCTCAAAGTATTTTTATGATGACAATGGCAGCAGAATCTTTCAAGAGATTATGCATATGCCAGAGTATTACTTGACCGATAGTGAGTTTGAAATTCTATCTCTACAAGCCCAACAGATTATTGAAGCCGTTCATTTCAATCGTCCTTTTAATATTATAGAATTAGGAGCAGGTGATGGATTTAAAACTTTCAAGTTGCTAGAGTACCTCATTAATAAGAATATCGAATTTCATTATGTCCCAATCGATATTTCACAAGAAGCCATAGACACTTTATCAAACAAACTGTTAGAACGACTTCCCAATTTATCTATACAACCCAAAGTGGGTGATTATTTTGAAATGCTTAAAGACTTCAAGCTAACCGAAACACCCAGTTTGTTGTTATTTTTAGGAAGCAATATTGGCAACTACCTCGAAAATCAAGTAAACAAATTATTACAACTTTTTAATGAAAGCATGAAAGTTGGTGATAAACTTTTGATTGGAGTTGATCTGAAAAAAAATCCATTAATCATTCAAAAAGCATATTTGGATGACCAAGGAATTACTAAAAAATTCAATTTAAACCTATTGCTACGAATCAATAGAGAATTGGATGCCGACTTTAAAATCGATGATTTTGATTTTTACAGTTATTACAATCCAGATACTGGAGATGTAAAGAGTTATATCGTGAGTTTGCGTAATCAGAAAGTAACAATAAAAAAGCTAAACGCAACCATTGATTTTAGATACGACGAACTTATTTGGACCGAACTTTCTAAAAAGTATGCTCTAGAAGAAATTGAAAACATGGCAATATCCAACGGATTTAAAGTGCAACAGAATTTTCTAGATTGTAAGCATTACTTTGTAGATAGCCTTTGGGTCAAATAACAATTCGCTATTTTTGTTAGAACACCAATTAATTTTCCAATCTTATGAGAGTTTTTAAAACCATTTCCATTTTTGCTAGCCTCTCACTTTTTGTTGCCTGCGCTACTTATCAAGCTCAGTTTAATACAAAGAGCAGAAGCACTATTTCTTCCAAAGAAATAGCACATACGTTTTATTTAATTGGTGATGCTGGTAATGCAGCTATGAATGAATCTACACCAGCTTTAAACACATTGAAAATTGAATTAAGCAAAGCGGATAGAAATGGAACGCTTTTGTTCTTGGGAGATAATATATATCCTCATGGTTTGGAAAAGAACAATCTTTCCAAACATCGCTTACAAACACAGATTGACGCTGCAAAAAACTTTCAAGGAAATACCATTTTTATTCCCGGAAATCATGATTGGTATAGCGGCTTAGATGCTTTGAAGGATCAAGAAAAGATGGTTGAAAAAGCATTAGGCAAAAACACTTTTTTACCTGAAAATGGATGCCCCATAGAGAAAGTGAACATTTCTAAAGATATTGTTTTAATTGTTGTAGACACGCACTGGTATCTAACCAATTGGGACAACCACCCAAAAATGAATGACGATTGCGAAATCAAAACCCGAGCAAAATTCTTTGATGAATTTAAAAGCCTACTTAAAAAAGCGCAAGGGAAAACTGCAATTGTTGCCATGCATCACCCAATGTTTACATCAGGACCACATGGTGGAAATTACTCTTTTGGAAGCCACATGAGTCCTCTTCCTATATTAGGAAGCCTTAAAAACATCTTGAGAAAAACAACAGGTGTTTCTAATGCCGATCTTCAAAACAAAAAATACAACGAGTTAAAAAAACAGATTGTTACTTTGGCACAGCAAAATGAAAAAACCATTTTCGTGTCTGGTCACGAACATAGTTTGCAATACATCGTTCAAGATAATATTCCACAAATTGTAAGTGGTTCTGGCTCTAAAGAAAGTGCTACGAAATTAGGTAGCACTGGTTTGTATTCAGAAGGAAAACAAGGATACGCCAAGCTAATTATCTATAAAGACGGTTCTTCTCACGTACAGTTTTTTACAACAGACAAAAAAGAACCTAGTTTTGAGACCACAGTCATTAATCCAAACAAACCCGTTCAATTAATCAATTATCCAGATCAGTTTCCGAATACTCAAAAAGCTTCGGTATATACCCAAAAAGAAGTAACCAAAGGAGGTACTTATAAATTCTTTTGGGGAGATCGTTATCGAAAATATTATGGCACTCAAGTCAATGCTCCAACCGTAAACTTAGATACTCTGTTTGGCGGATTAAAACCCACTAGAAAAGGAGGCGGAAATCAATCAAAGTCTTTACGTTTAGAAGATAAAGACGGTCGTGAGTTTGTCATGAGAGCTTTGCGTAAAAACGCACTTCAATATTTACAAGCCGTGGCTTTTAGAGATCAATATATAGAAGGACAGTTTAATGACACCTATACCGAAGGACTCTTGCAAGATGCTTTTACTGGGGCACATCCGTATGCACCTTTTGTGATTGGAACCTTAGCAGACGCTATTGGAGTATACCATACCAATCCTGTGTTGTATTACATACCCAAACAAAACGCTTTAGGAAAATACAATGCAGATTTTGGAAATGAATTGTATATGATAGAAGAACGAGCCGCTGATGGTCATGGAAACCAAAAGAGTTTTGGGTATTCTAATAAACTCATCAGTACAGATGATTTACTAAAAGAACTTCACAAAGACGAAGACAATACTGTGGACGAAAAAGCCTATATCAAAGCACGTTTGTTTGATATGTTGATTGGCGATTGGGACCGACATGAAGATCAATGGCGTTGGGCTAAATTCAAAGAAGGAAAAAAGACAGTCTACAGACCTGTTCCTCGTGATAGAGACCAAGCATTTTCCATCATGGCAGATGGTTTATTATTAAGTTTTGCGACCAAAGTGATGACAACCTTGTCTTTGATGCAATCTTATGACGAAGAACTCAAAAATGTTCCTGGATTTAATCTAGAGCCTTATCCTTTAGACATGGCTTTGATTAATGAAGCTACAAAAGCCGATTGGGATGCGCAGGTAAATACTATTGTAAATGGCATTACCGATGATGTGATTGAAAAAGCTTTTGCCTTCTTCCCTACTGAAGTTCAAGATGAAACGATTCAAGAAATCAAAAGAAAATTAAAAGGACGCAAAGCCAATCTGCAAAAGATTTCAGACACTTACTTCAAACACATGAGTAAGTTTCAAGTAGTGAAAGGAACCGATAAAGACGATTGGTTTGATATCGAACGTATGCCTAACGGACAAACCAAAGTAAATGGGTATCGAATTAAAAAAGGTGAGAAAGCAGACATCATTCATCAAAAAACTTACAGTAGAGAGCATACCAGAGAAATTTGGGTATACGGTTTAGATGATGACGATCAGTTTGTGGTGAGCGGAAAAGGCAATAACTACATCAAAGTTCGCATTATTGGAGGGCAAAATAAAGACACGTACGACATACAGAACGGAGCAAAAGTTGTTGTGTATGATTACAAATCAAAGAAAAGCGAATTCAAAACCAACAAAGGGAAAAAGCGCTTAACAGACGATTATGAAACCAATGTATACAACCACAAAAAACTGAAACTAAACTCACGTCAGTTTTTACCAAGTATAGGCAGCAATCCTGATGATGGTTTAAAAATTGGATTTGCGCATACTTATATTGCCAATGGTTTTGAACGAAATCCGTTTACCTACAAACACAGTATTAATGGTGCAGTGTATTTGGCAACCAGTGGTTTTGAATTGAACTATAATGGAGAAATTGCCAATGTGGTAGGACGCGCCAATTTGGGAATAAACGCCTCTTTTACCAGTCCGAATTTTGCAACCAATTTCTTCGGATTTGGAAATCAGTCTGTGAATTTAGATCCAGATGATGATGCTATAGACAGAGATTTCAATCGAGTGAAAATGCGTCAGCTTCGCTTTGGAACTTCCTTAAATTGGAAAGGAGATTTAGGTTCTTTGGTAAAGCTATCTGCAACTTACGAAGCCATTGAAGTAGAAAGAACCACAGGTAGATTTATAGAAACTGCTTTTGCTGTTAACAATCCTGTTTTTAACAATCAAAACTTTATTGGCGCAGAACTCAGTTACCATTTTGCCAATACAGACAATGCTGCATTTCCTACTTTAGGAATGGCTATTAATTTGGCAACGGGTTACAAGTCTAACATAGATGAATCTACAGGTTTTGGATATCTAAAACCATCCATTGCTTTCGATTATAAACTCACCAACAATGGACGCATCGTATTTGCAACCAAGTTAGCAGGTCAGTTGAATTTTGGTGACGATTTCGAGTTCTATCAAGGAGCAAGATTGGGCGCAAGAAATGGATTGAGAGGATATCGTTTTGACCGTTTTATTGGAAAAAGTTCTTTTTACCAAAGCTCAGATATCCGTTTTAATGTGAAGAAATTTAAAACAGGATTGATTCCCTTAACCATTGGTTTGTACGGTGGATTTGATTACGGAAAAGTATGGGCGCCAAACTTACCTACAGGTGATTGGAACACTTCTGTAGGAGGCGGATTTATCTTTGATGCCGCTGATATGATGTCGGCAAGTATTGCTGCTTTTTCAAGTGATGATGGCATGCGTATTGCCTTTGCACTTGGGTTTGGATTTTAAAAACTAGAGCCATGGCAAAAAATATTGTTTCAGAGTTTGATGACTTTTCAAAGAACTACACTCAAGACATGGTTGGGTGTGTACCTCATTACCTTGAACTCATCTCTAGTTTTGCCAAACATCTTCCTGATCATTTCAATCCAAAAAGAATCTTAGACCTTGGCTGTGGCAATGGAAATGTTACAGCGCAATTGGTGTCTCGTTTTCCAAATGCTGTCTACACTTTATTAGACGCCTCTTCTGAAATGATAGAATTGTGCAGCCAACGATTTAAAGACTATCATGTGAATTATGAGCAAAAGTTTTTTCACGAGTTTTCATTTGAAGAAAACAGTTATGATTTGGTTGTTGCAGGGTTTAGCATTCACCATTGCAATGAAAAAGAGAAGCAAGAATTATTTCAAAAAATTCATCATTCATTAGAAGAAGGCGGTTTCTTTTTGTGCAGCGATTTAATGATGAGCAAAAGCAATCCAAATCATCCTAGCTTACTGAAAGAATGGGAAGCTTTTGTGAAAACAACGTTCTCAGACGGCCAAAAATGGACTTGGTTGATGGACCATTATGAAGATTTTGACAAACCTACAGATTACACCAAGCAAATAGCATGGTTGCAAGATGTTGGATTTACAAGCATTCAACTTCCTTTTCAAGAAGAATGTTGGGTACATTTTCAGGCTAGAAAATAACCCTTGTAAAAATAAGTACATTTTACTATCTTCGGAATGTAAGTCAACGTGTTACGTCCCCAATGTAACGAATGGTTGTTCTAAATTGTCATACTGAGCTTGCCGAAGTATCTCAAGAACCACAAATTGCTATTCTTATTTTTTCTGGTTTGGCTTTACATCAAGAAACTAACGATAAACTGCGATGGTGTATAGCTGTTGGTTTGAGAAATAATTAAAAATTAGTCAATGGAAGTTAAATTTTGGATTCCGATAACCCTTTCAATTATTCTTGCTCTATGGAATTTTTACCAGCAAATACATCTTCAACAACTCAAGAAAATTGCGGATAAAAAATTACATATTCATCGTCTGCAATTCGATAAAGAGTTCCAAATCTACTCCGAGGTATGGGCAGAATTAGTGAACTTGAGAAATATCGTTGCAAAACTTAGACCTTCAGGAGATATGATGGATGACCCTAATCTATCTTATGACGAAAACATAAATAGGCGTATGAATACTGCGATTGAAGTTGGCAATTCAGTTATTGGCAAAGTTTACAATAACAAACCCTTTTATTCTAAAGAAATCTATGAAAGTTTGCATGAAATAATTAAGTTAGTAGGAAATGAGATCTCTGATGTTCATTTAAGAGACCGAAAAAGCCGTGAATATTGGGAAAAGGGCGAAAAAACAAGAGAAAAGCTATTTAGACTCTCAGAAGAAGTCTGTGAGAAAATAAGAGATAGAATTGGAATTCTCGAAAAATAATTACTTCTCACTACAATGACTATAATTCATTGGGGCTTAACCGCACCAAAATAAAAGTATTAATCAATGGTTGATTTCTCAACGGAATAATCCTGTAAATGATTCCACAACTAAATCATAACCGAGACCATTATTAGGTAATAGAAGAGCATGGCAAAAAAGAAAATAATCACAGCAAGTAGATTTGTTACATTCATCGACATATTAGGTTTTAAGAATCTGGTAGATAATAATACTCATGGGTTCGTTCTAAAAAAACTAGATGAGTTAAAAATTGCTTTGGATGAAATCGAAAAAGATGGTTATGTGAATTTAAGAACCTGGATCTTCTCGGACTCCATTTTAATTGTTTCAGATGACGACACCTATGAATCTGCTGATTCAATAATGTTTAATACATCCAAACTAGTTGGCGCAGCACTCAAAATTGGGTTAATGGTAAAAGGCACTATAGCTCACGGCAAATTTACTGCGGACTATGAGAAATCTATTTTCTTTGGTAAACCATTAATAGATGCCTACATTATGGAAGAAGAAATTAAACTGTCATCAATTCTTCTTCATCATACCTTTGAAAAGAAAATTAAATCTTATAGGAGGGTAGTTAAGTTGCACGAAGGCTCTAGATGTATTGAATATTTAACTCCTATGCAAAAAGGAGCAGTTAATCATTTACATCTTAACTGGATGGAGTATTATCATGTTTATGACCTTGAAGGAGTAAAAAATAAAAATAAGGCCATCGATGATTACTCAAAAAAATTGAAAAAACTTTACCTATCTGTGTCTGGGCAACCGAGAGTATATATAGACAACACTCTAAAGTTTATTGAAAAATGTCGAGAGTGTTGTATTCGAGGCGTCGGCACGAAAACATAGCCCAGCCCGCTCGCGCGGAACTTGCCAGATGGCAGTCAGATATGATATCCGTGCACAACAACTACTATTAATTGCCTTTTACAAGTAATTGAATCTAATTCCGTAACTTTCAGCAATGAACAAAATACTTGTCCTATTTGTATTTGCTGTTTTGTTGTCTTCTTGTAACAACGACACATATAGATTTGACCCAAATTCTTCTGGTGAGCGACTGGTTGTGACAAGTGCCAGTGGCGTAGAATATCCAGATTTGGATCCATCAATTATCTACTGCGGCCCAGGTTGGGGAAGAAAAATGTGTCATTTTTTAACCAAATATGATGAGACTATCTGGACAGATGCAGATAATTATTACAGTAACTTTTCAGATATAAAATTTTCAAATTTCGCTCATAATGAATATTTCATATCCTTCTTTACCCTTGACAGTGTTACGTCGCATTGCAAAGCATGGAAATTAGGTGAAACAACTGAAAACGGGTTAAAATGGAATATAAAACTCAAAAAAGATCGAGCAGATGTTTTGTGGTTTGATTATGAATATTACGGGTCTAGTGAGGAAATTGAATACACAATAACCTATAAATATGAAGTAATTGATGGTTTACTTCATTTTTCAAGTAGTGATGGTCAAGCATTTATTTTCAGTCCTTCTCAAAGAACTTATTCTGTAAATTCTCTAGACACAGACGAAATAATTAGAGCTGAAGGATGTCTCTTCTAAGAACTTTGCCAGCTAGCACGGATACCAAATCAAGCTTGTAAAGAACTACAAACCTTGAAGTTTTTTAGAAATACTGTCTTTATAGGTTCTACTCGAAAGAATCACATCATCGTTTTCCATAGTAATCATAAACGTACTGTTGTTTAGGTATTTTACCTTCTTCACAAAAGACGTATTTACAATATAAGAACGATGTACTCTTATAAAATTGGAAGGCAACTGCTGTTCCAATAAATGTAAGGCAGCTCTGTACAAATCTTTCCCACTATTTTGATGCAACACTGCATAAATGGTGCTGGCTTCTATATACAAAACATTGTTGGTGTGAATTACACGCTCTACTCCTTTTTCTTTGATTACAAATTCGGTAAGATGAGGCGTGAGCGATTGATTGTATTCTTTATATAACTCGTGAATTTTTCACCAAACTTTGCCTGCTGAAAACGCTCTACTGTTGATTTTGCTCTTTGCAAGACATCCGTAAATCGTTTTTGATCGTAGGGTTTTAGCAAATAATCAAAGGCTTCTACTTCAAACGCTTTTAAAGCATATTGGTCATAGGCCGTAGAGAAAATAATTAACGAACCCGTAGATTTAATTTTAGCAGCCACTTCTACTCCTGTGAGTCCAGGCATATTGATATCCAAGAAAATAATACTAGGAACCTTATTCTTTAAAAAGTTCAAGACTTCCTGACCGTTTTTACATTCATACACAATCTCAACATCCTTGTCTTCAGACAACAACTCTTTGATATAGCGTCTTGCATGTGGCTCGTCATCGGCAATTAAAACAGAGAGTCTCATGATTCTATTTTTATGGTTAACCTCGCCTCAAAAACTCCTTCTTTTTTCTGAGTAGAAAACTCGTAATCCTCTCCAAAAATTTGCTGCAATCTATTTCTTAGATTATTCAATCCTACTTTAGTAGACACTACAGAAAGTTGCCCTAACCTTGGCAATGTGTTGGATAAAACTATCACTAAATTTTCATCTTGAATGTACGCCGACAATTTAATCTCGCCTTTGCCTTCAATTAATGAAATGCCATGTTTAAACGCATTTTCTATAAGTGGTTGTAAAATCAATGCAGGAACCACAATGGGTTTTGTGGCTTCGTCAATTTCTAGTTGCACGTCTAACCTATCGTGAAAACGTTCTTCCTCTATTTCCAGATAACTTCTAAAATAGTCTAACTCTTCTTCGAAAGTAATAAGGTGTTTGCCTTTCTGATCTAACATTTTACGCAGCAGATGCGTAACCTTGATGACCATCGATTTTGCTTTATCGTTATTGTAACCAATCAACGTGTGCAAAGTATGCAGTGTATTGAACAAGAAATGAGGATCTAACTGAGAACGCAAGGCTTCTAATTGAGATAGATGCAATTCGTTCTCTAAAGAAACCATTTTAAGCTTTTGTTTCTGAATGGTCCAGTATGCATCTATGGCCTTCATCAATACAATAATAATGATGAGATCTAAACCTCTACTCAGAATAGATTTGAGTATAAAAGGTTTAAAATCATGAAGGGCTTCATCGAATGTCATGCCATGAACTCCCATCAAATACGCATAGTAAATAAGATTGGTTATCAGTAAGTGAAAAACCAGTAATATGAACAAAGAAAGAATGGCTTCAATTACAATTTTGAATTGATTCTGCTCTTTGTTGATGGGTTTGATTGCTCCGTAGATATAGTCCGCCAGAAAAATCCAAGTAAAATAATTGACTAAGAAAAATACTGTATAACGAAGCACTCCATAAATACTGCTTACTCCATTTGTATTGCTCACTTGTAAAATGAGAATACAACTAAAGACCAAAGCAGCCAAATACAAATAGCTTCTTCGAATACTAAGCGGATGTTTTCTTAAAATTTGCACAGGGTAAATGTAACGAATATTTAAACCCCCTGTTTACTTCTGCATTGTCATTCAAATCTTTAAATGTTACTCACAACAAAAAGCTAGTAAGTCTCTTAGTGCTCTTCTAATTTTGAATCAGAATTTGAAATTTAAATAGTATGAAAAAATTATTCTTATTAACTGCTATCTTACTAATCTCAGTAAGCGCTAGCAACGCACAAAAAAAATACGCTTCTAAAGAAACTCAAGAAGTTGTAGAAAAAATGATACAAGCTCACGGTGGGTATGAAAAATGGAAAAGCCTAAAAACTCTAACATTTACAACCGCCATGCATAGTAAATCTCTCGGATTTTTGAGATTCTGGATCAAAACACAAACTACTGACATGAAAACCAGACGCTCTTATCAAGATTGGCCATTGGTGGGTTCTAAAATGTCTTTTGATGGGAAGAAAGCATGGTCTGTAGATTGGCGAGTTGGAAATCCACCCAATCATCAACACTCAGTTTTCTTTTACTACGTGAATTTGCCTTGGCTTACACAAGACCCAAATGTAAAATTGGGCAAAGCAGAAAAAATTAAGCATCCTGCATTTAAAACAGAGGTATACAAAGTAAAGATGAGTTTTACGAAATCTCCCACATTAGGAAAATCTAAATTAGACACATATACACTTTACATTAATGCGAACACTTATATTTTAGATGGCTATGAATATACTGTAGGATATGGTCCGTTGTTAGACATCTTAAATGTGCCAAAAGATCAAAAAGTTTTTGGTCCTGTGTTACGAATTAACAATTATACTGGGGATGTAAATGGATTAAAATTCCCAATGCTGTTTACTACCAACAGTCTTGATTTAAAACAACAATATGGCGATCATGCGATTTATGATTTTAAATTAGATGGTACGTTTGATGAACAACGAATGGTCATGCCAAAAAATGCTGTAATAGATACTTCAAAAGATGTAAGAAAATAGTTGGTTTTTGGAAATTTGTTTTGTGAGAAGTCGTTGCTTTGAAAGCAACGGCTTTTTTGTTACTGCTTGTGCTGAAACTAAACCAAATTCAACACATATTTTAAATCGAATTAAACATTTGCTACTTAATTAGAATTTTATTCAGAGTTCAAACCTCACTTATACTAAAATTAAGGAGACTTTTTTATCTTAGCTGTAAAATTGACAATCTTCTTTGTTTAGGAGACTTAACACAAAATTGCTTACTTATGTTTAAAAAAATTTTATTAGCTGTCTTTCTTTTAGCATTCTTTCAAATAGAAGCTCAAACAATAGATGAAAAAATAGAAGAACTACTTATTGTTGACGGAACAGTTAACGATATTGAAAAGTTGCTTAGAGAAACCATAAATTATCAAAAACAAAGTCATAATGAAATTACTGATAACTTTTGGGAAAACTTAGAAGAAAAAGTGAAAAACAAATCGCTTCCCGAGTTTATCTCTATTATGAAACCTATGTACCTTGAAATCTATAGTGAATCAGAAATCGATAATCTACTTGCTTTTTTTAAGTCAAATACTGGGGAAAAATTAGTTAACAGCAAACATAAATTAATTGAAAAGCTTACACTTCCTATCACACAATGGACTCAGAATGTAAATTCACATATTATTCAACAAATAGAAAATCTTAGCAAAGGTACTTCTTCATCTGATGAAATTGAGAGTTTTAAAACTCAGTTTATGGAAAAGCATGGGTTACAAATCCTCAATTTTGAAGACTTGTCTATTGATCAAGAGCACAATGTTGGAACAATCTTACTTGACTTCGGAAAAACAGATGGAAAAACTGATGTTACAAAAATCATTACAGTAAAAAACAATTCAGGAAAGGAGCTTTTATTTGAAAAACCTTTCTTCCCTAACGAAGTTATCAATTTTGATTGGGGGAATACACCTATCAAACCTAAAGAAATTAGGAAGTTAAAATTTACGTTAAACTCTAAAAAGGCAGAACATGAAAGTTATTCTTCTCTTCACCTTAGAACAAATACGAAAAGAAATATAACGGTAGGTGTTAAATATAATGCACCGCGTAAAAAAATTAGTTTTGAAGTTTCAAAGAAGAAATTAAAATTTAAGAAACTAAAGCTCAATTTTTCTAAACCTTATGTTTTCAAGATAAAAAATACTGGTGAAAAAGATTTTTTTATTTCCGGAATAAAAATAAATCACCCTATTGTTTATTTAAATTATTCCAAAGAATCTATAGAGTCTAATGAAGAGTCAGAAATCAGAGTTATCTTTTCAAAGGACTTAATCAAAAATCAAGATTTAAAAGAAGTAAAACTTAAATTGTCTGTAGATTTGGTAAAAGGAAATTCAAATAATCATTTCAACACTTTTGCTGATGAGACAATAGAGTTGATGATTGAGTAATTAGGGTTCTATGGTAATTCTATGTATCAAGCCAGTTAAATCGAACATCAAATCATGTTGAACACAGGTTCTAAATCCTTGTATAACAACTACTCTTTTATCTCCAACTGGTATAAATTCCTTCCTTCCATTCCGTTTTCTTCATCAGCAATAAAAAGTGAAGTCTTGTTTTGAAAGGTGATGGATTCTTTTTGAGATTCATACTCAAAAGGATATTCTTTGACACTTCCAGAGAAAAAATTATCGCCTGTAAAACCCGTAAAGACCCATGCAGATTTGTGATTTATTAAGACCACTTTTTTTCCATCTTTAGAAATATCGGCTGCGGTAATCCAGCAATACTGATCTGGACAGGTTGTAAAATCAGCAATAAGCTCAGCTTCAAAAACTCCATAAGTTTCCGAAGATTTGTAATTCTGTATGTTGTTTACTCTGTATAAAAAAGTTCTTCCTATTTCATTTTTTACACGGCTCTTGGTAAAAATGTAAAAGCTTCCTTTCCACTCAAAAAAAGCTTCCACATCGTAATACTTTTTCTTCTTTTTAGGCGGAAACTTTTTTTGCTCGGGAAATGAAAAATAGATTTTTTCTACTTTGATTTTCCCTTTATTATCAAGGTCTTCTTTCTTAACCTTTAAGATGTGTAAATCCTTTCGTTTGTTTTCATTATTTCCAAAATCACCCACATACAAATTACCTTCAGCGTCCATCGTAATGTCTTCCCAATCGTTGTTTTGAGCATCTATTTTGAGTTCGCGTACTATCTTTCCTTGTTTAGAAACTAGATACACAGATGGTTTATTTCCACTATCATTAAGCATCCAAAAAGCATCTTCTTTAGCATCATACTGAATGCCTGAAACTTCTTCTAAAACACTAGGCAAGTCTGCTTGTAATTTAAGATTTCCGAAGTTGGAACAACTGGTTAAAAAGAGTAAAGAGCAAAGAGAAAGGAGTAAAAACTTGTATGTGAAATGTTTTTTCATAGCAACATCAATAAGTAGATTCAGCACTTATAGCTGATTCTTAATCTTAATCAATTCCGCTTTTACAGATTCCAATCTACTAATGATTTCGTGATTGTTCACAATGCCTTCGGGATTGTTCTTTAGTTTTTGTTTCGCTCCTTCTAAGGTAAAACCTCGCTCTTTTACCAGATTGTAAATGAGTTTAAAATTGGAAATATCATCCGGAGTAAACAATCGGTTTCCTTTGGCGTTCTTTTTAGGCTTGATGATATCAAACTCCTTTTCCCAAAAACGTATCAACGAAGTATTTACAGAGAAGGCTTTGGCCACCTCACCTATCTTGTAGTATCTTTTTTCAGGTAAATCTATATGCATCGCAAAGAATTAATCAAAAGACTGCCCTTCTTTCTCTGCAGCAATTTGCATGGCTAAGAATTCTTCAGGGGTTAAATCTCCGTAATAGAAGTTAATTGGATTTAAAGCACGTCCGTTTTTATGCACTTCATAATGCAAGTGAGAAGCTACAGATCTTCCTGTGTTTCCAACATATCCAATAATATCTCCTCTTTTAACTTTTCTACCTCTTCTTGTAGCAATTTTACTCATGTGTGCATAAATAGTTCTATAACCATAACCATGATCTATATATACTACTTTTCCAAAAGTTGCGCTTCGTTGTGCCAACACCACTTTTCCATTTCCAGAAGCATAAATAGGTGTTCCTTTAGGTGCTTTAAAATCCATTCCTTTATGAAACTTACGAATCTTTAGAATAGGATGCATTCTCCATTTGTAGCCAGAAGCTACATAGGAAAGATCTTCTTTCTTGATAGGCATAATGGCAGGAATAGACGCCAACATATCTTCTTTTTCTTTTGCTAGAGAGACAATTTCATCTAAAGATTTCGACTGAACCACCATTTGTTTTGATAAAACATCAATTTTTTTGGTAGCGCTTTTAATCATGTCAGAATTATCAAACCCATCTAAATATTGATATCTGTTCACACCTCCAAATCCAGCTTTGCGTTGTTCTTCCGGAATTGGGTTGGCTTCAAAATAAGTTCTGTAAATATTATTATCTCGTTCTTGAAGTTGCGATAATATTTGAGAACTCTCATCCAAACGCTTGTTCAATACTTTGTAGTTTAGTTTCAAATTTTCCAATTCTCTTTCCTGAGCCAACTGATCAGGTGTTTTTAAGAACTGACTTAACACTATAAAGCCTAAAAACATTACCAATAGAACACTTAATGTAATCAAAAGAACCATCTTGGATATATATCCTTTATTGGCTTCAATCTTTCGATAGCTAAGCGTCTCAGAATCGTAATAATATTTTACTTTCGCCATACGACTAAATGTGCTACTTTTGTGAGCTGTAGAGCGTTTGAAAATTTGGATAGCTCTACACTAATAACTGACAAATTTACAAAATGTTTTAGGAATCGGTTTTCTATCATATTTTTTAAAGAAAAGTTAACACAAAATAACAAGACGCTAGATTCATGAAATCTCAAGAAATACGTTCTAAATTCTTAGACTTTTTTAAGGAAAAATCGCACGAGATTGTTCCTTCTTCACCTATGGTTTTAAAAGATGATCCAACCCTGATGTTTACCAACTCTGGAATGGCCCCTTTTAAAGAGTTTTTCTTGGGAAATGCAGTTCCTAAAAACAATCGTATTGCAGACACACAAAAATGTTTGCGTGTTTCAGGAAAGCACAACGATTTGGAAGAAGTTGGTTATGATACCTACCACCATACCATGTTTGAAATGCTTGGAAACTGGAGTTTTGGCGATTATTTTAAAAAGGAAGCAATTGCTTGGGCTTGGGAGTTGTTAACCGAAGTGTATAAAATTCCTAAAGATATCTTGTATGTAACTGTTTTTGAAGGAAGTTCAGACAATGATAACTTACCGATGGATAAGGAAGCCTATGACTTTTGGAAAGAAATCATTCCAGAAGATCGAATCCTGATGGGAAATAAAAAAGATAATTTCTGGGAAATGGGAGATCAAGGTCCTTGTGGTCCTTGTTCAGAAATTCATGTCGACATCCGTTCTGAAGAGGAGAAATCGAAAGTAGACGGTAAAGAACTGGTAAACATGGATCACCCAGAAGTTGTAGAGATATGGAACTTGGTTTTCATGCAATACAATCGCAGAGCTTCAGGCGATTTAGAGGATTTACCTGCAAAACACATCGATACCGGAATGGGATTTGAGCGTTTGTGTATGGTATTGCAAGGAGTAAGTTCTAGTTATGATACCGATGTTTTTACGCCATTAATTAGAGAAATTGAAGCGATTTCTTCTCTAAAATACAACAAAACTCAAGAGACCGATATTGCCATGCGCGTGATTGCAGATCATGTAAGGGCTGTAGCTTTTTCTATTGCTGACGGACAATTACCTAGTAATACAGGTGCTGGTTATGTCATTAGAAGAATCTTACGTAGAGCTGTGCGTTACGGGTTTACTTTCTTGAATAAAAAAGAGCCTTTCATTTACAGATTGGTTGATATTCTTTCTAAAAAGATGGGGAAAGCTTTCCCAGAAATGAAGGCGCAAAAACAACTCATTGAAAATGTAATTCGTGAAGAAGAAAGCTCTTTCTTACGAACTTTAGAGCAAGGATTGATTTTACTAAATCAAATGATTTCTAATGCTTCATCCAAAACAATTTCCGGAGAAAAAGCATTCGAATTGTATGATACTTATGGTTTTCCAATCGATTTAACTTCTTTAATTCTCCGTGAAAAAGGATTGAATCTTGATGAAAAAGGTTTTCATCAAGAAATGGCTAAGCAAAAGGAACGCTCTCGTTCTGCAAGTGAAAGTTCTACAGGAGATTGGACCGTTTTAATGGATGATTCTGAAGAAGAATTTGTAGGTTACGATACTTTAGAAGCAAAAGTAAAAATTACTCGATACAGAAAAGTTACCTCTAAAAAAGACGGTGAACTTTATCAGTTGGTCTTTAATTTAACTCCTTTCTATCCAGAAGGTGGAGGTCAGGTTGGAGACAAAGGATATCTAGAAGATATGCATGGTGATGTGATTTATGTACTAGACACCAAGAAAGAAAACAATCTGATTATTCATTTCACCAAGAACCTTCCAAAGCATTTAAAGGAAACTTTTAATGCTGTTGTAGATCAAAAACAACGTGAAAGAACTGCAGCTAACCATACTGCTACTCACTTATTACATCAAGCCTTACGTGAAGTTTTAGGAACACATGTAGAACAAAAAGGGAGTGCTGTACACTCTAAATATTTACGTTTTGACTTCTCTCATTTTTCTAAGATGACAGTAGATGAATTACGTGATGTAGAGAATTTTGTGAATGCACGAATTGAAGGAAAATTACCTTTAGAAGAAAAAAGAAATATTCCTAAAGAACAAGCATTGGCTGACGGAGCAATGAGCTTGTTTGGAGAAAAATACGGAGATACTGTACGTTCTATTCGATTTGGAAACTCTATCGAATTGTGTGGTGGAACTCACGTACAAAATACTGCCGATTTATGGCATTTTAAAATCAAATCTGAAGGAGCGGTTGCTTCTGGAATTAGAAGAATTGAAGCAATTACCACAGATGCTGTTAAAGACTTCTACTTTGACAATAACAGACAGTTCTTTGAAATGAAGGACTTACTAAATAATTCGAAAGAACCCGTTAAAGCTTTACAGTCTTTGCAAGATGAAAACTCTTCATTAAAGAAACAGATTGAACAATTGTTAAAAGATAAGGCTAAGAATGTAAAAGGTGATTTAAAGAATCAACTTGAAGACATAAACGGAATTCAGTTCTTAGCAACACAAGTAGATTTAGATGCTGGTGGAATTAAGAACCTGGCTTTTGAATTAGGAAATGAATTCAAGAACCTCTTCTTGTTATTTGGAGCCAATGTAAATGGAAAAGCTATTCTTACTTGCTATATCTCTAAAGAAATAGTTTCCGATACATTGAATGCGGGAAGTATCGTTCGTGAACTTGGAAAATTCATCCAAGGTGGCGGTGGTGGCCAACCTTTCTTTGCAACTGCTGGTGGTAAAAATCCAGATGGAATTAAAGAAGCCTTGAGCAAAGCGAAAGATTATTTAGCTTAAAAAGATTATGAAAAAAATAAAACAATATAGAAGTGAAGTAATTCTTATCACTCTCATTGTTTTATATCTCTATTTCGATATTCCAAGAATCATTCCTTATTTCGCAGAAATAATAATTTCTCTTTGGATTATAGTTATTCTATATTCGATTTTTGCAGTCAAACGATCTTTTAACAATGAAGGGATTTATTTAACTACAAGAAATGATGATGCAGCTAAAAATACGAGTAGAATACTAGGAACTTTTATGTTAGTTTTTGGTACTATTTATATTTTAACTTTCGAAGAAGAATTATTATTAATTATTCTTATTTGTATTTTATCAGCTTTAATGATTGGAACTTCTTTCTCAAAAAAGAAAATTAAAGGACTATTTATAAAAGTCTCTAACGACAAGTTAATTTATGATGTATATAGGACACATAATGAAATTCCATTAAATGAAGTCAACAAAATTGATATTAAATCTGACCAAATAATTATAGATAGAGAAAACAGCAAAAAAAATTACATCTCTTTTTTATTATTAGATCAGAATCAGAAAAAAAAAGCATTTGATTTCTTAAAAAAGCACTTAAATAGTAATACCACTATTTTGATTGAAAAATGAAACTACAAACCCACATACCACTTTCCAAAGAAACTCGACATCCAATCGATTATGATTCAAAAACACTCTTGTTAGGTTCTTGTTTTTCTGAGAATATTGGTAACAAACTTGAGTATTTTAAATTTCAATCTACTCAAAATCCGTTTGGAATTCTCTTTCATCCAAAAGCTATTGAAACTTTTATTGAAAACGCAATCAATCTTAAGGAGTATGATGAGAATGATGTTTTCTATTTAAATGAACGCTATCATTGTTTTGATTCACATTCGAAATTGAGTACTGCTTCCAAAGAAGAATTACTAATCAATTTAAATGCTGCCGTCCAACAAATACATAAGCGCTTAACCGAATCAACTCACATTATCATTACTCTAGGAACTGCTTGGGCATATCGTTTGATTGAATCGGATACTATTGTTGCCAATTGTCATAAAGTTCCTCAGAAAAAGTTTTTAAAGGAACTTTTATCGGTTGATGAAATTGCTGAAAGTTTAGAAGCTATTGTTTCTTTGGTGAGAAGTATAAATCCTGATGTGAATTTTATGTTTACGGTATCTCCTGTTCGACATTTAAAAGATGGTTTTGTGCAAAATCAGCAAAGCAAAGCGCATTTGATTTCGGCAATTCACCATGTTGTAGAACCGAGAAAACGAATCTTTTATTTTCCTAGTTATGAAATTATGATGGACGAGTTACGTGATTATCGATTTTATGCTGAAGATATGATTCACCCAAGTAAAACTGCTATTGATTACATCTGGAGTAAGTTTACAGAAAGTTGGGTCTCTGAAAGTGCTTTTAAAACAATGAAAGAGGTTGCTTCTATTCAAAAGAGAATGCTACACAAACCATTTAATGCTACTTCTGAAGAGCATCAACAGTTTTTAGAAAAGCTTTCAAAC
This sequence comes from Pseudotenacibaculum sp. MALMAid0570, assembly GCF_040151415.1. Lineage (NCBI taxonomy): Bacteria > Pseudomonadati > Bacteroidota > Flavobacteriia > Flavobacteriales > Flavobacteriaceae > Pseudotenacibaculum > Pseudotenacibaculum sp. MALMAid0570. The sequence goes on from NZ_JBDKWF010000046.1 coordinate 145,172, forward strand.
GATGTAAGTGCTTTACAAAAATCAAACCCTAATATTATTTTTTAAAATACGTCAAATGGCGTATTGAATCTTCACTCTAGGTTCCTGAATTTTGAAACATCATTAAAATTCATACAACCATGAGAAAACTCATCTATCTATTCGTCTTTTTTCTATCTATAAGTTTTAGTTCATGCAATACTTACGGAAAGAAAGAAGAGTTTTACGGAACAGAGGTCTATTATAAAAAGCCAATCACAAAAGAAGAAGTTAAAAAACTCGGAGAGTTTTTGGTTCGATCTGAATTTGCAGATGGAAAGTCAAAATCAGTTCAGTTAATGAAAAATGATGAGACCGGAAATTATGTGTTTCGCATGGTAACCCAAGAGAAAGCACAAAAAGAGAAAATGTATGAGGTGCTTTTCAAAGCTTTAGCAATGCAAATATCAGATTCGGTTTTTAGTAGTCAACCTGTAGATTTTGATGTTTGTAACAATCGTTTTGAAACCATTAAAACAATTTCTTTCAAATCAAAATAATTATTCCCTCAGAAAAAGGAGAAGTTCATTGAATGGGCTTTATTCATTCTTGATTAAAATACGCCAAATGGCGTATTTTTTTCCTTCGCTTTCTTCATGAGATTTGTGATATCACAAAAACTAAAAAAATATGAAATCTTTAAAAACAATTATTTTCTTATCATTAGTTACACTTATTCTTTCGTGTACAGAAAATGAAGATACATCTAGTAACTGTGCAACAACTTGCGATTATACATTAGTTGCTGGAGAAACTGCTGGTACGGTTCCTGCATCTTTAGACGGAACGTATAATTTAATCTATGGTTTTGCTCAACCTGGATCTCCCTTTACCGATGGAACTCGTGCAACATTTACCATTAGTAATAATGAACTAACCGTAGAAATTGATGGAATGGAATGTATCACACTTAAAAATCCTGTACTGATAGGTACAAACAACTATAAGTTTAAGGATGATTGTAGAGATAATATTGGGTATAATGTTTCCCCCAATAACAATGGTGAGTTTAATGAAATTAATGTAGAACCTTTAGGTCAAGGTTGGCTAGGTCAATTCTTTCAACAATAATCGTTAAAACCATCATTAAGAGGTTGGTTTTGTTTAGCCAACCTCTTTAATCCTCCAACAATTATGTTTCAATCTTATTCAAATATCATTTTACTTTCAAGTATTTTCATCTTAACAATTTTAATTTTTTCTTTTCACCATAAATTAATGAAGAGTTTGATAAGAGAATCTCAAAAAAAGATAGCTCAAATAGAAGCTAATATTCAAAATGAAAAATATCTTTTAAGAAAGAACAGAGAGAATATTTTTGAATTGAATTCAGAGGAAACTAGAATTCAACAAAAGTTCTTAAAAATCAAGCTAGAAATTTTAGACATTCATTTTACTTTAAAAGAAATTTGTAAGTTTATCTAATTAAGCGGCTATAAAACAACTACTAACAATGAAAAAAAATTTCCTTTTTCTCTTTTTATGTTTAAGTCTAACATCTTACTCACAAATACAAAAGGAAATTGACAGTTTATACAAACTGTACAATTCTTCTTCAAAAGAATTAAAAAAACATACAGTGCTGTATGACATAGCAAGAAAATATTCCACTGTTAATTTAGATTCTTCAATCTCGATTTTTAGGAGAGTTATTCCTGAAGCTAAAAGCTTTAAAAATGACACTTTAATTATCAAGTCTCAACTTGGAATTGCACTTTCTTTTTCTAGAATGAGCAAATACGATTCTGCTCACTACTACTATAAAGCATCTGAAAAAATACTTAAGAATTATAAGCATTCAGAGTTAGAAAAGATGTTGTACATCAATAGAGGAATTCTATATTTCTATCAACGAGAGTATAGCAAAGCTGGTGATGAATTTCAAAAAGCGCTGGATATTGCTTTAGAGGAAAATCATTACGAAGACATGGGCAGATGTTACAATAATATTGCCTTATGTAGAGCCTATGCGGGAGAGTATGAAAAAGCCTTAGAAATGCATATTCAATCGGCAAATTTAGCAGAAAAATTAGGCAACAAACTAAGTCTAGCCCAATCGTACAATAATATTGGTTTGGTTTATAGCGACCTAAAAAGCTTTGAAAAAGCGAACGAGTATTTAGTCAAGTCTTTAGAACTAAAAAAAGAGGTAGGTAGCACATTAGATATTATAGGAAGCTATATCAATTTAGGAAATGTAAACAGAAAAGTAGGCAGCACCAACAAAGATGAATCTCTTTTAACTAAAGCTAGAGGATATTACAATGAGGCATTAAAACTTTGCAAAGAATCTAGTTATATCAAAGGTTTAAATGACGTTTATGTAAGCTTAGCATATATTGAAGTTAGCTTAGAGAACTATGATAAAGCTATAGATCTTGGAAAAAAAGCTGTTGAATTTAGTTTAGAAAACAAGAATACTCCCAATGAGATGACAGCTCGAATTAATTTGGGAGATGCTTACCGATATAAGAAACTTTATCGCCAAGCAAAAAATCAACTTCTGATTGCTTTGAAAATGGCTAAAAAGAGTAATAACTTATTTCATCAAAAAGAGATCATGCTTATTCTTAGTGAAGTTTATAATGCTACAGGGGAATATAAAAAAGCTTATGATTCTCATAGCAAATATTTTCAACTAAATGATTCTATTGCTTCATCTGATATACAAAATAAGGTTAATGAATTAGAGACCAAGTACCAAACCTCTCAAAAAGAAAAAGAAATTGCCATTCAGAAACAAGAGATTTTAGATAATGAGTTAAAACTAAAAAACAGAAACTTTTATATTGTTTTAATTTCTTCTGCTCTAATTATCATTATAATTTTAGCAATAGGTTTTTTTAAAAGACAACAGTTTAAAAGACAGCAACTTCAAAAAGAGTTGGATTTAAAAGATGCTCTGGCAAAAATTAGAACTCAAAATAAACTACAAGAACAGAGACTAGAAATATCTAGAGATCTTCATGATAATATTGGATCTCAATTAACTTTTATCATTTCTTCCATAGACAACCTTAAGTATTTATCTAAAGAGATGAACGATCAGATAAAAGGTAAACTATCTAATATTAGTTCATTTACATTTGACACTATTCATCAGCTAAGAGATACTATTTGGGCAATGAATAAAAATCAAATTACTATTGATGAGTTTCAAAGTCGTATCATGTCTTATATTGAGAAAGCTAAAGCTGCAAAACCTGATTTACAGTTCAACTTTCAAAACAAAATAGGTTCATCAATAGTTCTATCATCTGTAGTTGGCATGAATCTTTTTAGAGTTGTTCAAGAAGCTATTAATAATACCATCAAACATGCTGAGGCTTCAAAAGTAGAAATCTCTTTTGATGAGAAATCCGATTTCCTTTTAATTACTGTTAAAGACAACGGAAAAGGATTTGATAAAGAAAACTTTACTTCTGGAAACGGATTGTCTAACATAGAAAATAGAATTTCGTCAATAAAAGGGGAAGTTTTCATCAACTCTAAGATAAATAAAGGAACAGTAGTTCAGGTAAACATTCATAAGAACAGCTAATGAAGTTAAGAGTAGCCATAGCAGAAGACAATCATTTCTTAGCAAAAGCCATTAAAGAAAAACTCTCTTTCTTTGAAGATATTACAGTAAAATTTATCTCAAAGAATGGTGCAGAATTGATAGGAAAACTTGCTGAAGACCATCTTGTTGATGTCATTCTTATGGACATTCAAATGCCTGAAATGAATGGGATAAAAGCTACTGAGATTATTAAAAATCAACATCCACAGATAAAAATCATAATGCTTACGGTTTATGATGATGACGAATATGTTTTTAAAGCGATTAAAGCCGGTGCTAATGGGTATCTTTTAAAAGAAATTGAAGCAGAAAAACTATACAATAGTATTTTAGAAGTTCTCAACAATGGTGCGCCAATGACTCCTAGTATTGCATTAAAAACTTTAAAATTGTTGCGAAACCCATCTTTTGAAGTCAAAAATTTGGAGGAATTAGAAGATATCAAACTCTCTAAAAGAGAAACAGAAATTCTTACGCAACTAAGCAAAGGACTTAACTATAATGAGATTGCTCAAAACCTAACAATCTCTCCTTCAACAGTTAGAAAACACATAGAAAATATTTACAAAAAACTACAAGTACATAACAAAATGGAAGCTGTTTTAAAAGCTCAAAAAAGAAATCTCATTTAATTCATAAAAAAAATTGTACTTTTAGAATCTAGACATCGCTAACAATCACATGATTCAGAAAATTATCATAGGGGTTATTGCCGGAGCTGTTATTGGTCTTTTTATGACTTCATTTTTTCTCCCACCCGCTACACCTTTAAAGGAGTTATTCTTAACTAAAATCACAGCTACCGCTATGATAACTGGTTTTTTATGCTCTATTTATGCTTCTTTTTCTAAATCTAAATTGCAGGTATTTATGATCTCAATATTGATTGGAATTGCTGTTTTCTTTATCAAATATTGGATAACAGGTCATCACTTTGACCCAGGAATTATGGGAGCTTTCACTGGAGCTTTAGTTGGAGGAACTTTTGCGGTAGTTAGAAAACTTACACACTCTTTCAAAGTTTACAGAAGGCTTGAAACTTTAAGAAAAAAAGGGTTTAACAATTACGGTTAACCAATCAGTTGATCAACATTTTGCCAAGGACCACCATTGATAACGTCTACGCCATTTTGGCTTAAAAAATCTGTTGCACTTTGGCTTCTTCCTCCACTTTTACAAACTGCTATTACAGGTTTTCCTAGAGATTTGATTTCTTCTAAATGATTCGGAATTGTATTTAGTACAATATGTTTAGCACCATCAGTATGACCTTCATCCCATTCCGCTTGAGTTCTTACATCAAGAATAACAGCACCATTGTTCAAATACTCTTGGATTTTGTTTACACTATCTTTTTGACTAAAAATTCCAAATAATCCCATGTTCTAATTTTTAAAAGCGGTAAAATTACATATTTTGTCTCTTTGGTTCAAACATTCCTGCTGAAAAGAGCTCTTTTAGTATCTTAGCTTGATTTAAATAAAAAACAGTTTGAAAAATTCACTCACTTTTTTCATTTTAGTTCTTGTTACTATTGGTTGTAATTCTAAAGAAACTATAACCATTGATGTTTCAGAAGAAGTTGTAACTCCTAAAACCTATGTTGTTTACAAAACAAATCAGCCAATCATTGTTGATGGCAAAGCTGATGAAGAAGATTGGAAAAATTCAAAATTCACTGCTAATTTTATTGATATTGAAGGAGTAAAGGTTCCTAATCAAACTACGCAAGTAAAAATGCTTTGGGACAGTGATTTCTTATATGTCTACGCTAAATTAAATGAAAAGCATATTTGGGGAAACATTACAAAAAGAGATGCAGTAATTTTTTATAATAATGATTTTGAAGTTTTTATAAGCCCTTCTAATGATACTCACAACTACGGAGAAATAGAAATAAACGCTTTAGGAACTGTTTGGGATTTGGTCTTAAACAAACCATATAATGTAGGCGGAAAACCCAAAAACAGATGGAATTTAAACGATTTAAAATCTGCTATACATATTGAAGGAACTTTGAACAACCCAAAAGATATAGATGAATATTGGTCGGTTGAAATGGCTATCCCTCTAAGTGCTTTTGCCGAACTCAAAAACAGACCTAAAGTGAACCCTAAAGATGGTGAACAATGGCGAATAAATTTCTCTAGAGTTCAGTGGGATTTTGATCTACAAAACAACAAATACTCTAGAAAAAAGGAGAACGGAAAATTCTTGCCAGAATACAATTGGGTTTGGTCTAATCAAGGAGTTGTTAATATGCACTTACCAGAGAATTGGGGTTATATTCACTTCTCAAATAACAATCCTAAAAGCAAGATCGAATTTAAACACAAAACAGATGCTTTTACAGAACAGGTTACTTATGCAATCTTTCGAAAAATTGCTTTCAAAGATTTCAAGTATTTGAAAAAAGAAGAAACTGGGTTTCAATTAGATTTTGAACCCATAGTTTTAAATGATCAAACCATAAAAGCATCATTTTTAAAGACCCATACAGGCTTTACCATCCAAACCCAAAATACAAGTAAAAACATTATCTATACCATTAGTGAAAATGGTTTGATTCACAGAAAACTAATCCACAAATTATGAGAACAAACCTTTTCAAAAATATTATTCTTATCACTTTCATAACCTTTCTTATTTCCTGTGATAAAGAAAAGAAGCAAGAAATACCTAAATCAAAATTCACATTTAGTTCTTGGGCTAATGCAGGAGGGAAATTTAAAGAAGATGTGTGGAGAAAAAGAATTCGTTATTATGATTCATTAGGAATTAGCGAAATTCTTGTTGGCGGTTCTCCTAATGTTTTAGAGAAGATAATTACCATTGCTAAAGAAAAGAATATCAAAGTTCATGGTTGGATGTGGACATTAAACAGACCAGGTGATACTATTGCAAAAAAACATCCTGAATGGTACGCGGTAAATAGAAACGGACAAAATTCATTAGAATACAGAGCCTATGTAAATTATTATCAATGGCTCAGTCCTTTTCATCCTGAAGCTAGACAACACATTATTAACAATGCAAAAAAATTGATGGAAGTAGAAGGTTTGGCTTCTGTTCATTTAGACTATGTACGTTACCCAGACGTGATTTTAGGAGCAGATTTACAACCTAAATACAACATTGTTCAGGAAACAGAAATGCCCGAGTACGACTATGATTATCATCCTATTGCTAGAGAAGGTTTTAAAAAAATATTTGAGAAAGACCCGATGGATTTCAAACATCCTGAGCTTTCAACCGAATGGAGGCAATATAGATTAAATGCCGTTACAAGTTTGGTAAATGAGATTATAGATATTGCACATTCTAAGAACAAAAAAGTAACAGCAGCGGTGTTTCCATTTCCAGAAATGTCTAGACAAATGGTTCGGCAAGCATGGAATGATTGGAATTTAGACCAAGCTTACCCTATGTTGTATCAGAATTTTTATCGTGAAAATATCAATTGGATCGGATTTGCTACAAAACAAGGTGTTTCAGATGTTGATTTTCCAATTATCTCTGGATTGTATGCTCCTGCATTAAGAGATCCAAAAGACTTAGAGAGAGCAATTACAATTGCTAAAGAAAATGGAGCTAGAGGAATCTCAATTTTTACGGCAGATGGATTAACGAAAGAACAGCAAGCTGTCTTTGTAAAGTTTAAAAATAAATGGAGATAAGCCTATTTGGCAGTTTGTATAGCCCATTTCGTATATACCTTCATCGTTTCCATCTTTTTTAATTCATCTTGAACCTGTTTATCAGTCATTCCAGATTTTTTCATAAGATTAACCATCTCCATATCTCTCTTATATTTCTGCTTCATAATTCCTGTGGTTCCTATGATAGCTACCCATCCATTGGCTTTATCATTAACAAGAAAAACTCCAGGAGGATCTGTCATAGAAGGTCCCTGTTGATATATCGACTTAATTTGAGCAAAAACATGACCTCTAATCGTTGTAATAAAACCAGCATCAGCCCAATGCTGCATTTCTATAGTGCTTCCATCTTTTGGGTTCTTAAACTTCAATATCCACCCTACTCTAATTGGATTCCCATTTTGAACATATGATATAAGTACTTTTAAATCACCAGAAACTACCTTTCCTTTCTTATCAATTTCACACACAATTTTGTAAGTGTTTTGAGCTTTGCCACTACATATTCCTATAACACTAGTAAAAAAAATAAAAGTGATTATTTTAAAATGTTTCATTCGAATTACTTTTTTGATTTGTCTAAATTTATAAAACGAATAAAGCCTATTCTTAAAAATTCAACAAACGACCTATTATTTTAAACGAATAAAAAATGAAGGTTCTTTATTTCTTTTTATTATTGATCAATGAAAAATAAAACCATCAAATTCTTCAACAAACCACTGATAAGACATCTCTGCTTTTGGGTGTCCTTTTGGTTCTTACAATCCTTTTTAATGAGTGGGGCTAGCGGATTTGATTTTTATTTAATCAAGAACATTGCAATTGTAAGCTTGCAAGCAATAGTTGTGTATGCAAATACAAATATTCTATTTCCCTTTCTGTTTGACAGGAAAAGATATCTACTATATACCTTGTCATCTGTTATTTTGATTTATTTGATTTTTTCAATTTCTTTTACTTGTATTGATTTAGCATTTTCTACTTTTACATCACTTCAGTCCGAGTTTTTAGGCCCTTATTTTTCAACAGATTTTTGGAGGATTCTATCTGGATCTTCTTTTTACTCATTGGCATTGGTTTGTAGTACGATTTATATTCTTTTCAAAAGAAATCAAACCTTAGAAAAAGACTTTGCTAAAGGAATTACTGATGAGATTATAGAAATCAAAGAAGGAAAAAAGACTCACTTTGTTAAATTAAGTGACATCTACTTTATAAAAGGTCTTCGTGAGTATGTGCTTTGGAATACAAAAAACAAAAACATTATTTCTCTTCAAAGTTTAAAGGAGATTGAATCTTCATTGAAAGAAAAAGGTTTTATAAGAATTCATAAATCCTATATTGTAAACACTGAACATATAGATAGCATTCAAAGCAATTCAGTTACTATCTCGAAAGAAGAACTTCCTATTGGAAGAGCATATAAAAACAATTTACAGATGTAACATTTATATATAAATCTGTACTAATAAACATATAACTATAAATTATTTGCTATGAGTTTTGGTGGAGCAGTAGGAGCGATGATAACGTCTCTCAAAAACAACAAAAGAGATCGAAAAAGTGCTCTTAAAAAATTAAAAGATAGTGGAGTAGAATACTCCGATAAAACAGAACTACATTTTGAAAATGAAGCTTCTCCTATGGAGCTTAAAAAGATTCGAGAAAAGGTAAAAGAAGAGAATCGCAAAATTATAATTAGAAATATCATCATAATGACTGTAATTATGTTAATTGCTATTTACTTTATCGGTTTCGCAAAATTTTAAAAATCACCTGTAAATCTTTCTTACTTTTACCATTCAATTTCAAATGAGAATGAATAAAAAAGTAATCTTGATGATATTAGATGGCTGGGGAATTACGCAAGACCCTAAAGTATCGGCCATTTATAATGCGAAAACTCCATTTATCAATTCACTATATGACAAATTTCCTCATGCCGAATTACGAACGGATGGTGAGTTTGTAGGTTTACCAGAAGGTCAAATGGGAAATTCTGAAGTAGGACACATGAACTTAGGCGCAGGAAGAATAGTTTATCAGAATCTAGCAAAGATTAATATCGCTGTTCGTGAAGGAAATTTATCTAAAGAGCAAGAATTGGTTCGTGCTTTTGATTATGCAAAAACTCATGGTAAAAATGTCCATTTTCTTGGCTTGGTTTCCAATGGAGGAATTCATTCACATATCAATCATTTGAAAGGATTACTTGATGCTGCTAACAATGTTGGTTTGAGTAATGTTTACTTACATGCTTTTACCGATGGTAGAGATTGTGACCCAAAATCTGGAAAATATTTTATAAATGACATTCAAGAACACATGAAAAAAACTACTGGTGAATTGGCAACAATTACTGGTAGATATTATGCAATGGACAGAGACAAACGTTGGGAGCGAGTAAAGCTAGCTTACGATGCTTTGGTAAATGGAATAGGCGCAACATCTAACAATGCAGAACAAAGTATTTTAGAAAGTTATGAAAACAATGTTACCGACGAGTTTATAAAACCTGTGGTTATGGTTGATGAAGAAGGTAATCCTAAAGCAACAATTCAAAACGATGATGTTGTCATTTTCTTTAATTTTAGAACAGATCGTGGGAGGCAGTTAACAGAAGTGTTAAGTCAAAAAGACAATCATGAATACAATATGCACAAGCTTTCTTTGTATTATGTTACCATGACAAACTATGATGAAACCTTTCAAAACATCAATGTCATTTACAAGAACGATAATATAGAAAATACTTTAGGCGAGGTCTTAGAAAATGCGGGAAAGAAACAGATAAGAATTGCAGAAACAGAAAAATACCCACATGTAACTTTCTTCTTTTCTGGAGGAAGAGAACAAGAATTTGACGGAGAAAAAAGACTCTTATGTCCTTCTCCAAAAGTAGCAACCTACGACTTAAAACCCCAAATGAGTGCCTATGAAATTAGAGATGCTATTGTTCCTGAACTAGAAAAAGGAGAAGTAGATTTTGTCTGTTTAAATTTTGCCAATGGAGACATGGTAGGACATACAGGTGTTTTTGAAGCTGCAGTTAAAGCTTGTGAAGCAGTAGATCATTGTACGAAAGACGTAATTAATGCAGGTTTAGAAAACGAGTATACCACCTTACTAATTGCAGATCATGGGAATTGTGAAACCATGATAAATCCTGACGGAACTCCGCATACTGCTCACACAACAAATCCTGTACCTATTATTTTAATAGATAAAGAGCTTAAATCCATAAAAAATGGTATCTTGGGAGACATCGCTCCCACCATTTTAGATTTGATGGGAGTCAAACAACCCAAAGAAATGACACAAAATTCATTAGTATAGTTATGAAAAAAATCCTCTTTTTATTTGTTTTTACAGCATCTATATTCACTGTGAATTCACAAGCCAAAGTAGACAAAACAGGTCACCTTATTGGTTATGCAGAAAAATCTGATTTTTCGAATCAAAAATTTAGTACCTGGTTTGACAGAAATTATAATGCTTATACACCTAACGGAGATGTTGTAAAAAAGATCAAGAAAAAATTGAAAGGTGTTTCTGTTGTGTGCTTTATGGGAACATGGTGTGGAGATAGTAAGCGAGAAACTCCTAGGTTTTATAAAGTAATGGAAGCTGCAGATTTCAACTTTAAAAAGAAGTTTAAGCTAGTTGCTGTAAACAGAACTAAAAAAACTCCAGACAACCTTCAAAAAGGGTTAAATATTATAAGAGTACCTACTTTTATCTTTTATAAAAAAGGAAAAGAAATAGGTCGTTATGTAGAATACCCAAGAGAATCTATGGAAAAAGATTTTTTAAAAATCTTATCAGGAGAATCTTACAAACATTCTTACGAAAAGTAAATGCTACCTCATAATCATTTAATCATTGCTATAGACTTTGACGGAACTATCGTTGAAGATGCCTATCCTAAAATTGGGCCTCCAATGATTTTTGCTTTTGAAACCATGAAAAAACTTCAAGAGAATGGTCATCGTCTCATTTTATGGACCTATAGAAATGGAAGGAAATTAAACGAAGCTGTTGAATTTTGTAGAAAAAATGGCATTGAGTTTTATGCCGTAAACAAAAATTATCCAGAAGAAGAGTTTGATGGGAAAATAAGTAGAAAAATCCATGCAGATTTATTTATCGATGACAGAAATGTTGGTGGATTTGTTGGATGGACAGAGATCTACAAGCTTATTTTCAATTACGAGCCCGAAATAAAAAGAAAAAAAGGACTTTTCTCTTTTTTCAAGTAAGTTGAAAACCTTTCCAAATCTGTAAATTAAGAGTATCTTTGCACTTTGATTACAAATTATGATCGTAGTAAAAACCAAAGAAGAAATTGAGTTAATGCGCGAAAGTGCGTTAGTGGTATCAAGAACTCTAGGAATGCTTGCCAAAGAAGTAAAACCTGGAATTACTACATTGTTTTTAGATAAATTAGCTGAAGAACACATTCGGTCTCAAGGGGCTATTCCTGGTTTTTTAGGATTGTATGATTTTCCAAATACTTTATGCATGAGCCCAAACGCTCAAGTAGTTCATGGAATTCCAAATGACAAACCTTTACAAGAAGGTGATATTATTTCTATTGATTGTGGTGCTATTAAAAATGGCTTTTATGGAGATCACGCCTATACTTTTGCTGTAGGAGAGATTGAACCTGAGGTTGAAAAACTACTGCAAGTAACCAAAGAAAGTTTGTATGTTGGAATTCGCGAATTTAAAGCGGGTAATAGAGTTGGAGATGTAGGATATGCAATTCAAGATTACTGCGAAAAACACGGTTATGGTGTTGTTCGCGAATTGGTAGGACATGGACTAGGAAGAAAGATGCATGAAGATCCAGAAATGCCAAATTACGGTAGACGCGGTAGAGGAAAGAAATTTGTAGAAGGAATGGTAGTTGCTATAGAACCTATGATTAATTTAGGAACGCATAGAATTAATCATTTAAGTGACGGCTGGACTATCTTAACAAAAGATGGTAAACCTAGTGCTCATTTTGAACATGATGTTGCTATTGTGGATGGAAAACCAGAATTACTTTCTACATTTCAGTACATTTATGAAGCTCTCGGAATTGAAAGTGATGAAGAGAATGAATTTAGGCAAAATCAACTCGTTCTATAATTGTTTACTAAAGAACTTCATCAAATAACACAAAAAGAAATCATTCAAGGTTTCAAAGCTCGTTTTGTTCATACAAAAAACACAACAATTGCTTATTGGGAAGTTGAAAAGGGAGCAGAATTACCTTCACATTCACATGTTCATGAGCAAATTGCTATTGTAACAAAAGGATTGTTTGAAATGACCATAGGTGGGAAAACTGAAACATACGAGCCTGGTAAAATTGCAGTTATTCCTTCCAATGTAGAACACTCTGGAAAAGCGTTAACGTATTGCGAGATTACTGATGTTTTCTCACCAACTAGAGAAGATTACAAATAAGGTTCGTGAAGTTATTTAAAGTCATATTAAACACCATTCCAAGACCATTATTAATCAAATTAAGTTATGTGGCTCGCCCTTTTATAGCGTTCTATTTAAGAGGCAAAACCTATACTGATCCAATTGACGGCAAAAGCTTCAGAAAATTTCTTCCTTACGGCTACGGAATACAAAGACCAAATGTTCTTTCACCAAGTACACTTTCTTTAGAAAGACACCGATTGCTTTGGCTGTATTTACTAAATGAAACCAACTTCTTTAAGAGTAAGAAAAAGGTTTTACACATGGCACCAGAACAATGTTTTTTAAAACGTTTTAAAAAATTGAATCACGATTATATTACCGCTGATTTATATTCGCCAATAGCTGATGTTAAAGCTGATATTACCAATTTACCTTTTGAAGATGATTCTTTTGATGTCATCTTTTGCAATCATGTTTTAGAACATATTCCTGATGACACAAAAGCCATGCAAGAATTGTTTCGTGTGCTTAAAAAAGGAGGTATGGGAATTTTTCAGATTCCACAAGACTTGAATAGAGAAACTACTTTTGAAGATGACTCTATTACCGATCCTAAAGAACGTGCTAAAATCTTTGGACAGTACGATCATGTTCGTGTATATGGGAGAGACTATTTTGACAAACTTCGTTCTATTGGTTTTAGTGTTGAAGAGGTTGATTACACAAAAAGCATCTCTCCAGAATTAGCAGATAAATATCGATTGATGAAGGGAGAAATATTACCTGTAGTTTTCAAAAATTAATTTCTAAATTCTTGTAATTCTCCTTTATCATTAGCATAAATAAGAATCACTTTCAATTCAGGTTTCGTTTGTAAAAACACTTTTGTCTTTTCCAATCCCATTGCCATAAAAGCTGTTGCATAAGCATCCACATCAGCACAATCTAAATCAGCAATTACAGAGGCAGATAACAGATTACTTTCCTTTGCATATCCTGTTTTTGGGTTGATGGTATGCACAAATTTTTCACCATTATCTGCAATTCTAAACTTTCTATAATTCCCTGAACTTGCCATGGATTGATTCTTTAATCTCAAGTATGTAAATGCACTACGAGAACCATCAGTGTTAGGGTTGTCTAACTGAACTTTCCATTCTTTCCCATCAGGTTTTACACCACGTGTTCTAATTTCTCCACCTATTTCAACCAAGTAGTTTTTTATTCCTTTAGATTCTAAAAATCTCGCTACTACATCAATTCCGTATCCTTTAGCTACAGAGTTGAAATCGAAATAAGTTTCTGGAAATTGTTTGAATACTTCATCATTTTCAATTTTCACTTTGTCAAACCCAACGAATTGCATTAAAGATTTCACTTTGGTAGAGTCTAAATTGTTCAAGGGTTTTTCAGGTCCAAAACCCCAAGCATTCACAAGGTTTCCAACAGTAGGATCAAAAAAACCATCAGTTTCTTTGAAGATTCTTTCCGATTTTGAAAAGACTTCTTTGAAATAAGCATCTACTTTGACTCCTTTTTCCCCTTGATTGATTTTAGAAATATCTGAGGTAGGCATATATGTGGAAAGCGATTTATTAATACTTGCATACAATGCATCAATTTCTTTTTCAAAGTTGGTATCTATATCGTAGTAAATGATATTGTAGCTAGTGCCAAAAACATTTCCATAAAGCTGAATCGGTTCATTGCTCTTAGGTTTTTCTTTGCAAGAAACAAACCCTAAAGCAACGATAAATAAGGCAAGAAAAAAGGTTCTTTTCATGATTAGAATTTTGTTCTACAAAGATAGCCTATAAAGTTCTCATAAATCGTTCATAAATTATTGTTAATCGAAGTTTTTTTCAATTCAATATTTTTAACTTTGTGTAATTCTTAAAATCAATCATTCATAAAATGAGAAAACTAGTACTATTGTTAGTAAGTGCTGTTCTGGTAACATCATGTATTTCTAAAAAAGACTACGCAGCCTTGCAAGCACAGCATAAGAAGACCAAAGATGAGTTGGTCGCTGTAAAAAACAGTTTGACAAAATGTTTAATCGAAAAGGAAAAATGTGAGTCAGAAACTGTAAGTCTAAAAAATAACATTGAAGAGCTTAAAAAAGACAAGCAGAAAACATTAGAATATGTTGATAACTTGACTGTTTTAACGAAAGGAGCCAATGATAACATTAAGGAAACTTTAGCTCAATTAAGTAAAAAAGACAAATACATTAACAGAATTCGCTCAGCTGCATCTAAAAAAGATTCTTTGAATTTAGTTGTTGCTTTTCACTTGAAAAAAGAGTTGAAAGACGGAATTGATGATGAAGACATTGAAATTAATGTAGAAAAAACAGTAGTATTCATTTCTATCTCTGATAAGTTATTGTTTAAAAGCGGAAGTTATAATGTAACAGAAAAAGCTTATAAAGTGTTAGAAAAAGTAGCAACTGTTGTAAACGGGCAACCTGAAATGGATGTAATGATAGAAGGTCATACAGATGATACTCCAATCAAAGCAGACAACAAAGTTTTACAAGATAACTGGGATTTATCTGCAAAAAGAGCAACAGCTATTACACGAATCTTACAATACAAATACGGTGTAAAACCTAGTAGGTTAATTGCTGCTGGTAGAAGTAGTTATGTACCTCTAGCACCAAACGATTCCCCGGCTAATAAATCTAAAAATAGAAGAACAAAAATTATCATCTTACCTAAGATTGGTCAATTCTTCGACTTATTAGAGCAAAAAGCTGAGTAATTAAGTTTCTTTATATCGCAAGAGCACCTTTTTTAAGGTGCTTTTTTTATTCTAAGATTTTTATAAAATCTTCAAAAGCTATGTAGTGGGGTTGGTCTTTAAAAACGGGAAGTTCTACACTTTCAGCATTGGCAATTCCTACTCCAGCAAACCAAACTTTAGCATTTTGTTTTTTAGCATGTTCTTTAAAAGTTTCCATCCATAGAACATCATATTTTTCTGGATCTTGAATATTGTTTGTTGCTTTAACCAACACAAAAATGGTAGGCTCGCCTTTCTTATACAAAACAAATTGTGGATGCTTTTTTAATTGACTATTTACAGCAACAAATTCGTAACCCATTTGCTGTAACTTCTTCCCTACAATATTCATCGCAAGGTTGTGTAACTCTTGCTCTGTTAACGCATGCATTATTTCTTCTTGTTTCTTCTGTTATAATTTTTATCTCCTCTAGTTTTTGGCTTTTTATACTTCTTAGCAATTTCTCTTCGATAAGAACCTCCTTGGTTAGTTTTTTTATTTTTCTCCTTTTTCTCATGAAACGCAGGTCCAGGAATGTATTCTTGTGAGGTTCTGTTTTTAGAAATCTCCCTATCTTCTTTGGGGCGCTCTTCTTCGGTTAATTGTTTTGAAATTTCAACTTCTTCCGGCATTTCCAAAAGTGGAATATGATAGTCCATTAACTTTTCTATTCGTTCTTTTGCTTCTTGTTCTTTTTGCGTTGAAAAAAGAATTGTTTTTCCTTGATGCTCTGCACGTCCTGTTCTACCAATTCTGTGCATATAATTTTCTGGAAAATGAGGCGTATCAAAATTAACAACGTGTGTAATTTCATCTAAGTCTAAACCACGAGCCATTACATCAGTAGCAACTAAAATTCGATTGCTACCTTCATCAAATTGTTTGATAGAACGAATTCTATAATTCTGAGTTTTATTAGAATGAATCACACAAGTTTCGGAGCCATATACCTCTTCAACAGCAGCAAATAATAAGTCTGCTCTTCTTTTGTTTGCAACAAACACCAATACTTTGCTAAATTCATTCTTATCTCCAAGCAAATGATTCAACAGATTCACCTTGGTATAAAAGTTTACCACATTATAGGATGTCTGCTGAATATTATCTAGTGGAGTTCCACTAACAGCGATAGACACTTTCTCTGGTGATTTAAAAAATTGATTGATCAAAGCGTCAACATCTTCAGTCATCGTAGCAGAAAACATAATATTTTGTCTCCTTTGAGGTAATAGATCGAAAATATTCAACAATTGAAATCTAAATCCAAGATCTAACATCACATCAACCTCATCAATGACTAGTTTTTGAATCGATTTTAACTTTAACACATTGCTCAACGCTAAGTCATACAGCCTTCCCGGTGTAGCTACAATGATATCTTGACCCTGAGCTACTGCTTGTTTTTGAGTGTTTATATTGGTTCCACCGTAAACTCCCAAAACTCTTACATTGATATAGGCAGCTAGCTTTTCAATTTCTTCTACTACTTGCAAAACCAACTCACGTGTGGGCACTAATACCAATACTCTTGGTGTATCTTGTTTTGAAAATTTTAGGTCTCGAAGAATAGGCATCATATACGCAAAGGTTTTTCCTGTTCCTGTTTGCGCAATTCCTACCACATCTTTTCCTGAACGAACTATAGAAAACGATTGTTCTTGAATAGGAGTAGGATGTGTAAACCCCATCTCTTGAATACTATTTCTAAGTTGGTTGGATAAATCTAAATCATCAAAGGTGGTCATTGCCTAAAAATTTTGACAAAGGTAGGTTTTCTAATCTTTAAACCGAATAAACTTTGACTTGTTAAAGTAGTACCCTGGAACTTCTATATAAGAATTCAACTCTAACTTATACCATGGGTTGAATTTAGGGTCGTTTGGATTCTTTAACATGTGTACGCTTTGTGCGGGAGTATTTCCTTGTGCTAGAATAAACCGTTTTTCTCCGTTTTCGCTTTTTACTTCATCAACAATCATCACTATATGTCCAGGTGTCCCAGGATATACCAGCATATCTCCTACTTGCAATTTTTTAGAGGAAGTTACTTTTGGCGACTCATTATACAAAGACAGAGTTCCTGAATACATGTATATTAAGTTGAGGTATCGGTAAAAATTACTCTTTGAGAAATCTTTAGTTGATGTTTGATGGAATGACACTTTGTTCCCTTTTATTTTAGGCCTGTATCCCTCAGCATATTTTTTCCACGAACAATAATGACCGCTCGTAAATTCAAAACCAATCTTAGATTGCTGATTGGTTTTCCATAAATATTCTGCACGCAAACGAATTAATGCATCGGCACATTGTTGCAATCCATTTTTGGGAACAGAAAGATCCAATACACCTACATGTCCTGATTGGTAAAAATATTCTGATCCATCATAGTTGATTACTTTAGAACCATATGATTTTAATGGGTAACTCTGAATAAACTCTTGAAAACTTCCTTTAGGATAGTAAACTTTAGAAAATCCTTTGGGGGTTTTGACTCTAGCAGAAACAGAATCTCCTTTTTTGTTAATCAAATTGGGTTGAACAAAAACTGTTTTAATCGCTGTGACTGTTGGACGTACTTCTTTAACTTGAGATATGACTATAATAGCAACCAAAATAACGGAAAGGAATAGCAATTTCTTTTTCATATAAACACAACGTAAAAAAGGTCAATCTATTATCAGTTCGAATGTTTTGCATAGCAAAACGCCAGCCTGTTCGGCAGACAGCTATCGAGAAGTAACATTTTATTCTAGAATTTTAGCAAGCTCTGATTTGTACAAATCAAACTCTTTTAAATTATGGTGTGTTCCTTTTGAAATAGCAACAAACTTTTTTTGTTGTGATGTAACCAATTGAAACAATTCTTTGGATTCTATAAACGACGTTGTTTTGTCTTCATCACCATGAAAAAAGGTAATAGGTGAGACAACTTTTGGAATGTCTAAATCGGTTCTGAATTGATATTTCAAAATAAAGGTAGGTGTGAGTTTCGAATAAAAACGTGCTCCTTTTTTCATATTGTAAAACGGTGCTTCTAAGATTAGATGCTTAGGATTTTTATGAAGAGCTACTCTCGTAGCAAAGGTACATCCTAGCGATCTCCCATAAACAACAATCTGATCTTCTTGGAATTTTTGTTTGACATATTCATAAGCCAACAAACCATCTTTGTACATTGCTTCTTCGTTATAGCTACCTGTACTCTTTCCATAGTTTCTATAATCTATCACAAAAACATCATATTGGTAAGCTTCAAAGTAAGAAACTAGATTTCCCCATCTGCTCAGATTTCCTTTATTTCCATGGAAAAACAAAATGATTCCCTTGGGGTTTTTCACTTTAAAATGCAATGCATTGATCGTTTCTCCGTCATTAGTTTTCAGATTTACCTCTTCAAATTCTTGAGCGAATGAATAGGTATAATCTTTATCTAGTTTTTCGGATTGAAAAATAATTTTTTCTTGAAACATATACAGTGCTATCAAAACTACACAACCAACAATCAAAAGTGCAGTTGCAATTCTTTTGATCATTTTTTCTTTTTTTTGGTTCTGATAAAATCGATACTTGTTTTCTCTCTATCTACTTCTGTTCTTCCTTTAGAGTTTAGAATTTCACCCAAAGCTCTATGATAACTTTCAAAGTTATGTAAGTCTTTGTGTCCGCCACCAATAATCGGATACAATTTTGTAGAATCAGGCTTCAATTTTGACAATCGTAAACTTGATCCAAAGCGAATGACTTTATCATTGGTTCCATGAATAATATTGATAGAACAGTCTACATATTTCATCCATTTATAGGTTGGCATTCTGTATCTCATTACCAATCCTAATGGAATTAATGGTAGGTATCGTTTTGCATTCTTAGACATACTGAAATACGGACAAGCTAAGATTAGTGTTTTAGGATTGTTCATAGAGGCTACCTTGGTTGCCAAACCAGTTCCTAAAGAACGACCATATACAATGATACGATGTTCTTTTACCTTTTCTTTTATCTTATCGTAAACATATAAAGCATCGCGTTTCATACTTTCTTGACTTAGTTTTCCAGTACTTTTTCCAAAACCACGATAATCGATCATAATCACATCATAATTGTGTAAGGTAAAATCAACTGCAAACTTTCCCCAACCTTTGATACTTTTTGAATTTCCCTTTAAGTAGTAGACAACCCCTTTTGGGTTTTCTGACTTAAAATGCAATCCATTAATAATAGCACCATCCTCTAGTTCTAGATTGTATTCTTCTACTTTTTGATTCTCGTATTGAAATTGAAAGTCTTTAGGTAATTTCTCGGGATGAAATAAGAATCTTTCTTGAAAGAAGTAGAGAAAAATACTCACTACCGCCACAACAATAATTAAAATGATTAGATAAGATATCCAGCCCATGTAGTTAGTTTAGCAAAACGAATCTAAGGATTTTAAGTTGCTGACGCAAATTAGGTAGAACAGGAAAAATTTGTAACTTTAACAAAGTCAGTCTTTTGTAACAAATCCCTACTTCGTTATACTTATAATTAAACTAACCTAACCAGACTTATGATCAAACTCTTTAGACGTACTCGTCAAAAATTGCTATCAGAAAACAAAATCTCAAAGTACTTACTCTATGCCATTGGTGAAATTATTTTGGTAGTGATTGGGATTTTGATTGCTTTGCAAATCAATAATGCCAACGAGAATCGCAAAACAAGAGCCATTGAAACCAGTTATCTAGAGCGTTTAATGGTAGACTTAAAAGAGAACAAAACGCTTTGGAAAGAAACCTCAGATCGCAAACAAAAACAACTGGAAGCGGCCCATGTATTCTTGAACTTTCGATTTAGCAAAAATCAAGATACTGTGATGAAAATCCTACCTCATTTTACGGCTCTGGGTTCTTGGGAAGATATCAACATCAATCAGGTGACTTTTAACGAAATGGTAAGTAGCGGAACATTAAATATCATTACTAATGATTCAATCAAAATCAAGTTACTTAGTCTCGATAAATTATACAAAGCCATTCTAAATCGACAAGAATTGCTCCAAGAAGAATATCGTACTCTAATGCACACTCCAGTTATGACGATTCTAAATACGAGCAATATTTTACCTCTCGATCCTATACAAAGGAAAATCATCAAACATGGATTTTCTCAAGAGGAAGTAGGTCAATATGCCAAAAAATTCCAAAAAGAGATGATTACTTTGGTCAATGACAAATCTTTTATGAATGGAGTGGTTGGGATTACCTACAATGCTCCTCCTCAATTTAAAGAGTTTAATCAAGCTCAAAAAGAGGTAACAGATTTAATTCAGCTAATTAATAAAGAACTAGGAAATGATTAAATTCTTTCGAAAAATACGAGAAGACTTATTGGGCAAAAGTAAGTTCTCTAAATACCTCATTTATGCCATTGGTGAGATCTTTTTAGTGGTCATTGGTATTCTTTTAGCGTTGCAATTCAATAATTGGAATATTGAAAGAGAAAACAGCAAGAAAGAGCGTTGGTATCTAATTAATATTGTTGAAGATATCGAATATCAGAAAGGTGATCTTAAAGAGTTAAAAGAGAATTATGAATGGTGTCTTAAAACTGCAAAATCTATATTAGCAGACTATCAACGTCTACAAAGTTTTTCTGCTATTGATAGTTTTAACTACAAACTGAATTCATTAATGTTGGTTGACAACTTTCCCAACATTAATAATACCTATCAAGAATTGGTTTCTTCGGGTCAACAAACCTTAATTAGTAATAAAGATTTGAGTATTGACATGATTGATTATTATCTGTTTTGTGACGATAACTATATTGATGTAAAGAACAATAACGACAATATTTACTATAAAGACATTCATCCTATATTTAGCAGACTTAGTCAGACTATTCTAGAAGGAACAGATCTTTCTGAAGAACAACAATCATTGCTTGAATATGATGCTAAAACAGACGCTTTTTTAAGGAAAGAGTTAGAAAAACCAGAGAATATTTTACTTTTATTAAATGCTTTAAGGACGCATATTTTATTGAATACTTCTCATTTAGAAATGGTAGAAGAAACACTAGAAATTGGTAAATTATTAGTTCAAAAAATAGATAATTATCTAGGTTTAACTCCAGACATGGTAAATCATTATGATTAGATTTTTTAGAAACAACCGTACAACTATGGCTCAGAAAAAAAAGTTTTCAAGTTACCTCCTTTATGCTTTAGGAGAAATATTGCTCATTGTACTAGGAATTGTTATTGCTCTGCAATTGCAAAACTGGAATGAAGCTAACAAAACAGCAGAAGCTACTCAGCTAACTTTAGACCGAATTAAAAAGGAAATCGTTACCAACCAACAAAAAATTAAACGTGTACATGAGTATCATAAAATGGTGAAGGATACTTTGCAAAAAATTAAAACTCCTAAGACAGAGGATGAAGTAAAGAAAGCCTTGAGTTTTTGGAGAGGTTTACAAATACCTCGAATGCAAGAATCTGCATTTCAGACTGCTATTCAAACCGGAGTAAGTAAAGATGTGAATGTAAATTTACTAGAATCTTTAAATGCTTTATACACTTCTCAAAGTTCCTATAACGAGTTTTCAAAAACGGCTTCGCAAGGACTTTATAACAAAGACTTCTCAGATGTTCAGAATTTTAAAAAGATTGCCATTTTCTTAAATATGACCATGGTAGACTTGTATTATTTTGAAACAGAACTGAATTATCAATTTCAAAAGTGCTTGCAAGAAATAGATTCGTTATCTAACTAATTTCTTTTGTATATTTAAGAAGTTTAAAAAGATAGATGATGAAGATTCCGCAACGATTAGAACAAGCTTTAATTAAATTATACAATGCCTATCATAACAATACTCTAGATCCTGAAGATTGTACTGCATGTGCTGTTGGAAATATCTTAGACAATCATGATTCTTGGAAACACCTTTCTAATGAGCACGGATCTTTACAACTTAATTATATTGGAACTGTTCATCAACGTTTGGGAAGAAAATTTAACGGATACTCACCACAAGAAATCTTAGAAATTGAAAAAGTTTTTCTTGAAGCTTGTGGATTTAAAACTCCTCTTTGTCATTACAATCCTAAACCTCAAAATCCTAGAGATAAAGATGTCTTATTTGTTGGTTTGTTTGCTGTTGTAAGTCTTTTATGCGAATTAGACAATATGCAAAATGTAATGGATTATTCTAAACTATTTGAACAAGAAAATAATCTTCCTAAATATTCTTTAGAAGCAATTTTGAATTAGTTTTACTTATGACGTAAAAATTAAAACACAAAAAAACCAGCCTTAAAAGCTGGTTTTTTCTTTGATCACTTAAATTGGGGGACAAGTTATCAAACTCAATTACCATAATTGTCTTTAAAAGACAACCTTAATCTCGAACTTTTCTTTGATTAAATCTTCCCTTTTTCATTAAAATGTTTAAGTCAAATAAAGCAATCCACAAATAAATTGCACTACAATCATAACATAAGTAATTATTACATTTTAACATAAACTTGATTAAAGATGCGTTTCTTATTCGTACTCTAGAACCTGATTTACAATTAGGGCAAATTTTCACAATGAAACTTTTGGCTAAAGTAGAAGAAGTTTCTAATTAAAGAACAAAAAAACAGGTGGCAAAAAGTGGCAAACCTAATATTTACAAGCCTTGGATGAAGCTTTCTAATTCTATGCTTTTAGGAATCTCTAGTTTTTTTCTCAGTCTGTAACGTATTGATTTAATAGAATCTACAGTTGTATTTCTTACAGACGCCATTTCTTTAATAGACAAATTAACTCGTAATAAGACACAAACTTCTCTTTCTGATTTTGTTAAACTTGGGAATTGACTAATAATTTTTGATTCAAACCCTCTATTCACATCTTCAATCTTACTTTGGATAGAAGTTAACTTTTCTTCTGTTGTTATTTGTTGTTGTAATCTAATCATCAAACTACGTATATACGTGTTTGTTTCTTTCAATCCGCTACTCTCGTAATCAAGCTTTAACTGATCATAAAACTGCTGTAAGTAAGTTAACCTCATTTTATTGTCAGCAACCAACCATTTAAGTTCAGCTTCCGAAACTTTTACCTTCTCATCCAACAACTCTTTTTTAAGTTTTTCTTTTTCTAATTTGGTAGCAACATACTTTATTTTGCCTTTGTAATTTCTCTTCATTAAATAGGCAATGAACGTTCCAAGAATTAAAAGTGAACCTAAGAGTAAAATGTACAATTGGTTTTTTGACCTTTGAGCTTCAGCTCTAATTTCTATTTCTCTTCTCTCTAAGTCAAATTCTCTTTTTAACTCAAACTCTTTTAATTTCTTCTCAGATTCTACATTAAATATAGAGTCTGATAAAGCATGAAATATGTTAGTGTATTTTAATGCTTCCTTATATTCTCCTTGTCTAGCTTTTATTTTCCCCTTGAGTTCGGCAGCTTTAGCTATTCTGAATTTATATCCTAGTTTTTTAGAGATCGCATAGGAAGAGTCGGCATATTGCAATGCAATTGCATTTTTCTTTGTTTTTAAATAATCCATAGCAATATTAAAATACCCTATAGAAATAGACATTGTGTTATTAACTCTCTTATTATATTCAAGATTGCTTAATAATAATGGCAAAGATCTTTCAAAATCACGTTGACTACTGTAGAAGATTGCCAAATTATTTTTTACGCCTACAATCATATCTATTTCATCTAAAGCTTGAAATATCTGCATGGCTTTATGATAACTAATTAACGCAGAATCTCGTTTCTTAAGTCTCCTGTATGAAATTCCCATCATATTATAGCTCTGACCTAATAGGGATGAGTCTTTTACTATCTTGCTTAATTCTATAGCTTTATGATAATACTTAATAGATTGTGTGTTTTCATCTCTATACCTTCCTGTAATTCCAAGGCTTATTAAAGATCTTATAATTCCTAAGGTATCTTTAATTTTTTCAAAAGACATTTTTGCATTCAACCCATACTGAACTGCCATTGAATAATTACCCTTCTTTCTATTAAGGTTGACATATTGCTCATATAAATCTGATAGATGTACAAAGTCATTTTTACCTATAAGTTGATTGGCTTCACCAAAATACTTTTCAGAAAGCGTTAAGTTATTGTTCAAACAATATTTCCCTGCTTCTAAAAGAAACTCTATACGTTCTTGTTTCTTAGTAGCGGTTTCTATTTTATGTTGAAGCTGTATTAAAACAGAATCTTTTTCTTGAGCATAAGTAACTAAGGAAAGTATAGAAATAAAGAGTGATAGGATTATTGCTTTCATTGTTTATAAATCTAACAAAAAAAAGCCAGCTCGAATGAGCTGGCTTTTTTATGATTATATAAGGGATTATCCTCCAAAGTCATCAAATCGAATATTCTCATCTGGGATTCCAAAATCTTCACCCATTTTCTGAACAGCTTTGTTCATTAATGGTGGTCCACAGAAATACAATTCTATATCTTCTGGTGCATCATGATGATTTAAATAGTTTTCAATTACACAATTGTGAATGAATCCTACGAAACCGTCTCCTTCACCGTCTATTCCATCTTTTACTTTCCAGTTGTCTTCTTCTAAAGGTTCAGACAATGCTAAATAGAATTTAAAGTTTGGAAATTCTTTCTCTAAGTCATAGAAGTGCTCTAAGTAGAATAATTCTCTTTTAGAACGACCTCCGTACCAATAAGTAACTTTACGTCCTGTTTTTAATGTCTTGAATAAGTGGTATAAGTGAGAACGCATTGGCGCCATTCCAGCTCCTCCTCCTACATACAACATTTCTGCTTCAGATTCATTGATGAAGAACTCTCCATAAGGTCCAGAAATAGTTACTTTATCTCCTTTCTTCTGATTGAAGATATAAGATGAAGCAATTCCTGGGTTTACATCCATCCATCCGTTTTTAGCTCTATCCCATGGTGGAGTAGCAATACGAACGTTTAACATAATTTCTCTTCCTTCTGCTGGGTAAGAAGCCATTGAGTATGCTCTTTCTACTGTCTCAGTATTTTTCATAACCAAAGGCCATAAACCAAACTTATCCCATTCTGCTTGAAACTTATCAGGTGTATCGTGCTCTTCTGGGTGGGCAGTAATATCTATATCTGAGTATTTTATTTCGCATGGAGGGATTTCAATTTGAATATATCCTCCAGCTTTATATCCCATATCTTCAGGAATTTCAACAACAAATTCTTTAATGAAAGAGGCTACGTTATAATTACGAACAACCGTAGCTTCCCATTTCTTAATTCCGAAGATTTCTTCAGGAATAGAAATATCCATGTCTTGTTTAACTTTTACCTGACAAGCTAAACGAATTCCTTCTTTTAACTCTTTACGAGTAAAGTGAGGTGTTTCTGTTGGTAAAGCTTCTCCTCCTCCTGAATTAACGTGACACTCGCACTGAACACATGATCCACCACCACCACAAGCTGACGGTAAGAAGATTTTTTCGTTTCCTAGTGTTGTTAATAAAGTGCTTCCAGAAGCTACTTCTACTTTCTTTTCTCCATTGATGGTAATTGTTACCGGTCCTGATGGAGATAATTTTTGTTTTACAAATAATAGTAATGCTACTAAAAGCAATGTAATCAGTAAAAAAGCTGCTACAGTTGCTATAATAGTTCCTATTGTACTTGCTGCTAATGTGATCATCTTACTATTCTGTTTCTTTTGTGATTTCTGCTATTTTTTCTTCCTCTTCTTTGGCAACATCTTTCTTCTCTTCTTCAGAAGAAACTACTACTTCAGTAGGTTCTTTCTTTTCTTCTTCACCTCCTGTTAACATTCCTCCGAAACTCATAAATCCGATAGCCATTAAACCTGTTACAATAAAAGTAATACCTAATCCACGTAATGCTGGTGGCACACTTGAGTAACGGATTTTTTCTCGAATTGCTGCAATGGCTAAAATTGCCAAGAACCATCCAATTCCAGATCCAATTCCGTAGTTTAATGCTAATCCTAAACTTGCAATTTCACGAGATTGCATAAATAAAGAACCTCCTAAGATTGCGCAGTTTACTGCAATTAATGGTAAGAAAATTCCTAATGAGTTGTATAAAGAAGGTGAAAACTTCTCAACAATAATTTCTACTAATTGTACCATGGTTGCAATGGTAGCAATAAACATAATAAATGATAAAAAGCTAAGGTCGTACTCTGCATATTCAGGTCCTAACCAAACTAAAGCTCCTTCTTTTAATATGTATTGATCTAACAACCAGTTTAACGGAACTGTTACTGCTAATACAAAGATTACAGCAGCTCCTAATCCAACAGCTGTTGATACTTTTTTAGATACCGCTAGGTAAGAACACATTCCTAAGAATGTAGCAAATACCATGTTATCTATAAAAATCGATTTAAAAAATAATTCTAAGTGTTCCATGATATTCTAGTGTTCTTCTATTAATGCTTTATTTCTACTACGCTGAACCCAGATAATGATTCCAACAACAATTAATGCCATAGGTGCTAATAACATAAACCCGTTATTCTCGTAATTATAGGCATATACTCCTGTTTTAGCAATTGGGTCTCCTAATACTTTGAAACCTAATAAAGTTCCTGATCCTAACAATTCTCTAAAGAATCCTACAATGATTAAAATCACTCCGTAACCCAATGCGTTTCCAATTCCATCTAAAAAGGATCTCCAAGGTCCGTTTCCTAAAGCAAAAGCTTCAAAACGCCCCATGATAATACAGTTGGTAATAATTAATCCAATAAAAGCTCCTAAGGTTTTACTGAGCTCATAAGCAAAAGCTTTTAAGACCAAGTCTACAATAATTACCAAAGTAGCTACTACGATTAATTGTACAATAATTCTAATCTTAGAAGGAATGATATTTCTCATTAAAGAAATCACTACATTTCCAACTCCCATTACAAAGAGTACAGAAATAGACATCACGATAGAAGCCTTTAACTCTGCAGTAATTGCTAGGGCAGAACAAATACCTAATACCTGAATGGTAATTGGATTATTATCTGCAAATGGGTCAGTAATAAGTTTTGCGTCTTTCTTAGATAAAAGTCCCATATAATTATTGTTTTAAAGTTTTAAAATAAGGCACATACAACTTCAACTCTGTTCTCAACATTGCCGAAACACCGTCTCCAGTAATTGTAGCTCCTGCAATTGCATCTACCTCATTGTCATTTTTATCTTTATTTAAAGGATCTCCGTTACTTTTAGAAATTGCAATTCCTACAAAGTTTCCAGAATCATCTTTTAAATTTTCTCCTGTAAAATCATCCATAAAGAAGCGTAGTTTGATATTAGCTCCTAAACCAGCGGTTTCTCCTTTGTGATCGAAATATACTCCCTGAACAACCATATTGGCATCCATTGCAACGTATCCCCAGATTGCATCCCATAAACCTTTTCCTCTAATAGGAGCTATGTAGAATGTTTTTCCGTCTTTCTCTCCAATAAATAATGGCAACTGTCTTACTTTACCATCTTTTGCATTGGCTTGTTGTTTTTTTACATCGATTAAGTAGGCTTTTTCGTTTTCTTCTACATCAGTTCCATTGGTAATAACCAATTGTTTGGTGATGTACTTAGAAAACTCTTCTCCTACTTTATCTTTAGAAACAAAATTGGCATTAGAATCGTCATTTTCATTTACGCCCATTGCGTATAAAATGTTCTGTTGCTTTTCAATACGTTTATTTTCATCTATGGTTGGTTTAAAGAAGGATGCTAAGAACGCTAACAACGCGCCAACAACCAATACCATACCAGCAGCAAAAAACACCGTATATACATTACTGTCAGTTCTCTTGCTCATAATTATGCTTTTTTAGCTTTTAAACGTTTTAATCTTCTCTTCACATTTCCTTGTACCACATAATGGTCAATTGTTGGAGCAAATACATTCATTAATAGAATTGCTAACATTACTCCTTCTGGATATGCTGGATTAAATACACGTATCATAATAGAGATAAACCCTATTAAAAATCCGTAAATCCATTTCCCTTTGTTGGTTTGTGATGCTGTTACTGGGTCTGTTGCCATATATACGGCTCCAAATGCAAATCCTCCAATTAGTAAGTGGTGCCAGAACTCAGTCTTCATTAATGCGTAGAATTTACTACTCTCCGTAATCCATCCTTGGTCTACAACTGCATTAAAAATTAATCCCATCACCAATGCTCCGATAACAGAACTTAACATGATTCTCCAGCTTCCAATTTTTGTAAAGATTAAGAATAATGCTCCTAAGAGGATTAATAAAGTGGATGTTTCTCCAACAGATCCTGGTATAAAACCGAAGAACATATCAGAAACATTGTACGCAAAATCTTGATTTTGTGCCAAACTTCCTAAGACTGTTTCTCCAGAAATTGCGTCAACTCCAGTAGCTCCATTAGCAATTTGGTCTGCTCTGTCTCTAGCTTCAGCAACCCAAACTTTATCTCCACTCATCCAAGTTGGATAGGCAAAGAATAAGAATGCTCTGATAGTTAGGGCTGGATTTAAAATATTCATCCCAGTTCCTCCAAATACTTCTTTTCCTATAACTACTCCAAAGATCACAGCAACAGCTAGCATCCATAATGGAATATCTACAGGAACAATTAAAGGAACTAACATTCCTGTAACTAAGTATCCTTCTTCAACTTCGTGTCCTTTAATTACAGCAAAAACAAATTCAACAGCTAAACCAACACCGTAAGAAACTACTACCAATGGTAGTATTTTCCATGCTCCAATAGACAAGTTTGCTAAATTCCAGAACTCTCCACTAAAGAAAGACATTCCTGAAGTAAAGTTGCCATTTACTGCAACATTGTGTTGAAATCCAGCATTGAACATTCCAAAAAATAAACATGGAATTAAAGCCATGATAACAATATTCATGGTACGCTTTAAATCGTCTGCTGCTTTGATATGAGTACCTCCGTGAGTTACTTCATTTGGCAAGTACAAAAAAGTATGGATTGCGTTGAACGCAGGAGCCATCTTAGTTCCTTTGTACTTCTCTTTTAAATTATGTAGTTTCGTTTTTAAGCTCATTCTTTCAAAATTTTAGCCTAATTCTTCTTTCATTAAATCCAAACCTTCTCTCACAATTTTTTGGTGAGGTTGTTTAGATACACAAATAAACTCTGTTAGTGCAAAATCTTCTGGTGCTACTTCGTAACCTCCTAAGTTTTCCATTTCATCGAGATCTTTATACATACAAGCTTTTAAAAACTGTAATGGGTATACATCTAATGGAAAAACATCTTCATAAGAACCTGTAACAACGAAAGCTCTGTGTTCTCCATTAGTATTTGTGTTCAAATCATATTTTTTCTTTGGATTCAACCAAGAGAATGTTAGTGCTCTTGAAGTTGAAATCTTGTTGAAAATAGGCTTATTCCAACCAAAAAACTCATAATCATCACCTTCTGGGATGGCAGTAATTTGGTTGTCGTAATATCCTAAGAAGCCGTCTTCTTCAACTTGAGTTCCTGTTAAAACATTTCCACTAACAATTCTTGTATTATCAGTTTGTATGTTCTTTGCTACTAAGTTTCCAATTGAAGCTCCAGCTAAGGCTGTTATATAGGAAGGCTTTTCAAATTTAGAACCTGTTAACGCTATTGTTCTTGCGATATGCAACTTTCCTGTTAACAACAATTCTCCAATAACAACAAGGTCTTGTGGATTCACAACCCAAACTGCTTCTCCTTTGTTTAAAGGATCAATTTTTGCAATTTGTGTACTCACATTTCCTGAAGGGTGTGGTCCGGAAACTTTATGAAGCTCTATATTCTTAAGGTTGTTGAAAACTGAATCTGAGTTCTTTCCAACAGAAACATGAACTTTTCCTTGAGTTAATTTTGAAATTGCTGTTAAAGCAGCTTGCAATTCTTTTTCCTTACCAGCCAATGTATAGTTGTAATCTGCTGCGAGCGGAGCGCTAGCATAAGCAGAAACAAAAATAGCTTTTGGTTCTTGATTAGGATTTGCGATCACATCATAAGGACGTTGTTTGATAAATGGCCAACAACCTGAAGCAAAAAGGTAATTTTTCACTTCTTCTGCAGACATTTTATCGGCATCCTTAGTTTCAAAATCTTGATATTCTTGCTTTCCATCAGCAAGAATTTTGATCGTTAATATTTTACGTTTTGCTCCACGAATAATCTCAGTAACTTTTCCACTAACAGGACTAGGAAATAAAATACGTTCGTCGCTTTTTGAATAAAAAAGCGCCTCTCCGGCTTTTACTTCTGTTCCTTCTTTAGCGATAAGTTTTGGGATAATTCCGTGGAAGTCTTCTGGCTTTATTGCATATACTCCACCTGTAGAAATGTCAGTAGTTATGTGCTCTGCTTCGCCAACCAGCTTAATATCTAAGCCTTTCTTGATACGAATGTCTTTTGACATGGTCAATACGAAATTTAATTATCTAAAAAAATCATGCAAATTTAGGTATTTTGGTAGTTAAGACAGAACAAATAGGGCTTTATCTTGATGAGTGGAACTTATTTATAATAAATCTAAATAGCATTGTTTTTAATCTAATTTCAGATTGCTTAGGTTTGTAAGATAATTGTGGTTTCATTTTTGCGTTTCTTTGAATACACTGTAATTTATTTTATGAAAAGATTATTCTGCTTCACCTTCTTTTTTACTTATTGCTTCATTGTATTTGGGCAAACTACAGCACCTGATTACATCAAATCTATACAGCTTAAACCCATTGAAGAGAATAACTTTTCAACTATCGTTCCTTTGGGGACAATTTTAGAATTAAATTTTGACGATCTACAAGGTGATCAAAAAGATTACTATTATAAGATTCAATTGATGAATCATGATTGGACACCAAGCAACTTAATATCTAACCAGTATCTCAGCGGATTTCAGTCTAATATTATTTTTGATGTTGAGAATTCTTTTAATACTTTTCAAAATTACACTCATTACTCGGTTAGATTTCCAAATAGAAATACACGAATAACCAAAAGTGGCAATTATCTTGTATCTATCTTAAACAGTGATGATGAACTAATTTTTACTCGAAGATTCACCTTATACGAATCAAAAGCTATTGTTGGAGTTTCTGTTAGCAGAAGTAGAAATACTGCAAATTTAAACACTCAACAAACAGTTAATTTTATTGTAAATCATTCAGGAATTAAGATCAACAATCCAAATCAAGAAATACATGTTGCAATTTTGCAAAATCAGAATTGGAAAACTGCAATTACCAATATCCAACCTCAATTTTACAAGCCTAATCAATTAATTTATAGATATACTAGAAAGACCAATTTTTGGGGAGGAAATCAATATCTTTTTTTTGACAATAAGATTATTAGAAATTCAAGCATTAATGTAGCAAAAGTTGAACGCAAAGACCTTTATCACAATTATTTATATCCCTATAAGGTGAAAGAAGTGAAATCTTACACTTACAATCCAGATATTAATGGTCAATTTATTATAAGAACTTTAGAAGGCTCTAATCCAAAAACAGAAGCTGATTATGCTATGATGCATTTTTCATTAGAAGTTGAGGAAGAATTTACCGGTAAGGAAGTTTATGTATATGGAGCTTTCAACAATTTTAATCTTTCTGAGACGAATCAAATGGCTTATGATTCAACTAGAAACACTTACACTGCCAACATTTTATTAAAGCAAGGGTTTTACAACTATACTTTTGTGACAAAGTCTGATGACGGATCTATATCACAGGCAGAAACTTTAGGAAACTTTTCAAAAACCGAAAATGACTACACAGTAATTGTCTATTACAAACCTTTTGGAGGTCTCTTTGATAGAGTTATTGGAGTGGGTAATATTTTATTTGAAGGAGAAAGGTAAAAAATGTTGATTAAAGTTCGAAAATATTTAATACATGTTGTTTGGCATTTTGTTAAATACTAGAACATCTTCACTTCGCTTATGTTGGTTTTGCATTTATACTTTGAACTTTCATTCAAAAGTCCTACATTAGCTATAGATGGTACAACAAATAACAAAAGGGATAAAAATATCTGTAAAAGCAAAGTATGATGGGACTTTGTACAGAAACTATCGCTTGTACCACAATTTTAGTTATTACATTACTATTGAAAACAAATCATTAGAAACAGTCCAACTTACAGATCGTTTTTGGAAAATTTTCGATTCACTAAATACGATAGAAACTGTTGAAGGTGAAGGTGTAGTTGGACAAACACCAATTTTAGAACCTCAAGATACTTACAAGTATAAATCTGGATGTTTTTTATTATCTAATATTGGAGCAATGAGTGGTTTTTATACAATGGTAAATACCGAAACTCAAAAGAGTTTTGATGTAACCATACCTACGTTCCAACTTTCAACACCCATATCATTAAACTAACAAAACGAAATAAACAACGAAAACTTAGTGTAGTCAAAGATTCGGAATGCCTCAATTGTGGACATCCTTTTTTTGGTCATGAGAAGTATTGTCCTGAATGCGGGCAGAAAAATAAAGGTCGTCAGATTACATTTATTAGTTTTGTTAAAGAAGTCTTTAACGGATTTATTTCTTGGGACGCTAAATTTTGGAATACACTAATTCCATTACTTATAAAACCAGGAAAAGTATCTAAAGATTTTATACAAGGAAGAAGAATTCGATACTCAAACCCTTTTCAATTCTATTTAACAGCTTCCATTCTTTTCTTTTTAATTTTTGGCGCTATTGATAGTTATAACAGATTCAATGAACTAACCAAAGGAAGTAAAAAACAGACAGATACACTTACAAGCATGAGTCAAGCCATCAACACTAAAGAAATAGATGCAGATTCAATTGTAAATACGATGAGTGAAAAATTAGATAATTCATTTATTCCGTTAGATTCGGTTCAAAAGAAAAAGATATTAGATGAAATAAAAAAACAAGCTAAAGACACCACTGCAAATAGGAACAGAGGTGCAATCTCCTTTGGAGGAGGAACACGTTTCGACAAGTTTGCGGTTTTTAATCAAAAGTATCCAGACATAAGTATAGATGATGCTTTGGACAGTTTAGGTTACGAAAAAAAGTTCTTTAATCGGTTTATGTATGACAGAGCTAGGATGTCTACTTCTTTCTTTAAAAATAAGGAAAGTGGTAAAAAGTTTTTAAATCAAATGCTTTCTTACGCATCTGTTTCTTTGTTTATTTTACTACCAATTTTTACACTTTTTTTAAAACTCTTTTACATTAGAAGAAAATTCACCTATGTAGAACATTTGATTTTTGTTTTTCATACACAAACTGTATTCTTCTTACTTTTAATACTATTTGTAGTTTTAAATTTCTTTACAGACAATGCTCCAATTTGGGTATTTAATATTCTTTTCCTTATCTACCTTTTCTTGGCAATGAAAAAGTTTTACAGTCAAGGATATTTTAAAACCTTTTTTAAATTTATTTTAATTAATTGTGTGTATTTATTTCTAGCTTCGATAGGAGCATTCTTTGTAGCGCTTATCTCCTTTATTTTTGTTTAAGGAAGCTCCAATAATTGAGTTATCGAATCATTTAACAAGTCTTGATATTGTAAAGTCACATTTGCTTCAACCTTTTTTACCGATGTAACACTTACAGTTTCTACATAAGATCTTTTCATTTTCAATGTTGTTCCTTCAGCCCCTTTATCTGTACTTAAATGAAAATCTAATATTTCTGCTTGATTATAATCTTTATGATTCTGCAGCCATTCATCAAACCACTCATTTCGATCTTCCTTAGTTTGAAAATCATACAATGTTGAAGAAGACCAAATTTTGGGTTTTTGAGCTAGTTCTTGAAAATGTTTCTGAGTACCATCCCATACCAATTCATAGGTGTTTAGATTGCTATTCCAATCTACTAGAATTATGGTAAAAGGCTCAATATTATCAAAATCAAATTCTTCTATATAACGAACTGGATCATCAATGCTCAGAATATTTTTAACAACAACTCCTCTACTCATTCTATAGGATGAATTTCTTTGGTGTTTTTCAAACCCTCCATTCAATAAGCAAACCAATCTGTTTTTATCACTCAATCCTATCCATGTACCGCCAGCTAGTTTGTCTTTTGGATAAGTTAACTCCACATCATTTTCTGTATACTTTTGTGGTGCTATTGTTTTTCGCATAGGGCTTTCATCTCTGTTAGATGTTAGAATAAACCCATCGTTTTTAAGTGGTAAATACGTAACTGTACACATGCAATTAATTGCGTTTTTGATTTTTGATTTTCTTTAAAAAAAGGAAAACTTGTTCAATCTTTTAATTCGTTATGTCTTTGTTGGTTACATCACTCATTATTGTATGAAATATTGTAACTTCGCGACACCAAAATTAGTCGATTACAAATTAAAAACATACAAAATGGGAAAAGGTTTTTTTCATGTACCTACAGCAATCAATGAGACGGTAAAATCCTACGCTCCTGGAAGTCCAGAAAGAGAAGCTGTTTTAAAACAATACAAAGAATATTTCAACGGAAGTGAAGATGTTCCGATGTATATTGGTTCTGAAGAAGTTAGAACTGGTAACACTAGAAATATGACTCCTCCTCATGATCATCAACACGTTGTTGGGCAGTATCACCTTGGAGAAAAAAAGCATGTAGAAACTTCAATTGCTGAAGCTTTAGAAGCAAGAAAAGCTTGGTCTCAAATGCCATGGGAACAAAGAGCCGCTATTTTCTTAAGAGCTGCTGAATTGGTTGCTGGTCCTTATAGAGCAAAAATTAATGCTGCTACTATGATCGCGCAATCAAAAACCATTCACCAAGCTGAGATTGATGCTGCTTGTGAGTATATAGATTTCTTACGTTTCAACGTAGAATTTATGTCACAAATCTATGATGAGCAACCTGATTCTGCTGAAGGAATTTGGAACCGAGTAGAATACAGACCTTTAGAAGGTTTTGTATACGCAATTACTCCCTTTAACTTTACTGCAATTGCTGGAAATTTACCTGCAAGTGCTGCAATGATGGGTAATACTGTAGTTTGGAAACCTTCTGATCATCAAATCTTCTCTGCAAAAGTATTGATGGATATCTTTAAAGAGGCTGGGTTACCTGACGGAGTTATTAATATGGTCTACGGAGATCCAGTAATGATTACAGATACTGTTTTAGCTAGTCCAGACTTTGCTGGAATCCATTTTACAGGTTCTACATTTGTTTTCAAAGAAATTTGGAAAAAGATTGGTGAAAATATTCACAACTACAAAACATATCCAAAAATTGTAGGAGAAACAGGTGGTAAAGACTTTATTATTGCTCATCCATCAGCAAATCCTAAGCAAGTTGCTACAGGAATTAGCCGTGGAGCTTTTGAATTCCAAGGACAAAAATGTTCTGCTGCTTCAAGAGTATACTTACCAAAATCATTGGCTGAAGAAACTTTAAATTATGTAAAAGAAGACATCACTTCTTTTAAAATGGGATCTCCAGAAGACATGGGCAACTTTATTACCGCTGTAATTCACGAAGGTTCTTTTGATAAATTGGCTTCTTTTATAGATGGAGCTAAAAATGATGCTGATGCTGAAATTTTTGCTGGAGGAAATTATGATAAATCCAAAGGTTATTTTGTTGAACCAACAGTCATCTTAACCAAAGACCCAAAATACACTACAATGTGTACAGAATTATTTGGCCCTGTTGTTACAGTTTATGTTTATGATGATGCCGATTGGTCTGAAACATTAAAATTAGTTGACGGAACATCTGAATATGCTTTAACTGGAGCTGTTTTCTCAACAGACAGATATGCTGTTACTGAAGCAACCAAAGCATTAGAAAACTGTGCTGGAAACTTCTATATTAACGACAAGCCGACTGGAGCTGTTGTAGGACAACAACCTTTTGGAGGCGCTAGAGCTTCTGGAACAAATGACAAAGCTGGTTCTGCACAAAATCTATTAAGATGGGTGTCACCAAGATTAATCAAAGAAACATTTGTTTCGCCAACTGATTACAGATATCCTTTCTTAGGAGAATAAATTTAAAGCCTCACTCATGTGAGGCTTTTTTATTGCTAAAGATTTTGATTAAGTTTACAGTACAATCATACTATTATGAACACGATAGACGTTTATCAATTCTTTAAAAATCACCCTGCATTCAACAAGCTTGTTGGCGATGATTATCTGTTTGTAGAATATAAATGCCCTATCAACTCTGAGCAATTCAAACTTTGGTCTGAATCTGATTTTATCTCATATGTAATTAGTGGTAAAAAAGACTGGACTTCTTTACATCAAAAAATCAGCACTAATGAAGGTGAAGCTGTATACATTAGAAAAGGAGTTTATAACACAAAGCAATACTTTGAAGTTGATTACTGCGTGATGCTCTTTTTTGTAACCGATGATTTTATTCGCCGTTTTATGAATGAGTTTTCTACTCCAAAAATTGAACTTCAGAATTCTTATCCTCAAATTTTTGAAATAGATGTAGATGATACATTAACGTCGTTATTTATGACTGTCTTTAATTATTTCAAACAAGGAGGAAATATCCCTAAAGATCTGGTAGAATTAAAATTCAAGGAACTTTTTTACAATATTGCTTTGAATCCTGCCAACAAATCAATTGCCTCATTCTTTCAATCTCTTCAAAATAAAGAGAAAGCAAATTTGGATTACATCATGATGAAAAATTTTCATAGTGATCTAACAATAGAAGAATACGCTAAGCTTTCTGGAAGAAGTCTATCATCTTTTAAAAGAGATTTCAAAGAATATTTTAAAGAAACACCTAGAAAATGGATTAATAATATGAGGTTAGAGTATGCCAAAACACTTTTAGAAAATTCTCAGTTGAACATCAATGAGATTTGTTATGAGAGTGGTTTCAAAAATTCTTCTCACTTCAATACAGCATTTAAAGAAAAATATAAGCTTCCACCTCGTCAATTCAAGACACAAGTTTCTTAAAATTCACTTTTGAACTTTTTAGGAAGCTTTTTGAGCTTTTAAGAAAACTCTAGCTTGGGAGTCATTAATACTTTTGACACAAATTTATAAGTCATGAAAAAAATATTAATGTTTACTTACTCAGTTGTTGCTTATGCCATAGCATTTGCTTCACTATTATTATGGATTCTTTCAGCTTCAAATCTAATTCCTGAAATATCCATTGATGGAACTCCTACAATGTCTTTTGAATGGGCATTGCTAAAAAACCTTGGTTTAATTTGTTTGTTTGGCGTACCACATAGTATAATGGCCAGAAAACCTTTTAAAAAATTTATTACTCAATACATGCCTAAACCTATAGAGAGAAGCACTTATGTTTTAACCGCAGGTGTTTTGTTGGCTATTTTAGTTTGGTTTTGGGAACCTATGGGTGGAATTGTTTGGAGCATAGCCCCTAAAACTATCGGATACTATACATTATATGCATTGTTCTTTACTGGATGGATTATTCTGTTTATTAGTACTTTCTTAATCAACCATTTTGATTTATTTGGGTTACGACAAACCTACCTTGAGCTTGTTAATAAACCTTACACCGATTTAAATTTCAAAGTATACTCCTTTTATAAATATGTTAGGCACCCCTTGTATCTTGGAGGAATCATTGGAGTTTGGGCTACTCCTCATATGACGGTAACTCATTTGGTTTTTGCTATTCTTATCACAAGTTATTTTGTCGTAGGAACGCTCTTCGAAGAGAGAGATCTTATCAAAGAGTTTGGAGACACTTATAGAAAGTATCAAAAGAAAACCCCTATGTTAATTCCATTAACCAAGTTCCTTAAAAAATAGTCTATGAGAAATTCAATAGTATACAGTAAACAACAGCCTTTGATAGATACTTATAAAGAGCATCCAGACAAGGCAATGATTACAGACTATGCAAAAGTAGAAGGCAAGCACTTTAAAGACCCTTTGCACACATCATTGATTTTAAATGATGAAACTCAAGACCGAATTGATGTTGGAATTCATAGAGCTATTGGCGGATTGCATGATATTGCAAATCCTGGAGACATCCTCTGCGGTGCATTAGCTTCTTGCTTTGAAAGTACATTGAGAATGATTGCTAATAGATTAGGCATTCAACTTTTAAACACCTCAATAGTTGCAAAAGCAATGGTAGATGTTAGAGGCACATTACAAATGAGCAAGACAGTACCTGTAGGGTTTCAAAAAATGACTCTTGAGATTTCCATCAATGCTCATGAAGACACAAAACCTTATCTAATTTCTACTTTAATCAAGGCATCAGAATATTCTTGTGTAGTATATCAGACTCTAAAAAGAGCACTTCCTATAGAACTTAAAGTTCTTACAGAAGTATCTCAAAAGATAATTGTTAAAGAAATCTAAATTTTAACTCCTACATCAAAATTGTTAAGGGAACTATGCTATATGTAGTTCCTTTTTTTATTTATTGTATTTTTGAGCAAATTCCCAACCAACCAATTTTAATGAGAAAGGTTATTTTTCTATTGCTATTCATATCGTATTATGGATATTCTCAAGTCAATAAAAAAACAGTTCATGTAAAATACATTGAACAAGAAATTAAAATAGATGGTGTTTTAGATGAAGATGCTTGGTCGCTTGTTAGGCCAGCCACTGATTTTTTTCAGTATTTCCCAACTGACACTGCCCAAGCCAAACGCCAAGCCGAAATTCAGTTTCTCTTTGATGATGAAAACCTTTATGTTGGAATCAAAGTATATGCAAAAGGGAAGGATTTTGTAGTCCCTTCTTTACGTAGAGACTTTAGAGCTGGAGGAAGTGATAATATTACTTTGATGTTTGACACCTTTAACGATGGCACCAATGCATTTATCTTTGGTTCTAATCCTTATGGAGTGCGTCGTGAGATATTGTTATCAGGAGGAGGAAACGATTTAAGAGGTTTCAATGGAGCATGGGATACCAAATGGTTTGGAGAATCTAAAATTCACGATGATCATTATATCCTTGAATGGAAAATTCCATTATATGCTTTTAAATATAGAGAAGGAGAAACCAAATGGCGTTTTAACAGTTATCATTTCGACACTCAAGACAACGAAAGAAATACATGGATTAACATTCCTCAAAATCAGTTCATCTTTAGCTTAGCTTATATGGGAGATATGGTTTTTGAAAAACCTTTGGGAAAATCAAAATCTCCTATTTCTGTTATTCCTTATATCAACGGCATAGCTGGAAAGAATTACGAAACTGGCGAAACTATCAGCGATTTCAAATTTGGAGGGGATGCTAAAATGACCATTGCTAATAGTTTAAATTTAGACCTCACCATCAATCCAGATTTCTCTCAGGTTGAAGTTGATCAACAGGTTACAAACCTAACACGATTTGAAGTTGGCTTACCAGAACGCAGACAATTTTTTATAGAAAATAGTGATCTTTTTGGTGATTTTGGAGACAATAGAGACGCTAATCCTTTCTTTTCAAGAAGAATTGGAATTGCCAAAGACATTAACGGAAATAATATTGAAAACAAAATTATTGCTGGAGTACGATTAAGTGGAAAGTTAAACAATGATCTTCGCCTAGGTTTTTTAAACATGCAAACCAGTGAAGACGTAGCCAATGAAATTCCTACAGTAAATAATGCTGTAATATCCTTACAACAAAAAGTATTTAGCAGATCAAATATTAGTCTTTTGTTTATCAACAAACAAGCAACAAAAGATTATGATTTTCTAGCTGAAGAAGATAAATACAATAGAGTATTAGGAATTGATTATGCCTTAGCATCAAAAGACAATACTTGGAGAGGTAAATATTTTTTCCACAAATCTTTTTCACCAGGAGTAAAATCCAACGATTTCTCTGCAGGTTTTAGAACAGAATTCAATAATCGAAGGCTAGGCATCAGATTAAGTGGTGTTTATGTTGCTGATGATTTTCGTTCTGATTTAGGATTTGTGAGACGTACAGATATCTTTAAAATAAACCCACAATTTGAACTCAAGTTTTGGCCAAAAAAAGGAGCTATCCAACGACATAGTTTTTCGGTTACTCCTATTTATATATGGAGACCCGAGTTGAGTTATGAAAATTCTGATTATTTAATTATAAGCAGATGGAGAGCAAGCTTTAAAGACAACTCAGAATTAAGCTTAGAAATGTTTAATCGTTTTACGCGTTTGTATAGTTCTTTTGACCCAACTGGCACAGATGGAGGTATTGAACTACCTGCAAATCAAAACTATTATTATACCAGTTTTGAAGCCTCTTTTAGATCCGATCAAAGAAAAACTGTTTCCTATAGAATTAACCCTTCTTTTGGAGCTTTCTTCAACGGAAGCAAATATTCACTTGAAGCAAACATGACATTAAGGCTTCAACCTTATTTTTCTGGATCTATTCAGTTAAATTATGATAAAATTAATCTACCTGATCCATATCCTGATGCATCAATCTGGTTAATCGGACCAAGGCTGGATGTTACTTTTACAAAAAATATTTTTTGGGCTACCTTTTTACAATACAGTACCCAAAGAGAGAACTTTAGCGTTAATACTAGGCTACAATGGAGAGTGGCGCCATTATCGGATTTATTTTTAGTATATAACGACAATTACGCCACAGATATTTTTAGTCCTAGATTTCGTTCTATCAACCTCAAGTTTACTTATTGGTTGAATATGTAATGTATTGCAAATCCCTTTAACATTTATTTAAGAAAGACTGGCACTAGAATACTTAATTTCGAAAACGCAAAATTTAATCACAAACAAATAGTTTATTATGATACGTAAAACAATTTCAAGAATACTTGTTGTTTTATTTGTTTTTGGGCTTGCATTGGATGTGGAAGCACAACGCAAGAACAGAAAGAAAAACAAAAAAGGTAAAACGGAACAAGTTGCGAAGCCAAAACCTAAAAAACCTGCTCCTAAAAAAGGAGGTATTCAACCTTATGGAAAGGTAGTAACCAAGGACATGAAAACCGATGATGGTTTGTTCAAAGTTCACTCAAAAGATCAAAAGTATCTTTTTGAAATTCCAAACTCTTTATTAGGAAGAGAAATGCTTATGGTAACTAGAATTGCCAAAACAGCTAGCGGAATTGGATTTGGTGGAGGAAAAACCAACACACAAGTATTGCGTTGGGAACGTAAAGGGAAACAAATTCTTTTAAGAGTTGTTTCTCATACAGTAGTTGCTGATACAATATTACCAGTTCATGAGGCTGTTGTAAACTCTAATCTAGAGCCTATTTTACATTCTTTCCCAATCAAAGCATATAATAAAGATACAACTGGAGTTGTAATTGATGCAAGTACT
This sequence comes from Pseudotenacibaculum sp. MALMAid0570, assembly GCF_040151415.1. Lineage (NCBI taxonomy): Bacteria > Pseudomonadati > Bacteroidota > Flavobacteriia > Flavobacteriales > Flavobacteriaceae > Pseudotenacibaculum > Pseudotenacibaculum sp. MALMAid0570. The sequence continues at coordinate 186,889 of NZ_JBDKWF010000046.1, forward strand.
CTTTTAACTTCAGATATTAAAGCAATGGGACTTCCTCAGTTTAGAAGAACTCAATACAGAGTTACTAGAATGGATAAGACTCGTTCTTATGTAGAAAGAGTAAGTAGCTACCCTCAAAATATCGAATTAAGACATGTAAAAACATATGCGTCTAGTAGACCTCCATCAAATACAAGTGTTGGGTCTATTACTGTAGAAATGAGTAACTCAATGATCTTGTTACCAGAGGTTCCAATGAAACGTCGTTATTTTGATGAAAGAGTTGGATGGTTTGCAAGAGGACAAGTAGATTATGGTTTAGAAGCTCAAAAGAGTAAAACTGTAACTTACTTAGACCGTTGGAGATTAGAAGTTAAAGATGAAGATATTGAAAAGTTCAAAAGAGGTGAATTAGTAGAGCCTAAGAAACCTATTGTATACTATATAGATAGAGCAACTCCAAAAGTTTGGAGAAAATACATCAAGCAAGGTATTGAAGATTGGCAAGTTGCTTTTGAAGCTGCAGGTTTCAAAAATGCGATTATTGCAAAAGATCCTCCAAGCAAAGAAGAAGATCCAGATTGGTCTCCAGAAGACGTACGTTATTCTGTAGTTCGTTATTTAGCTTCTCCTATTCCAAATGCAAATGGACCTCACGTAAGTGATCCTCGTTCTGGAGAAATCTTAGAATCAGATATCAACTGGTATCACAATGTAATGACTTTATTACGTAACTGGTTCTTTGTACAAACTGCAGCAATCAATCCTGATGCTCAAGGAACTGAATTTAAAGACGAGGTAATGGGACGTTTAATTCGTTTTGTATCTTCTCACGAGGTAGGTCATACTTTAGGATTACCACACAATATGGGATCAAGTGTTGCTTATCCTGTAGATTCTTTACGCTCTAAGAGCTTTACGCAAAAGTACGGAACTGCTCCTTCTATTATGGACTATGCTCGTTTTAACTACGTAGCGCAACCAGAAGACAAAGGTGTAGCACTGATGCCAAATATCGGACCATATGATAAATATGCTATTTCTTGGGGATATCGTCCAATTTTAGACAAGTCTGCTAAGGAAGAAAAAGCAACTTTAGATCAATGGATTTTAGCTAAGGCTGGAGACCCTATGTATCGTTTTGGACACCAACAAGCTGGTGGTGTAGTTGACCCTAGTTCGCAAACTGAAGATTTAGGAGATGATGCTATTAAAGCGAGTGCTTATGGTATTAAAAACTTAAAGCGCATCATGCCTAACTTAGAAAGATGGACAACCAAAAAAGGAGAAACTTATGATGAATTAGGTACTATGTACGGACAAGTTCTTAGTCAATTTAACCGTTATATGGGCCATGTAGCTGCTAATGTTGGTGGTGTTTACGAGTACTACAAAACTGCCGATCAAGATGGTGCTGTTTATACTCATGTAAATAAAACTCACCAAAGAAACGCACTTAAATTCATCAATAAAGAATTATTTGCTACTCCAAAATGGATGATTGACAAAAACATTTTTGACAAAACTCAATTTTCTGGAGCTGTTGAAAGAATTGGTGGTTTACAAGCAAGAGCTTTAAACAACATTTTAAATGCTGGAAGAATGGCTCGTATGATTGAAAACGAAACCTTAAACGGAAACAAAGCTTATACTGTAGTAACTATGTTCTATGACTTACGTCAAGGAGTTTGGACAGAATTATACAACGGTAGAAGAATTGATACTTATAGAAGAAACTTACAAAGGGCTCACATTAGTCGTTTAGATTTCTTATTAAACAGAGCTCAAAATCAGAGAGGTGCAAATGCAGGTTACTTTAAACAAAGTACTGTAAACATCAATCAATCTGATATTAGAGCTATGGTAAGAGGAGAATTAAACAGATTAAAGCGTGATATTAGAGCAAACATCTCTAAAGCTCCTAATACAACTACTAGATATCATTTACAAGATGCAATTGCTAGAATTGACAAAGCATTGGATCCAAAGTAATTCTAATAGTAAACCAATAAAAAAGCCTCGCTCCCGACAATTTCGGGATGCGAGGCTTTTCTTTTTTATATTCTTTTCTTAGAATGGTAAATCATCTGGTTCATCACTGCTTAAATCTGGAGCAGCTTGAAACTGATCTACTGGTGGTAAATCTTGAGCAGGAGCAGCTTGTGCTAAATTCTCAATTCTCCATCCTTGAATAGAATTAAAATACTTAGCTTCTCCTTGAGGATTGATCCATTCTCTACCTCTTAAGTTAATAGATACTTTTACATCTTGTCCTACAGAATAGTTATTCAACAAATCCACTTTATCCTGAATAAATTCAATCATCAACATTTGAGGGTATTGCTCATCTGTTGTTACCACTAATTCTCTTTTTCTAAAACCGTTGGATCCAAAAGTTTGTGTTTCTCCAATCAGTTTAATCTTTCCTATTACTTCCATAATTTCTATTTTAATAAAAGTACTTTCCAAGCACTTTCAACATCGTTATTTTCTAAATATTCTTGGGCAAATGTATGTTTTTTTGCCTCTTCTAAACCTACAAAGTTAGGGTGATCTTTTGCAAAGTTATCAACATCATCATCTGAAGGTAAGGATTCTACATTTCCTAGCATTCCTAAATTATTTCCTGTTAAAACATTGCTATTTCTTATCGATTCTGGTATTTGATCTACTCCAATTCCTAAAGTTGATATAGGTTTTGGAATTTCAAAAAAACCATCCCTGGCTCTTGAGTAATAGCTTCCTCCGGCTCTGGCTACTAAATCTATCTTGTATTGATCTATGTTTCCATTAGCATCTAACACATCATCTTGAATGTGAATTTTAACTACCTCACACATAATTAGATTTCCAGCACCTCCTTCGTTTCCAGTATAAATAATATCTTTCACTTTGCATTCGAATTGTACAGGAGATTCAGCAACACGAAAAGGCTTCACCTTATCTGAAGGTAACATGGTAAATCCGGCTTTTATAAATTCATTTACTCCATCAGGATATTCTGTGCTACTTAGCGACATCTGATGAACAATATCATAACTTACCACATTCACAACCACTTCTTTGATTGCTTCGGCATTTTGCAAGGTATGTTTTGTTGTATTATCTCGTACTCTCCTAGCAGGAGAAAAAATCATCATGGGAGGGTTAGAACCAAACACATTAAAAAAGCTAAATGGTGATAGATTAGGATTTCCATCTTCATCAATAGTACTGGCAAAAGCAATAGGTCTTGGCGCTACTGCTCCTAATAAATATCCATGTAATTTTCCGGTAGATATTTCCTTTGGATCAATTGAAGGCATGTGAAAAAAATTTGATGAGTAAAGATACTATCAATTTTACAAATCAGTTATAGAATTGAATCCATTATATTTTTTCTGTGAAAATTAAATTTTGTGTAATAAAAACAACAAAATTTAGTTTTACTTCAAGAACCACGTTGTTAGTTAATAACATTTTTTTATCCTAGCTTATTTAAATTTTCGGATAAAAAAATTCATTTACTTTTGTTCCGATGAGTTTTTTCCAAAACACCTTTTTTTTAAAACGAATTGCCATTTTGATTTCTATTATCATAGTGTCTATGGTTTTATGGAATACTTATAGTTTCTTTAAGTTATTTAAGTTTGAAGAAAGACTTAAAATGGAGATTTTAGCTAATGCTCAAAAGGAATTGGTAACCAATACAGATTTAAATGCCAGCACTACTTTACCATTAGCTATTATAGAAAACAATAAAAACATCCCTCTAATTTTAGTTGATGAGAATGATCAGATTCTTCTAGACAGAAATGGAAATGTAGACCCTCAGAGTTATCAAAATCTTGATTCTGTAAAAGCACTTGACATTAAATATTTAGAGAAACAACTCAAAATAATGAAGAGTCAGAACGAACCTATAGAAATAAAACTTCTTGATAATAAAGTTCAAAAAATATATTACAGAAATTCTGATCTTTTAGGGAAACTTACCTACTATCCTCTAGCACTTATTCTTATTCTTACCTTATTTCTTGCCGTAATTTACATGATGTTTACATCCAATAAGATTGCAGAGCAAAATAAATTGTGGACCGGTATGGCTAAGGAAACTGCTCATCAAATAGGAACCCCTTTATCTTCATTATTGGGCTGGATAGCAATTCTAAAAACAGAGAATGTAAACGACAAATATGTTGATGAGATAGAGAATGATGTTCACAGATTAAATACAATTGCCAATCGTTTCTCTAAGATTGGCTCTTTACCTGAGCTTGCAAAACAAAATGTTGTTTTGTTAACAAAGGGTGCTTATGATTATTTAGAGTCTAGAAGTTCTAAACAAATTCAATTTAGTTTTTCTTCATCAGAAGATGAAATATTTGTAAACCTAAACAAAGAATTATTTGGTTGGGTTATTGAGAACTTGATTAAAAATGCCATTGATGCAATGCAAGGAAAAGGAAGTGTTTCTATATCCATTGAATCAACTACTAAAAAGGTGAAAATTCTTGTAACAGATACTGGAAAAGGAATTCCAAAATCTCAATTCAAACAAATCTTTAAACCTGGATTTACCACCAAAAAACGTGGTTGGGGATTAGGTCTATCACTTTCCAAAAGAATTATTGAAGATTATCACAAAGGAAAAATTTTCGTGAAAAAATCTGAACTTGGAAAAGGAACCTCTTTTGTAATCCTTTTAAATAGATTTTAAGCTCAGTTTACTCTTTTACCAATTTTTTAGTAGTAAAACTACTTCCTGAATAGATTCTAACAAGATACATTCCATCAGATAAACTTTCAATGTTAACCTCATTTAAATTTGTTGTGCGTTCCATTACTTTGCGTCCAAGTAGTGAGTATATTTCTAATTTGCTTATATGAATTGCACCCGACTTTATATAAAGTAAGTCACTCACTGGATTTGGATAGATAGTTATTGAGTCATCATCTAAGAGGTTATTAGTACTTAAAGTAGATGTTTGAATTACATCGTCAAAATAAAAAGTTGACGTTGCGCTCCCATCTCCTACATTACCAATATCAAACATAAATACTAATTTATCATAAGTTGTTACTCCTTGAGAGGAAAAATCCCAATACAAGGTTTCCCATTGTCCTGAAACTGTTGTAGGTGTTGCTAATGAAAATGCTCCGCTACCTGATTGTCTTTCCAACTTAATTTGCATTGATGTACCAATCGGTGCTTCAGTCCATACTCTTAAACTGATATAATTATCTGTACTAAAATCTAAAGAACTATCTAAGTTTACATAAGATCCTGCCCAAGGCTGACCTCCATTTCTAACTATCTTAGCTAAGTTAGAACTTGTATTGCCATTATCTTGGGGTGTCATAACAGATTCTACAGTGGCAGTACCTCCATCAAAATTATTAAAATCTGCCGTAGTTATTCCGCTTTCAAAATCAAATGGCAATCCTGTTAACCCAGATGAAGAGCAATCAGTACCTTGATATGAAAATGTCATCCGCCCTAGATTAAATTCTCCGTTATCAACGGAAAGTCTCATTACATGAATTCCTGCAGTTAAATTAATCGTGGTTGTTTTATTATTCCAATTATTCCAATCTCCTGTATGTGACATTACAATATTTGGACTCACTTGGTTTCCGTCAATTTCAAAATGAAAAGGTCCTCCTCCATTTGTATTTCCAGAAGCATAACGAAAATTCAAATCATAACAACCTGTAGTTTGAACATCTATTGTATATTCTAACCATTCTCCAGCTGTAATCCATCCTACTGTTATTCCTTCAGTTGTATCAGAAACTGCATCTACATATTCATCTGTTCTAAAATCTCCTTCATTAACCACAGAAGAATCAAAGTAAGAAATGTTCTGTCCATTTCCTCCTTCAAAGTAATCATAATGACCTGCTTCTATAGTTCCAGGAATTGTGTGATTGGCATTGGTATAAGGCAATTGATCTCCTACTAAAACTGTAATTACATTGGTTATATTAAATTCTGAATTCACATAAACTTTAGCATACATATCATGTATTCCTAAAGTTAAATTAGGCGTTGTAAGTTCATAAGGTGCTGTTGTATCTTCTCCTAGAAGATTACTACCATTATAAAACTCAACTTTTGTTATACCACTTCCAGTTGTATTAGAAGTAAGATTAATACTATTATTCTCATCAACTTGGTATGCATTTGCTTCTAAAATCCCTGTTACTCCTATATCTCTATTTGTAGCCATTGAATTAGCTGGAACAGTAAGCATAAAGCCATCTGAAAATGTTACCGTAATTTGAGTGTCAGAATAGTTATGTGCCACATAAGTAGTTACTCCATTATCTGTAAATGCAACAGCAATTGGATAATCTGCTGTTATAGATGCCTCTATTGTTCCCATTGCATTCATAGAATGTAACCAATGATATGTTTGTGCATCAGAAATTCCAAATTTTAAATTACGATTGGGGTAAGAATTGTATAGATTTATTGCGGCTTGCGCATCTGTTAAAGACAAATATTTCCAATAAGTATCATGCCATAAATTAGGATTTTCTTCATTACTTAAAATACCTGTATTTGCAGCCATTTCTGCCCATAATGATTGTGCATAAGATTGGTTGTGTCCTAAATATAAAGAGCCTCCATGTATTGGGTATATTTCTATACCATAAGATGCGGCAATATCGCTAGTAAAAAAAGTGCCATTATCATACGAATTTCCCCATACTCTTGAAACTAAGCTATAAGGGTGAGAAGGTTGAAAATTTCTTTCATACATGTCAAACCAATACTCTTCTACTGCTGTTTGCTCTGTGGTATAGATATAAATTCCCAAATCTCTAATAGCAGTGTTTTCAGTAATTGTTCCCCAATGAATTAAAGAAGAAGCAAACTGCATACTTTCTGAAGTTGATTCTTGATCATTTCCATGAGGAAAAGTTGCAAATCCGTTTGCCCAACTATGTCCCGCATAAGGGCTAAAATTTCTTAAAAAAGGAAATAACGGATCATTTCTATCTTCTGAAGCTGCATCTCGTATCAATAAATTAATCATATCTCCCCATTGGTTAGACCATCCAGGTTCAAATTGTTCCATAAAAGCAGCGGCATGAATAAAGTATCCCCAATGAAAGTGATGATCATTGATATTATTGTCTTGACCGTGTCCTGCAGGATATCCTAACATTGCAGACCAATCGCTATTGTAATAGAACAGAAAAGCTACTTCTCCTGATTGATATGTTAACCAGTCTTCCAAACGTTCTTTTATGGTCGCGATAATTTTATTTCTTGCTTCAACATCTCCAGTTTGATCTGCTATTCTGGCTGTTTGGATTAATCTATTCATAGACTGCCCTTCGTTATACGAATCTGTCCATGTAGCCAAAGCATCATTCTCTATTTGAGATATTTTAGCATGTAATGCCGTTGGATCGTAATCAGAACTATAATGTCCTAAATTGGGCAATGTTGGAAGTATTCCTTTGAATTTGTTTTCAACTGAAAAACTATTCCCGTCCAATGTTTTTAGTTCTCCTCTAACCGTCTCATAACTATATTCATTAGGTGTTAAAGATCCACTTGATAAATTATTCCATTGATGTGGTAATAATCCTAAGAGAACATTTGTTTCAGTTCCTTCTTTTACATCAGTAGTTACAGAAAAAGTGGTAGATAGTATAGAAGTACTATCATCATAACTCCATGAAGTAATCGTATTTTCAGGAAATACGTATGCGTATTTTTTATACTCCTGTGCAACTGTAGTAACATTGGTCGTACTCAAAGGGAGCATTGCCATTGACCAATAGTTGTTTCCATTAAGTGTTGAAGTATATGTATTACCAGATTGTGACCATGAACTACCAACTGGGGCATAAAACACAAAATCTGCTCCACTAGCTGCATTTTCTACAATTAAAATTTCATCAGAGATACTTACTGTACCTGAATTTATTACAATCTCAACTACATCATTTGTATCTTTTTCATAATAAACAAACGGCATTCCTATTCCTGAAGTTGCTTGTAAATGATGAGATCCATCATTCCAACTCATTGTAACAGTCCAATCAGAATAGTCAGAAACCTCAGTCTTTGAAGCGTTTAATCCTGAAACCCCAACTTCAATTGGAGCAGAATCTCCAATTGGCCCCCAAGGAATATAAGTAACAATCAAGCCTTTATTTTGAGTTTTGAAAGTCATGGGATAATTAAATAAATTATCTGCGTGATCTTCTTTAATTAATTTAGACCACCAATCGTTTGTAGGAACCGGTTTCCCGAATGCATTTCCGCTAATCTGTGGTGTTCCTGATGGAAAACCATTTCTTCCAGCAGAATCTGTTCCTGGAAATGTTGTCGTATAACTACCATCACCAACAGTTACTTGCGCTGTTACTAGAAGTGAATTAATGATTACAAAAAAGCTTATAAATAACTGTAAAAATCTTGATGAGGCAGGTTTCATAGAAACATCTATTTTGAGGATGCTAACAAATGTAACTTAAACCAGTCCTAAAACAGAAAATAGAACCTATACAAAAACCCAACAAGCCTATGTTGTGTTGACCTTTTGGGAATTATATGTTATAAAATTAGTATAACAAATTAAGTATAGTCATACTAGAAAAGACTATTGAAAATTAGCGGAAATTAGCTTAGCCACAGTTAAAAATTCCTCTTGAGAGAGCTTCTCTTTTTTTACAAATCGCATATCATCCATAAAGTTGATTGGAATCAAATGCACATGTACATGAGGTACCTCCAACCCTATTACACTCATTCCAATACGTTCGCAAGGAATGGCTTTTTCTAAAGCTTTAGCAACTCGGTATGAGAAGTCCATCAAACCTTTATAGATTTCTTTATCTAAATCAAAGATTTTATTAACTTCTTGCTTCGGAATTACTAAGGTATGTCCTTTGGCATTTGGATTGATATCAAGAAAAGCATAATAATTTTCGTCTTCAGCAACTTTATAGGAAGGGATTTCTCCTTGAACAATTTTGGTAAAGATGGTAGCCATACATTTGATTTTTGATAAAAATAAAAAACGCTTTTCGATTGAAAAGCGTTTTTTATGGTTTTTCTATTTATTCTATCTTGAAATTTCTACAACTTCAAAACTCATCATTCCATTGGGTACTTGAATTTCTGCTACATCACCAACTTCTTTTCCTAGCAATCCTTTTCCAATAGGAGAATTGACTGATAATTTCCCGTTTCTTACATCTGATTCAGAATCAGCGACCAAAGTATAGGTAAACTCCATCCCGTTTGCTGTATTCTTAATTTTTATAGTAGAATGAATTAATATTTTAGAAGTATCTAATTGAGATTCATCAATAATTCTTGCGTTCGCAACTACATTTTTCAACTTTGCGATTTTGGTCTCCAGTAAAGATTGTTCTTCTTTTGCAGCATGATATTCTGCATTCTCACTTAAATCTCCTTTATCTCTAGCATCAGCAATTTCTTGAGAAACTCTTGGACGTTCTACTTGCTCAAGATGAGCTAACTCATCTTTTAATTTTTTTAAACCTTCAGGTGTATAATATGATACATTCCCCATAATCTTTCTTTTTTTCTTAGCTACCTAAGTAACTTCTCATATAAACAAAAAATCTCATAGCCCTTTTACAGAATGAGATTTACACTACAAATGTACAAAATATTTGTAAATTGCTCTCGTTTTACTAGAAAACCCTTAAGATATCTTTATGAAGAAAGTTGCATTTTTATTCCTCACAGTTTTATTTTTAAGCTGTACTTCCAACAACAATGACAATGACTGCTTTCCTTTTGTAAGCGTGAATGAGACTATCAATTTGAATCTTCCTGCGTTTATAAATCTTCAAGTTCCTGGAGGTTGGGAATATGCTCCTGGAGGACATCAAGGTTTAATAATCTACAATATTAATGGCGTTCAATTCAAAGCATACGACAGATTGTGTCCTGGTCAAAATATTTCATCTTGCTCACAAATGATTGTAGATTCGAATTTGAGAATACTTTGCCAATGTGATGATAGTGAATTTAACATTCTTAACGGGTCTCCATTAACTCCTGGAGTTTCTTGTTTTGCCAAAGAATATCTTGTTGAGAACTTAAATGGAAGTATTCTAAGAATCACCAATTTTTAATCTTTTTAAGAAAATAGAATTTGTACTTTTGTAACTCATTTCAATAACAGTACAAGTTGAAAAGTTATTTTTCTTCAGATTTCAAATTAGGAGTACTTGGTGGTGGTCAATTAGGCCGAATGTTACTCGCTGAAACTCAAAAACTAGATATTTACACTGTAATTTTAGATGCTTCTGTTGAAGCTCCTTGTGCGCAGATTTGTAACGAATTTCATCATGGAAACCTCTTAGATTTTGAAACTGTTTACAATTTTGGAAAAAAGGTAGATCTTTTAACCATTGAAATTGAAAACGTAAATATTGATGCTTTAGATAAGTTAGAATCAGAAGGCTTGGAAATTTACCCAAAACCTAAAGACCTAAGAATCATTCAAAACAAAGCACGTCAAAAGAATTTTTACAAAGATCATAACATTCCTACTTCAGATTTTTCTCATTATGCCTATATAGAAGAACTGAAGCATTCTCTTGAAAACGATGTACTTGATTTTCCTTTTGTGTGGAAATCTGCACGATTTGGATATGATGGAAATGGCGTAAAAATTGTTAAAAGTTATGCTGATTTGGAAGGACTTCCTTCTGGAGAATGCATTGCAGAAAAATTGATTCCTTTCAAAAATGAATTGGCTGTAATTGTTGCTAGAAATAAAAAGGGCGAGATTAAAACATATCCTGTGGTTGAAATGGAATTTCACCCTGAAGCAAATCAAGTTGAATATGTGATTTGTCCAGCTAGAATTAGTGATGATGTTGCTGAAAAAGCTAGAGAAGTTGCTTTAAAAGTTGCAGATTCATTTGATTTCATTGGGTTGTTAGCAGTAGAAATGTTTCAAACTCAAGAAGATGAAATTTTAGTAAATGAAGCAGCTCCAAGAACACATAATTCTGGACATTATAGTATAGAAGCAAGCTATACTAGTCAGTTTGAACAACACCTTCGAAGTATCCTTAACCTTCCTTTAGGAAACACAGAAAGCAAAGTAGCTGGAATTATGGTAAATTTGGTAGGTGCTGAAGGCTACACTGGAGATGTAGTTTATAAAAATATTGAAGAGATTTTAAACATTGAAGGAGTTACACCTCATATTTATGGAAAGAAAACAACTAAACCTTTCCGGAAAATGGGACATGTAACTATTGTAGATAAAGATATTAATAGAGCTCGGAAAACTGCTCAAAAGGTTAAAGAAACAATCAAAGTAATAAGCAAATAGTTATGGTAGGAATTATCATGGGAAGCGATTCAGATCTTCCAATTATGCAAGAAGCAATTGACATTTTGGAAAGTTTTGATATTTCAATCGAAGTAGATATTGTCTCTGCTCACAGAACTCCTGAAAAATTATTCGATTATGCTACCAAAGCTCATACTCGGGGAATTAAAGTAATTATTGCTGGAGCCGGAGGTGCGGCTCATCTTCCCGGAATGGTTGCTTCTATGAGTCCTCTTCCAGTAATTGGTGTTCCAGTAAAAAGTAGAAACTCTATTGATGGTTGGGATTCTGTACTTTCTATACTACAAATGCCCGGCGGAGTTCCTGTAGCTACTGTAGCGTTAGATGGCGCTAAAAATGCTGGAATCTTAGCCGCACAAATTATTGGTGCTTCAGACAAATGTGTCCTAGACAAAATTGTAGCCTACAAAGAAGGCTTAAAAATGAAAGTGAATAAAGCTTCTGAAAGAGTAAAAAAATAATTCCTAAAATTTTATTGTAGCCCAGCTTATGAATCCTTTATTAGAAGATTTCAATACCGCTCCATTTACAAAAATTAACGTTACCGATTATAAGCCAGCTTTTAAAAAAGCTATTGAAATTACTAAAGAAGAAATCAATCTTATCGTAAAAAATTCCGAGACTCCAACATTTGAGAATACAACCGAGGCTTTGGATTATACAGGTCAAAAACTAAATAGAATTACGAGTATTTTTTTCAATCTTAATTCTGCCGAAACTTCCAAAGAGATTCAGCAAATCGCTAAAGAGATTTCTCCTTGGTTGAGTGAGTTTAAAAACGACATGATTTTGAATGCTGAATTGTTTAGTCGAGTTAAGTCAGTATATGATCTGAAGGATTCTTTAGAGTTGACTCCTGAACAAAACATGCTACTTGAAAAGCAATACAAAGGTTTTGCTAGAAATGGTGCGAATTTAAATACTACCGATAAAGAAATACTTCGAGAGATAGATGCCGAATTAGCTAAATTATCATTACAGTTTGGAGAACATGTTCTTGCAGATAATAATGCTTATGAACTACATATTACAGATGAAAAAGATTTATCTGGTTTACCAGAAAGCGTAAGAGAAGCAGCAAAAATAACAGCAAAGCAAAGAGAGAAAGAAGGCTGGGTATTTACATTGGATTATCCAAGTTATATTCCTTTTATGACTTATGCTAATAATCGAGAACTGAGAAAAGAATTAGCCATTGCAAATGGTAAAAAAGGGTTTCAAGATAATGAAAACAATAATGAACAAATTGTTTTAAACATTGTAAGCCTTCGCCATAAAAGAGCAAACTTATTAGGATATAAAACACATGCTCATTTTGTTCTAGAAGAAAGGATGGCTGAAACTCCAGAAAATGTATTGTCTTTTTTAAATGATCTTTTAGAAAAGGCCAAACCCGCTGCTCAAAGAGAGTTTCAGAACCTACAGAATTATGCAAAAAAACTAGACAGTATAGATTCGTTACAAAAATGGGATGGCGCTTACTATTCAGAAAAATTGAAAAAAGAGCTTTTTAATTTAGATCAAGAACTATTAAAGCCTTATTTCCAATTAGAAAATGTTATTGATGGCGCTTTTACCATTGCTCATAAATTATATGATCTTGTTTTTGAAGAAGTTTTTGATATAGAAAAATATCATCAAGATGTAAAAACATATCATGTCAAAAATTCAAAAGGAGATTTTATTGCAGTTTTTTATGCTGATTTTCATCCAAGAGAAGGCAAAAGAAATGGTGCTTGGATGACTTCTTATAAACCTCAGCAAGTTCAGAACGGATTGAATGATCGTCCTCATATATCTATCGTTTGTAATTTTACTAAACCTACAGGTTCACAACCTTCGTTGCTTACCTTTAATGAAGTAACAACTTTGTTTCACGAATTTGGTCATGCGTTACATGGAATTCTAGCAAACACAACCTATAACAGCCTTTCAGGGACTTCGGTTTCTTGGGATTTTGTAGAGCTTCCTAGTCAAGTTTTAGAAAATTGGTGTTATGAGAAAGAGGCTTTAGAATTGTTTGCAAAGCATTATAAAACTGGAGAAATGATTCCTATGGAATATGTCGAAAAAATTAAGGAATCGGCTAGTTTTCATGAAGGGATGCAAACACTACGACAATTAAGTTTTGGTTTATTAGATATGGCGTGGCACGCAAGAGAATCCTCTGAAGAAACTCAATCTGTAAAAGAATTTGAAGCTGAGGCATTTTCTTCAACTTTATTGTATCCTGATGTAACTGAAAATTGTATGAGCACTGCTTTTTCTCACATTTTTCAAGGCGGATATTCTTCAGGTTACTATTCATACAAATGGGCCGAAGTTTTAGATGCTGACGCTTTTGAATTATTCCAAGAAAAAGGAATCTTTGATAGAGAAACTGCCGAAAAATTTAAAACTCATGTATTAAGCAAAGGCGGAACAGAAAAACCTATGACTCTTTACAAACGTTTTCGAGGAAAAGAACCAAAACCTGATGCTTTGCTAAAAAGAGCTGGATTGATTTAAACTTAAAATGTTAAATCTACTAAGAAATTAGTAGATTGTTTTTTTATTAGTATCTTCGCTACTAAATTCTTAGTAGTTACTATGAAAAAAGCAATTTTTCTTTTGTGTTTACTTTCTACCTTTTTTGTCTTTTCTCAGACTAGGATAACTGGAAAAGTTATAACTTCTAAAAATGTTCCTTTAGAAGGTGCAGCTGTTTATTTGAACAACACTTCCATTGGTACAACTTCTGATGACAATGGTGAATTTGAATTAACAATTAAAGATGGAAACTATGATCTAATTGTTAGTTATCTAGGGTTTGAAACCATTCAGCACTCAATTATTAAAGGAGTAGAAAATAAAAACCTCATTTTTAAAATGGTCTCTAAGGCTAATATGCTGAATGAAGTTGTTATTTCTAAGAAGAATAAAATGTCAAAAGAAGAGAGAGAATATTTCATGAGACAGTTTAAACGTAACTTCCTAGGAAAAACTAATCTCGCAAAAGAATGTAAGATTTTAAATGAAGAAGTAATTGAATTTGATTTTGACAAGCTTTCTAGGACATTAGATGCTTCAGTTTCTAAGCCCATTCAGATTAAACATGAAGGTTTGGGATATTTAATAACCTATGATCTTGTTCATTTTAAACAAACTCCCAAAAACATCGAATACTTAGGGTACACTCGTTATCAAAAATTAAAAGGATCGAAGCGAAAAGAACGCAAATGGAATAAAAAAAGGCAAATTGCATATAATGGTTCTACTATGCATTTTTTTAGATCAATTGTTAATGGAAGCCTAAAAGAAGAAGGGTTTATTGTAGATCATTTCAAAAGAATTCCAAACCCAGCAAGACCTCATGATTCTATTATCAAAAAAGCTAGAAGAGAATTAGGAATCGTCTCTTCTAAAAGTGGAAATATTACTTTAACTCTTGGAAATAGTAAAATCTCAAATAATTCAAAAATTGATTCTTTGCAAAAAATTCTCAGAAGAGGAAGGTTAAAGAAAACCATTGATGTAGACATTACAAAAAACCTATCTTCAAAAGACTTTACTTTCAACAAAAACAATACAAACTACATTAGTTTTACAGATCATTTGAAGGTTAAATACATGAATGAAAAAGAGGAAGAAAATTACCGTCCTGGCCCAGCTAGGTTGAATCACCAAGTGTCTATAATTACTCTTTTTGTTCGACAAAGTCCTTTTGACAAGCTAGGTGTTCTAGCCCGTCCTTTAGATCTTTTCTTAACTGGATATTGGGGATATGAAAAACTGGCAAATGCGTTACCATTGGATTACAATTCCACAAAAAATTGATTATTCTTTAAATTGATTGGTTATTTTAGTAAAAGTTTAACGTATTAATTATAACCTTGAAACGATAAAGACATAGTTTCGTTATTTAATACCCGTGTAATATTACAATTCATTTCTACCATGAAAAGTAGTCATTTAGGAAAGATAATAAGAGTTCTATGCTTAGTATTGATTGTTCTAATTCCTACTATTGTTCAAGCTACACATCATCATTCCAATCTAAATGTACATCAAGGGTGTAAACAAGGAGATGTACATATTCATGAAAGCTCAATTGATTTTTGTGAAATTTGTTTACTTTCTGTATCTCCTTTGGAATGTTCTTTTCATCAAAATGATGAACAATTAACTTCTTTCTTCTATCAAAAGACTGTAAAAAAGGAGTATTCTATTATTATATCTTTTTTCACTTTTAACAATAAACAGTTAAGAGCTCCTCCTTCATCTTTATAGAAATCATATTCATTTGTCGCTTCTAAGAACTTTCTTTTGAAGTGTCAACATTTGTAATTTTTCGAACTATTATAGAACTCGTTATAGAACAAATTCATAATAGCTTTGAGAAAATTATTTGTACAAACTATTTTAAAAACAACATAATGATTCTCACAAATAACTTAACAAAAAAATACGGGGATTTTACTGCTTTACACAATTTAAATATAGAAATAAAAGAGGGTGAAATTTTTTGTCTGCTTGGGGCCAATGGAGCTGGAAAATCAACAACTATCAATTTATTATTAAACTTTATAGCACCTACCTCTGGAGTTGCATCTATCAATGGCATTGACATAACTAAAGATGCTAAAAAAACAAAATCTTTTTTAGCATATATTCCTGAAAACCTAATGCTCTATCCTACTCTAACAGCAATAGAGAACTTAGATTATTTTTTAGGAATTGGAGGAAACCAATTCACCAAAACTGAACTAGAATATTTCCTAGAAGAAGCGGGATTGCAAAAAGAGGCTTATCACAAACGCATTCAATATTTTTCTAAGGGAATGCGACAAAAAGTAGGAGTTGCTTTAGCTATCGCTAAGGAAGTTAAAGTATTGCTATTAGATGAACCTACTTCTGGTCTAGACCCCAAATCAAGTAATGAGTTTGGCGAATTGCTAAAAAAGATGAAAGCCGATAATGTTGCCACTTTGATGGCTACCCATGATATCTTTAGAGCAAAGGAAATAGGAACTCATATTGGTATTATGAAACAAGGTGAATTGAAACATCAATTTGCGAATAGCGATATTTCTTTGCAGGATTTAGAAAAGTTATACTTGGAAACTATGAACTTAAAGGAAGTTAGATTATGATTTTTCAGGTAATAAAAAAAGAAATGCGAGAAATTTTAAGAGATGGACGCTTTAAAATTTCTTTCTTCATTGTACTTTTTCTTCTTATCGCGGCACTTTTCATTACGTCAAAACAGTACCAAAATATTAATGAGCAATACGAAAATGCCAAGAATAGCGAACGAACAGCATGGGAATCTCAAGGGGAGAAAAATCCACATTCTGCTGCACACTACGGAAACTACGTTTTTAAGCCTAAACTACCTTTATCATTACTGGATCAAGGTGTAGACAAATACACCGGTATTTCTATTTTTCTAGAAGCGCATAACAGAAACGAAGCACAATATAGCACAGCTACAGATCAAACGGCGTTATCTCGTTTTGGGGAATTAACACCAGATTTCATCTTGTTCTTTATCATTCCTCTTATTATTATTCTTGTTGGGTATAATTCTTTTACGAAAGAAATAGAGGGGAAAACATTTTATATTTTAAAGAGTCAAGGAATCGATGGATGGAAATTAGTTACTGGCAAATGGTTTGCTGCTTTAATTCCTATTGTAAGTATTACAACATTGTTATTCCTTGTAGCTGGGATTGTATTATCAAATATTAAAGGTTATGCAGCTTTTAGCTGGAGTTCTTTAACTGTATTATATGGCGTTTATCTGTTGTATTATCTCATTTTTACCAATGTAGTTTTATTTATTTCTTCAATTTCAAAAAAATCTGGGATTGCATTAGTTTCCTCATTAACGTTCTGGGTTTTAGCATGTTTTATAGCGCCTAAAATTGCAAGTAACATTGCGGATTCTAACTATCCATATCCAACATATCAAGAATTTTCAGAAAGCATTTCTGAAGAAAAAAAGCTTGGTTTAGACGGACATAATCCTTGGAACAAAGAATCGAGATTACTGCAAGAAAAGGTTTTAAAAGAATATAACGTTGACAATATTAAAGATTTACCATTTAACTTTTATGCATACAGAATGCAAAAAAGTGAAGAGTATCAAGCAAAGATCTATGCCAATCACTATAACAAACTAAAGAATCAGTTTAAAAAACAAGCGAAAGTTTACAAATCATTATCAGTTATTTCTCCGTTTTTGCCAGCACGATTTTTATCTATGTCTATAGCGAATACCGATTATCAATCACATTGGAATTTTTCTGATGCTTCTGAAAAATACAGAATTGAAACTCAAGCATTTCTTAACGGAAAAACTGAAAAAAATTCTAAAACAGGAGAACGCTACGTAGCCACTGCTGAAACATGGAAAGAGCTTCCAAAATTCGATTATACTCCGTTATCATTATCAGAAAGGCTGAGCGATAACAAATTTAATTTTATCATACTCCTATTTTGGTTTTCTTTAACTGGAGCTGGATTATTTTTAATTAATAAAAACTACTAGCATGTTTACATACAATTTTAAATACGAATTAAAATCTTTACTACGTAGTAGATGGATTATCTTACTTTTCGCAATTTTATTGATAGTTGTTCTTTTTGCAGGGTATAATGGAAATAAAAAAGTAAACAAACGTTTAGTTGATATTGAAAAAGTTACTTCAGCAGTAGAGAAAAAAGACAAAGCAATGTTGAGTTTGTTGGATTCAATTGAAAAAGGATTGAAGAACAATGCAAGAAGCTGGAGAATGCCAAACGATCCTATGGGGGTTGGTTTTGAACACCCCAGAGTAGCTGCTTTACATCCTAAAGATCTAGCTTTTATATCTGTAGGACAAAGTGATTTATTCACTCATTTTGTACAACCAAAAATATATGGCGATAATTTTGCTTTGAATTACTCTGAGTTATCTAGCCCAATCCAATTACTATTCGGAAGCTTTGATCTTTCTTTTGTAATCATATACATTTTACCTCTTATCATCATTGCGTTTAGTTATAATATTCTTTCTAATGAAAAAGAATATGGATCTCTCAAACTGTTAGCCGCTCAACCAATTTCGGTTTACAGTTGGTTACTACAAAAAGTCGGATTACGATTTTTATGGTTAGCTCTAATTACGGTTCTGGTTTTAACCATAAGTTTTGGTGTTGTTGGTTTTGATTTTGCGAATAATATAGGTGAATTCTCATCTTTGTTATTACTCACTATCTCTTATATTTTATTCTGGTTTGTAGTGGCTTTAATGGTGAATATATTTATAGGGAGTTCAGCAAAAAATGCTGTAAGTCTCTTAGGTATTTGGGTATTTGTTATTCTTATAATACCAGCAGTTGTTAGTCAATTTTCAAATGTTGTCTATCCAATTCCATCTAGAACAAAAATGTTAAGTGAGATTCGAAAAGTCAAAGACCAAACTGCAAAAAAACAAGATAAAATATTGGACAATTTTTTGAGAGATCATCCAGAGTATGCTTCTAAAGGAGGCAATATAAATTATACCTTCTGGCATAAGTATATTGCAACACAAGATTTAATAGAGGAAGAATTAAAACCATTGTTAGATTCGTATAACAACCAGTTGCAAAATCAACAGCAATGGATTAAAAGATGGCAATATATTTCTCCGGCCGTTATTATGCAACAAAGCTTTAACGAGTTGGCAGGAACATCCACTAAACATTATCAAGACTATAGAAAACAGGTTGCTGAGTTTTCTGTTACATGGAGAGATTTTTTCACCCCTATGTTATACAATAATCAGCCTTTTCAAAGTAAGATATATAAAGATTTGCCTCAATTTGAATACAAAGAACCTAAAATGTCTTCTATGATATTCAATACATTTATTGTTCTTGTATTTTCAATACTAACCTTATTAATAAGCTCCATTCTTTATCAAAGAAAAATAAAAAAAGAAAGTATAATTATTGGTTAAACTTAAGCCCCTTTCTATTTTTATAGAAAGGGGCTTATTTATGTTTTATCGATTCTTCTCTTCTATCCACTTACTTAAGTATTTTGTACTTTGAAGCAAGTGATGTTGCAGCATACCACCAATGAAATTGTTATTTCTATGCTGTTGTAGGTTTTTTGAGAGAGTTTGAATTTCATTCAAGAAATCTGAAATCAACTTTTCCTTGTCATAGAGTGTGTTTATAATTTTAACGCCCTTTTTTTGAGCTTCTTCCCAATCATTTTTGTTAGTATATAGCCATACAGATTTTTTAGCAAAGTCATTAATTTCTTCTTCTATAAAACCATTCCAAGGCAAATCGTCATGCATTCCTTCTGTTCCAACATTTGTTGTTACTGAAGGAGTACCAGATAACATAGCATCCGTAAGTTTTCCTTTAATTCCAGCACCAAAGCGTAAAGGAGCTAATAGTACTCTACTATTTCCTATAACCTTCATGGCATTTTCAACAAAACCATGAACAAAAAAACCTTCTTTTTGATTGTGGAATTCTAATACTTGTTGACTAGGATATGAGCCATAAATATGTAGTTCTGCATTAGGAATTTCTTTACGAATTAATTTCCAAATGTATTTCTTAAGTTGAAGAGTAGCATCAACATTAGGAGCGTGCAAAAAATTACCAATCGATACAAAATGAGAACGTTCTTCAAATGATTTCCATTGGTTCTCATCTTCTTCAGAAATTGATTGCAATAAGAAAGGTAAATGATAGATGTGTTTTTCATCAATTTGAAACACATTTTTCAACAGTTTCATTTCATAAGACGAAATAATCAAGCTAAGATCACATCGATATATAGAAGCGATTTCTCGCTTGGCAATATCTGAATTTAGCAATTGTGCTTCAGAAAACTTAACTTGATTTTTAAGCGCTTCTTGTCTCGTTTTTCGCAAACAA
This sequence comes from Pseudotenacibaculum sp. MALMAid0570, assembly GCF_040151415.1. NCBI lineage: Bacteria > Pseudomonadati > Bacteroidota > Flavobacteriia > Flavobacteriales > Flavobacteriaceae > Pseudotenacibaculum > Pseudotenacibaculum sp. MALMAid0570. The sequence goes on from NZ_JBDKWF010000046.1 coordinate 207,126, forward strand.
TGTAAATCTTCTGTATCTAAAATTTTCAATGCTTTAGGGCAACATTCAGTAACTCGCCAACCAAATTGTTCTTCAGTCATAAATCGATCAAAAAGAACAATTGTAGGATTCACATTTTGAACAAGAGTATCAAAACTAGCACTATTAAGCTCTAAAGAAAATTCTGTAACTCCAAGTTTTAATAAGTCTAAAGAATTTGGATTCTTTTGAGCCGTTGTTCCAAAAAACACTTCCCATTCTTGAGAGAGAAACAACTCAATTAACTGGAGCATCCTACTTCCAGCTGCAGAAGATTTTGGCTCTACCCAAACAGAACCAATAATAAATACTTTCTGTTTTATAACTACTTCTTATTAAGTTGTTGCGTGTAATTTTCTTGAACTCCTTTTGCCCATGCTGTTAAAGTCTCTATTTGTTCTTGAGTTAGTTTTGCTTCGCTATGAGTCCATGTATAAGAATCTAAAGGCATCTTCTTTTTTTCTACTTCTTCCCAAGTCTCTTTCATTTTATGTCTCTTCTTCTTCAAAGAAAATTCAGACCATTCAGAAAAATTAAGTTCTCCTTTTCCATGATTTATATGGTCTGCCATCCAATAATTCACTGGAGTTATACTAAAATACCAAGGATAGTGAGTTACATTACTATGACAATCAAAACAACTTTCTTTTAGTATTTTCTTTACACTTTCAGGCGGATTAGTTTCTGCTAAAAAAGCATCTATTGAGGTAATCTCTCCTTCATTTTTTTCGGGCCCAAAAAACTGAGCAATCACAAAAACCACCAATAAGAATAGAAGTATTTTTTTTACGATTTTCATGGGACTTCTTTTTAAGTTTTTAGATAGTAGTAAATCTAGTCAATTTTTAATTTTTATCCACATTTATATGTACTTTTGTACTTCTAAAATTTTAGCACTGAACGGAATCAATAGATTCCATTGAGACTTACATAAACATAAACAACTCATGAAATACGATGTAATCGTTATCGGCTCAGGACCTGGAGGATACATTGCTGCAGTAAGAGCTTCGCAACTAGGGCAAAAAGTTGCCATCATTGAAAAGTACGCAACCCTTGGAGGAACTTGTTTGAACGTTGGATGTATTCCTTCCAAAGCTTTGTTAGATTCTTCTCATCATTACTACGATGCAGTAAAGCATTTTGAAGAACACGGAATTTTGGTAGATACACCAAAAATTGATTTTCCAAAGATGATAGAACGTAAAGCCAAAGTAGTTGAACAAACTACTGGTGGTATTAAGTACTTAATGGATAAAAACAAGATCGATGTTTATGAAGGTCTTGGTTCGTTTGTAGACGCTACAAATGTTAAAGTGACTAAAAATGATGGTTCTGAAGAAACTATTGAAGGAACCAATATTATTATTGCTACAGGTTCTAAACCTTCTACCTTACCATTTATTTCTTTAGATAAAGAAAGAATTATTACCTCAACAGAAGCTTTAAAACTTCCTGAAATTCCAAAACATTTGTTAGTAATTGGTGGAGGTGTAATTGGATTAGAATTAGGATCTGTATACAAAAGATTAGGAGCAGATGTAAGTGTAATAGAATACATGGACAAGATAGTTCCAGGTATGGATACAGATGTATCTAAAGAATTACAAAAAGTATTAAAGAAACAAGGAGTAAAATTCTTCACTAGTCATGGTGTAAGTTCTGTAGAAAGAAATGGAGATGAAATTACAGTAAAAGCTACCAATAAAAAAGGAGCTGAAGTAGAGTTCAAAGGAGATTACTGTTTGGTTTCTGTAGGAAGACGTCCTTATACAGACGGATTAGGATTAGACAATGCTGGTGTTAAGGTAAACGAAAGAGGTCAAGTTGAAATCAACGATCATCTACAAACCAATATTCCTAATATTTATGCAATTGGAGATGTTGTAAAAGGAGCTATGTTAGCTCACAAAGCTGAAGAAGAAGGTGTGGTTACTGCTGAATTTATAGCTGGACAAAAACCTCACATTGATTACAATTTGATTCCAGGAATTGTTTATACATGGCCAGAAGTTGCAGCTGTTGGTAAAACAGAACAAGAATTAAAAGATGCAGGTGTAGATTATAAAGCAGGAAAATTCTCTATGAGAGCCTTAGGAAGGTCTCGTGCTAGTGGCGATATTGATGGATTTGTAAAAGTGTTAGCAGATAAAAACACTGATGAAGTTTTAGGAGTTCATATTGTTGGCGCTAGAGCTGCAGATTTAATTATGGAAGCTGCAGTAGCGATGGAGTACAGAGCTTCTGCTGAAGATTTAGCAAGAATATGTCACGGTCATCCAACCTATTCTGAAGCCGTAAAAGAAGCAGCAAAAGCAGCATGGGATGGAAAACCTTTGAATGCATAACACAAAGAAAAAATTATAAGAAAAGCAGCTGAAAAGCTGCTTTTTGTTTGTTCATATTTTCTTTTAACTTTAAAAAATGGTTTTAGGGAGACTATTCATACTTTTTTTTAGTGTGTCTTTTTGCTATGGACAAGATTTAGATTCGATAGCTTTTAAAAATGGTATTGATAAACCAAATTCTGTATCTGCACATCATTTTGGGTTATTTCATACAAGAATAAATCAAAATTTTCAAGAACAACCTGTCTCAAAAACTACCTTTCAAATTGTACATGAAAGCGCCAATAGTTTTCATCCTTTTGTAGAAGGTTTTATTACAGATGATTTAGCGCAACGAGAACAATTGAGTCAATTGATTTGGTATCAACGTGGATTTTCCTACATCGATCAACAAACAACTCCGGGAGATTATATGACAATTGAAGTTGATGCAGTATTCAAAATTTTTCGTTTCGACATAAAAACACAACTCAATACAAAAAATGAATTAGGTATTACCTTAAGAACCTTTCTCCCTACAGAAGGTCATTATCCGTTTTCTCTTTTTACTAGCGACGAAAGTATCGAATGGTTTCATAGCAATATTGCTGGAGGTGAAGATGCTTTTGGAAGACGATTCTTTGGCTTAAATAGAATGAATGTTACTTACCAAGATAGAAATGGAAAAACACTTAATCTCAAAAAAAATCGGATTATTTTCAGTGGTATTGAATTGAATCATTTTTATTATCCTCAATTATTTGCCTCAGAGAAAAACATTGCAGTGAATTTTGGAACTCATTTGGGAATCAACACAACAAAATACAATCCATCGTTAGATATAGGAATTTCGGCAAATCTCATTAAAAAGTGGGCTTTACAAAACAAGAATGAATTCCGATTTGGTATTGGGTTTTCAGGAATGAGAAAACGAGCAATCAAATATGGTAATCCAATTGATTTTGGCAATAATCTTTTGATGGGAAGTGGTGAAACAAACTTAGAATTCACTAAATACACCCAAAAAGGAAACTATCATTCTTTCTCAGTTAACTATCAATTTCAAACACCTTATAACAAAAGAGAAGAAGCCAGTTATTATCAATTAAGAAGTATAAATTGGCAAGCCATTAATGCAGGTTGGCACAATGGTTTTTCTACTTTATATGAAGCACTTACTATTTATACGTTCTTTTATTCTTACCAACGTAAAGACTTTGGCATCTCATTCTACATCAAAGAAGATTTAAAAGTAAACAATGCTCCTGATCTTCAAACAGGTATCAGTTTAAAAATCCCTCTGACTAAATAATCATCTAAATAGTAAAAATAAATCAAAGACTCTTATTTTTGCCCTCGAAATGCAAAGAACTATTCAGAAATTTTCTCTTAATTCTATTCCCAATATCAAAGATAGGTTGTTGGGTTGGGCGCAGCAATACGAGACTGTTATTTGGTTAGACTCAAATGAATATAATCAAAACTACTCGTCTTACGATAGTATTTTGGCTATAGATGAATTTACTTCAATCAAAACTGACTATAGCAATGCATTCGAAAAATTAAAAGAATATCAATCTACAACTCAAGATTATCTTTTTGGATACATCAGTTACGATGTAAAGAACGCAACTGAGGATTTAGAGTCTAAGAACTATGATGGTTTGAATTTTGCAGACCTCTATTTCTTTCAACCTCAAAAAATAGTATTTATAAAAAATGACACCATAGAATTTCATTATTTATCTATGGTTGAAAATGAAATCCAATCAGATTATGCAGCTATTAAAGATTATGTAATTTCAACTCCAATTCATCCTCAAGAAATCAAGGTAAAACTTAGAATTCACAAAGATGAATACCATCAAAAAGTTGCAAAAGTTTTAGAACATATTCATAGAGGTGATATTTACGAAGCAAACTTCTGTCAAGAGTTTTATGCTGAAAACGCCAAGATTAACCCTCTTCAAGTATACAAAGATCTCAATCTTATTTCTGAACCTCCGTTTGCTACTTTTTTAAAAATTGACGAGCACTATTTATTGTCTGCATCACCAGAGAGATACTTAAAAAAGGAAGGAAATAAAATTATTTCGCAACCTATCAAAGGAACAGCAAAACGATTACTAAGTACTTTTGATGATGAAAAAATTGCATCAGACCTTGCTAGAGATGAAAAAGAAAGATCCGAGAATATTATGATTGTAGACTTGGTTAGAAATGATCTTTCTAGAACAGCTAAAAAAGGAAGCGTTCGTGTTGAAGAATTATGCAAAGTATATTCTTTTAAACAAGTACATCAGTTAATTTCAACTGTAGTTTCAGAAATAGAAAACAGTACACATCCAGTAGACGTAATTAAGGATACTTTTCCGATGGGAAGTATGACTGGAGCCCCAAAAATCTCAGCTATGAAAATTATCGAAACCTTAGAAGAAACCAAACGTGGTTTATATTCTGGTGCTGTTGGTTATTTTACTCCCGATGGAAATTTCGACTTTAATGTTGTTATTAGAAGCATTTTATACAACGAAATAAAAAAATACATTTCCTTTTCTGTAGGTAGTGCAATTACTTCAAAATCTACACCTGAAAAAGAATATGAAGAGTGTTTGCTAAAGGCAAAAGCCATGAAATATGTTTTATTGAATTCCAATTAATGTATCTTTAAATGATGTTACAGAAGTTTCTAAAACATAACCAAGAACATTTTTCTTTTTTGAAGAATAGCAAACTATTAATTGCAGTTTCTGGAGGAATTGACAGTGTTGTGTTGGCGCATTTAGCAAAACAAGCTGGGTTTAACTTCTCTATCTGTCATTGCAACTTTAAGTTAAGAAGTGAAGAAAGTAATCGTGATGAAGTCTTTGTAAAAGAACTGGCAGAAAAACTAAATGTAAGTGTATATACAACTTATTTTGAAACTGAAAAATTTGCTGGTGAAAACAAACTTTCTATTCAGGTTGCTGCTCGAAATTTGAGATATCAATGGTTTTACGAATTGCTAGAAGAACAGAAGTATGACTATGTTCTTACAGCTCATAATGCAAATGATAATCTAGAAACTTTTTTAATTAATCTTACTCGCGGAACTGGTTTAAATGGTTTAACGGGAATTCCTTCGATCAACAAAAAAACCGTAAGACCTCTTCTTCAGTTTTCTAGAGAAGAAATTCAAGATTTTGCTCTTACAAATGAAGTTAATTGGAGAGAGGATAGCTCTAATTCAGAACGTAAATATGTTCGTAATAAAATTCGTCATGAAGTTATTCCTGTTTTAAAGCAGATCAACCCTAATATCTTAGACGTTTTTCAAAACACCTTGACTTATTTAAATGAGAGTCAAGAAATCATCAACAACAAGATTCAAGAAATTTCTAAAGATGTTTTAATTTTTGACAATGACATCATTAAGATCGATATTGAAAAACTGAAACTATTAGAAAATAAAAAAGCATATCTACATCAAATTCTAAACATCTATAATTTTACTGAATGGAATGATGTAAGCAATCTTCTTACAGCTCAATCAGGCAAGCAGCTTTTTTCAAAAACACATCGATTAATTAAAGACAGAAAGTTTTTATTACTAACTGAACATAAGAAAGAAAACTCACAAGTCTATTTTATTGATGAAAACACAAAAGAAGTTTCTCATCCTATTAATTTAACTTTAGAATTTTGTACCGAAATAGACGATAACCAACAATCTTCAACCATTTATATCGACAAAAGTAAAATCACTTATCCTTTAAGGTTGAGAAAATGGCAAAAGGGAGATCTTTTCTATCCAACAGGAATGACAGGAAAGAAAAAATTAAGTAAGTTTTTTAAAGATGAAAAGTATTCGCTTTTAGAAAAAGAGAATACTTGGCTGCTATGTTCTGAGAATGATATTATTTGGATTATCGGAAAACGTAAGGATCGACGTTTTCTATCAAAAAAAGCTTCATTATCAACATTAAAAGTCTACTTAACCTACTAATCTTATGGGGTTTATGTAGCATTTTGAAAAGTCTTTATTTTTGTTAAAATTATGTTAAAATAAAGCAATTTATACTCGATAAGTTATCAATAAAATCTGTAATCGCTTTTGGTTTTGTAGCTTTAGACCTCAATTATTATGTCAAATAAACATTATGAAAAAATTATGGCTCCTTGTAGCAACCATCGCAATAGTATCTTGTCAAAAAGAAGCTCCAATAGAGTATGCTATTATTTCTGGAAAAGTACTGAATGCTAATTCAGATAAAGTTACACTATACAATCAGTACGATTATAGTGATAAAAAAGACATCGCATTAAATGAGGATGGTACGTTTACAGATACAATCTCCTTAGATTGGAATCATATGTATATGCTTAGAGAAAGTAGAAATGCAACTAACTTGTATTTATCTAAAGGAGATAATCTAACAATAGATTATGATTCTAAAAAGCATGATTCTACTCTTGTGATTTCTGGAAATGGAAATGAAGTAAGTAATTATTTTGCAAACAAAGCTAAAAAGAGCAAGGAGTTAAGTGAAGATATCCCTGTTTTATACGCCAAAGATGAGGCTGCTTTTAAAGAATCTATTTCTAAAGCGAGAGATGCTAAACAAAAGAACTTAGACGAGACTGCTAATCTTTCTGACGATTTTAAAGCATTAGAAGCTAACAATATTAAATACGAATATTTATCTGCTTTAAGTATTTATGAATTATACCACGGGTACTTTGCAAAAAAGAAAGACTTTAAAGCCTCTGAAAATTTTGCTGACGAATTAAATTCTATGAGCTACGATAACGAAGGAGATTTTAAATACTCTTCTTCTTACAGAAACCTAGTTCAAGGTCATTATAGAAAAGAAGCTTCAGAATTAGCTAAAAAAGATTCTACAATAGCATCAGATGTGGCAACGTTAAAAGCTTATGGAGCAATCCAAAGTGAAACTATTAAGAATAACTTATTATATGGTGCTGCTCAGTATGGAATTACATATACTGAAGATTTAGAAGCTTATTATGCTGCTTTCTCTGCTGGTTCTACTGATGAAAAGAATAATGAAAAAATTACAAAATCATACAACGCCTTAAAGCTTTTAGGAAAAGGAAACACTTCTCCTAAGTTTACCAATTATGAAAACTATGCTGGAGGTACAACATCTCTAGATGACTTAAAAGGAAAGTATGTTTATATTGATGTATGGGCAACTTGGTGCGGACCTTGTAAAGCTGAAATTCCATTCTTGAAAAAAGTTGAAAAGAAATACCATGGTAAAGACATTGAGTTTGTAAGTATTTCTATTGATAAAAAGAAAGATCACCAAGCTTGGAAAGACATGATTGTTGACAAAAAACTAGGTGGAATTCAATTATTTGCTGATAGCGATTGGGAATCAAAGTTTGTTGAAGATTATATGATTAAAGGTATTCCACGTTTTATCTTAATTGATCCTTCTGGGAATATAGTAACTTCTAACGCTCCTAGACCATCAGATGCTAAGTTAATTACTTTGTTTGATGAGCTAAAAATTTAATTTAATCTATAAATTATAAAATCAAATACGACCCTTTTAAGCTTTTATTTAAAAGGGTCTTTTTCTACCAAAATAGGGAAATACAACACTTATTTGTCTTTATAGAAATACTATGAAGTATAAAAAAAACTTAAATTATTTTACCACATCGTCTTAAGTAAGATAGTATTTGTAATTTTCCGAAACAATAATACACCTCATGAAGAAACTTCTTTTTTACATTGCTTTATTTTTCTCTTTTTCATTGTTTTCTCAAACAGAAACAGAGCCTGTAGCGTGGGATACAGAATTGAAAAAAATATCAGACACTGAATATGATTTAATTTTTAAAGCACAAATTTTAAGAGATTGGCACCTATATTCTCAGTTCAATCCTGAAGATGCGTCTTTACCTATTGTAATTTCGGCTGCAGGAGAAAATCCAAAGTTCAAATTAATTGGAAAGGCAAAAGAAAGTAAAACGTATAAAGAGTATAGTGAGACTTGGGAAAAAGAAGAGATATTTTTCAAAGACAAAGGAACTTTAACGCAACGTATAGAGTTATTAGATCCCAATGTGAAACGTATTAAAGTTACTCTAGAAGGACAAGTCTGCAAAGAGGTTTGCTTACAAGTAGATGAAACTTTCTTCTTTTATTTTAATTCAACAGTTCCTAAAGAATCTACTGTAACAACAATTGATGAAAAGAGTAAAAAGTTATCGAACGCTTTAAAGCTTAATCTTAAGAATAAAGAACGTTTAACAGAATCATCCGAAAAAGCAAAAACAGATTTTCTAGCCATTTTCTTACTTGGTTTTGTAGGAGGTTTTCTGGCTTTACTTACACCATGTGTATTTCCAATGATTCCTTTAACTGTTTCATTTTTTACGAAACAATCTAAAAATAAAGCAAAGGGAATTAGCAATGCAATTCTTTATGGATTCTTTATCGTTTTAATCTACGTTTTATTAAGTCTTCCTTTTCATTTAATTGATGGGTTAGACCCTAATATACTAAACAATATTTCTACCAATGTGTGGCTAAATATTTTCTTCTTTGCAATTCTAGTATTCTTTGCATTTTCATTTTTTGGTTACTATGAGATTACTTTACCAAGTTCTTGGGGTAATAAAATGGATAATGCTTCTAGTGTTGGAGGATTAATTGGAATTTTCTTTATGGCACTTACACTGGCCATAGTTTCATTTTCTTGTACTGGACCTATTTTAGGATCTCTTTTAGCAGGTTCTATGAACTCTACAGGTGATCCTGCAATGAAACTTAGTATGGGAATGACAGGGTTTGGTTTAGCACTAGCTTTACCTTTTGCTTTATTTGCTTTATTCCCTGGATGGTTAAACTCGTTACCAAAATCTGGCGGATGGTTGAATACTACAAAAGTAGTTTTAGGATTCTTAGAATTAGCATTTGCGTTTAAATTCTTGTCTAATGCCGATTTAGTTGAACATTGGGGACTTTTAAAGAGAGAGGTTTTTGTAGGTATCTGGATTGTATTATTCATAGGACTTGCTTTATATATATTTAAACGCATTAAATTTCCTCATGATGGCCCAGGAAAGAAATTAAGTTTTTCTAGAATCTCTTTTGGTATTTTAACTGTCGCTTTTGTAATTTATCTAATCCCTGGAGTTACTAAAAAACCGTCTTGGGAGTTAAGTTTACTAAGTGGTTTTCCTCCTCCTCAATTTTACAGTATTTATCAGCAAGAAAGCGACTGCCCTCTAGGATTGAATTGTTATAAAGATTTTGAAGAAGGGCTTGCAGTAGCTAAAAAAGAAAATAAACCAATTCTTTTAGACTTTACAGGATGGGCTTGTGTAAACTGTAGAAAAGTAGAAGAGAATGTTTGGAGCGAGCCTGATATTTATCAAATGCTGAAAGATGATTACATCTTGATTTCGCTGTATGTAGATGATAGAAAAAAACTTCCTAAAGAGGAACAATTTATCTTTCTAAGACAAAACGGAAAAACTAAAGATATTGAAACTGTTGGAGATAAATGGGCCACTTTTCAGAATATAAATTTCCACACTGCCTCACAACCTTATTATGTTCAAATGACTTCTGATTTAGAGATTTTAACCAGAGCAGAGCAATATACAGATCGTGATACTTATTTCAATTGGCTGAAAGAAGGTAGCAACAAGTTTAAGGCAAAAGCTGAGAAATAATTTAAAGTATATATTTCAAAAGCCATCGTTAACGATGGCTTTTTTTATGTTGAAACCTATTACAGAAAAAGCTCACTACTAGTAGTGAGCTTTGATACCGTCGGTTGGTTCTTTTCATAGCATTTTCCTAGGATGAAGTTCCAAAGTAATACTTAAAAATATTAATTAGTGTTTTCTTATTTTATCTTCAAAGTTCTTAAAATCAATTTTATAAACGAGAAATATTCCTTAATTTCACACAATTTTCAAAAACAAACTACTAATAAAATGAAAAAACTATTATCCCTAATCATTTTATTGCTTAGTATTTCTCTTTATGCGCAGAAAATACAAAACTACGCTCCTTGGGCTAGTAAGGCAATAAATAAAAATAGCAATCCTACTCTTGAACAAATTGCAAAAGAAGCTGAAAACTATTTTAAAACAATAGATGAAAACGCAAAAGGTAGCGGATTAAAGCCTTTTGAACGATGGAAATATCATTGGAGTTTTTTCCTAGATGAACAAGGACGAATTAAAGATTCCAAAGCTCTTTGGGATGCTTGGAAAGAAAAAAACGAAAAAAACGCATCACAAAATAGGTTAAATGACCTTAGTAATTGGACCTCTTTGGGTCCTTATGCTCATACCAATACTGCATCTTGGTCTTCTGGTCAAGGAAGAGTAAATGTAGTTACAGTAGACCCTAACAATAGCAATACTTTATATGTTGGCGCTCCAGCTGGTGGAATATGGAAATCAACAGATGCTGGTATTAATTGGTCTCCTTTAACAGATCATTTGCCACAAATAGGTGTTTCAGGTATAGCTATAGATCATACTAATTCAGACATCATATATATAGCTACTGGTGATGATGATGCCAACGATTCTTATGCTGTTGGTGTCTGGAAATCTACTGATGGAGGAACTACTTGGAATAATACTGGAGTTATTTCACCTAATCCTGGATCTATGAATGAAATTTATATTTTCCCAAACGATGCTAATACAATAATGGTAGCTACGAGCAGTGGAGTTTTTAAATCTATTGATGGAGGAGCAACTTGGGTACAAAAATCTTCCATTAACGCTAGAAGTTTAAAAATGAAGCCTGGAGATCAAACCACTTGGTATGCAGTTTCTTCGAATGAATTCTATAAATCTACAGATTCTGGAGAAACTTTTCAAAGTGTTTTTATTTCAGGGCTTTCTGGAGCTACAAGATTAGAAATTGATGTAACTCCGGCTAATGCAAATTATGTTTATCTATTAAGAGCTGCTGGTGGATCTGCTTTTGGTGGTGTTTTTAAATCAACCAATAGCGGTTCTAGCTTTACTAAAACACCAGAAACAACTGATATTTTTGAAAGTACTCAAGCTTGGTTTGATATGGCTTTAGGTGTTTCTGACACTGATGAAAACACTCTCTTCGTAGGCGTTTTAAATGTCTGGAGGTCTACTAACGGTGGAACAAACTTTTCAAAAATTAACAATTGGAGCTCTCCAAATGCTGCCGCTTACACTCATGCTGACATCCACTATTTAAGATATTTTAACGGAAAATTATATGCTGGTACAGATGGAGGTGTATATGTATCCTCTAATGATGGTAATAGTTTCACAGATCTTACCGAAAATTTAGCTATCGGACAATTCTATAGGATATCTGTAGCTGTTCAAAATTCTGGTAATATAGTAGGTGGATTACAGGATAACGGAGGATATGCCTTCAGTGATAATAATTGGAATAATTATTATGGCGCTGATGGAATGGACTGCGCAGTTAACCCTACTAATGCAAATAATTATTTTGGCTTTATCCAAAGAGGAGGAGTATTATATGAAACAACTGATGGAGGACAAACAAGAACTGGAGGTATTCAGTCACCTAATAATGGCACCTTAAATGGTAATTGGGTAACTCCTTTAGCTATGAGTAGTGAAGGAGATGTATATGCTGGTTATAATGAACTATATAGGTTGGAAAATGGAGCTTGGGCTCAAGTATCTAATGCTTCTTTTGGAGGTAATCTAGTTAACGTAAAAGTAAGTCCAAGGGACCCTAATGTTATTTTTGTTACTCGAGGAAGTAATCTTTATAGAAGTATTGATAAAGGTGAAAATTTTGAAAGTTTTTTTGTTGGAGCTGGAACGATTAACGCAATTGATTTCAGTTCTATTGATGACTCTTTTTACTTTGTTACAAATAGTGGTGTGTATAAGGTGCCGAATGCTATTGCGCCAGCTTGGCAATTTACTTGGCAAAGCATTGGTACAAGTACACCTTCTGAATCAAAACTATCTATTAAACATCATGCCAGAAGTGGCAATAACACTTTATACTTAGGAACATCATTGGGAGTATATTCAATGAATGATGATGATACAGAATGGCAAACTTTTGATAATAACTTACCGAATGTAGCCATTAGAGATTTAGAAATAAATGAGGAAGATTCTAAACTTATCGCTGCCACATATGGTCGAGGAGTATTTGTTTCTGAAATCCCTAGACAATTACCTCCAGTTGATGTGAAAATCGTTTCAATTAACAACCCTACAGATGGGATAAATTGCAACTCCACATTTACTCCTCAAATTACAATTAAAAACCAAGGTGTTAATGTACTAACAGATGTAACTGTAAACTATAATTTTGATAATGGCACAGGCTTAAATTATAACTGGAATGGATCTTTAAACTCTGAAGAGACTTCTCTTATTTCTCTACCTCAGATTACTATTTCTGATTTAGGTGTACATACAATTAATGTTGAAGTAACTGCTACTAATGATACTTATGATACTAACAATACATTAAGTGAAGGATTTAAAATTAATGATGCTAGTTCAAATCCAACAATTGTAAACTCTTTCGAGAACGCTACAACTGATGCTTTATTATCTGAAAATGCTGGATCTACTAGTAATTCTTTATGGGAGATTGCTACTCCAAGTAAAACTTTATTGAATTCTGCGGGTACAGGCTCTCAAGCATATGTAACAGGGGCTTCAGGAAATTACCCTAACAATACAACAAGTTATCTATATTCAAACTGTTATGACCTAACTCAGGTAGTCAACCCTGTTTTATCATTTAAAATGGCTTTTGACATAGAAGAAAACTGGGATTATTTAGTTGTTGAGTATAGTACTAATAGTGGAGACTCTTGGCAAATTCTTGGTTCAGCTAATGATCCAAATTGGTATAATAGCTCTAGTACTGCCAATGGAATTCCTGGTAGACAATGGACAGGAGAAGGCGAAGACACTAATTCTTTGGGAGGCAATAATGCAACCGTTCATGATTACAGTTATGATTTAGGGTCTTTTTCTTCAGAATCTAATATTATTTTCCGATTCAAGTTTGCTGCTGATTCTGGCGTAAATGAAGAAGGTGTTATGATTGATGATTTTGTTATTAACGGCACATTATCTGTTATCAATGAAGAATTTTCAAATATAGTTTCCGTTTTTCCTAACCCTTCAAATAATCTATTCAATGTTAAATGGTCAAATAATGAAAAAACTACCATATCAGTATATAATTATTTAGGACAAAAAGTTTTTGAACAAAAAGATATTATGTCAGGATCATATCCTTTATACTTAAATAATCAAAGTAAAGGATTGTATATTCTTAAAATAAACTCTAATGGAAAAATAGCAACTAAGAAAATTATCTTAGAATAATACTTAGTGTTTTTCTTAATTATACAAACAAAGCTCGCCAAATTGGCGAGCTTCTCGTTTCTTGAAGGTTTTTCATAGCATTTTTCCCTTGAAACGTCGAACGATTCATAAGCTGCTTCATTAACTAACTAAACTACAATGAGAAACTAACTTTATACATCGTTCACTCTATAGTTACAGCAGTCAAAAAACGTTACCCAATAAATTTTGATTTTTTTCTAAATAGAAATAACAAGAACAAAACACCTACTACAATAGCAATGTATAAAAAGTAATTAGGTTCTTTATCTAACTCTCCCGCATCGCCTATCAAGATAAATGAAGACCAGTAATAAGGTGATTGTGCTGACAATTCATGAGTTTTGAGATATCTTCTCTTTGCGTTGTTAAGCGCTTCCAATTTGGTTTCTCCTTTGTTTAGGTTCTTGTAAAAATCAGTCATAATTCCTGAGGTAGATTTGTCATTCACCTCCCATAAAGAAGAAACCACAGATTTTGATCCTGAGTAGAAAAACCCTCGTGCTAAACTCAATACTCCCTCTCCCTTAGCAACTTCTCCTAAAGAAGTATTACAAGCACTTAAAGTAACCAAATCTGCATTGTTCTTGTAGGTGTACAATTCATGCAACTCTAACTTTCCGTCTGAAAAAGCAATCCAAGGATTCTTCCCTGCATCGGCATGTGTAGCTAAATGAATGATTTGTGACTGTGAACTGTTCGCTAAAAAATCTTCTTTGCTTGCAGTGTCTTGAAGCTTTACAACTCCTTCAAACTGCGTATTAATCTGTTCTAACTCTAGTTTTGAGTTTTGTAGACTTGGCAACGACTCAAAATTGATGGGTGAATATCCTATGAAAGACTGCTTCGTTTCTCTTTTAAGTTCTTTGTTATGTTGTAAAAAAGAATACGAATACGAATAACTTATATCAGTATCTTGAATCAAATAGTGGTTATTTTCTTTTGAAGTAATGAAGGCTTCAAAAGGAAGATTTTGTAAATCTCCATCTGGTATAATCAATAAATCTTTCCCTTTGATGGATTCTTGAACCTCTTCTGGAATTAATTGTTGATGCAATTGATAAGCTACCTTTTGATATCTCTTTTGATCTTCTCTAGTTGCAAAGGGTTTAGAGATAAGTCTTTTGTAATCTATCAATCTAGCTTTTAAAGAATCTACATGATCTATTTCAAAGGTAGTTGCTGATGTTTTGGTAGTTACTAGCCCTAAAGCAATTTCCTTTTCATCATCAAAATTATTCCAGATATAAGAAATCACTGCTTCATTGTTTGAAAGTTCTTGTTGAACTTCTGACAAAGGAACTTGAGTTACATTAATTTTCCGATCAAAGTATTTAGGAAACTGAAGTTGTAAAGAATCTACATATTTCTCATAGTAGATTTTAGCATTGAATAACGAATCTTGCAATGCTTTAGATTCTTGACTTGCTAGATGATTTTCTAACTCATACATCTGTTTTTTAAGCTGTGTATCCTTATCAGAAATGTGTTTGGGCAAGTTTTGAAACTCGGTGTTCTTTAAAACGCCTTCACTTAACAACAATGCTTTGCTCTTTTCCATATACGAAAAAGCCAAATCAGCGTCCCCTAATAAATGAGCTGCATAAGAACCATATAAATATGCTTGGGAAGCTTCTCTACGCCATATTAATTGAGTGGATTCCTCATTACTTGAATTATTGATAATTGCTACTAAATCATCAATCGTATTCATCAATTTTTCTATTTTTAGGATATAATTTTGTTCTTTAAGTTTATGATACATTAGAATATAAACTTTCATTTTCTTAATAAAGAGCGATAGTGTTTTTTCCTTATTACGGATAAAAAACAATTTAGATTTAATATTAGAATTGTTTAAATAATCAGGGTTTAATTGATCAAAATCAATAGCCTTATTAAGATATAATAGAGATTTTTTGTAATCTCTCTTTAAAAGGTAATAGTCACTAAAATTTTCATATAAATATACCCTATCATATGTGCGGGTTTTCATATAATTCTCACTTTCTTTTAAATAATATTGAGCACTATCATTTTTCTTAAGATTATATATATGTGAAATATCTGATAAACGTCTGCCAATTAATAATGAATCTTTAGATTTAAAACTTAAATCTAAAATTTTAAAATAAAAAGATTTTGCTTTCTCTAAATTAAAAATATTTGAATTACTATATAAGTTAGCATATGCTATATTTTCATTTAAATTCATAGCTGAAGAAAACTTAATATTCTTTTTAAGTTCAGATATTTTCTTCATAAACATTAGAGCCTCTCCAATACTTTGTTTAGTATCTATGTGCTCCAAAACCGTCACTAAACTGATATAGTTGCTATATAAATTTCTATAGTCCTTTATACTTCTTAGGATATTATTTCCTTTCTTAATATAATCTTTTGCTTCTGAATATTTTCCTTTCTTTAAAAATATTCTTCCCAATTCAGCATATGCTTGACCAGTTTTCTTTTTATAATTGTTTAAATTAATTACTTTAATCTGGCACTCAACAGCTTCTTCATATTGATAATTTAGTCTGTAAAAAAGTCCTAGATTATGAAGAGCTATAGAATAAGTTTTGTCAACAGTTTCAATAGATTCTAATGTTCTAACCTCCACATTAGCATATTTAAGAGCTTTGAAATAGTTCCTTTTTCGAAATAAATTAATAGAATAGTCATGGGCTATCTTGGCTAATGATTTAAAATCCTCACTAACTTCTGATAAGGTAATTAAACTATCGGTCGTTCTTTCTAAGTTAGATTTATTTGTTGTTTTTAACTTTTTATATACCTCAAAGTAATTCTGGCTATGCATGTTAATACTTATTAACATGCATAGCCAGAAAAAAAAATTTTTTTCATCTAACATTATTTACAAATAGTAATCCCAGGAACTCTATTATAATAAAAAGTAATTCCTTCTTCAACATCAACAACAGGATCAGCATCAAATGTATCTGGTGGAGGTTGAGGAGTAAAGTGCCAGATCTCCGCTTGAGGGTTATTAGAACAACTTTGTACTTGAAATACGCCAAAAACTTCAATATAACTTTCTCGAATACTTTGCTTTTGACTCTCAGACACCCAGTTAGCATAAATTACAAAAACCTTATTAACAGAAGTACTAGAAGATACTTCTTTAACATCAAAAGTTGTTTTTGGATTTTTTGCTTCTTGGAAGCTAAGCAAGATTATTCCTAAAAATAATACAATAATCGTTTTTAAATTTTTCATTTTATAAATTTTAAAGTTCAATTAATAGTGACTCCTTTAAAAAAATGTTACCCACTCAAATATAAAATTTTATTTTTGTTTCACAACTGAGACATTTTTATGAAGAACAGTTCTTATTTTTTAAATGCTTTGGCTACCGGAAACTCCCTAGAGATTCAATCTATTTATAAAGATTGTTTTCCTTTTGTGCGTAAGTTTGTGATGCAAAACAAGGGTAATACTGAAGATGCAGAAGATATTTTTCAAAAGGCTCTGTTGCAAATTGCTGTTCGATATAAAAAGGAAAAATTTGAAATCAAAAATACTTTTGAAGCTTATTTATATACAGTCTGTAAAAATTTATGGCGAAGAGAGTTAAATAAATCAAAAAACAGGGTAACAAACAACGGAGTTGTGGAACTAGTTACTGAAGAGAAGGATCAAGCTATTGCAATAGTTGAGCAAAAAAGACAAGAATTATTTACCGAAAAACTGCAGTTAATCTCAGATAATTGTAAGAAGATTTTAAACCTGTTCTTTGCCAAAATTTCCTATGCAGAAATTGCCAGAGAATACGATTACAGTTCTGAGACTGTTGTTCGTCAACGTGTTTTTAAATGTAAGAAACAATTGATGGGGCTCATAAAAAAAGACCATCGTTATCTTTCTTTAGTAGAAGTATGAGTCTAGAAGATGACATATTAATTGAACGTTTTCTAAACGGTGAGCTTTCCAAAGAAGAGAGAAAATCTTTTTTAGAGAGAGTGAATAGTGATGTCGAGTTTAAAGAACATGTTACTTTAGAAAAACAGCTTAGAGAATCATTGGATGAAAACTCTTGGAGTTTCTTGGAAGAAGATGACAATCCTGAGGTAACTGAGTTTGAAGCTATTTACAAAAGTGAAGAAACTCAAGAACTAAAAAAAACAATCGCCCAAGCTCAGGACGAATACAATAAAACATCTGTTCCTAAAAGAAAAAATTGGTTGGCATATTCAGCCGCAGCATCTGTTTTAATTTTTATTGCTTATAATGTATTTAACCTCTCTCCTAAATCTAATGATGCGTTGTTTTCTTCTTATCTTCAAGGAACCGATTTGCTTGCTTTAGTAGATAGAAGCGATTCCATCAATCAACTTGCCAAAGCTCAAGTATTTTTTGACAAAAAAGAATATCAAAAGACTATAGAAATTTTAACTCAAGTTGTAGATACTTCAAAAAATGGAAATGTGTATTTATATCTGGCTCTTTCTCAAATAGAGTTACAAAAGTATGATGAAGCCGAAGTAACGCTCAACAAATTAATTAATAGCAATCTTCTCGATGCACAAAAAGGTTATTGGTACAAAGGTTTGTTATATCTAAAATCGGATCAAACCGAAAAAACTAAAGAAGAATTACAAATCATTATTGACAGTTCTTACTTTAAAAACAAAGAAGCCAAAAAGCTTATAAAGAAATTAAAATAATTTTTTTCTTATCTTTCTCTTGCTAAAGAAAAAGAATTGCTATGCTTACAAAAGTCTATGGTAGTGCCGTTTTTGGTATTGAGGCTACCACAATTACCGTTGAAGTTAATATTGATAAAGGGATTGGTTATCATCTAGTAGGATTACCAGATAATGCAGTTAGAGAAAGTTCTTTTCGAATTTCAGCTGCATTAAAAAATAACGGATACAAACTTCCAGGAAAAAAGATTACTATTAATATGGCTCCCGCCGATTTACGAAAGGAAGGAGCGGCATACGACCTTACCATTGCAATTGGAATTTTGATGGCTTCCAACCAAATTGAATCTAATCATATTGATGATTATTTAATTATGGGAGAACTTTCTTTGGACGGAAGTTTACAACCTATTAAAGGTGCACTACCCATTGCAATCAAAGCAAAAGAAGAAGGTTTTCAGTATTTGATTTTACCCATAGAAAACGCTAAAGAAGCAGCCATTGTAGAAGGACTTCATGTTTTGGGAGCAAATAGTATTCAAGAGGTTATAGATCATTTTAATAATTGCCAACAGATACTTCCAACTGAAGTAGATACAAAAACGGAGTTTTACAAACACATCGACTTTCCTGAATTTGATTTCGCAGATGTGAAAGGTCAAGAATCTATTAAAAGATGTATGGAAATTGCCGCTGCGGGAGGTCATAATATTATTTTGATTGGTCCTCCCGGAGCTGGGAAAACCATGTTGGCCAAACGATTACCTTCTATTCTTCCTCCTATGTCGCTACAAGAAGCCTTGGAAACTACCAAAATTCACTCTGTGGTTGGAAAAACGAAGAACAATGGATTGTTATATGAGCGTCCGTTTCGTTCTCCACACCATACGATATCAGATGTTGCTTTGGTGGGCGGCGGACAATATCCTCAACCTGGAGAAATTTCTATGGCTCACAACGGAGTGTTGTTTTTAGATGAATTACCTGAATTTAAAAGAACGGTTTTAGAAGTAATGAGGCAGCCTTTAGAAGATAGAGAAGTAACTATTTCTAGGGCAAGATTTACTGTTACTTATCCCAGTAGTTTTATGTTAGTGGCTAGTATGAACCCCAGTCCGTCCGGTTTTTTTAATGATGGTTCTAGTCCGTTAACTTCTTCTCCTCAAGAAATGCAACGTTATTTAAGCAAAATCTCTGGCCCTTTATTGGACAGGATTGATATTCATATCGAAGTGACTCCTGTTCCTTTTGATAAATTATCTGATGAACGAAAAAGTGAACCAAGTAAAGAGATTAGAAAACGTGTTACTCATGCTAGAGAGATTCAAACCAAACGCTTTCATGAACTCGAAAACATACATTACAATGCTCAGATGAATGTAAAACAGATTCGGAAATTTTGCAAGCTATCTGAAGAAAGTAAATCGCTTTTAAAAACTGCGATGGAAAAGCTAAACCTTTCTGCTAGAGCTTACGATCGGATCTTAAAAGTTGCTAGAACTATAGCAGACTTAGCTTTCGAAAAAGATATTTTACCCAATCATATTTCAGAAGCAATTCAATATAGGAGTCTAGATCGTGAAGGCTGGTTGGGTTAAAAAATTACCGGAATTACAAACAAGTAATATAAAATCAAAAAGATCACAGCTAGAATGTTTAAAATGACTCCAGCTCTCACCATTTGATTTACTTTGACGTAACCACTTGCAAAAACAATAGCATTGGGTGGCGTTGCCATAGGCAACATAAATGCACAGCTTGATGCCATCGTTACGGGAATGAGAACATTTAACATCGGAATATTTAATCCAATGGCAATTCCTGCCACAACAGGAGCTAGTACTGCTACCAATGCTACATTGCTCATCAACTCAGTCATAAATAGCATGAGAACAATTAACAAGCTTACAACTACAATAGGACTAAAGCCTCCGTTCTGAATTGCTTCTGTAATTACATCTACCAAACCACTTGAAGCCATTCCTTTAGCCAAAGCCAAACCTCCTCCAAATAAGAGTAATATACCCCAAGCAAGTTTGCTGGTATCATTCCATTGTAAGACAAAAGTTCCTTTTTTAAAATTCAACGGAATCGCAAATAAAGAGATGGCTCCAATCAAACTAATAATTGTATCGGAAAGTTTCAATCCTGGGAAAATTTTATTAATAATAGTTCTAGTAATCCATAAAAAAACTGTGATTGAAAAAATAGTGAGTACTCTTCGTTCTTGTTTTGATATTTTTCCTAACAACTTCAACTCATCTGTAATTACACTTGCCGATGTAGAAAACTGAATATGATTACATGGAAACATCCATTTTACCAAAACCCAATAGCATACTCCAACCATTAGAATTGAAAAAGGTAATCCCATACTCATCCATTTCACAAATGAAATTTCTATGTTGTATTCGCTTTCAAGTAATGCAATTAATACCGAGTTTGGCGGTGTTCCAATTACAGTAGCTATTCCTCCTGCATTGGCTGAAAATGCAATTCCTAGCATCACACTCAAGGCAAAATTTCGATCTCCTTTGGTGAATCCATCTTCGTCATCAATCAATAATTTAATGACAGAAATGGCAATAGGCAACATTACTACTGTACTAGCCGTATTACTAATCCACATACTCATAAAGGCGGTGGCTAACATAAACCCGAGAATGACTTTATTGGGCGTAGTACCAGTCATTCTAATAATGCTTAAGGCAATTCGTTTGTGTAAGTTTACTTTTTCTAGTGCTAAGGCTAATACAAATCCTCCAAAAAATAAAAAGATAATTGGGTGTCCGTAGTTGGCTCCTACATCTGGCGCATTCATAACTCCTAACAATGGAAATAAAACTAGGGGTAATAGTGCCGTAACAGCAATGTGTACTGCTTCAGTTATCCACCAAATCACCATCCAAACGGCTACAGCAATAACGGCATCACCTGTTTCAGAAACCAATTGAAATGGAAGGTTTACAATAATTATAAATAAAATAGGAGCTAAGAGTAAACCGATCTTTTTGGAAAGTGCCATGAATTGGATTTGAGTCTAAAAATAAAAAAACCTCTCTAAATGAGAGGTTTTTTTATATCTAAAAGCAAAGCAGTCTTAATTTTAAGACTACAAACGATTTTTTAGTATCTATAATGCTCAGGCTTGTATGGTCCTTCAACAGTTACACCAATATAGCTTGCTTGATCTTCACGTAACTCTGTTAATTCAACACCAATTTTAGCTAAGTGTAATTTTGCTACTTTTTCATCTAAATGTTTAGGTAACATATACACTTCATTCTTGTAAGCATCAATATTGTTCCATAACTCTATTTGAGCTAAGGTTTGGTTAGTAAATGAGTTACTCATCACAAAACTTGGGTGTCCTGTTGCACATCCTAAGTTTACCAAACGTCCTTCAGCCAAAACAATAATGTCATTTCCATTGATTGTATATTTATCTACTTGAGGTTTGATCTCAACTTTAGTAGCTCCATGATTATCATTCATCCAAGCCATGTCGATTTCATTGTCAAAGTGACCAATATTACATACAATAGTCTTGTCTTTCATCGCCTCAAAATGTCTTCCTTGAACGATGTCTTTATTTCCTGTTGTAGTAATTACGATATCTGCATTTCCTACAACTGTTTCTAATTTCTTCACTTCAAAACCGTCCATTGCAGCTTGTAAAGCACAAATAGGGTCGATTTCAGTAACTGTTACAATAGAACCAGCACCTCTAAATGAAGCAGCTGTTCCTTTTCCAACATCACCATATCCACAAACAACTACTCTTTTTCCAGCCAACATTACATCTGTAGCTCTACGAATCGCATCTACCGCAGATTCTTTACATCCGTATTTGTTATCAAACTTAGATTTTGTTACAGAATCGTTTACGTTGATTGCTGGCATAGGAAGTGTTCCAGCTTTCATTCTATCATATAATCTGTGAACTCCTGTTGTAGTTTCTTCAGATAATCCGTTAATTCCATCTACTAATTCTGGATAACGATCTAAAACCATATTCGTTAAATCTCCTCCATCATCTAAGATCATATTCAATGGTTTTTTATCTTCCCCAAAGAATAAAGTTTGCTCTATACACCAATCAAACTCTTCTTCATTCATTCCTTTCCAAGCATACACTGGTGTTCCAGCAGCAGCAATTGCAGCAGCAGCTTGATCTTGCGTAGAGAAAATATTACAAGAACTCCAAGTTACTTCTGCTCCTAAAGCTTGCAATGTTTCGATTAGCACTGCTGTTTGGATAGTCATGTGTAAGCATCCAGCAATTCTAGCTCCTTTTAAAGGTTGCTCTTCTTTATATTCTTCTCTTAACGACATTAATCCTGGCATTTCTGCCTCTGCCAATTCGATTTCTTTTCTTCCCCAAGATGCTAAAGAAATATCTTTAACTTTGTATGGTACGTAAGTAGATGTATTTGTACTCATCTGAATTATTTTTTTATTCTATTTTTAAGACCGCAAAGGTACGGAATAACTTTTTAAAATATGCCTGTTTATAAAAGGATTGATGTTAATGATGATACCAAGGTTTTGATTTGGAAGATTGAAGAACCATTGGCAGTTTTATTATCTGGAATTGAATTAACTCAGAATAGCCAAAATCGTATGGATTCCATGCGATCCGAAATACATCAAAGAGGTTTTGTTAGCATTCGTCATCTATTAAAGGAAGTAGGATATTCTGATGCTGATTTAATTTATGACGAGTTCGGAAAACCTCATTTAAAAGATGGAACTCATATTTCTATTACCCATTCTTTCACTTTTTCTGCTATTGTGATTTCTAAAAAAGGCCCTGTAGGAATTGATATTGAAATGCAACGAGATAAGATTGTGAAAATTGCTCATAAATTTACTCCAATTGAAGAGTATAACACGATTGCCAATCATAATGCTTTGGTGAGTAAGCTGACAATAGTTTGGGGAGCCAAAGAATCGTTGTATAAAATTTACGGAAAGAAGAAGTTATTGTTTTTACACCACATCAATATTGAAGATTTTAGATTTGCTGATGAAAAAACAACAGGAGAAATTCGTTATGAAGGTTACATCTCAAACCATATAGTTCACTTTTTAGAATTTGAAGGGTTCACCTGTGTTTATGCTTATTAAATAGTTGAAAATTTTATTTGTACAAATGAATTTATGATACAAGAGCAAATTTCTATCGAGAACTTCTTATTTTCGCTATTGTGAATATCTACCAAGAGATTTTAGTTGCAAAAGAATCTGGTCAAAAATTACTAGCCGTTTTGATTGACCCAGAAAAAATTCAAATAGATCAGATTTATTCTTTTGTAAAATTGGTAAACGAATCTATAGCCACTCACATATTTGTTGGAGGAAGCACAGATAGAGATCATAAAATAGAATCTGTTGTTAGAGAAATTAAAAATTATACAACACTTCCAATCATTCTTTTTCCTGGAAATGCGGATCAAATTACATCTGAGGCTGATGGAATTTTATTCTTAAGCTTAATCTCAGGAAGAAACCCTGAGTATTTAATAGACCAGCAAATTGATGCAGCTTTAGAAATACAAAAATCAGGTTTAGAAGTAATTCCTACGGGATATATCTTAATTGATGGTGGAAAAGAAACCTCTGTTCAACGAGTTAGTAAGACCAATCCTATTCCTCAAACAGAGTATGAATTGATTTTAAAAACTGCCTTAGCCGGAGAATTTTCTGGGAAGCAATTGATTTATTTAGAAGCAGGATCTGGAGCTAAAAATCCTGTAGGGGCTGTAGTTGTTAATTGTGTGAAAAGTAAATTAAAAATTCCTTTAGTTGTAGGAGGAGGAATTCACTCTATCAATCAGTTAAATAATGCCTATAATTCTGGAGCAGATATGGTGGTAATTGGAACTGCTTTTGAAAATGATTTAACCTTTTTTAATCAAATTAAGAAGGGTGAAAATCAACCCATTATAAAATCAGAATCCAATCGTTATGAATGATATCATTGATTTCTTCATTGACCCATATAGAGATGCAACATTATTTAATATCTTATTAGAAATTGTAGCAGTTATTTCAGGAGTTTTAAGTGTTTGGTATGCCAAAAAAGAAAGTATTTGGGTCTATCCAACCGGAATTATAAGCACTACTATTTATGTTTACATTTGCTATCAATTTACCTTATATGGGGATTTAATTATTAACATATATTACACTTTGATGAGCATTTATGGCTGGTATATGTGGGCAAAACTAATTGATGATCATCATATAGAAATTACTAGAACGAATAAATCAGATAAGTTAAAAGCTATCGGAATTTTTGTGTTTACAGCTGCATTTGTTGTTGCTGTTTATTTATACTTTAATCGATTTGATAGAATTACAGATTATTTCGACACATTGACTACCGGAGTCTTTTTTGCTGCAATGTGGTTGATGGCAAACAAAAAAATTGAACATTGGACATTATGGATTATTGGAAATATTATTTCTGTTCCTTTATACTTTATAAAAGGGTTAGGTTTTTCAGGAATTCAATTTACTATTTTCCTTGTTTTGGCTTATTTAGGATATAAATCATGGAGAAAAACCTTAGACAAGAAGACATCAACATTGTAAAAATAGTTTTGTTTGGTCCAGAAAGCACAGGAAAAACAACACTCTCTATTCAATTAGCCAAACATTATAATACAGTTTGGGCTGAAGAATATGCGCGTCCTTATTTGCAAAAAGTATGGAATCAAGAGCGAAGAACTTGTGAACCTCAAGATATTCTTCCCATTGCTTATGGACAAATAGCTTTAGAGAACAGGTTAGCCAAAAGAGCTGATAAAATATTGATTTGCGATACCGATCTTTTAGAAACTAAAGTCTATTCTGAAGAATATTATGGTGGCTTTGTAGATCCTTTGTTAGAAAAAGCCGCAACAGAAAATACTTATGACTTGTATTTCCTTACCTATATTGACACTCCTTGGGTTGAAGATGATTTAAGAGATAGACCCGAACAGCGATTGGAGATGTTTAATGCTTTTAAAAATGCATTAGACACATACAATAGACCTTACATTTTATTAAAAGGAGATAAGGATACTCGTTTTAAAACTGCTGTTGAAGCTATTGACGCTATTATGAAAAATAGAAGTAACCTTTACTCCTATTCAGATTCTTTAAAAGATGAATAAAGAATCTATTTATAATGAATTACAATTCAAAGCTGTTCGTAGCTCTGGAGCTGGAGGTCAGCATGTAAATAAAGTATCTTCTAAAGTAGAGCTCTCTTTTGACCTTATCAATTCTATTTCCTTTTCTGATGGAGAAAAAGAAATTTTACAAAAAAACTTATCTTCTCGTTTAACCAAAAGTGGGGTATTACAATTGGCTTCTGGAGAAAGCAGGAGTCAACATTCAAATAAAGAAAAGGTCATCAAACGTTTTTTTGAAATTATTGAGAAAGGTTTGATTGTTCCGAAGAAAAGAAAAACCACAAAGATTAGTAAAGTTCAAAAGCAAAAACGATTAGAAAGTAAACAGAAACAGTCAGCAAAAAAGAGCCTAAGGAAAAAGCCAGATGTTGAATAAAAAGGAAAGAGAGTTGCTTAACACAACTCTCCTTTATAATTACTCCCCCAGTAAAAGGAATCAAAATTTTGATTCTCCCCCACAGTAATTATCTCTTACTCTGAAATGTTCAGAGATTTCCTTTTTACAGTCCTTTATTCGCATAAAGAACTTGACATCAAACCTACAAATACTTAACAATCAATAAAATAGCTATTCGCTATAAATAATAGCAAAAGCAACTAACCTAAAATGGTTAGTCGAAAAAGCTATAAATATCCCAGAAAACCATGAAACTACTTGCTTTGGCTTTTTGCTAATTTTGTGCCGTATCCCCCATAGTAAAATCTAAGAATTGCATTTAAAACCTCGAGTCGATGAGCACTACACAGCAGATAGTAGAAGAAATCCGAGAAAGAATAAAAAGAATTAGATTAGAAAAGGGATATTCACAAGACTATATGGCGGATATGCTTAATATTAGTCAAAATGCATATCATAAACTTGAAAGAGGTCATAGTAGAATTAATCTTCAAAAATTTATAGACATCGCTAGAATTTTAGAGATTGAAACTGCTGAATTAATTAATGGCCCTGAATATGTCTATATCTTTTCTAAATATTATCAAAAAAGACTTTTAAGGAATTTAGAATAATTGACTTTACTTTAATTTTTTCTCATCATATACATACTTTCTTCACTTAGTTTCTTACTTTCTTTTTGAAACTCTAAGTGTGTAAGCTTTTTTCCCTTGGTAGGCTTTACTATTTTGATTTTATCATCAACATTAAAGTCAATTGAAACAAATTCGTATTTTACATTTTTATTGTAGCTCTCTATAATGAATCCAGGCAAGCTTCCTCCGTAAACCGAGGGTCCATAAGCATGAGGTATTTCTTTAGTATACCAAACCACAATTTCTTTTTCAAACCAACCTTTTCTCCCATGAAATTTTCTTTTCCCAACAGCTTTATAGCAAGTATATCCTTTTATTTTTTTTGTTTCCTTAGTAATTTCCCAATCTATAGCATCAGATTTTATCAAAAACAACATCGAAAAAGCTTCCTTTTCATTTAAAATGGTTTTGTTTTTTAAACTGGTGTAATATTTTCCTTTATCGCCCATGATAGAAAGCATTCCTTTAGCATCTATAGAGTTTTTTGATCGATAAAAAAGAGAAACCGTATCATTAAAAAGCAATGTGTAAGAAAGCTCTCTGGTCTTATACATTCTTTCCATATTTCTCATAAATTTTTCGTCCATAAATTCTGCTTTCATTTTCTCCTTCATCAAACTCAGTCGAGCTTCTATATCTACAAAAGTTAATTTATAAACAGCTTTTCCTTTTACAGGGTTTTGTGCATAAAATGTAAAACTTAAAAATAAAATGAAGGGAACTATAAAGAGAGTTTTCGTTTTCATAGGAACATTTTGTACTCTATAAATATATACAAATATTGTTTTATAATTTAAAAATCAATAATACCTTTGCCGCGTTCTCATAAAGGGGTGCCTTTATTGAATGATGAATAATCAAATATGAATTTTAAAGTTTCATAACTCATAATTAACAATTCGTGATTCACAATTAAAATCAGGCTGAGATCATACCCATAGAACCTAGAACAGGTAATGCTGTTTAGGAACTTATGACAGAGTTATTACAAGTAAGTTTTTGTAATAACATTAATTATTCAATTATTAATTACAAGAATAATTACCTCTTTTTATTCGTTTTAAATTTTCTTTAAAATGAAAAAAATTACATTTTTTTTATTCTTGTTTGTAAGCATTCTTACAAACGCCCAGAATTATACACTCTCAGGAAAAGTGTATGATGAAAACAAAAAGCCTTTAGAAGGAGCAACAGTTTATGTTGTTGAATTAAAAAAAGGAACTACTACAAATGTTAAGGGAAGTTACACGTTAAAACTACCTAAAGGAAGCTATGGCATAGAAGTAAAATACTTAGGATATCAGAGTGCTCTTCAAGTAGTGGAAGTTTTTGAAAACTCTGAAGGACTCGACTTTTATATATATCCAAACACTGATGTTTTAGATGAAGTTTTGGTAAAAGCCGTAAGAGCAACTTCTAATATTCCGGTTACCTATTCTAATTTGAATAAGAAGGAAATTGCCAAGAGAAACTTAGGGCAAGACATTCCTATTCTTTTGAACTATCTTCCTTCGGTAATTTCTTCTTCAGATGCTGGAGCTGGTGTAGGATACACCTATTTAAATGTAAGAGGATCTAACAGTGAGCGAATCAATGTAACGATTAACGGAATTCCATATAATGATGCTGAAAGTCACGGTACTTTTTGGGTAAACTTAGGGGATTTTGCTTCTTCTACTCAAAACTTACAATTGCAACGCGGTGTAGGAACTTCAACCAATGGTTCGGGAGCATTTGGTGCTAGTTTGAATATCTTAACGGATGCTATTTCCGAAAAAGCCTATGGTGAAATCTCTAATTCTTTTGGTTCATTTGGAACTAGAAAACACACTGTAAAGTTTAGCACAGGAAAAATCAATGACCACTTTGAAGTTTCTGGACGTTTGTCAAATGTTTATTCTGATGGTTATGTAGACAGAGCTTTTACACGGTTGAAATCCTATTTTTTACAAGGAGCTTACTCTGATGACAACACCTTAATCAAAGCCATTGCTTTTGGAGGAACTGAAGTTACTTATCAAGCTTGGTTTGGATTAACAGCCGCTCAATTGGAGCAAGACAGAAGGCAAAATCCATATACCTATGATAATGAAGTAGATGATTATGGACAAAACCATTATCAGTTTCATTGGAATGAGCAATTGAATGAGAACTGGTCTACAAACGTAGGTTTGAATTATACTCAAGGTGCTGGTTTCTTTGAACAGTTTAAAGACAATGAAGATGCTGCTGATTTTAACAACTTAATTGTTGACGGTAGTGATGTAATCGTTCGTAGATGGTTGGATAATAATTTTTATGTGGTAAACTTCAATACCAACTATCAAAAAGAAGATGTGAATATCATCTCTGGAATTTCGTATAGCAACTATACCAATGATCATTTTGGAGAAGTGATTTGGGGAAGCGATTTAGCTCCGAACACCAATATTAGAGATCGCTATTACTTTAGTGATTCTAAGAAAACAGATTTTAGTGTTTTCTCAAAAGCAACTTTTGACTTGAGTGAAAAGGTTTCTGCATATATCGATTTACAAGGTCGTTTTGTGAACTATCAAACAGCCGGATTAACATCAGATAGAGATCCTATTGATGTAGATGCTAGTTTTAGTTTCTTCAATCCGAAAGCTGGATTTATCTACAGAATTGCAGATGAAAACAGTTTGTATCTCTCTTATGCTAGAGCCAATAGAGAACCGAATAGAAATGATTTTGAAGGTGGAGTGACTACACACGAAACTTTGGATGATATTGAGTTTGGATGGCGTTATAAAACCGATAAAGTTCGCCTAAATACCAACTTGTATTTTATGAACTATAAAAATCAATTGGTGTTAACAGGAGCTATTGACGGAGTTGGAGCTCCTATTCGCGCCACTAGCGGAAAGAGTTACCGTTTCGGGTTAGAGATTGATGCTGATATTCAACTGAATGAACAATTTGCCATTCG
The DNA here is from genome assembly GCF_040151415.1 of Pseudotenacibaculum sp. MALMAid0570. NCBI lineage: Bacteria > Pseudomonadati > Bacteroidota > Flavobacteriia > Flavobacteriales > Flavobacteriaceae > Pseudotenacibaculum > Pseudotenacibaculum sp. MALMAid0570. The sequence continues at coordinate 236,692 of NZ_JBDKWF010000046.1, forward strand.
TTCTAATGCTGCATTGAGTTCTAATAAGAATAGAGACTTTTATGCTTCTATTGATGGAACTTTGCAGAACTTAGGAAACACTCCTTTATCATTCTCTCCGAATGTGATTGTTGGAAATGCGTTTGTCTACCAACCTTCTAGCAATTTCCAAATTTCGTTCTTATCCAAATTTGTAGGTGAGCAGTTTATGAGCAATTTAAACAGCAACGTTTCTCGCTTGGATGTTTTGGATAGCTATTTTACCAACGACCTAAACTTTGTGTATGAAATTGACACCGAGAAAATCTTTGATTCGATTGTGATTACAGGTTTGATTAATAATATATTTAATGCTGAGTATGTAGACAGAGGTTACTATTACACTTTTGATGATACTTGGACCAATCCTGGCACAACCACAACAGTTGACGGAGCAGGATACTACCCACAGGCTACCGCTAATTTCTTACTAGGATTGACTTTGAAGTTTTAATCAAAAATTCTATTAAATAAAAAAACCGAGGCACTAGCTTCGGTTTTTTTATGTTAAAGCCCTACCTTTAAGACAATTATCAACCTAAATCATTGTCATGAAGAAATTTCCACTCATTATTTTTCTATTCTTTGTATTGTCTAATTGTAGTCCTCAAAAGGATAAAAAAGTGCTTCAAGAAATCAGCACTATAGAAAATAGTTTGACCAAGAACATCCAAATCAAAGGAGATTCTGTTGAAAAGATGAACATCTATAAAAGAATGGAACATTATAAAGTTCCTGGTGTTAGTATAGCTGTTGTTGAAAATGGAAAAATTAAATGGGCAAAAGGATACGGATACGCGAACACAAAAGACAGTACAAAGGTAAATACCGAAACCTTATTTCAAGCTGGCTCTATTAGTAAACCTGTAGCTGCTTTATCGGTTTTAAAACTAGTTGAAGAGGGAAGTGTAGATCTTGACAAGGATGTGAATCAATATTTAAAAGGCTGGCAAATTCCCGAAAACGAATTTACTCAGAATGAAAAAGTTACCCTTAAAAGATTGCTGACGCATACAGCTGGAATGACGGTTCATGGTTTTCCTGGATATCAACAAAAAGATAGTTTTCCTACAATCATTGATGTTTTAGATGGAAAAGGAAATACTCCAAAAATCTTCGTAAATACTACTCCTGGCAGTATTTGGAGATATTCTGGCGGCGGGTATACAGTGATGGAAAAAGTGGTTGAAGATGTAAGTGGCATGCCTCTAGAAGAGTATATGGCGAAGAATATTTTATCACCTATTGGGATGAAAAACAGCACTTACCAACAACCAATTTCTCAAAGTTTTCAAAATAATATTAGTGCTGCTTATTATGGAAATGGTTCGTTGATTAAAGGTTTGTGGCACAATTATCCTGAGCAAGCTGCCGCTGGGTTATGGACAACACCTTCTGATTTGGCTTTGTATTGTATGGAAATTCAAGAGATATTAAAAGGGAAATCTGACGGAATTTTATCTAAAGAAACTGTTGAAAAAATGCTTACTAAGCATAAAAACAACTGGGGTTTAGGCCCTTCTCTTTATCATGAAAAAGATTCTCTTGTTTTTGGACATGGGGGCAAAAATGCAGGTTTTACCAATAATATGGTTGCCTATGCACATCTTGGTAATGCAGTTATTGTGATGACTAATGCTGACAATGGCGGGCAATTGGCTAGAGAAATAGAAAATTCCATTTTTGCTTATTACAATTGGCCTATTAGAAAACCAAGAGTGATAGAAGTGATTTATCTAACTGATGAAGAGCTAAAGAAATACACTGGGAAATACGAGTTAAAAGAACAGGGATTGATTGTTGAAATGAAATTGGTAGATGGGAAACTGGTTAGTCAAACTCCTTTAGGGAATTTGTCTTTACAACCTATGAGTTCAACTAAATTTATTGATATTGAAACTGTTACTATGATTGATTTTCTAGGTGAAGAAAAAGTAACAGGCTTTCTAGTGAATAACCGATTTAAACTACTGAAGATAGAGTAATACTTGTTTTTTATGAGAATAATAACCCAAACACAATGTGTTTGGGTTATTTTAGAATCTATTCTCGATATTTACGCGGACTACAAGCCTGTCAGATGCAGGCTGGCAAGCGCTATTGGGATGTTCGCACGGAAAACAATCCTGTCTAACGACAGGTAGATCCGCGCTATCGAGGCTCTAACAAACTTTTTAATATTTCAGTGAACATAAGATACCGTCCTTTTCAGAACGGTATCTTTATTTAACTTATTGATTTTCAACTATAATCATCACTCTTTTTTAATAAGTGCTAATTTGAGACATTACCTAATTTGGGACATTACCCTTTAATGAGTCTTTTACAAATATTTCCTTTTCAAAATACGTTTTATTCTCTTTTCTCATTTGCCCGCCTTCACTAGACTCGTCGTTTTGAAAATAGTATTCTACAATTATTCCCCGAACAACTTTTTTCCCTGGAGTAAGATAATATTTCCCGAAAATTACTACATGTTTAGGATTGAAGCCTTCAAGCAATTTCTGATTTTCAACAACATCCTTTGATAAATTATGGAATGTATCTAGTCTAACATTTTTTTCATTCGAAAAATCTTTATTAAAGTTTTCTTCATCTCTAATTGGTAAATAAACTAAAATTTCAGATTCTCGATTCTTGAATAAGCTTGCTGGCATATATATTACAGCTTTTAAAAGTTCATTCACTTCAAGTGTATCCTTATTAAGGATCAAATCATAAAATTTACTCTTCTCATAAATTGTATCTCCCTTTTGATTAAACATCCATTGTTGATTTAAAATTGAATTATTTTTAACTATCTTATAATCTTCAATGCTTTTAACAAAACCTTTACTATCATAGTATGTCCATCTGCCTTTTTTCAATGAATCCTTATAAAATAAGCCTTTAGACTTTATGACTCCGTCTCGATAATATTCAATAAATTCAACAGGTTCAATATTATTCTTGCCCTCGCATGAAAAAAAGAGAACGATAAAAATGGTAATTATTAGTCTGCTCATTATTTCAGTTTTTTTGGCACTCTCAACACACTATCTAAATAAGGTCTTAAATTTACACTATCTATATGTTTAATAACCATAAATCGATAGTTTTTTCTTTCAGAAGCTGAATCTTTTTTTGCGCCAGTTAGAGTATTCACACGAGAATAACTAATAGTTCCTGAAGGAAAAGTTGTTATAACAATAAACTTTTTAACTTCTTCTGAAACATTCTTTGCCTCTTCATCTACTTTATTCTCCATAGTAGACTCATTGGAATCTATATCTGCATTTTCTCCAATTTTATACCATCTACCCCATTTACCTACTCCTGATTTTAATATTTGTTCTACTGTAGAATTTGTTTTTGTAGTTCCTCCTGTAGGAACATTCTCTATCCCAAATTCAAATCTTGGCCCATGCTTTTCTCCTCCAGATTCACTTCCATAACCCCAACTGACAACTCCTCCACAGGTCCATTTATTACAAACATGTTTTTTAGACTTTTTTCTAGCTTTTCCTTTAACTACAACTTCATCTAAAGTTTGATCTGATTGATGTGGTTTCCCATTTTCATCCCAATAAGTTCCTGTATAAGGATCAATATAAAATTGTCCAATATAAGTCCCCCCGTTTGGTACATCCTTGGGACCGCGTACATTTGGATCATATATTATATTTCCATTTCCGTCATCATAATAGTCAGTAAACCCTTGAGAGCCACTTGGCAACATTCCTGTGGGATCAGTAAAGAAAATAGGATTATTAAATGCATAATTATATGGAGAATGAGTCATTAGAAGTTCAGCAAGTGGATCTAAATTCATCCACCTACCTAGACTAGCATCATAGTTTCTTGCACCAAAATCCATCCACTCTAAACCTAGTTCTTCATTTAATTCTTTTCCTCCAAAACCAAACTTCTGCGCAGTTGAATTCCCATTGGAAGAAACCACGTTATTATACCCTTTATGTTTTAAGCCAAATGGATAGTAATTGGATTCTTCTATGATTTCCGCCTGCGCGGAGATGACACCGTCGTCATCAGAATCTGCATAGGTTATACGCACGTTTCCTAGATGATCTTTGTATTGATATACATAAGATATCTCGACTGCGCTCGATATGACATCTATTTTTGCGTAACCTTCAGCATGAGAAAAGAACTGTAAATCTCCATTTTCGTAGATGTAATTTCCAGCGTAATCTGTTGTGATTCCTTGAACCGTTTTACGTTGTTTGACACCTGTGGCATCATATACATAGTCTATATTTTGACTTCCAATGCTTACTTGTGTAGGTAAGTTTAAATGATTGTAACTAATGGCTGTAATCCCTTTATTATCGTCACGAGTCATATTCCCATTGACATCGTAGGTATATTCAGAGCTTGAATTTACTCCGTCTTTAAATCCATGGATTCCATCACCTAGGTCATTCACTGCCAACAGTTTGTTTCCAGCATCATAGGCATAGGTCAAATCATCCATCAAACCAGAAATTACAGTCGTTCCATCATGCCCCTTTCTTTGTAAGTTGCTTATATTTCCATTCTTATCATAACTTACCCAAGCCAGATTGTAATTACTTGTATTATCAATCCCTTTGATAATTCTGTTCAACGCATCGTAATGATAGGTATAAGTCTTAGTACTATTATCTATGTTGGTAGTATTCCAAGTAGCTTGACTAATATTTCCATTGAACAAGGCAACTCCATTTCCTGTTGGGTTGTTATAGTACAAAGAGAAATTAAACAGATCATTGTCACTATTTGCATCATTATTGATACTGGTTAACCAACCTCGTACATTGTATTTGTAATCTACTGTTTGCAAACGAGTAGAACTTGAAACTACATTTCCAACACCTTTATTCACGAGTTGTCCTAACTCGTCATAGGAATTGCTGGCAATCAACTCTGCTACTTGGGAATTGGCTTGCTGAGTTTGCTCTAACAATCTTCCTGCATGGTCATAGGTAAATTTGTCAATTGTTACGATATCATCTTTGCCTGTTTTTTGATGAGTTGCTTTGGCTTCAAGTACCTTCCCAACAAAATCTAATTGGCTTTCAACGATGTCTGTAGTTTGTAAATAATCATTTTCGCTATAGACGTATATAGGTCTTGCTTTATCATCGTAATAAGTAACCGTCGTAATCCAATCATTGGTTTCCAATACGCGTACTTTATTTACGGTTGCTAAACCTTGGGTATTTGTCGTCACACTTTCACCGTACACTTCTGTAGGAGCCACAAAACCTGTTGGAAGATCAGCATAGGAATCATAATAATTTACTGTAAAAAGCTTGAGCGTTGACACATTTGGAAAGGCTGCATTGGTATAATATACCTGAGCTCCGTCTTGCATGGTAACCGCATTGTTTTGCTGAGATTCGTTTACCGTAGCATGACTATCTAACGTAGTTTGCAATGCAACTCTACTATTAGCTGAGGTGTACATTCCTGTATAGGCAACTCTTCCAAACTCATCGTATTTGGTAAATAACCATTCATTCTGAACGGCCATCAAAGCATCCTGCGTCAATACAGGCCTGTCTAATTTATCATAAACAATAGCTTCCCATCCTTTTCCTGGTATTTTCTTTTCCACCAAACGGTTACGAACATCATAGACATATTGGTAGCATAGCTCTGAAAGCTCTGTTCCTGATATTCCATCGGTGGTATCTACCTTTGGAGGCAATACATAACTTAGATTTCCAAAATCGTCATACACATAGTAGGTATCATGCTCTACTTGCGATTCTCCTGCATCGTTAAAGTCTCCGTCAGAATTCAGATCCACATCTGCATAGGTTCTTTTTAAAACTACCTGTCCTTCACCATTGGTAAACTCTTCTGTGGTGTGGTTTAATCCATCTGCAGGTGTCCAGTTTTCATCCTTAGTCACCATTTTGGTCAATTCACCTACTAGATAGAAATTGGTTCCTCCTTGTAATACAGGTGTATAGGTATTATTAGCAAAAGAGGTGGTTACATTATAAATCCGCACATTATCAGTGGCATTATTGGATTCATAATCAAACTTAATAGTATGTCCATCAGAATAGCCTCTTCCTGTAATATTTGTTCCTGTTTTCTTCCACGCATCACCTGGTGCTGCCTGCTCAAATACTCTATTTAGAGGAGAATTCTCAAAAGTTTTCTCAGAATATGGATTTGGATTTGCAATATCCATATCTGAAGCATAATGCGTATTGTAATAATTCTCTGTAGGTGTTAACGGATCAGCAACAATTGCCCCAGTATTCTGAGTAGATCCATAGGGTAAATATTCTTTTACCTGTCTACCTAATCCATCATAGGTCATAAATGATATGATGTCTTTTTGCAAAGGACTTTGTTTGATCGCAATACTCTGTATGGCCCTTCCTAGTCCATCCAAATAGGTGATGTTTTCAATCACATCTTTGTTTTCATCTACCGTTGTTGAGGTAGTTTCTATTTGAAACAATCGTGTTAAGACATAATTCTCATTACTTAAGTTCAATGGAATGTATGGATCCTTAATGATCTTAGCACGAAATGTACTTCCTGCTTGTATCCAAGTATTAGGTTTTAAGGTAATACTTTGGGTTGCAAATATATTTTCGGTTCCAGTAACCGTATAGGTATTTTCTTTGACAACATTGTCGGGTATTGTTTGGGCACCTAGTGCCATGGATAGCATCAGCATTGCAAGAGCTATCATCTTTTGTATCTTCTGTATCATAGCTTCTTAATTTTTATAATGGTACTGATTTTCGCTAACTAGATTTCCATCTTTGTCTTTGACAAATTTCAAACGGTTGAATTCATCATACTCATAGGAAATACTATTCCCTCTTGGATCAGTCATACTCGTCACTCCAACCATTGGGTTGTACCTGACGACAGTAATCATTGCATTTGGCAAAGATGCTCGTAAACTAGTCTCTTGTGCAGTACTTAAATTCTCATCAAGAGTAAAGTTGGTTCCTAAAACACTTTCTATTGCACTATAGGTAACATTCTCTAGTTTGGCTACTGGCATCGACTTGTTAAATCCGTAGATGTAACTGATGGTTGTTCCGTTAGTTTTCTTTACTTCTATAGGATTACCATAGGTGTCGTAATTCACAAATTCTATTCGAGTCTGAGGTGTACTACTTCCTTTTCCAACACGAACTTCTTTGGGAAGTAATAGGCTTGAGAAATCATCATAGATTGTATGTGTCTCACTAATTTTATTTCCGTTTTTAAAGGATTGTGTTTCTAAGACTTCGTTTACCTTATTTGTCGCTATCAACGCATTGATCATAGTGGTAGAATTGCTCTGCAAATTTGTTCCTTGAGGATAGTAATATTTGGTTTGCAAGTGTTCTTCAGCACCATTAATCTTGTAATATGAATCTTGTTGTTTTACTTGATAGTTGTAACCATCATATGCAAAAACTTGCCTATTTTCCTTAATGCTTTGTATACCGTTTACATCATAGAAATACTCTTTGCTTTGGACGCTATCTAGTTTTGCCCAAGTTGATTTTATGTTATTAGAAATAAAATTAAAAGGTACTTCGTTTGTTCCAACATTGCTAGTCGAGTAAAAACCGATACAATCGTTATCACATGGTAGTGAGGTAGAATTTACAACCACGCTATAATTAACACCGAGGAAATAACGTTTTGTTCTTACTTTAGAGAATACACTATCTTTTTTTATAATAGGTAGCCCTGTAGTGCTTCCTTGGTAACACTGTTTCATAGGATTGTCTGCAACGCCAGAGTTATAGCTAGCATTCTTATAGGTATTGTAATAAGAATAATACTGTTTCCATGGACTGTCCATTGCATAGTGTTTATACATAGGAGCTATTGTGTCTTCTTCAAAATCATAGCTATTGGTAGTCTCTTTTAAAACTCTGTTTGTATTATCAAAGACTTCCTGTTTTGTTAGCAACCCTCTTTTATAATCGATATCCTTAGCAGGTGCATATGGATATACAAAAGTGGCTGCTGGACTAAAATGATCTTGTGCAGAGGTAAATGTAGATCGTGTATATCCATTCCCATATTCTGAAACATCTACAGTTTTATAACCTACATAGCTTCCTTGTGTCAATTCCACATTCAACCCATCTATAGTGACTTCAAAATCAAAACTTAAAAGACTTGTTGGGTTTAGTGCACATTCATTAGGAATAAAATGTCTTGTTACAGTCTCTGTATGGGTTCTTCGAAGACCTGTTAATAGTCCGTCGATCGACCCAGAAGATCGATTTTGTCCTCCAGCGTCGTTGTAGGTAAAACTAATTTCTCTTTCGGGTTTGATTGCATTTACATCGTTGTTAAAACGAATGTTCTTAATACGAACGCCTCCTCCATAGACAAAACGCTCTACGGTAGATTTAAAATTCTTATAGCCAATACACCCTGTAAAATTATAGTTGGTTCCAATGGTTAGAGTATAAAATCGCACTTCATACGTTCCTGCTTCTAAAAAGAAAGAAATCTCATCTTCATCTAGACGAAATACATCTCTAAAATTGTTAGGTCCCGTAATCTCTATATAAGCATTGAATTGTTCTTCTTCGGTAGCCGTGGTACTGTTTTTTTTATACCTTAATGTTTGTGCTTGCGAAATCGTAAAAGTCTCTGGTGTTACACCAGGTACTGCACTGTTTTCAGTTGCGCTATCAAAATCTAAGCTTAAACTTGTTGGCAACCAATTATCTGGATTCAAATCTCTGTATTGATCATCAGTCAATTGTGTATTCCCTTGATAGGTAATGGTGTTGCGTTCAAATACAAATTCCTTTACTCCTCCCGTAGGATAAGCGATATCTGTTAACAAACCATTTAATATGGCCGTGGCATCTGGTGTTGATAATCCACAATTTGCATTTGGCGTTAAAGACTCTGTATGATATCCCCATCCATCATGAGGGCTATCAAAAGCTGGTAATTTGTTTTTACTGTGATAGTTTAAGGTATACTTTTGTGTATTCCCTCCAGCTACTTCATCGATTTCATCTAAAAATAAACGGTTTGCTGTTGATGTACTATAGGTAAATTGATAATGCTTGTTTTCAACATCATTCTTATCTAGAATTCGTAAGTACCCCAATTGATCACCATTAGTTTCTGGGTGATTTGTCCCGTTAAAATCAAACTTCACATAGGTACTATCTCTAGTGAATGTAATTCGAGAGAGTTTTTTCGTATTAGATGTCGTTGATAAATATGCATGAGACTTCCTTGGTTTTACAATAGAAGCATTGTAGGAAACAGCCATTAAATCATTCCACGTAGATGCCGTGTAATTGATAGGTCTACTTTCTGTTCTTGTCACCGATGTAGTATACGATTCATTACTGATTTGATAGTCAAATGTTGCCAAGACTAAAGGGCTTCCTGAGGTAGAATTTGGCATTTCAATCTTTGATAAGTACCAAGCATTAGTGCTAACATACTGTTGCCCTTGTCCACTAAGATTTTGCTCTTGATCAAACGTTTCTACAGCCACAAGAGGCTCAGATTGTACAACTTCTTGTATGTCAAACGTATAGATATACCCTTTTGTGTCTGTGATCGTAAAAGAGTTTAAAGCTAAGTAATCATTACTAGATGTATTGGTATTGTAATCTACTTCTACACGAATGTTTTGGTTTTTAGATAATAATTTTGGAACGACCAATCCGTTTTCCTTCACCAATACGAAACGACCAGAAATTCCTAAAACGCTAAATTGGAAAAGGTCCGGTTGATAATCATATTTATCAAGTGGTGTTCCATTTGCTCTCCATAAAAACTCTTGTTTAGAGTCTCCTGTTAGAGTATTATAATTCCAAAAATCATCGTTATGTAGGATTCCTTCTCCAATGTTATTTCCTGTATTTCTTTTTCGCTCATCAGGTACTCCTCTAACTGTTCTGGAAATAACACCTCCAGCTTGTAAAGACCAACCAGTGCCTGTCCAACCTGAACGGTTGTTGACTTTGATTCCTTGCGTGTTGTAACTCAATCCAATATTGATTCCTAGATCTGCATTGATTGCTTTGGAATACAATGGAATTGATATATTAGGTTGCCCTGTATATTGACTTACAGGCACTTCTTCGAATTGCATTAAGTTGGCAACTGTAGGTGTTGGAGGAATTACCTCAGGTAATTCTTGGGCCATGGCAAGCCCTGTCGCACCTATCAATGCAACTACTGCTAAAATTAATTTTTTCATGCCTTTTATTCTTTTTCATTTAACAATTTTTTCATTTGCTCTTCTAGCAACTCAATACGTTTGTTTTGCTTCTCTAAGGCTTTGATTTTTTTCTCTTGTTCTATAGTATATAGTGTTAACTCTTCTACTTTTTCCAATAGTTTTTTATTCATTTCGCCTAGTAACACTCCACCTTCTTTTTTTACTTCTTTTGCAGATGGCATGTTAGGTAAGTGTCCATTTTTTTTGATGAAAGCTTCAACTTCTTCTACAGATAATAATTTATAATCGCTTGCAAATACATAATCTGGCCATGCTGATTGCAACTGTACTTTTAATTCTTCTGCAATAACTTTTCCTGCCACAGAAAGTTTGTATCCTGCAACTGGAGAAGTTGTACCGATTCCTATATTTCCTCCTGATTCTAAGTATAGCGCAGTTGTATTATTTGTTTTTAAACTTATACTGTGATCGCTTTTTGGAAAAATTCCAGTATTATTAGAAGCTGAATTTGCAAAACCAAAGTTATCTGTAGTCCATACACTTCCTGTTGTTAAATAAGTTGTACCTCCAATATTGGCAGTAAATCCATTGTAATTTGTCCCAACACTTAACTTCCCCGAATGATGAACATTTCCTGATACATTTAACTTAAAACTTCCAGGAGCTGTAGTGCCAATCCCTACATTCCCATCAGAATCTATTCTCATTCTTTCTGTATAAGAAGACCCATTCACAAAAATTAAATTCCCCCCAGCAGATTTTCCAAGGAGTAAATCGTTATTTGCATCTAATTCTAGAATGGTTCTTTGTGTACCACTAGCATCTTTCCATCTTAACTCTGTATTATTTTCGAAAAGCATGTTTCCGTTTAGGTGAAGTTTTTGTAATGGTGAAGATGTTCCAATTCCTATACTTCCTTCAACTGCTAAACCATTGGTTGGCACAGATGAAGGTCTATAAGTTTCTCCAATACTTGTTCCTCCATGTATGTGTAATTTTTTGTTGGCTACATTAGAGCCTCCACCTCCAATTGAAAATGTTTTATGATGGCCGCGATACCAAACATATTCACTCCCATTTACATCTTTAAATTCAATCCCAGACCAGCTGTCTGTTCCTTCTAATGTTATTTGAGAATCTATATTAGTCTTAAAACGCCCTCTACCATTAACATCTAATTTATGTTCAGGTGATGTAATTCCAATACCTACGTTACCATTCGCTGAAATTCTCATTCTTTCATTATTTCCAGAAGCAAAAGCAATGTTTCCTGCACTAGCACCACTAGACTGAAGTGTTACTGTCTGATTTTCAACACTAGCTGGCCAAGAACCCTCTAGTTTTTTGTTCATCAAAAAGTTAATTTCTAAATTACTATCTCTAATTGCCAACTTAGAATTGGGATTTGCAACTCCTATTCCTACGTTACCACCTCCTTCAAATAAGTAGTTTCCAGTACTAATTACTTTTAAATCTCCAAAAACAGTAGAACTTCCTACTTGTATGTGATCTGCTGTAGTTAATTTAATAACATCTTTATAATTTCCTCCACTATCTTTGATAATTAATCCTTTATTATTCCCTAAACCTATTTCTCCAGTAAATTGTGCATCTCCTACAACGTCTAGTGCTTCTGTTGGCGAGGTTATTCCAATTCCAACATTTCCTTCTACAGCTAAGCCATTTGCAGGCACATATTGACCAACATATGCAACTCCAATACTAGTTCCTCCATGTATATGTAATTTTTTTCCAGCAACATTAGAGCCTCCCCCTCCAATAGCAAATGTTTTATGTTGTCCTCTAAACCATAAATAATCTTTATCATGAACATCTTTAAATTCGATACCAGCCCAAGTATCTGTTCCTTCTAATGTTATTTGAGAATCCGAAGTGTTTTGAAAATACCCTCTACCATTAGCTCGAATATTTCCATCTATATCTAATTTATGTGTAGGTAATGTGATTCCAATTCCAACATTGCCATTACTCTTCACTACAAACCTCTCTAAGGTTCCTGTGAATACTTTAAAGTCTGCGTTTGGGTCATAGCTGTATATCATAAAGTTATTTGAATTAGCTCCTTGTGAACCCAAGGACCAACTTCCTAAACTTGATTGAAAATAAAGTTTTGTTTGGTTTAAGTAGCTACTTCCTCCAAGAGTAAAATCTCCTAATAATTGTAATTTACTACTTGGACTTGTTGTTCCAATTCCTACATTCCCTGTAGTCGGAAATGTATTTTGTGCAAATGCACTAAAAGCTGTTACGCTTAATAAAGCGAAAAATAATTTTTTCATAGTGAATAATTTAAAATGTGAGTGTTTGGTTGTGTAGATAGCTCTATTTTGAGTATCATAAATTACTAATGATTCATACCAAATAAGCTTACCTCCTTTGTATAGAGAAGGGTTTCATAGCACTTATTATTTTGTTGAACAAACGAATCTAAGTTTGCTCTAAGTCATTTTCATAGCATACATAAAACAATTTGTATGTTGAAATAAAGGCTCTTAAAATTGCCTAAGGCTTCTAAATAAAGAAGTCTTTACTACTTGTAAATTTTTTGAAATGTTCGCAATTTTTTACTTTCTATAGCACAGTAAAAGTAACAATTGTTTTTAAAAAACAAAAAAACCTCTTACTTTTTTTATTCACAAAGTCGAAAACTTAGGTCTAGTGAGGGGTTACTTCTCTAACCTTCCCACTGCACAACTCACAAAAGATTTTGCTTTGTGTAAGACGGTGTTTTTATCTCCAGCTTCAGGATATCCTAGCTTGGATAGTTTTTCTTTGATGTGAGTGACAACATCTTTAGTATGGGATACTTTTACTTCAGAAGTTTCTACATCAACTTCTACATTATCTACAGAATCAATGCTTAGAATTCCTTTTCTAATTGTTGCAGCACAGCCACCACATTTTAGGTTTTCTATGTGAATTGTTGTTGTCATTTTTTTAGGTTTTTAGTCCATTTAGAATAACCTCCATCTAGATCATAGACTTTTTGAAATCCGTTTTGAAGCAATAATAACGATGCTTTGTTACTTCTTCCTCCTCTTGCGCAATACACATAAACAGGTTTCTTTTTGTCAAAGGTTTCCGACATTCTTTTGACAAAATCGTCTTTGTAAAAATCAATCAACACAGCTCCTTTGATAAACCCTTTGTCATATTCTCCTTGAGTTCTCACATCAGCGAGTTGAATTTCTCCTTTTTCAAGTAGTATTGCTAATTCATCGGGTTGAATTAACTTTTTAACACTTGATTCTTGAGCACAACTGCATAGACTCAAAAAAAGAATACTGTAAACAAAAAGTTTTTTCATAATCATTTAGTTTGATGAAGAACATGAAATAACATCTGTTCTTTTAATTCCTGTTTTTTTAATCGCTCCGTAACCACCAGCAACATCAATTACTTTATGAAAACCTCTGGCTTTTAAAATTGACGCTGCAATCACAGAACGGTAACCTCCAGCACAATGCAAGTAAAAATCTTGATCTGTTGGGAATTCTGATATATGATTGTTTAAAAAATCTAAAGGAGTACTAGGTACGTTTTCTATATGTTCTGCGGTATATTCTCCTGGTTTTCTTACATCAAAAACCAAAGCTCCTTCATTTATTTTTTCTTCAAGAACATCAGCAGAAACCGATTCTAAAGTATCTACTTCTTTCCCTGAATTTCCCCATGATTCAAATCCTCCTTCTAAGTATCCTAATACATTATCAAATCCAACACGAGATAAACGAGTAATCGTTTCTTCTGCTTTTCCTTCTGGCACAACCAATAAGATAGATTGTTCTATGTCTTTAATTAAAGCTCCTACCCAAGGTGCAAAAGTCCCTCCTAATCCAATAAAAATAGATTGGGGAATAAATCCTTTGATAAACTCAAATTGATGGCGAACATCTAAGATTAATGCATCTGTTTCATTAGCTACCAATTCAAAATCATTTACGGATAAGGCTTTGGCTCCTGTTTCAATAACTGAATCAATCGATTTATATCCTTCTTTGTTCAGTTTTACGTTTAATGGAAAATACGCAGGCGGAGGCATTAAACCATCAGTAACTTCTTTGATGAACTCTTCTTTGGTCATATCTACTCTTAAAGCATAATTAGTTTTCTTTTGACCTCCAATAGTTCCTACAGTCTCTTTACTCAAGTTTTTACCACAGGCTGATCCTGCTCCGTGCGCAGGGTATACAATTACATCATCTGCTAATGGCATAATCTTAGTACGAAGACTTTCATATAATGTTCCAGCTAAATCTTCTTGCGTCATATTTGCTGCCTTCTGAGCTAGATCTGGTCTTCCTACATCACCTAAAAACAAAGTATCTCCGCTAAAAATAGCATGATCTTTACCGTTTTCATCTTTTAATAAATAGGTTGTGCTTTCCATAGTATGACCAGGAGTATGCAAGACAGTAATAGTGATATCTCCTATTTGGAAAACTTCTCCATCTTTGGCTGAATAAGAATCGAATTTCGTTTCTGCGTTAGGTCCAAAAACAATTTTTGCTCCTGTTTTTTCTGCCAAGGTAACATGTCCGCTAACAAAATCTGCGTGAAAATGTGTCTCGAAAATGTACGTAATCTTGGCATTATTCTTCGCTGCTCTATCTATATATCCTTGTACTTCTCGTAATGGATCTATAATAGCAACTTCTCCATTGCTCTCTATATAATAAGCTCCTTGAGCTAAACAACCTGTATAAATCTGTTCTATATTCATATCTAAATTGAATAATTATTCATATGCTTGATGAATGTAATTCGCATATTTCTTTTGATGTTCTCGATCTCCTGTTTTATAAAAGTTAACAGCTCCGTTAACTCGCATAAAAAAGTGATTGATTTCTATAATTTCTAATATTTTTCCTCTAAATAGCGTGTCTCTTACAGGGCCTTTCACTCCTGCGAAATAAAATAACACTCCTCTTTTTCGATAGTATCGTATTCTTTCTTTCAACATTTCTACTCCAGTACTATCAATTCTGTTGATACTTTCAGCATCTAAGACAATCAACTTCAATTGTTCTCCTTTTGCTTCAGCCATTTCGTCTAAGTTATCTCTGAAGTAATTAGAATTTGCGTAAAACAATTGGGCGTCAAAACGAAAAACCAACACTTCTTCTTCTATAATTACATCAGAAAAACGATCTTTATTTCTATAAAAATTTGAATTGGGCACTTTTCCTAATTCAACAATATAAGGTCTTGATGTTCTAAAAATTAATATCACTAGCGAAAGTCCCACACCAATAAAGATTCCATATTCTGTTCCTAAAAAGAGAGTAGCAAAAAATGTTGCCATTAGTAACCAAAAATCTAAATTGTTAGCTCTCCATAAAAAGATAGCCTCTTTTATATTTACCAATCCAAAAACGGCTACAATAATAATTGCTGCTAATACTGTTTTGGGAAGGTGGTAAAACAACGGAGTTAAAAACAATAAGGTAAGTAATACTATAGCGGCAGATATCAATGAAGACATTCCTGTTGTTCCTCCAGATTCTTGATTGATTGCCGATCTTGAAAAGCTTGAAGTAGATGGATAAGCTTTAAACAATGACCCAATCATATTACTCAACCCTAAGGCAACTAATTCTTGATTGGCTCGTATTCTATATTCATCTTGCTTAGACTCTAATGACTTTCCAATAGAAATGGTTTCTAAATATCCTACCATGACAAGAACTAATGCGATTGGCAACAATTCTCTAATCAAATCGAAATCTAATTCTGGGAATGAAAACGAAGGTAAACCAGACGGAATTTCTTTGATGATATCAACATCATTAAATTCACTTCCGAAATAACGCATCGCAAAGATTCCAAACATCACTACAATTAATGCATTAGGGATTCTTTTATTAATCTTCTTAAAAACAAGAATTGCAATTACAGAGATTACACCAATAATTGCTGTGTGAGTATTAAAGTCTAAAATATTAATCCATATATCTTCTAAAACATATTGAATTTGGTCGCTTTGGATAAAGTCTACTCCTAGTAAATTTCTAAATTGATTGATTCCTATGGTTAATGCAACTGCGGAGATAAAACCTGTAATTACGGGCTTGGATAAAAAGTTAACAATAAAACCTAATCTAAAAACCCCCATCAAAAACTGTATGGCTCCCACAATTAAGGCCAGAAGTATAGCAATTGATATGTAATAATCAGAACCTGTTAATGCAATGGTAGAAACTCCTGTAGCAACAATTAAGGAATCCATGGCTACTGGCCCAATAGCTACTTGTCTCGAAGATCCAAAAATTGCATAAATTACTTGAGGAACTAATGCACAATATAACCCATAAATTGGAGGCAACCCAGCAATTAAAGCATAAGCGATTCCTTGAGGAATTAAAATGATTGCTACGGTAATACCTGCAATAAAATCTCCACGAAATCTCGATACATTGTAGTTGGGCAACCACTCTAAAATTGGTATGAGTCTTTTTAAGGTTTTCATTTAAAACAATTCTCCTTGACTAGTTCCTTTTGTTCTTCCTAGGTGTTTGTATGCTAATTCTGTAACTTCTCTTCCTCGAGGTGTTCTCATGATAAATCCTTCTTGGATTAAAAAAGGTTCATATACTTCTTCTATGGTTTCGCCATTTTCACCAACGGCTGTAGCCAAAGTACTAATCCCTACCGGTCCTCCTTTGAATTTATCTATAATAGTGGTGAGTATTTTATTATCCATTTCATCTAGCCCATGCGCATCCACATTTAATGCTTTTAGAGCATATTTTGCAATTTCAATGGTAATACTACCATCACCTTTTATTTGTGCAAAATCACGTACTCTACGCAATAAGGCATTTGCTATTCTTGGTGTTCCTCTACTTCTTCCTGCGATTTCTATAGCAGCTTCCATTGAAATAGGGACTTTAAGTATCTGAGCACTCCTTTGTATGATGGTTGTGAGCAAATCAGTCTTGTAGTAATGCAATCTGCTGCTAATTCCAAAACGAGCCCTCATAGGAGCAGTTAACAATCCTGAACGAGTTGTAGCTCCAATTAATGTAAAAGGTTCTAGATTGATTTGAACCGTTCTTGCATTGGGCCCCGATTCTATCATGATATCTATCTTGTAGTCTTCCATAGCAGAATATAAATATTCTTCTACTATAGGGCTTAAACGATGAATCTCATCAATAAACAAGACATCTCTTTCGTCTAAGTTTGTAAGCAATCCTGCCAAATCTCCAGGCTTATCTAATACAGGTCCTGAAGTTACTTTGATACTAACATCTAATTCGTTGGCAAGAATATGGGCTAACGTTGTTTTTCCTAATCCTGGAGGACCGTGAAAAAGTGTATGGTCTAATGCTTCATCTCTCTGATTGGCAGCTTCAACAAAAATCTTAAGATTTTCTATGGCTTGTTCTTGTCCTGTAAAATCATCAAAAGAAAGTGGTCTCAACTTTTTTTCAATGTCTAACTCCTCGTGAGAATAATTTGTGTTATCAGGATTTAGATGCTCATTCATCTTACAAATATAATGCAATTTTAAGATAGTTACTCTAGCTACTTACTAGGCATTTCTACTTAAAATGAATCCTTTAAAAAGTAAAAAACCTTTCCATATTGGAAAGGTTTTTCTTGTAATTTCTTTTTGTTTAAGATGGCTCTTCGCCTTCTAATAACGGAGTGGTTTGTGATACCCAATCTTTTCCGTGCAAGTAGTCGCTATTATCATCTTCAGGATCTACTTTCTTACTATAATCGTAAGCCCATCTGTGAACTTCAGGAATTTTTCCTGGCCAGTTTCCATGTAAATGTTCAACAGGTGTCGTCCATTCAATTGTATTTGAATTCCATGGGTTTTGCGTTGCTTTTTTACCTCTATAGATAGAAATAAAGAAGTTCGCTAAGAAAATCAACTGAGCAATTCCTCCAATCAATGCAAATATTGTAATCACAACATTAGTATCTGCTACATCATCAAACATTGGGAATTCTGTATTTGTATAGTATCTACGTGGTAATCCTGCCAATCCGATAAAGTGCATTGGGAAGAATACTCCGTAAGCCGAAATCATAGTAATCCAGAAATGCCAGTATCCCATCGATTTATTCATCATACGACCATACATTTTTGGGAACCAGTGATAGATTCCTGCGTACATTCCGAAGATTGCTGATACTCCCATTACTAAGTGGAAGTGGGCCACAACGAAATAGGTGTCATGAATATTAATATCTAAGGCAGAATCTCCTAATACCAGTCCTGTTAATCCTCCTGTTACGAATGTAGAAACCAATCCGATGGAGAATAGCATGGCGGGGTTGAGCTGGAGATTTCCTTTCCAGAGTGTTGTTATATAGTTGAATGCTTTTACTGCTGAAGGAATCGCGATTAGTAAGGTTGTAAATGTAAATACAGATCCTAAGAATGGATTCATCCCAGAGATAAACATATGGTGACCCCAAACGATTGTTGATAGGAATGCGATTGCCATAATAGATCCTACCATGGCACGGTATCCAAAGATCGGTTTTCGTGAATGAGTCGATATAATTTCTGAGGTGATTCCTAGTGCTGGAAGTAATACAATGTATACTTCTGGGTGACCTAAGAACCAGAATAAGTGTTCGAATAATACTGGAGATCCTCCTTGATAATGCAAGACTTCTCCACTGATAAATATATCGGAGAGATAAAAGGACGTTCCAAAACTTCTATCAAAGATTAATAATAATGCAGCTGATAATAATACTGGGAATGAAACCACACCAATAATAGCTGTGATAAAGAATGCCCACATTGTTAATGGCAATCTAGTCATCTTCATTCCTTTGGTACGTAGGTTTAAGATTGTAACGATGTAGTTCAAAGATCCAATTAAAGAAGATGCAATGAAAATAGCCATCGATACTAACCATAAAGTCATCCCTGCTCCAGATCCTGGAATTGCTTGTGGTAATGCACTTAATGGAGGATAGATTGTCCAACCTGCTGATGCTGGTCCAGCTTCAACAAATAAAGAGATTACCATGATGATAGATGATATAAAGAACAACCAATATGAAATCATGTTTAGGAAACCTGATGCCATATCACGTGCTCCAATCTGTAATGGAATTAATAAGTTAGAGAATGTACCACTTAAACCAGCTGTTAATACAAAGAATACCATAATGGTTCCGTGTATTGTAACCAATGCTAAGTACATATCAGGACTCATTACACCATCTGTTTGGTGTGGTCCTAAGAAGGCTTCAATAATACTGAATGATTTTTCTGGCCAAGCCAATTGTAAACGGAATAACATTGACATAAAAACTCCAATGACACCCATGATCATCCCTGTAATTAAGAACTGCTTAGAGATCATTTTATGATCTTGACTAAAGATGTACTTAGTTACAAATGTTTCTTTGTGATGATGCTCTGACATAATCTATATCTTTTAAAAATCTTCTTTCTAGTTATTACTTAATTGTTCTGCTAATGTAGGTTGTTTTGACAACCAATCATTATATTCTGCTTCTTCTACAACTACAATCTTCATTTGCATGTTATAGTGAGATGCTCCACAAATCTTATTACATAATAAAATGTAATCGAACTCATACATCTCTTCTTCTCCATTCCTTGTGCGAATCTTATTGATTCCTGCAACTTTTTCAATCACTTCTTCATTTTGTCTCATCTCTTCAGTAGTAAACTTTGGAGTAAAAGCAAATTGAGTTACCATACCTGGAACACAGTTCATTTGTGCTCTAAAGTGAGGCATGTAAGCTGAGTGTAATACGTCTTGTGAACGAAACTTAAACAATACTTTTTTCCCTTTAGGTAAGTATAGTGTTCCTCCTACTTGAATATGTTTATCGTCTTGAGAATTTTTATCAGACATGTCTACTCCTATTGTATTAGTGCCTTCGATAAAGTTTACATTCCCTAAACCTAACGTATTGTCTTGACCTGCATAACGTGCTTCCCAACTAAATTGCTTAGCATAAACTTCAATAACAATTGGGTTTTCATCTTCGCCAACATACATAATGTTATTCCATTGCCATAAACCGTATCCAATTAACCCAACTAATACAACTGCTGGTGTTACGGTCCATATTAATTCTAGCTTGTGGCTATCGGCATAGAACTTAGCTTTATTTCCTTCTTTTCCTCTGTATTTGTATGGAAAATAAAAGATTAAAAATTGTACGATGAACTGAACGATTCCGATTAACCAAAATGAAATATTAAATAAGGTATCGTCATTTTCTCCTTCAATAGAAGCTGATTCTGGAAGCATAACTACATTCATCCAAATCAAGCAATAAATCATCATTGCATACAAAAAGGCTGCAAATCCTAAGAACATTTTCCCTTGGAAATCGTTGTCCTTATCAGTAGCAATAACACTTCTAAAGTTCATGATTCTGGTAATCTGCCAGAAACTTACTCCGATTGCAACACCTATGAATATATAAAATAGAGCTAGCATATTCTTTCGTCTTAATTAATTTTGATTAATGATGATTATCTTCTCCTGAGTGATGTTCAATATTATAATAGTGGAAATGTTCACTCTCTTTCAAGAATGGGTTTCCTTTTGGTACAGGATCTGCTTTTGCAAATGCGCTAAATACAGTGTAAATGAATACTCCTAAGAAGAACAATGTTGCTCCTAACTCAGGGATTCCAAAGCTCCAGCTTCCTCCAACAGTTCCTGGCATGATCATGATAAATAAATCTACATAATGACCTGCTAAAATTACCAATCCTCCAATAATTACAAACCAAGGTCTACTCTTGAAGTCGCTGTTTACCAATAACAAGATTGGGAATGCGAAGTTCATGACTAACATTGATAAAAATAATGTCTTGTATTCGTTAAATCTTAAAGCAAAATAGGTTGTTTCTTCAGGCATATCTGCATACCAGATTAACATGAATTGTGCAAACCATAAGTACGTCCAGAATACAGAGAAACCAAACATGAATTTTGCTAAATCATGAATATGACTATCATTTACTTTTGGTAAATATCCTTTAGATCGTAAGTAGATTGTTACAAATGCAATTACTGTTACAGCACTTACCAATAAAGATGCTAATACATACCATCCGAATAAAGTAGAGAACCAGTGTGGGTCTAATCCCATAATCCAATCCCAAGATGCCATAGATTCAGTTAACATGAATAGTAATAAGAACACTACAGAAACATTGTAATTTTTCTTATATACTTTAATTGTAGTTGCAGTATCTTCTGCAATTGAGTTTCTTCTAATAAACCATCTGTAAGCATTCCAGATAACTAAGTAAAGGATTCCACGAATCATCCAACCTGGAGTGTTTAACCAAAGTGCTTTACCTGCAACAATAGGATCAAAATTCTCGTGCCCTTTTGTAAATGTTCCTTCAGCCATCCATGCAAACAAGTGATTGTAATGCATTCCTGTTAATACGATTAATACTAACATAATAATTGAGGTAGGAACCAAGTTCGCTGTGATTGCTTCCATCACTCTAAATAGAACGATAGACCAACCTGCTTGCGCTACTCTTTGTGCTGCATAAAAAGCCAAGACTAATAATGAGATTCCTAAGAAGAACAATAAGGCTACATAGACTGCAGACCAAGGTCTGTTTTGTAGTTGATGTAAAACATGTTCATCATGAGCAGCATTATGATCAGTACTAGCATGTGCATCTGTTTTGTGATCGTCTTTTTTAGCATCATGGTCTCCACCTTCTTTGTGAGTTGTTTCGGTTTTGTGATCGTCTTTCTTTACATCGTGAGCATCACCATGTCCGTCTCCATGACCACCTTTTTTAGCCATAATTTCTTTAGCCTCTTCTACGGTAGAAGGTGCTGTAAAAAAGCTATATCCGATACTCAATGCTCCAATCAAGATCAAAGCAAGTGAGAATATTTTTAATTTACCTGAGAATTGATACATATCTTTCGTATTCTTCTTTTTGTAATTATTTTGCTAAATCGTTTTTAAGTTTTTCAACGTATTGAACAACTTGCCAACGTTCTTTCATTGTCAATTGTGATGAATGAGATCCCATTAAATTTTTACCATACATAATTACGTGGTAAATACTTCCTTCAGTAATGTTCCTTGCTGGATCATCATATCTTGGAATTCCATTAAACTTATCTCTTTGAGCTAATACTCCTTGTCCGTCTCCTTTTTTTCCATGGCAAGTAGCACAGTAAATTGTGTACATTGCTTTTCCATTTTCAAGATTTACTTCATTCTTCTCTAATGGAGATTTTAATTCTGCTTTCGCTCTATCATAATCTGCTGTAGTGTCTTCGTACTCATAAGGAACATTCCCTCTAGCAATAGTACCAGTAACTGGCTTATTGTTTACCATTCCTTCTTTGTAGATTCCATCAGCTCCGTTAGGGTTGTAAGGAACAGACACATACATATCTGGCATGTATTGTACTTCTCTTTCTTTTTTGTTTGCACAAGCAACTACACTTGCCAAAGCTAAAAATGCGATACTAAATTTTAAATACTTTCTCATTCGTTATGATTTAGTGCGAATCTGCTTCTACTACATTAATTTCTACAGCTCCAGTTTCTTTTAACAAAGCTTTTAATTCTGCTTCGTCTCCGTGAACAGGAATTTCCATTAAGAAATGGTCATCTGTTGTTCTTGGATCTGGGTTTTCAGCTTTTTTAAATGGCCATATTCTACTTCTCATATAAAAAGTAATTACCATCAAGTGAGCAGCAAAAAACACTGTTAATTCAAACATAATTGGCACGAAAGCCGGCATGTTTTCAGCCCAACTAAAACTTGGTTTACCACCTATATCTTGAGGCCAGTTGTCAATCATAGTATACCATGTTAACCAGATAGCTATAGAAAGCCCAGTGATTCCATACATAAAGGATGCTATGGCAATTCTTGTAGGTGCCAAGCCCATGGCTTTGTCCAATCCGTGAACTGGAAACGGACAAAATACTTCTTCTATATGATGATTGGCTGCTTTTACTTTCTTAACAGCTTCTAGCACCACCTCATCATCGTTGTATAATGCGTGAATTACTTTACTACTACTCATGATTACCGTCTCTTAATTTTTTATAATTCTCTCCTGAAGATTTCAAAATTGTTTTTACCTCTGCTTGTGCAATTACAGGGAACGTTCTTGCATACAATAAGAATAAAACAAAGAAGAAACCAATAGTACCGATAAATATTCCTACATCAACAAATGTTGGCTCAAAACGCCACCAAGTTGATGGTAAGTGACCTTTACTTAGTACAATTGCGATGATATCAAAACGCTCAAACCACATTCCGATGTTAATAGCAATCGAGATTAAGAAAGACCAAATAAAACTTCTTCTGATTTTACGAATCCATAATAATTGTGGAATCGCAATATTGAATAAGATTAGTGACCAGAATGCCCATCCGTAAGGACCTGTTGCAGCTCCTAAAGACATATAGGTATAATCCTCATAAGGAGAACCTGTATACCAAGCGATGAAGAATTCTGATGCATATGCTACGGCTACAATACCACCTGTTAAGATGATTACCACGTTCATATACTCGATATGTAAACGTGTAATGTACGCCTCTAAATTTGTTACTTTACGCATTACTCCTAATAGCGTTTGTACCATTGCAAATCCTGAGAAGATTGCTCCGGCAACGAAGTAAGGAGGGAAGATAGTTGAGTGCCATCCTGGATTGATTGACGTTGCGAAGTCCATCGATACAATGGTGTGTACAGAAAGTACTAATGGAGTTGCCAAACCAGCTAACACCAACGATACTTCTTCAAAACGTTGCCAATCTTTTGCTCTACCTGACCATCCGAAAGACAATAAAGAATAAATCTTCTTTTGGAAAGGTTTTACAGCTCTATCACGAATCATTGCGAAATCTGGTAACAATCCTGTCCACCAGAATACCAACGATACAGATAAATATGTTGAAATTGCAAATACATCCCACAATAACGGCGAGTTAAAGTTTACCCATAACGATCCGAATTGGTTTGGAATAGGTAATACCCAATATCCGTTCCATGGACGTCCCATGTGAATTATTGGGAACAATCCTGCTTGGAATACCGCAAAGATTGTCATTGCTTCAGCAGAACGGTTGATTGCCATTCTCCATTTTTGACGGAATAATAATAGTACTGCAGAAATTAAGGTTCCGGCGTGACCAATACCTACCCACCATACAAAGTTGGTGATATCCCAGGCCCAACCAATATTTTTACTTAATCCCCAAACTCCAATACCAGTTCCTATGGTATAGAAGATACATCCAAATCCCCAAAGCATTGCTGCTAAAGAAATATAAAACGCCATGTACCAGTTCTTGTTTGCTTTCCCTTCTATAGGTTTTGCAATATCCTCTGTAATGTCGTGGTAACTCTTTTCACCTAATACTAAGGGTTCTCTTATGGGTGCTTCGTAATGAGACATATGCTTATATCTTAATTTTTAATTACGCTTCGTTTGTATTTCTAACTTTCACTTGATAAATTACATTCGGTTTTGTTTGAATATAATCTACCACTTCGAATGCTCTCTTATCTTTTACCAATTCAGTTACTTCTTCTTCTGGATTGTTAATGTCTCCAAAAACTAAAGCTCCTGTAGCACAAGCTTGAGAACAAGCTGTAGCGAACTCTCCTGTTTCTACTTTTCTTCCTTCTTTCTTCGCTTTCAAAATTGTTGCTTGTGTCATTTGAATACACATAGAACATTTTTCCATTACTCCTCTAGAACGAACAACAACGTCAGGGTTTAATACCATCTTACCGTATTCGTTATTCATATTGAAGTCAAACTCGTTGTTATCAGCATAGTTGAACCAGTTGAAACGACGAACTCTATAAGGACAGTTGTTTGCACAATATCTTGTACCTACACATCTGTTGTATGTCATTTGGTTTTGACCTTGACGACCGTGTGTTGTAGCAGCAACTGGACAAACTGTCTCACATGGAGCATGGTTACAGTGCTGACACATCATTGGTTGGAAAGAAACTTTTGGATTTTCAGCAGATTTCTCCAATACTTCAAACAATTTACCTCCTCTAATTCCTTGATCTAAGGCTTCTTCTCTTGTTTCAACTTCTGAAGAGTAGTAACGGTCAATACGTAACCAGTGCATATCTCTACCTACACGTACTTCGTGCTTACCAACAACTGGTACATTGTTCTCTGCATGACATGCAATCACACAAGATCCACAACCCGTACAAGAGGTTAAATCGATTGATAAGTTAAAGTGATGTCCAATTTCTCTGTTGTGAGCATCCCAAAGATCAATTGTTTTTGCTTCTACTTCTTGGTGGTCATAAGAAACCATTGCTGGTTTGTTCCAAGTGTGTTTTGGGTCAATAGAATGATCGTTATAATCTTTTAAAGAAACTTCTTTTAAAATATCATGACGTCCTGCAATTGTTTTTTGTACTTGAGTACATGCAAACTTATGAACAGGGCCAGAAGTCTTCTCAATGGTTACTCCATATTGAACATTGTTTCCGTTCGCATATAATGGATAAGCATTGACACCAACTTGCATGGCCTCTTTTAGGTTGGTTTTTCTACCATATCCTAAAGCTAATCCAACTGTTCCTGGAGCTTGACCTGGCTGTTTAATTACTGGAACATTCTCAATTGTTACTCCGTTTACAGTAACTTTTGCATAGTTACCATTAATCGCACCATTGTCTTGCACAGGATTCTCAAAACCTAATGCTTCACAGTCTTTAATAGAAACAGTCAAATAATTATCCCAAGCAGCTCTTGTAATTGGATCAGGGAATTCTTGTAACCAAGGGTTGTTAGCCTGACTACCATCACCTAATGCAATAGAAGAATATAAGTTTAATTCAAAACCAGAAACTTTAGTTGCATTTAAAGCGCTTGCAGCAGCATTTAAATCTACTGAGGCTTTTGCAACATTTGTAGCTCCTTCTTTCTTGAAGAAACCATCGTGCAATGCTTGGTTCCAAGATTGACCTCCTAATACATTAGCAGACCAGAATCCTTTTAAATAATCGTAATACGAAGTTGTATTTCCTGACCATTTTAATAGAACATCTTGAAGTTGTTCTGTTTTGAATAATTTTTGAATGGTTGGTTGCATTAATCCATAATGACCTTCAGACATCATTACATCTCCCCAAGACTCTAAGTAGTGAGACATTGGTAATGCATATTGAGTAGCATTGGCAGTATCATCATTTTCAACTGACATTGCTACTGATAATTTTAAGTTTTTAATTGCTGCTGCTAAATCTGCACCTGCTGAAGTATTGTAAACTGGATCTACATTATAAGTAATCAATCCGCTTACTTTTCCTGCTTTCATATCAGCAATTGCTTGTGCTAAATCAGCATCATTTCCTTGTCTTATATATAAAGGAGTAGCAGCATCAAATACTTCACTTTGTAATGCATCATTAATAGCAAATGCGATTAATTGTGCGTTTTTATCGTTTGATCCAGAAACCACAACTGCTTTTGACCCTGCTTTTTTCAAAGCAGCTGCTGCAGCTTTTACTTCTGCGTCAACTGGAGTTGATTTAGATGGTAAACTTGATCCTGTAATCTCGTTGTATAAGTTTATTAAAGCAAAAATCTGATCTGAAGATTTTGTAACCACACGGTTGTCTGCATTGGCTCCTGTTAAAGACATGTTTGCCTCAAACTGAACATGGTAAGACATGTGTCCAGAATCTGGATTTCTACTTATTGAATATCCTTTTTCAAAACCTCCGTGCCAGTCTGCTAAGAAATCGGCTCCGAAAGAAACAATTGCCTGTGCTTTATCGAAATGATAATTTGGCAATGCTCTTGTTCCAAACATTGCTTCAAAAGCATCTGCTGCACCACTTTCAGAAATGGCATCGTAAGCAACATGTTTTACATTTGGATAGGCTGTTATAAATTCAGAAATAATTTGCTGTGTAGAAGGACTTGCCAATGTTCCTGTTAATAAAACAACAGGTTCGTTTGCATCTTTAAACTGCGCTAATTTAGCTCCTATTTCTTTATGAGCAGCTTCCCAAGTAATTGCTTGCTCACCTTTTCTAGGTTCTTTTAAACGAAGTTGCTCATCATATAATGATAAAACAGATGCTTGAACTCTTGCGTTGGTTACTCCGTTTGCCTCTTTATTAGGCATCACTAAAATAGGACGACCTTCTCTTGTTTTTACCAAAAGATTAGCAAAATCCTGACCATTAGCGATAGAAGTAGCATACCAATCTGCAACCCCTGTAATAGTATCATCAGGTTTTACAACAAAAGGAATTGATTTTCTAACGGGTCCTTCACAAGCTGCTAATGTTGCAGCTGCAGTAGTGAATCCAACATATTTTAAGAAATCTCTTCTTGAGGTTGATGAATTTTCTAGCGTTTCTTTATCTCCTAAAAATTCATCTGTAGGAATTTCTTCTACAAACTCATTCTTGCTTAACGTCTCAACGATAGAAGGGTTTTCTATCTCTACAACGCTTTGCCAGTATTTTTTGTTTGAAGCCATTTATATTCGAATTTATCTTCTTTCTATTGATTAATAATGACACTTACCACATTCTAGTCCTCCTAATTGTGCAATTGTAACTTGCTCAACTCCATACTTCTCAGCTAATTGCTTGTGGACTTTTTGGTAGTAATCATTTCCTTTTAAGTTTACATTTGTCTCTCTATGACAGTCGATACACCATCCCATTGTTAATGGAGAAAACTGATATAATTCTTCCATTTCTTCAACTGGTCCGTGACATTTTTGACATTTTAATCCAGCCACTGTTACGTGTTGTGAGTGGTTGAAATATGCAAAATCAGGTAAGTTGTGTACGCGAATCCATTTGACAGGCATTGTTTTTCCTGTATACTCTAACGTTTCAGAATCCCATCCGGCCGCATTGTAAATCTTTTGAATTTCTTTATCTAAATCTTCTTTGTTGTAGATTCTATCTTCAGTAATAACTTTAGTATCTTCTGCAACTTCAGAGATGTTTTTATGACAGTTCATACAAACGTTTACTGAAGGAATTCCAGAAGTTTTACTGTGTTTTGCTGATGAGTGACAGTATTGACAATCTATCTTGTTATCTCCAGCGTGAATCTTATGCGAGAACATGATTGGTTGCATTGGTTGATATCCTTGATCTACACCTACTTTAAATAGGCTTCCAAACAAGACATATGCAATTACCAATAACATGAAAATTGTAAAGGAAACATGTAAGAACGTGTTTTTCTTAATTCCTTCCCATACTTCTTTTAGTGTTCCTAACGCTCCTGGTGTTTTTGGTGCTCCTTTTAGCTCACTGATTGTTTTTAACAACGCAGCAATGATCATAAATGCAGCAACAATAATACCTGCTAAGATGTACCACAACCACTTTGGAATTTCCGACTGAACTACTGGAGGATTATTCGAGTCTTTTGACCCGTTGTCAATTTCTCCAACAGTTGTGTAATATAAGATATCATCTATTTGTTGATCAGATAGTTGTGGAAAAGCAGTCATTACAGAACCTTTATACTCATTGAAAATATCAATGGCATCCTGATCTCCAGAAGCTCTTAATGCTGCATTATCTTTAATCCATGCTTTTAACCATTCATTATCTCTTCTATCTTCTACGCCTCCTAAGGCAGGTCCGATGAATTTTTTATCCAACTTATGGCAAGAAGCACATAAAGACTTGAATAATTTTCTACCTTCTTTTTGGCGCGCTTCATCAACAGCATCTTGTGCTATTGCATTGAAACTGAAAGAAAATAATAATAGAAATGTAAAACTCTTAAGAAGTACTTTGGCTAGTCGATTGTGTAGATCTACACTTTTCATATTTACAAACTATAGTTTAGTGTCTTGTTGCTTAAAATCCTAACTAAATAGAGGTACAATTACCCCACCTAATTAGTTGCACAAAAGTACTACATATAACTAAATTTTGAAATGCAAAAGGAATGTTAAATTCTAATTTATAATAGTTCTAAATAAAGTTTTTTTTCAATTTATTTCTACTCAAGTCGTTACTTTTGTACACAACATTTTTTTTATGAGAAAATCGATTCTAATTTTTTCTTTTTTGACTGTTAGTTTTTTGTCTTTTCAAAGCGTTTACAGTCAAGATCAAAAAACTGACAATGAGCTTATTAGCGATCTTATTTCTAAAAAGAAAGACTTCAATAAAAAGTTTGGTTATGGTTTTAGAATTCAACTCTACAATGGTTTTGAAGTAGAAGCCAAAAAAATGGAGGCTAAGTTTAGAATTGAATTTCCGGAAATCAAAACATATCTTTCTTACAGACAACCAGAGTGGATTATTCAGATTGGATTGTACAAAACACAATTAGAAGCCGATAGAGCTTTGAATGATTTAGAACTTAAAAGAAAGTTTGGAGCTGGGGTAATTGTTGTTCCTTTAGGGAAATAAAAAAACCGCAAAATCTTTCGATTTGCGGCTTCTATTCAACAGTTTAATGTTGTTATTTTAATTTTTTCTTCACTGCTACTTCTTGATAAGCTTCAATAGTATCACCTTCTTTGATATCGTTGTAGTTCTTTATTTGAAGACCACAATCGTACCCTTTGGCAACTTCTTTAACATCATCTTTAAATCGTTTCAAGGAAGCTAATTCACCTGTATGAACTACAATTCCGTCTCTAATAATTCTAATTAAAGAGTTTCTGAAGATCTTACCTGTCATTACCATACATCCAGCTATGTTTCCAATTTTAGAAATCTTGTAGACTTCTCTAATTTCTACATTTCCTGTAACTTCTTCTTTCATTTCTGGCGATAGTAATCCTTCCATTGCATCTTTCAGATCATTAATCGCATCATAGATAATTGAATAGGTTCTAATATCTACTTCTTCTTTATCTGCTACATTTCTCGCGTTTCCTTGAGGTCTTACATTAAATCCAACGATAATAGCGTCTGAAGCTGATGCTAATAACACATCAGATTCTGTAATTGCTCCTACTCCTTTGTGTAAGATATTTACTTGAATTTCTTCTGTAGATAATTTTTGGAACGAGTCTGTTAAAGCTTCAACTGAACCATCAACATCTCCTTTTAAGATAATATTCAACTCTTTGAAGTCTCCTAACGCAATACGTCTTCCAATCTCATCAAGTGTTAATGTTTTCTGAGTTCTTACAGATTGCTCACGTTGCAATTGAGAACGCTTGGTAGCAATTTGTTTTGCTTCACGTTCGTCTTCAAACACATTAAATTTATCACCAGCCTGAGGAGCTCCGTCTAAACCAAGTATGGATACTGGTGTTGAAGGACCTGCTTCTTTTAAATTATTTCCTTTATCATCAAACATAGCTCTTACTTTTCCACTATGTTTACCTGCTAAAATATAATCTCCAATTTTTAGAGTTCCCGCTTGCACCATTATTGTAGACACATAACCTCTTCCTTTATCTAAAAGAGCTTCTACTACTGTTCCAACAGCATTTTTATTTGGATTTGCTTTTAGCTCTAAAACTTCAG
This sequence comes from Pseudotenacibaculum sp. MALMAid0570, assembly GCF_040151415.1. Classification (NCBI taxonomy): domain Bacteria; kingdom Pseudomonadati; phylum Bacteroidota; class Flavobacteriia; order Flavobacteriales; family Flavobacteriaceae; genus Pseudotenacibaculum; species Pseudotenacibaculum sp. MALMAid0570. Next base: position 267,409 of record NZ_JBDKWF010000046.1, read on the forward strand.
CTTCCAACAATACTTTTTCTAATAACTCATCAATTCCTTGACCAGTTTTTGCTGAAATGTCTTGTGATTGGATGTTTCCTCCCCATTCTTCGATTAATAAATTCATCGAAGACAATTGTGTTTTTACATTATCTGGGTTAGCATTTGGTTTATCAATCTTATTAATCGCAAAAATAATAGGCACTCCTGCAGCTTGAGCGTGTGAAATTGCTTCTTTGGTTTGAGGCATCACGTCATCATCAGCTGCCGCCACAATAATTACTAAATCTGTAACTTGAGCTCCACGAGCACGCATTGCTGTAAAGGCCTCGTGACCAGGTGTATCTAAAAAGGCTATTTTTTCATCTCCAACATTTACAGCATAAGCTCCAATGTGTTGGGTAATTCCTCCTGACTCTCCATCAATTACATTTGCTTTTCTGATATAATCTAGTAACGATGTTTTACCATGATCTACGTGACCCATTACTGTAATAATTGGTGCACGTTTTACTAAATCTTCTTCTTTATCTTCTACTTCTGAAATTGACTCTTCTACTTCAGTACCTACGAATTCTACAGTATAGTTAAATTCTTCTGCAACAATAGAAAGTGTTTCTGCATCTAATCGTTGGTTCATGGTTACCATCATACCTAACGACATACATGCAGAGATGATATCTGTTACGGGAACATCCATCATAGTTGCAACCTCACTAACAGTTACAAACTCAGTAGCCTTTAAGACTTTGCTTTCTGCTTCTGCTGCTTGTAATTCTGCTTCTGTTTGTTGACGGTGAGCATCTCTTTTCTCTCTTCTATATTTTGCTCCTTTACCTTTTGAAGACTTCCCTTGAAGTTTTTCAAGAGTTTCTCTTACTTGTTTTTGGATTTCTGCTTCTGACAGTTCTTCTTTTTGAACTACAGGCCTTCTTTGTCCTCTTCTGTTATTTCCTCCTCTATTCTGACCTTGCCCTCTATTCTGTCCTTGTCCTCTATTTTGATTGTTTTGGTTTGGCGCTCCTGGTTTGCTAATTCTTTTTCTCTTTCTCTTAGAAGCATCATTATTCTGATTGGAATTAGCCTTTTCTTCTGGCTTTTTCTTTGCCTTTTCAAATTGTTTAAGGTCAATCTTTTTACCTGTTAATTTAGGTCCATCTAATTTCTTATACTGAGTTTTGATGGTTTCTGAAGGTGTATCTCCTGAAGCCTCTTCTTTAGGAGACTCTACTTCTTTAACTGGTTCAACTTTTGGTTCTTCTTTCTTCTCTTCTTGAACCTCTTCTTTCTTCTCTTCTACTTTAGGTTCTTCTTTAACAACCTCTTTTTCTGTAGTTGCTTCTTTCACCTCTTCTACAGGTTCTTGTTTCACTGGAGCTGGTGTTGTAGGTTCAATTTCAATTTTACCTACAGTTTTCAACTCTAGCTTTTCAGCTTTAGCTTTAAGAACTTCTTCTTTTTTCTCTTCTTCTTCTCTCTTTTTTTCAAGTTTGGCTTCTAGTTCAAGTCGAATCGCTTCTTTTTCTTTTCTCTTTTCTTCGCCAACTTCTTTTGATGCAGCTTTTTTATTTGCATCTGTCTCGAAACCATCTAAAAGTACTTGATATACTTCACCTGATATTTTAGTAGTGGGTCTTGCTTCAATTTGGTGTCCATTTTTAGCAAGATATTCCACTGCTCTATCAAGAGAAATATTCAATTCTCTAAGCACTTTATTTAGTCTCATTGTTTTGCTTTCCGCCATAAACTCTATTAACCTTTGTTTGTAAAAGTATTATTTTTTTATTGATCGCTTATTCTTCGAATTCTTCTTTTAAAATTCTTTGAACATCTACAATAGTTTCTTCTTCTAAATCGGTTCTTTTAATCAATTCTTCAACTGATGTTTCAAGAACGCTTTTCGCAGTATCTAAACCAATGTTTTTAAACTCTTGGATTACCCAACCTTCGATTTCATCTACAAATTCTGTTAACTCTACATCTTCTTCTTCGATTCCTTCTCTTTGAACATCGATTTCATATTTTGTTAACTCACTTGCCAAACGAATATTTACTCCTCCTTTTCCAATTGCTTTGGATACTTCTTCAGGTTTTAAGAACACATTTACACGTCCTTTTTTACCATTTTTCTCTTCTTCATAAGCTTCAATATCCATAGAAACAATCTTCGCAGGACTTAATGCTCTAGCTATGAATAATTGTTCATTCTTAGTATAGTTGATTACATCTATGTTTTCATTTCCAAGCTCACGCACAATTCCGTGAATTCTAGATCCTTTCATACCAACACAAGCTCCAACTGGATCGATTCTATCATCATAAGAATCTACTGCAACTTTAGCTTTCTCTCCTGGGATTCTAGCAACTCCTTCTACAGTAATTAAACCATCAAAAACTTCAGGGATTTCTTGCTCAAATAATTTTACCAAGAAATCTGGAGACGTTCTTGAAAGAATAATTGCAGGTTTATTTCCTCTTAACTCTACAGTTTTGATAACCCCTCTTACAGAATCTCCTTTTCTAAAGAAATCAGATCTAATTTGCTCGCTTTTAGGTAATACAATTTCATTTCCTTCATCATCTAACAAGATAATTGCATTATGACGAATGTGATGAACTTCTGCGCTGTATAAATCTCCTTCTAAATCTTTGAACTGTTTGAATACATTAGTGCTATCATGTTCATGGATTTTAGAAATCAAATTTTGACGCAATGCCAAAATAGCTCTTCTTCCTAAATCTATTAGTTTTACTTCTTCAGAAACATCTTCTCCGATTTCAAAATCAGGCTCAATTTTCTGTGCAGCAGATAATTCGATTTCTTCATTTTCGTCTTCAACCTCTCCGTCGGCTACTACGATTCTATTTCTCCAAATCTCTAAATCTCCTTTATCTGGATTGATGATAATATCGAAGTTTTCATCAGACCCGAACTTACGCTTTAAAGCCGCTCTAAATACTTCTTCTAAGATAGACATCAATGTTACTCTGTCTATACTTTTAATATCTTTAAACTCTGAAAACGAATCTATTAACGCTATATTTTCCATTGCATATTCTACTTAAAATGTAATCTTCACTTTTGCTTCTTTTATATTCTCGTATGCTATTGTAGCATGTTTCTCTACTGTTACTTTTCCTTTTCCTATAGGTTTTGGCTCTCTTGTTTTCCACTGCAAAGAGATTCCTTTATCATCAACATTTACTAGAGTTCCTTCAACTTCTCCTTCAACTGTTTTCACTTTTAAAACCCTGTTGATGTTTTTCTTGTATTGACGTTCTACAGTTAACGGTTGTGTAATATCTGGTGATGTTACCTCTAACGCGAAGTCATCTTCTTCTCTATCTAAATTATGCTCTACATGTCTACTAATTCGAACACATTCTTTTAGAGAAATTCCTTCATCTCCATCAACAATCACTTTTATCTTATTACTTGGTAAAAAACTTAAGTCTATAAGAAATAACGAATCGTTTTCTTCAACTGCTTCTTTCACCAATCTCCTCACTAACTCTTGATCCATAATTAAGGTATAAAAAGAGGGGACTTTACGTCCCCTTCTTCCTCGTTTTTCGTGATTTTCGCTGCAAATATACTAACTACTTATTTAATAACCAAATGCCTCTAATTCAATTATTTTTTGTAAATTTAAGCTGGTACTGATAATTTCAATTAACCTTCCCTCTATACAACTATTAAATATATGTTCGTTATGAGTAAAATATTGGTTCCAGTGGATTTTTCTGAAAAATCCGAACATGCTGTGAAGCTTGCAGCTAAAATGGGGAAGAAAACTAACAGTGAAGTTTATTTATTACACATGGTTGAACTACCTTCTGGAGTAGTTGACATGGGTGCTGGGAGTAATTTTAGCATTCCTGAAAGCATGATGTATCTTAGAAAGGTTAAGGAAAAAATCTTGGCTCTAAAAGAGGAGTATTTTTCTAAAAAATGCACTGTGAAGCACGCCATACGCTTTCAACATCCTTATGAAGGTATTAGAGATTATTCCAAAAAAATTAACGCAGACATTATCATTATGGGGTCTCAGGGCGTTTCTGACTTTGAAGAAATGATTATTGGTTCTAACACAGAAAAAATAGTGAGAACCTCTGAAGTTCCTGTAATTGTTGTAAAGTCTGACACAACCAAATTCAAATTCAAAGATCTTGTGTTTGCATCCAACTTTAAGAATGAAAGCAAAGCTGCTTTTCAAAAGTTTCTAGGTTTCGCTAACTTGTTTAAAAGCAAAATTCATTTATTGAAAATAAACACCATTGGTAAATTTGAGAGCTCTTCAATAAGCAAAGAAAGAATAAGAGAATTCATTCAAGGTTTTGATTTACCCAAAAGCACAATCAATGTGTATAATGACAAATCTGTTGCGAAAGGAATTACAAATTTTTCTAAAGAAATAGATGCAGATTTAATTGCTTTGAGCACTCATGGTAGAAGTGGACTTTCAAACTTATTTAATGGAAGCATCACAAAGAATGTTTCAAAAAGTGTGTTACGACCTGTAATCACATTTAAATTATAGATAAAAGCAAAAAAAAATCCCGATTCTAAAGAATCGGGATTTTGTTGGCCCACAAGGACTCGAACCTTGAATAACGGCACCAAAAACCGGTGTGTTACCATTACACCATGGGCCAATGCAATAATGCGGGTGCAAATTTAAATCAAAGTTTTAATACTGCAAAAATTTTATTGAGTTTTTTGATTTTAACAAACTTTTAGTACCTAGTTCATCTTAATAGAAGCTTTGGAAACGTTTTTTCTACGATAAATTAGTAAATTCGCCACCATATACTAGTATGACTATGACATCAGAAAACTTCAAAAAATGGAATCTCATCTTAGGCTGGGGTTCTTTTATTGTAGCTCTTATTACTTATACACTTACATTAGAGCCAACCGTTAGTGCATGGGATTGTGGGGAATATATCTCTACATCTGTAAAGCTTGAGGTAGGTCACCCTCCAGGCGCACCTTTATTTCAAATGCTAGGAGCATTCTTTGCAATGTTTACAAGTGACGTAACAAACATTGCCATGATGGTGAACTTCATGTCTGCTTTGGCTAGTGCATTTACCATTTTATTTATGTTTTGGACCATCACTAATTTGGCTAAAAAGTTAGCAACCAAATCCGGTGAAATTTCTGAAAGCTCACACATTGCGATTCTTGGTAGTGCCTTAGTGGGTTCTTTAGCTTATACTTTTTCTGATAGTTTTTGGTTTAGTGCTGTTGAAGGAGAGGTATATGCAATGTCATCTTTCTTGATGGCTATTCTCTTTTGGCTTGGTTTAAAATGGGAAAGCGAAATAAATACTCCTAGAGGAAATAAATGGCTCGTTTTAATAAGTTTTGTTGTAGGGCTTTCTTTTGGAGTACACATCTTATCTCTTTTGGTGATTCCATCAATTGTCTTACTATATTTCTTTAAAACATACCACACCATCAACTTCAAGACAACTGCCATTGCTACTGTTGTTTCAGTCTTAGTACTAGCATTTGTTTTTAAATTTCTATTTCCATTTACTTTAAAATTCTTTAGCGCTTCAGAATTATTTTTCATCAATTCTATAGGGCTTCCATATAATTCAGGTTCAATTATTGCTGGAATTATCCTAGTTGCAGTTTTTTATTTTGGATTGAACTTCACAAGAAAAAAACAAAAAGTAATTGCCAATACACTAATTCTTTCGGTACTATTTATAATGATTGGGTTTTCTTCTTGGCTGATGTTGCCCATAAGAGCAAACGCTAATACAACCATTAATGAAAACGATCCTTCTAGTGCAAGAGAATTGTTGGCTTACTACAATAGAGAACAATATGGTGATGCAAATGTTTTTTATGACACCTATTATTCGAATGTATACAGAAGAGAACAAGATTCTAAAAATCCAACTAGGGACGACAAACCTAAATACGAAAAGAAGAATGGAAAATATGTGATTGTAAATAAATACAAAGATGTTTTACCAAATTATTCTGACAGACACAAAGGTTTCATTCCAAGAATGACCAGCACTAATGACCAGTCTATAAACATCTATAAAGCTATTACTGGCATCCCAAAAAATAGTACGCGAAGACCTACTTTTGGCGAGAACTTAAAGTTCATGTTGGATTATCAGTTTGGTTATATGTACGGCCGTTATTTTATGTGGAATTTTGTGGGTCGTCAAAACGACATACAAGGACAATTAGATAAATTTAATGGAAACTGGTTAAGTGGCGTTCCTTTTGTAGATAATGCTAGACTTGGGCCGCAAGAAAACCTTCCTTCCGATGTTTTAGAAAATAAAGGAAGAAACAAATATTATTTCTTACCTCTAATCTTAGGGCTTATTGGATTACTCTATCAAATTAGATGGGATAAACAGAATTTTTATACACTACTCATCTTCTTTATGTTTACTGGATTTGCAATTATATTTTACACTAATCCTAAACCTTTTGAACCTAGAGAAAGAGATTATGCGGTAGTTGGGTCTTTTTATATTTTCGCCATATGGATTGGTTTTGGAGTTTATGCTTTATACAATAGCTTTAAAAAATACGCGAATCAAAAAACCGTAGCATCTGCCGTAACCTTTGTTACTTTATTAGCAGTTCCTACTTTAATGGCATTTCAAAATTGGGATGATCATGACCGTTCAAATAGATATACTACGCATTTGAATGCTCAAGCATATTTAGAATCCTGTGATCAGAATGCAATTATGTTTACCATTGGTGATAATGACACATTCCCGTTATGGTATATGCAAGAAGTAGAAGGTGTGCGTACAGATGTTAAATTGATAAACACTAGTCTTTTTGCAACTGATTGGTATATCGATCAAATGAAAAGAGCTACGTATGATGCTCCTCCTATTCCTTCCCAATTAGAACACGATCAGTATCGATATGGGACTTTGGATGTTGCCTATTATTTTGAGGAATTATTCCCTCAATACAAAGATTCGGTGATGAATATCAAGACTTTCATGGAATGGATTGAGAGTGATAATAAGCGAACTTTTTTCGACTTAGACGATGATGGAAATCCTGAAAAAGTATTACTTACAAGTAATATTAGAATTCCTGTTAACAAAGAAAACGCTCTTAAATATGGAATTGTTGCACAGAAAGATGCGGATAAAATGGTTGACTACATCGACATTAAAATTGGTAGAGGACTTACTAAAAATAGAATCTTAATGTTAGATATCTTGGCTAATTTTGATTGGAAACAATCTATCTATTTTACTGGCGGATCTAATGATGATGAAGAGTATATCTGGCTAAGAGATTATTTACAATTGGATGGTATGTCATACAAACTGGTGCCAATCAAAACCAAAGATGAAGGAATGTTTGAAATGGGTAGAATTGATAGTGAAAAAATGTATGCAAACATTCAAAAGCTCAATTGGCGAAATATTAATGACGGAAAAATCTACTTAGACGAACAAACAAAAAGGAATGCTATTTCTTTGCGAAATAATCTTATGAGATTAGCTCAACAGTTTGCTATAGAAGGTGATACATTGAGAGCTGAAGAAGTTTTAGATCTCTCTTTAGAGAAAATGCCTATTAAAGATTTTGGTCATTATAGCCTTTCATTAGGATATCCAGAAATCTATTACTTATTAGGGAAAAAAGAGAAGGCTAGAAAAAATGCTGAAGTCTTATTTCAAATTTTTAAAGAGCAATTAAACTGGCATGCAGAATTCTCTGGCAGTCAGGCAGAATGGGTTCAAAAAGAAGTTGAAAACAATCTTTATATGCTTGGTAATGTTATGAGGCAAGTAAGGACATTTGAAAACGATAGCGATTTCTTTAAAAAATTAGACCTTGAATTTAGAGATACCTTAAATCTACTAGGGATCAAACTTCCTTCAGAAGAGGATCAGTAAAATTCATGAAATTTTATACTGTAAAAACACCACGTATTATTCAGAGATTGTTCTCTAACTATACGTGGTGTTTTTCTTCTGCCTCCAAAGAAATCTATTTAACTTTTGATGACGGTCCAACTCCTGAAGTTACAGAGTTTGTTTTGAATCAACTTGAAAACTTCAATGCAAAGGCTACCTTTTTTTGTATTGGAAAAAATGTAAAGTGCCATCATCACCTCTATGAGAGAATTCTTGAACAAGGACATTCAGTAGGGAATCATACTTTCAATCACTTGAAAGGGTTAAAAACAAAAAACAGCGTTTATATAGAAAACATAAAACACGCTGCTGCTCATATTCATTCTAACTTATTCAGGCCTCCATACGGAAAACTAAAATCATCTCAAGGACGCATCTTAAAAAAAGAAGGATATCAAATAATTATGTGGGATGTTCTAAGCGGAGATTTTGACACTTCTATTGGTCCTGAAAAGTGCTTACAAAATGTACTAAAGTACACGGGTAATGGAAGTATCGTTGTAATGCATGATAGTGCAAAAGCTAAAGAAAAGATTTTCTATGCTCTTCCAAAAATACTGGATTACTTTTCTAAAAAAGGTTTTGAATTTAAAGCAATTACTTAGAAGTATTGTTGCACTAAACCAATTAAAGTATTGGCATCTTGCTCTCCTGTTTGGCGCCATTTCATTTCTCCATTCTTATAGATCATGAACGTAGGGTTGCCTTTTACACGAAGTGCTTCAGCTAGTGTTTCATTTTTCTTGATGTCAATCTTTATCACCTTAGCTTTATCACCTAAGGCAGCTGCAACATCTCTTAAAGTATCCAAATTATTTTCAGCATCATCCCAGTCAAAATAGAAATCTATTAAGACCGGTTTTTCAACGCTTATTAATTCGCCAAACTTTGTCATCTCTAATTGTTTTTTTAGGGGGAAAAACCTACTTTATATACGGTTTCTTGTTTACAAATATAACATTTCTACACAATTGACCTGATTATCAAGCTTTTTTCAGCTCTATGACTGTAATTTCTGGCCAAATTCCAACCCTTCCTGGAAAGGCGTGATACCCAAATCCACGGTTAACATTCACATATCTTCCAAACTCTTCATAAAGTCCAGCCCATTGTTTATAGACATATTTTGAGGGACTCCATTTAATCCATCCAGGAATTTCAATTCCCATTTGTAAACCGTGTGTATGACCACATAAGGTTAAATGATAATGAAAATCATCATTTTTCACTTGAACATCCCAATGAGAAGGATCATGAGACATCAATACTTTAAAATCTTTTTCTTGAATACCTTCTGATGCCTTTTTTAAGTCTCCTTTCTTTTGAAAACCTCCTTTTCCCCAGTTTTCTACGCCAATTAAGGCAATTTTCTCGCCCTCTTTTTCTATATATCTATTCTCATTACAAAGTAATTCAAATCCCATTTTAGGATAAATCTCTTTAACCGCTTGAAAATTCGCTTTTTTAGCTTCTTGAGATGGCCAACTTGTATAATCTCCATAATCATGATTTCCTAAAACAGAATATTTACCATAAGGTGCATTTAACTCGCTAAACATAGCAATCCAATTATCCATTTCATTAGCTTTGTTGTTTACAATATCTCCTGTAAACAAAATCATATCAGAGTTCTGTTCATTGATCATGTTAACCCCATATTGGATTTTTTCTTGATTGGTAAAACTTCCAGAATGAATATCAGATATTTGAGTAATTGTAAATCCATCAAATGCCTCAGGCAAATCTTTAAAAGAGAGCTGATATTTTAAAACCTTATAATTGTATCTTCCTTGAATGATTCCATATAAAAATGACGCAAAAGGAATTGCAGCAACCGCTAAGGCTAATTGCGAAATAAATTTACGCCTTCCTACTATGGGTTTGGTAGGCTCATTACCTATCCAAGAAATTAATTTTTGAGTCCAACGCACTACATCTTCTCCAAATAAAATCAGCAATAATAATATCTTAGGAACCAATGCTGTTAACATCATTCCAGCTGCTAACTGAAATTGTTTGGTCTGACCGGCCGATCTTGGAGTAGTGAAAATGACAATCAAAAAATACGCATACACACTAATTCCTAATACTAACCATATCCATCTTATGATTTTACTTTTGGTTACAGTTTTAATAGCTTGGAATGCATAATATTCTAAGATAAAAACTACTACAGAAAAGATAATGAGAGGAATAATCCAACGAGGCATAAATCAATTTGATTTTAATAAAACAAAGATACTTGTAAAATAAGGTTTCAATTTTAACATGATGTTAAAGTTTTGTAGTTTTAGCATTCCAATACTTACACTTCATGTCTGATAAAAAACGACTTTTCCTTCTAGACGCATATGCATTGATCTTTAGAGGGTATTATGCATTCATAAAAAACCCTAGAATCAATTCAAAAGGAATGGATACTTCAGCTATTTTAGGCTTTACAAATTCATTGCTAGATGTGATTAAACGAGAAAGACCAGATCATCTGGCAGTTTGTTTTGACAAAGGTGGAAGTGTTGCTAGAACTGAAGTTTTTCCAGAATACAAAGCCAATAGGCAAGAAACACCGGAAGCAATTAAAATTGCTGTACCTTATATAGAAAAGATTCTGAAAGCTATGAACATTCCTGCTATTGTAAAAGAAGGGTATGAAGCTGATGATATTATTGGAACTTTGGCTAAAAAAGCTGAAAAAGAAGGATATCAAACCTATATGGTAACTCCTGATAAGGATTTTGCTCAATTGGTCTCTGAAAATATTTTTATGTACAGACCTCGCTTTGGAGGAGGATATGAAACTTGGGGAATTCCTGAAGTACAAGAAAAATTTGGTGTAGAACGACCCGAACAAGTCATCGATTTTTTAGGAATGATGGGAGATTCTGTAGACAATATTCCTGGATTACCTGGTGTGGGTGAAAAAACTGCAAAGAAATTTTTAGCCGCTTACGGATCTATGGAAGGGCTGTTTGCCAACATTCATGAGCTGAAAGGAAAAATGAAAGAGAAAGTAGAAGCCAGTCAAGATCTAGGTTTACTTTCTAAAGACCTAGCCACAATTATGTTGGATGTTCCTGTTGATTTTCACGAAGAAGATTTTGAGATGTGCTTGCCAAACATTGATGAAACAAAAACTATTTTTAACGAATTAGAGTTTCGTCGACTTACTGAAAACTTCTTAAAAACTTTTGCTACTTCTACTGAAACTACAAGTCAAGATACACCAACAGAACCTAGTCCTAAAAAGAAAAGCTCTTCACCTCCAAACGGGCAGTTTGATCTTTTTGCTACTCCTGGTTCTGGAAATGTTTCTGAAGAAGAAAGCATTCAAGGTTTCAAAACCATTAAAAACACTAACCATCTTTACCAACACGTTAACACATCATTGTCTAGAAAATTATTACTTCAAAAGCTAATGCAACAATCTTCTGTTTGTTTTGATACCGAAACAACTGGACTAAAAGCTTTGGAAGTAGAATTAATTGGAATTGCCTTTTCTTGGGAAATAGGTAAAGGATATTATGTTTCTTTCCCTGAAGATCAGGGTGAAACATCTGCAATTTTAGAAGAGTTTCGTCCTTTCTTTGAAAGTGATTCAATAGAAAAGATTGGTCATAATTTGAAATATGATATCAAGGTATTATCAAATTACAACATGCCAGTTAGCGGAAAACTATTTGACACGATGATTGCGCATTACCTCATCAACCCAGACATGCGTCATAATATGGATGTACTTGCAGAAACCTATTTAAATTATCAACCTGTTTCGATTACAGAACTAATAGGTAAAAAAGGGAAGAATCAATTATCAATGCGAGTAGTTCCTGTTGTTGATCAAACAGAATATGCTGTAGAAGATGCAGATATCACATTACAACTAAAAGAACATTTTACCAAAGAGCTGGAAAGCGGAAATGTAACCAAACTCTTTAATGATGTTGAATTGCCTCTGGTTTCTGTTTTAACTGCTATGGAAATTGAAGGAATTAATTTGAATATCGATTTCTTAAAAGAATTGTCTGTAGATTTAACCAGCGACATACAACGCTTAGAACAAAATATATACAAACAAGCTGGCGAAGAGTTCAATATTGCATCACCTAAACAATTAGGACCTATTTTGTTTGACAAACTCAAGCTAGTTGACAAACCTAAGAAGACCAAAACAGGACAATATTCTACAGCTGAAGACGTATTGTCTTATTTGGCAAAAGATCATCAAATAGTTTCCGATATTTTAGAATATCGTCAATACAAAAAATTACAGAGTACTTATGTAGATGCCTTGCCCGAAGAGATCAATCCAAAAACAGGAAGGGTACACACTGTGTATGCTCAGGCTGTTGCTGCCACAGGAAGATTGAGCTCTAATAATCCGAATTTACAGAACATTCCTATTCGAACAGAACGCGGACGTCAAGTTCGAAAAGCTTTTGTTCCTAGAGATGAAAATCATGTTTTGTTAGCGGCAGATTATTCACAAATAGAATTGAGAATTATTGCCGCATTAAGTGAAGAAGAAACCATGATTGAGGCTTTTAAAAACGGAGAAGATATTCATGCTTCTACTGCCGCCAAGGTGTTTAATGTCTCTATAGATGAAGTAACACGCGAGCAACGTAGCAATGCAAAAACAGTTAACTTTGGAATTATCTATGGTGTCTCTGCTTTTGGATTGAGTAATCAAACCAATTTAACTCGTAAGGAATCTAAAGAACTCATTGATTTGTATTACCAAACCTATCCAAAACTTAGGAGTTACATGGCTGAACAAGTAGATTTTGCCAGAGACAATGGATATGTTGAAACAGTATTACAAAGACGTCGTTATTTGAAAGACATCAATTCTAGAAATGCTATTGTGCGTGGTGCGGCAGAACGAAATGCTGTGAATGCTCCAATACAAGGATCAGCAGCAGATATTATCAAATTAGCAATGATTAACATTCACAACCGATTTGAAAAAGAGCAATTCAAGTCTAAAATGTTGTTACAAGTTCATGATGAATTGGTTTTTGATGCGCATAAAGATGAACTGGAAACTATCAAGCCTATCATCAAGCATGAAATGGAGAACGCTTTTAAAATGGCAGTTCCTTTAGATGTAGAAATGGGAATTGGTGAGAATTGGTTGGAGGCGCATTAAGAAAGTAGAATATTGAAAACAAATCATCTTATTAGTAAATCTCACTAATATCAATCTTCCATATCTTGAATTTTCTGAGCAACTGTTCCTCGTTCTCCTAACCTAATAATTTTAAAAATAGTGCTAGCAATAAATCCAGGATGGGTGATGAGTTTCCCTATCTTCGCAACGCTATCGTCTCTTGTTTGAATTAAAGCAGTTTGCTCATTTGTTGGGGTCTGCGAAAACTCTACTGCAAACTTCCAAGCACCGTCTCTAGCAAGTTTCATGCTAAAATCTACTAGGAAATCATCTACCTTTCCTGTCCATTTTAATATCTTTTTAAGTGTTGGCCATATACTCGCTAGGTCATTTTCAACTTTGAGAACCAAGGAAGAAAGAATCTCATTAATCTTATCAAAATCTCCTTTAAGATTCTGAATATCTTTTCCTTTCATTACTTCAGCAGCGGCAATTCCTAAGTCTAAATTAATATGAGCATTCATTCCTATTAACAAATGTTGCAAAACAATTGGCCAGTATTTTTTTGACAGCTCAAAAGCTATTTTCCAAGATGCTGTAACTGGTTTATTTTTCTCATACCCATAATAAGCGTCAATATATCTGCTAGCAAAAATAACATCCAACTTTTCCATTCTAGATCCATTGTCAAAAAAGTCATCTTCAATTCCTTCCTTCACTTTTACAGTAACTTGTTTGTACAAAGCAGCAAAGTAACCTAAAGGATCATTGTTCACTTTTGATGTTTCAATGATTTTATCTAGAGCTTCAATTACCTCATCTATGGTATGAATGGATTTCATTGTTTTGCAAATAAAGTATTTGATTAAAATTACTACCTTTTTTCAAATTAATAGAAAGTAGAAATACGTGTTTTAAATCGACAAAAAATCCTGATTATTTTTAATATGTTTGCAACAAGTTTAATCATTTAAAAACAATCAATTATGATTTTAGGAGTATCCGAATGGTTAGGTGCAAAAATTGGAATGCAAACTCAGCATGTAAGAATTGCTTTTCTTCTGCTATTAATTCTTGCTGGAACAGGAGTTTTGCTATATCTAGTTTTGTGGTTGGTAAAAACACTGTCGAAATAAACAGTAACCAACAGCCTAAATTTCCCCCGTTTTATACTCCTGTTGTTCTTTATGAATAGACAAAATCTTCTCATTTCTTAAACTAATGTGACTAATCTATAAAACGAGTGTCTAATTACTAAAACACAAATTTATATTTTATGAAAAAATTAGTTTTAGTAGCGATAGCCTTGATAGGATTAGCTGCATCTTCAAATGCTCAACAAATTTCTAAAAATGCTTTAGGTTTAAGGTTAGGTGATAGTGATGGCTTAGGTGCTGAGGTATCTTATCAAAGAGCATTGGGTGAAAACAATCGTCTAGAGATAGATCTTGGATGGAGAAATGGGAACAATTTTGATGGTTTTAAAGCTACAGGTTTGTATCAATGGGTATGGAACATAGATAACGGATTCAATTGGTTTGCTGGATTTGGTGGCGGATTAGGTTCTTATAGTTTTGACGATACTACTCTTGACAATGAAACATTTTTGTTTGCAGCTGGTAGTATTGGTGTTGAATATAATTTTGATATACCTTTATTAATCTCTTTAGATGTTAGACCAGAATTTGGATTTGGTGATTTTAATGACGATTTAGATTTTGATATTGCCTTAGGAATTAGGTATCAATTTTAAATTATACTCCTTGAAAATAAAAAAGCCACTTAAAAGTGGCTTTTTTATTTATTTCACAAATCGATATGTAACCTTGACTAAAAAGGTATTCTCTTTTTTCTGATCAATGATTTGATTTCGTAATGCTTCGCCTAAACTATTTCTTGGATCATCTAAACCTGTTACCCCCTGAGACCAAACTAAAAAGATTTCAGAACCCGGAATATACTCCCAACGAGCTACTAAGTTTGATCGGAATTGAACAAAAGAAAAGTCTGGATTTCCAAAATTATAATCGACATTTCCATCTGTATTTTCATCAACCTCATACAATCCGTTGTTCAAGGTTATTTGATTTGCGTTATATACAGCAACACGATCACTTAAGTCTTCTGCTACAGCATTATTCACATAGTTAAAGTCTGAATAACGTCCTCTTGAAATAAAAGGCTGTCCGTAATATTGAATTGATAGGTTTGGGTTGATACTATAATTCAATCTCAATGTAGTTGTCCAAGTTCTCTGTTCAATATCACCCAAAATATAACGGGTAGTATTTCCAAATCCTCGTTGGGTAACATACTGTGTTTTGTTATCGTTGATATTAAATTCTGTGCTTAAAGATAAATTCAGTGCATTTAGTGGTTGATAATTCATACGTACAACATATCTTCTAAACAAGAAGGCGTTTTGTTGCACTTTGTTTCCAACATGCCCTAAAGTAAAGTTGAACTTCTTTTGTTGATCAGATCCAAAAAACAAAAAGTAAAAGTTTTCATCACTATATCTCCATCTTGGCCCTCCTCGTAAGAATGTATTGATAAATATTCTTGGTTTGTGACCGAAACCAGCTTCAGTCCACCAATTATTATCCCAGTTAATATCGCCGTTAATCTCATAATTGGTTCGATTATGATTTCCTTCAAAGTCATAGGTAGTAGATTGGGAAAGTCGTAATTGTGCTCTTCGATATACCTTCGTAGGTGTTTGCCATAAGTACCGAATGTTTGAAAACTGACGAATTTCATCTGCTTGTCTTAAAAACCCAATATCATTCAATTCCAATTCTGGTGATCTCCAAAAAACACCAGCACCATATCTCCAATTTCCTCCACCAGCTTTTCCAAATTCCATTCTTCCTCCTGTTCCTGTTAAACTAGTTCTTGTTGGATCAACTTCTACATGACTTGCATCTACACGTTGAAATAAATGCGTAATTGAATTCTGTGTAGCAGTAATTGCTTCTGGGCTTCCCGTTACGTGAGATGATACAATGTTTCCTCTAACAAAATAGTCGCGGTTCTTCCAATTGTGCATAAAGTCAATTCCTCCAGTATAAGCAGCTTTATGAAGGTAATTGAAATTCCCATCAAGGTTTCGATTTGTAGCAGTAAATATCCCTCCAATAAAGCTATTTCTGTCATTAAAATCTTTTTGCGCCCTAGCCACAAAGTAGTTGGTTAGCGGTTCAACAATTTCTTTTCTTCTCGATCCATTGCTATCTACCTCAGCATATTCATTTGCTGTTACACTTTCTAAGATTCCTATTGACCATCCATTTTTTGTTTTTCCTGAAAATTTAGCAGCTCCTAAAATGGTAGTATTCACAGGTACATCGGCAAATTCACCTGAAGATAAAGAAGGGAATCCATGTGGGCTTCTCCCAACTCTTCGGCTGTAAAAAAGATTATCTTGTCCGTTAGCAAAACGAAAATCAAAAATATTCTTATTCTCTACGAAAAAGGGTCTTTGTTCTCTAAAAAAGATTTGAAATCCATCTAATGCTATAGCACCGGGGTCAGCTTCTACTTGTCCAAAATCTGGATTTACAGTCAAATCCAAAGTAAGGTCATTAGTAATTCCAATTTTAGCATCTAATCCTGCATTTACAGTATAATCGCTACCATCTCTAAAAGGATTGTTGGGTACCTTTTGATAAGCATCAAACTGATTGACTAAAAAAGGCTGAATCTCTAATTGTTTTTGTGATTCTAAATTTAGCAATCCATGTAATTCACCAATATCACTAATAAATCCCGCAGAAGTATTTGGAATTCTTTGCCAAAGCGAACGTTCATTCTCTCTAAAAAAATTTCTATTGACATTCAGCCCCCAAATCTGTTCTTTCGATTTTCCAAAACGCAGCTGACTGAAAGGAATTTTCATTTCTGCAGTCCAACCTTTGTCATCACTCGCAGCTTTAGTATACCAAATTGGATTCCAACTGTCGTCCCAATTGTTTCCATTATCTGTAGCTATTTCATCCCCTTTTACTCCAGCTGCAGTAATTGTAAATACAAAGGCTGTTCTTTTATCATGGTAGCTATCAATAATCACATTTACTCTATCTCCAGCAAATCCATCTCTTCTTGATAATCGCTTCTCTATCAAGTCAGGTTCATCATCAAACGCTCTAATGGCAACATATAAGTATTTTGCATCATAGGTAATTTTAAATCTTGTTTGATACGTTGGAGGTGTTCCTTCATCAGGGTCTTTTTCTACAAAATCGGTTCCCCATTCCACTGCATTCCAACTTTCATCATCTAAAATCCCATCAATTTTAGGAGGGTTGCTAATTGGTTTGGTTGTATATATTTTTTTTGGAACTATAATATCTTGACTCAATACACTTTGAGTAAAAACAAATACAACAAAAAATGCTATTGTTAGTTTGAGTTGGTTGGCTTTCATTATTCCACTTAAAATGATTGCAAAACTAATGGTATTGCTACTGTTAACGAATAAAATTATCTTAAAAACTTCCTAATTATTTCCCTTAAGATTTTACAGAGGTATTCAAATCTAAAACACTTCTTTCTTAAGGTTCTGTTAATTCGCTATTTTTTAACTTTTTGAGTTAATGAAATAATCCAAGCTGAGTGTTTGTCAATCAAATAATTAGTGGTACATTTGCACTCCTTTTTAAAGGAAAAAATTAATTATTAATCAGAACAAAAACTAAAAGTGTAATTATGAGCACATTAAGTTACAAAACAGTATCGGCTAACAAAGCTACCGTAAACAAGGAGTGGGTTTTAGTTGATGCGGACGGGCAAACGTTGGGTCGTCTAGCTTCTAAAGTAGCAAAGCTAATTAGAGGTAAATACAAACCAAACTTTACTCCTCACGTAGATTGTGGAGATAACGTGGTTATTATCAACGCAGACAAAATTAACTTATCAGGAAAGAAATGGACTGATAAATCGTACATCCGTCACACTGGATATCCAGGTGGTCAGAGATCGTTAACTGCAACAGAAATGTTTGAAAAAGATCCTACTAGATTAGTAGAGAAAGCAGTAAAAGGGATGTTACCAAAAAACAAATTAGGTAGCGCTTTATTTAGAAACTTATATGTATATGCTGGCGGAGAGCACAAGCAAGAGGCTCAAGCTCCAAAAGCTATTAACTTAAACGATCTTAAATAATGGAAACAGTACACAAAATAGGTAGAAGAAAAACGGCTGTGGCTCGTGTTTATGTTTCTAAAGGAAAAGGAAACATTACTATCAATAAAAGAGAGTTAGCAAACTATTTTACAACTCCAACTTTACAATACAAGGTTCAACAACCTTTAATGTTAACAGAGAACTTAAGCTCTTACGACATTAAAGTAAATGTATATGGTGGAGGTGTAACTGGCCAGGCTGAAGCAATTCGCCTTGGAATTACCAGAGCTCTTGTAGCAATTAACGAAGAAAACAAAGCGGTATTAAAACCAGAAGGATTATTAACTCGTGACCCAAGAATGGTTGAGCGTAAGAAATTTGGTCAGAAAAAAGCCCGTAAGAAATTCCAGTTCTCGAAACGTTAATATGCTGAACTCGTTTCAGTATTTACTGGAACTGAGTCGGTGTTATTTTCAGAGAACTGTTATCAATTTTTATATAACAGTTTAGCATCTAAATATGTGAGACTCGGAAGACTACTTACATATTGCTAGTAACAGAAAGTAAACAAATTTAAAATGGCAAACGTAGACATTAAAGAATTATTAGAAAATGGAGTACACTTTGGTCACTTGACAAGAAAGTGGAACCCAAACATGGCTCCATACATTTATACAGAGCGTAACGGTGTTCACATCATCGATTTGTATAAAACAGCAGCAAAAATAGAAGACGCTTCTAAAGCTTTGCAAAAGATTGCAAACTCTGGAAGAAAGATTTTATTTGTAGCTACTAAAAAACAAGCAAAAGATATTGTTGCAGAAAAAGCAAGTTCTGTAAACATGCCTTACATCACAGAAAGATGGCCAGGTGGTATGTTAACAAACTTTGTAACTATCAGAAAAGCTGTAAAGAAAATGGCTTCTATTGATAGAATGAAACAAGATGGTTCTTTTGACGCTTTATCTAAAAGAGAAAAATTACAAATCAATCGTCAGAGAGAAAAATTAGACAAGAACTTAGGTTCTATTGCTGATATGACTCGTTTACCTGGTGCAATTTTTATTGTTGATATCAAAAAAGAGCACATTGCTATTGCTGAAGCTCAAAAATTGAATATTCCAATCTTTGCAATGGTAGATACAAATTCAGATCCAAGACCAGTTGATTTTGTAATTCCAGCTAATGATGATGCTTCAAAATCTATCGATAAAGTATTAAGCTACATCACTGATGCTATTGCAGAAGGTTTAGCAGATAGAAAAGCAGACAAAGAAAAAGCAAAAGTTGAAGCTGAAAAGGAAGTAACGAAAGAAGCTCCAAAAGCTGAAGTAGCTAAGGAAGAAGCTGTTGAAGAAAAATAAAATTTAAAATGTGTAATCGTTGATTCGTTTAACTGTTTAAATTATTCGATTTAACAATTAGGCAAATCAACAAATAAACAATAAGAAAAATGGTTAAAATAACCGCTGCAGAAGTAAACAAACTAAGAAAGGCAACTGGTGCTGGAATGATGGATTGTAAAAAAGCATTAGTTGAAGCAGAAGGAGATTTTGATAAAGCAATCGAGATCTTACGTAAGAAAGGTCAGAAAGTAGCTGCTAAAAGAGCAGATAGAGAATCTACTGAAGGTGCTGCAATTGCAAAAGTAAATGCAGACAATACGAAAGGAATTTCTATCGTGTTAGGTTGCGAAACTGATTTTGTTGGTAAAAACGAAAGTTTTGTAAGCTTAGCTCATGAATTAGCTGAAGTTGCTTTAAATCATGCTTCTAAAGAAGAATTTTTAGCTGCTGATTTTGATGGAATGACTGTTAGTGAGAAGTTAATTGAACAAACAGGAGTAATTGGTGAAAAATTAGATATCAATGCTTTTGAAGTTGTTGAAGCTCCATTTGTAGGATCATACATTCACGCTGGTAACAAAATTGCTACTATTGTTGGCTTATCTTCTAATGTAGAAGGTTCTGCTGTTGTAGCTAAAGATGTTGCTATGCAAGCAGCTGCAATGAACCCAATTGCTTTAAACGAAGAAGGAGTTGACGCTACAGTAATTGAAAAAGAAATTGAGATTGCTAAAGATCAATTAAGAGCTGAAGGAAAACCTGAAGCAATGTTAGACAATATTGCAAAAGGAAAAATCAAGCGTTTCTTTAAAGATAATACTTTAGTAAATCAAGCATTCATTAAAGACAGCAAACAAAGCGTTGCACAATACGTAAAAACTATTGGTGATGTGTCTGTTACAGACTTTAAACGTGTTGCTTTAGGATAAGCTAATTATAGTTTTAAATATAAAAACCTCGCTTCCAACGATTCGGAATGCGAGGTTTTTTCATTTACGGCTCTCAGTCTTAAAAGAAAAAAAATGCTTAGTTTTGCTCAACTTTTCAAAACTATGCAATACAAAAGAATCCTTTTAAAATTAAGTGGAGAAGCCTTAATGGGCGAAAGACAATACGGAATTGATCCACAACGCCTGAAAGAATACGCCAAAGAAATCAAAGAAGTTGTTGATAAAGGAATTGAACTTGCCATTGTTATTGGCGGGGGAAATATCTTTAGAGGAGTAGCTGGTGCTAGTAATGGTATGGACCGCGTTCAAGGAGATCATATGGGAATGTTAGCTACTTGTATTAATGGATTAGCTTTACAAAGTGCTCTAGAGGACGAAGGAATTTACACTCGTTTACAAACTGCTATCGAGATTAAAGAAATGGCAGAACCTTACATCAAAAGAAGAGCCAATCGTCATTTAGAAAAAGGAAGAGTTGTTATTTTTGGAGCAGGTACTGGAAATCCGTATTTCACAACTGATACCGCAGCTGTTCTAAGAGCTATTGAAGTTAATGCCGATGCCATATTAAAAGGAACTCGTGTAGATGGAATCTACAATGCAGATCCTGAAAAGGATAAAAATGCTATCAAATTTGACACAATTACATACAAAGATGTTCTTAACAAAGGGTTAAAAGTGATGGATATGACTGCTTTTACTTTGAGTGAAGAGAACAAATTGCCTATTATTGTATTTGATATGAACAAAAAAGGAAACTTATTAAAATTAGTTTCTGGTGAACCAATAGGAACAATCGTTAATCAATAAAAGATTTTTAGCAATGAATGAAGAAATAGAATTTATTATTGACGCTGCAAAAGAACAAATGCAAAGCGCAATTGATCATTTAGCAAAAGAATTAAGAAGTATTAGAGCTGGAAAAGCTTCTCCATCTATGTTGGCAAATATTACTGTAGACTACTATGGTTCTCAAACTCCTTTAAGTCAGGTTGCCAATGTAAATACTCCCGATGCTAGAACAATTAGTATTCAACCTTGGGAAAAACAAATGCTTCAAGAAATTGAAAAAGCAATTATGATTGCTAATATTGGCTTTAACCCAATGAACAACGGAGAGAGTATCATCATTAATGTTCCTCCTTTAACAGAAGAAAGACGTAGAGATTTGGCAAAGCAAGCCAAAGCAGAGGCAGAACATGCAAAAGTTGGTGTGAGAAATGCTAGAAAGGATGCTAATAATGATGTAAAAAAATTAGATGTTTCTGATGATTTGAAAAAAAATACGGAAACAGACATCCAAGATTTAACTGATTCTTACGTAAATACAGTAGACGAAATGTTTGCTGTTAAGGAAAAAGAAATTATGACAGTTTAAATTCAATATACATATATAGTAAAAGAGTGCAATTGCACTCTTTTTTTATGCTCTCTAATCACTTCAAATAACTACCTTTGCTAAAATTTTTGAAATGGATTTCTGGTCTAGAGTATCAAGAGTTATTTTAAGGAATAGATATCTGGTACTCATTCTTATAGCTGCTTTTACTGCTTTTTTGGTAACCCAAATGAAGTATATGAAGTTTTCATATACAGAAGCCAATCTTCTCCCAGAAAATCATGAAGTAAATATTCAATACAATCAGTTTTTAGAAATCTTTGGTGAGGAAGGCAATTTAATTATTCTTGGAATAAAAGATTCTACTGTTTTTACTCCTGAAAAATTCAATGCTTGGAATCAATTAGCAAAATCGTTAGACACATTAAAAGAAGTTGATTTTACAGTTTCTATAGCTGATGTTAAAAGATTACGAGCCGACAGAAAGAACAGAAAATTCATCTTAGAACCTTTATACAATAGTGTCCCTGACACAAAACAAGAGGTAAATGAAGTGAAGAAACAGCTTTTTGAAAAGCTTCCGTTTTATGACAATTTACTCTATAATAAAGAAACGGGAACTCTTCAAACTGCTATTTATTTAGACAAAAAGATTGTAAACACTCTGGCTCGAAAAACATTTGTTTTTCAAAAATTAGATCCCATTATAAAGGCATTTGAAAAAGAACAAAGCTTAGATGTTAGAGTATCAGGAATGCCCTATATCAGAACAGTGAATTCACAAAACATTGTTGATGAAATTGGTCTTTTTGTTGGAGGAGCTTTACTGATTACTGCATTAATATTCTTCTTCTTTTTCCGTTCGTTTAGAGCCACCTTTATTACTCTTTTAGTGGTAACAATTGGGGTAACTTGGGCCTTTGGATTTATTGGTCTTTTAGGATATGAGATTACTGTATTAACTGCTTTAATTCCTCCACTTATTATTGTAATTGGAGTTCCAAATGCTGTATTCTTAATTAATAAGTATCAGCAAGAAATTAAAAAACACGGTCAGCAGGCAAAAGCTTTACAGCGCGTGATTAGTAAGATTGGAAATGCCACTTTAATGACAAATATTACAACTGCTTCAGGGTTTGCAACCTTTGTTTTTGTAAAAAGTCAACTGTTACGTGAGTTTGGTATTCTAGCTTCATTAAACATCATTAGCATTTTTATTTTAGCCCTTTTAATTATTCCTATCCTATATAGTTTTATGGCTACGCCTAAAGAAAAACATTTAAATCATCTAGAGAGACAATGGATGGAAAATGTGGTGAATTGGATGGAAAAAATGGTGCGAGAGCAAAGAATTGCTGTGTATATTACTACAGTTGCCATTATCATACTAGGAATTATAGGATTGTATCAAATTAGAGTTTCTGGAAGCCTCATAGAAGACATGCCTAAGAGCAAAGCTTTTTATAAAGACATCAAATTTTTTGAAAATGAATTTGGAGGAATCATGCCTCTAGAAATTTTGGTCGATACGAAAAAAGAAAAAGGAGTCATGAAGCTTTCCACTCTGAAAAGAATGGAAAAAATCAATGAAGAAATAGGATCATTTCCGGAGCTATCCAAACCAATATCTATAGTAAACTTGGTAAAATACTCTAAACAGGCTTACTACAAAGGAAACCCAAAATATTATCAATTACCCTCTTCACAAGAACAGAGTTATATTTTTGCTTACACAAGAAATTCTGATGGAAATGCAGACATGCTTAAGAATTTTGTTGATTCTACTGGTAGATATGCAAGAATTACAACCTTTATGAAAGATATTGGAACAGATAAAATGGACAATATTCAAGAGAGGTTACAGCAAGTAATAGACAAAGAATTTCCTAGCAAACGTTATAGTGTTTCACTTACTGGAAAAGCATTGGTGTTCTTAAAAGGAACCAATTATTTAATTAGTAATTTGGTCTTCTCACTTTCTCTTGCTATTGTATTAATCTCCTTATTTATGGCTTGGATGTTCCGATCATTACGAATGATTCTGATTTCCATCATTCCAAATATGTTGCCACTTCTTATTACTGCTGGATTAATGGGATTCTTTGATATTCCTATAAAACCTTCAACTATCTTAGTTTTTAGTATAGCTTTTGGGATCTCTGTTGATGACACAATACACTTTCTTGCAAAATATCGTCAAGAGTTAATCGCAAATAATTGGGCAATTCGAAAATCGGTATATGCTGCTTTAAGAGAAACTGGAGTGAGCATGTTCTATACATCTATTGTACTCTTTTTTGGCTTTTTAGTCTTTACAGTATCTAGCTTTGGAGGAACGATAGCCCTAGGTGGATTGGTATCTATTACCTTGTTATTTGCAATGGTATCTAACCTGTTATTACTTCCTTCATTGTTGCTTACTTTTGAAGACAAGATTGCTAATAAGAAAGTCTTTAAAGAACCTGCAATTAAGATCATTCCACAGGAAGAACAGAACAAGTAGTTTTCTAACAACATCTTACCATTATTCCTTAGGCATTCATTGCTCATTTTCTGCCAAAAAAGTATCTTTGTGCCTTTGGTAACAAAATCAATTATTGAATTATAGAAGAAATGAAAGTAAGTAGCGTAGCCGAATTATTAAAATCGGATTTATTTTTACAAGAAGTAGCTGTTAAAGGATGGGTAAGAACATTTAGAAGTAATCGTTTTATTGCTTTAAATGATGGTTCGACTATTCATAATATTCAATGTGTTGTTGATTTTGAAAATACTGATGAAGCTCTTTTAAAGAGAATTGCAACAGGAGCTGCTGTAAGCATTATTGGGACTTTGGTTGAGAGTCAAGGAAAAGGACAATCTGTAGAGATTCAAGTTACTGAGCTTGAAATTTTGGGAGATTCAAACCCCGAAGAATATCCAATACAGCCTAAAAAACACAGCATGGAGTTCCTACGCGAAAATGCACATTTACGTGTAAGAACTAATACTTTTAGTGCGGTAATGAGAATGCGTTCAGCGCTGTCATTTGCTGTTCACAAATATTTCCAAGAGAACGGCTTTAACTATGTACATACACCTATTATCACAGGGTCTGATGCTGAAGGGGCTGGTGAAATGTTTCGTTTAAGCACATTAGATCCAACTAAAATCCCATTAACTGAAGAAGGTGAGGTTGATTATTCACAGGACTTTTTCGGAAAAGAAACCAACCTTACAGTTTCTGGACAATTAGAGGCAGAAACCTATGCAATGGCATTAGGAAAAGTATATACTTTTGGCCCTACATTTAGAGCTGAAAACTCGAATACAACACGTCACTTGGCTGAGTTCTGGATGATTGAACCTGAGGTAGCGTTTATGGATTTGGATGGAAACATGGATTTATCTGAAGATTTTATCAAATCTGTTTTAAGCTATGTTTTAGAAAACTGTAAAGAAGATTTAACTTTCTTAGACCAACGTTATGCAAAAGAAGAAAGTCAAAAACCACAAGCGCAAAGAAGTGGTATGGGACTACTAGAAAAACTTCATTTTGTAGTAGACAACAATTTTAAAAGAGTAAGTTATACTGAGGCTATTGATATTTTAAGAAACTCAAAACCTAATAAAAAGAAAAAGTTCCAATTTCCAATCAACGAATGGGGAGCTGATCTACAATCTGAACACGAAAGATTTTTA
Source organism: Pseudotenacibaculum sp. MALMAid0570 (assembly GCF_040151415.1). Classification (NCBI taxonomy): domain Bacteria; kingdom Pseudomonadati; phylum Bacteroidota; class Flavobacteriia; order Flavobacteriales; family Flavobacteriaceae; genus Pseudotenacibaculum; species Pseudotenacibaculum sp. MALMAid0570. Next base: position 292,873 of record NZ_JBDKWF010000046.1, read on the forward strand.
GTAGAAAAGCATTTTAAATGCCCAGTAATCTTATTTGATTACCCTGCTTCTATAAAAGCATTTTACATGCGTTTGAATGACGATGGTAAAACAGTAAGAGCGATGGATGTTTTATTCCCTGGTATTGGAGAAATTGCCGGAGGTAGTCAAAGAGAAGAGCGTTTGGATGTTTTAAAAGAAAAAATTCAAGCCATGGATATTGATGAAAAAGAATTGTGGTGGTATTTAGATCTTAGAAAATACGGAACTGCAGTTCATTCTGGTTTTGGACTTGGTTTTGAACGTTTGGTTCAATTTGCAACAGGTATGGGTAACATTAGAGACGTTATTCCTTTTCCAAGAACACCTCAAAATGCTGAGTTTTAATTAGGCTTCTTTTTGTATCTTTAATCATATGCTTAAACAAAGTTTACAACAAAAACTTTTACAAAAACTATCTCCTCAACAAATTCAGTTGATGAAACTTATTCAGTTGCCAACTCAGGCATTTGAAGAGCGTCTAAAACAAGAAATTGAGGAAAATCCTGCATTGGATACTGGAAAAGAAGAACCTGATAGTTTTGAAGATTCTTTAGCAAATGAATATGATGATGACGGAACAGAAAAAATAGATACTGAAGACATTAATATTGATGAGTATCTAAGTGATGACGAGATTCCTAATTACAAAACACAAACAAATAACTACTCTGCTGATGATGATGAGAAGCATATTCCTTATGCAGCTGGAACTACCTTTCATCAATCGTTAAAAAATCAATTGAATACTTTTCGCATTGATGAAGAAGAGCGTTCTATCTGTGAGTTTTTAGTGGGTAGTATTGACGATAGTGGTTATATAAGAAGAAGCATTATTGATCTTGTAGATGATCTTGCTTTTACTCAAAATGTTTTCACAACGGAAGAAAAAGTTGAAGGACTTTTAACCAAAGTTGTTCAAACTTTAGACCCTATTGGTGTTGGAGCTAGAGATTTAAAAGAGTGCTTAATTATTCAGCTTAAGGTTAAAAAGGAAGATGTTACTCGTAACCTTGCTATTAATATATTAGAGAATGCTTTTGATCACTTTGTGAAAAAGCACTATAAGAAGTTATTGGAAAAATTTGATATTTCTGAAGAGCAATTAAAAAATGTTATCACAGAAATTTCAAAATTAAATCCGAAACCAGGCAGTTCTTATGCTGGTAATAATAAAATAGCAGAACAAATTGTTCCTGACTTTACCATTCGAATTTTAGATGGTGAATTAGATTTAACGTTAAATGCAAGAAATGCTCCTGAGCTACATGTTTCAAAAGAATATAACAACATGTTAAAAGGATATCAAGAATCTTCTGAGAAAAGTAAATCTCAAAAAGACGCAGTACTTTTTATCAAGCAAAAGTTAGATGCAGCCAAGTGGTTTATTGATGCTATTAAACAAAGGCAACAAACACTTTTGGTAACGATGAATTCTATCATGCATTATCAATATGATTATTTCCTAACAGGTGATGAGCGTAAGTTAAAGCCTATGATTTTGAAAGATATTGCAGACCAGATTAATATGGATGTATCTACAGTATCTAGGGTTGCCAATAGCAAATATGTTTCTACTCCTTATGGAACAAAACTGATTAAGGAGTTTTTCTCTGAATCGATGAAAAACGATCAAGGGGAAGATGTTTCTACCAGAGAAATTAAAAAGATTTTAGAGACTGTAATTGGTGAAGAGGATAAAAAGAAACCTTTAACGGACGAAAAGCTTTCAAAGCTTTTGAAGGAGAAAGGGTATCCAATTGCAAGAAGAACTGTAGCTAAATACAGAGAACAGTTAGATATTCCTGTAGCTCGACTTAGAAAGGAAATCTAATGAGATTTCACAAGGTAATATCTACTATTTTACATCCTATCGTAATTCCTACTTTAGGAGTTTTGCTTTACTTTATTTTTGTCAACCAATCAGTCACTCAAAAACAACAACTTTTGCTGTTAGCTTTGGTTTTTGGAATCACATACTTAATTCCTTTACTCGCTTTAATTGTGTTAAAATCGCTTGGAATTATTGAAGACTTTCAAGTTAAGACAATCAAAGAAAGACGATTTCCTGTTATTTTTATGATTGTCTTGTTCTACTTATTAGGAAATACTTTAGCAAATCTTCCAACATTGCGAAATTTAGGATTGTTATTTTTTGGAACATCACTAAGCCTTGTTATTATTTACCTACTTTTTAGTTTCAAATTAAAATCTAGTTTACACTTAGTTTCAATGGGAAATGCCGTAAGTTTTTTTCTAATTATTTCTAATATCTATTATCTATCATTACTTCCCATTGTAATGGTCTTAATTTTATTGTCAGGACTCTTGGCCAGTTCTCGTTTGTATTTAAAAGCGCATACACCTCAAGAACTAGCTTTAGGTTTTTTCATCGGAATGATAAGTCAGTTTGCTATTTTTTCTTTCTTACAATAGATAGAAAATCAATCCTATCTTAATAATTTTTGTAGAAATATCCGTTGTTCCAATTGAAGAGTCTTTAAGAATTGGTGTTAAACCATAGTAAACATGTGCTGTAAATGCATCGTATCCAACAGACATTGTTAATCCGTATTGCCATTGATTAAACCTTGAAACATTTTTAAAGGAGAACGTTTGAGCCCCATCATTATATCTAAAAGTATTAGATAAGTTATAGCTTACTTTGATTCCAGTATATATCCTCCAATAACTATATTTATTTGCATTAGAGTCTCTCCATCTAATCTCTAGAGGAAATTCTAAACTATGAATAGAAAGTTTATTAGATGTAATTGTATTGTCTACTTCAAAGGTAATTGCATTGTTAATTTCAGAGACTTTAAGTCCATGATTAAAAGAATCAAAACTATATCCAATACCAATTCCAACAGATACGCTTCCTCTTTTATTTAAAATAAAGTCTTTAATGAATCCAGAAGAAAGTCCATACGAAAACCCACTTCCTCCTACTTGACTTGGCTGATCAAATAGTTGATCATAAGCAATAAGAAAGTACAGTTGATCTTCTGCATATCGATCACCTAACTGCAAAGAGTCTTTTTGAGCATTTCCAATACTAATTGACAGTACTAGAAAAAAGAAGAGTATTGTTTTTTTCATTTAGCTTTTAAGGTTCTACTCAAAAATACAACTTTGGAATAATTAGATTATTGTTATTTGTACAAAATAAAAAGGGAACTCATAATTGAATTCCCTTTTTTATAACTTGATGACAAATTTTTAGTTGTCTGTACCTGTATTAGTTGAATAACTCAACTTTAAGGCATTAACATCTCTTAATTTTAATCTGATATCGGTAATAATACCAACACTAGCTTCTCTGTCTGCTTTGATAGAAGTTGTCATAAAAGGAATTTCTCCTTCTGATACATCTTCTCTTTCTCTAAAGATAAATGCCGGAACATCATCAGGTGTAGCAATCTTATCATTCAATTGAATTCTATTGTACCCTGTACCGTATTTTGCATCTTTAGCTTTTCCTACATAAATAGTACTTACCAAACTTTTGTGCTCTAATTTTTTAATTTCAGTAGCACTTGGTAGTCTTGGCGTATCTATTAACAAAGAAGTCTCTCTCATTGTTGTTGTTACCATAAAGAAGAACAACAACATAAAAACGATATCTGGTAAAGCGGCAGTATTTACTGCTGGCATACCTTTTTTCTTCTTTTTAAACTTAGACATACTCTATAATTTTAAAATTGTTAATTAGAAGAAGTTGGTTCTGCGTCAGAAATAATTTGAGGGTATGAAGTTTTAATATCTTCAACCTTCTTTTTTAGATCTTCATCTTGACGTTGACTATCTTTATATGCTTTTTCCAACTCAGTATACAACATTCCATATCGTTGTTGAGACAATCTATTTCTTAATACAGTATAAGCTTTCAACAACTCATTCTGTACCTCAATATATGTGCCATATTCTGTACCACGGTCACTTTGAACCGAAATAATTGCTTTGTTAGGGTGGTCTGAAGAAGACTCACTTCTTTCTCCTTGACAATAATCACAAGGTGATCCTGGTGTTCCATCTTCTCCTGGTTTTCCAACTCCTCCACCATTATCAATAAATTTAATGGCAGCTTCTTTCAAGTCTTTTATTTCCATCAACTCACCTTCTACCAACAGTTCATTATTTCTGTTGATGTTTACCTCAAAGATGTTTTTCTCTTTGATAATAGGCGGTTTATAATCTGGCGGTGGTTTCTCTGATAACTTCTTAGAAATTCCTGAATCAACATTCATTGTTGTGGTTACTAAGAAGAAAATCAATAACAGAAACGCGATATCGGCCATAGACCCCGCATTAATTTCTGGTATATCTCTTCTTGCCATATTCTAAGATTTTACTAAACTTTTTACCATATCTACTAGGAACATTCCTAATCCAACAGCACCAAGAATTACGCTAAACCAAATTCCTGTACTAGACCAAACATTTGAAGTTTCTCCTTGAGCTCCTCCATCTAACACTTTTCCTGAAGCATCTACTACTTCTGAAGCATCATGTAAGAAATAAGAAATCACCAACACTACGGCTAATGCTCCTATGCTTAAAAGAGTTTTCTTTAACTGCTCTGGTTTTTTGATTAAACTAGAAATTGATGAAATTAATGACGCTGCAACAGCAATTCCTAAAACTATAATTGTAACCCAAACGAATGGAGAAATAATAGAGTTTTGTAAATCAGCTGTACTTTCGATAGCTTCATCACCAGCAGATAAAATTCTGATGTAGAAAAAAGCACCTATTAACGCTATAACAACAGCTACAATAGTAAGTACTTTTGTTAATTTATTATTATTCATAATTACTTACTATTTTTTATATTTCACTAATAAGTCGATTAAAGTGATAGAAGCATCTTCCATGTTGTTTACAATGCTATCTACTTTAGAAACTATGTAATTGTAAAATATCTGTAAGATAATTGCAACAATTAAACCAAATACTGTTGTTAATAATGCAATTTTAATACCGTCTGCTACAACCGCAGGAGAGATATCGTTTGCAACAGCAATTTTATCAAAAGCTTCAATCATACCAATTACAGTTCCCATGAACCCTAACATCGGTGCTAGTGCAATAAATAAAGATAACCAAGAAACATTTTTCTCTAGTAATCCCATTTGAACTCCACCATAACCAATTACAGCTTTTTCTGCAGCTTCTACTCCTTCATCAACTCTATCTAAACCTTGGTAAAAGATAGATGCAACTGGCCCTTTAGAATTTCTACAAACTTCTTTTGCAGCTTCTACACCACCAGAACTTAAAGCATCATCTACACTAGCAACTAATTTCTTAGTATTTGTTGTAGCCATGTTTAAATAAATAATTCTTTCGATAGCAATTGCTAAACCTAATATTAGAGCAACTAATACAATTCCCATAAATGAAGGTCCTCCTTCAATAAAACGTTGTTTTAAAATTTGGTGAAAAGTTTGTTCAGCTTCTTGTGCAGAAATAGACTGAATGGCTCCAAAAAACATAAATCCTGTAACTGTTAGGACATTTACTACTTTTTTCATCGTTGTTATAATTAATTTTTAATAGTTAACGGGTTAAATATATGAAATTTTACTTGCAACAAAATAAAATCACATGTGTCTAAGTCCTTCAAAAATCAAGCCAAGACAATACTTTATCCTATTGCGGACAGCAAGTAACAAAAAATAGTTGGTTTCTTAAAAAAAAATATAGGGTATTTCTGGGAGATTTATGAAAAACAAAAAGATTTAACAATTTCCTTGTTAATTTGAAATTTCTCCACGTAAAGATTCTTGGTAATACTTTACAAATTCTTCTTTATTCAAACCTGCACCTAATAAATACATTAATTTGGCAATAGCAGATTCCGTAGTAATATCACTTCCTCCAATAACTCCAATTTCTTTTAACCGAGTACTGGTTTCATAGTGACCCATAATCACAGAACCTCCAGAGCATTGAGTTACATTAACTATGTGTACTCCTTTTTTTACCGTATCAGAAAGCAAATCTATAAACCAATCTTCAGTAGGTGCGTTACCTGCTCCGTAGGTTTCCATAACAATTCCCTTTAAATTTGGAATGTTTAAAATACTTTCTACTACATTTTTTGAAATTCCTGGAAATAATTTTAAAATAGCAATGTCTGTAACCAAGTCTTTCCTCACAATCAAACTTTCCTGTTTTGATTTTAATAATAAGTTTTCATTAAAGTGAAGGTGCACTCCACTTTCTGCTAATGGTGGATAATTCATTGAAGCAAATGCTTCAAATTGTTCTGCACTTAACTTTGTTGTTCTATTTGCTCTATATAGTTTGTACTCAAAATACAAACAAACTTCACTTATAATAGGCTTACCATTATTATAAGCACTAGCTATCTCTATGGAAGTAATTAGGTTCTCCTTAGCATCTGTTCTTAGATATCCTATTGGTAGTTGAGATCCTGTAAAAACAACTGGTTTTTGTAAATTTTCTAACATAAAGCTAATTGCAGAAGATGTGTAAGACATCGTATCTGAACCTGTTAAAATCACAAAGCCATCAAATTTTTTATAATTCTCTTCAATCACTTCTACAATCTTAACATAATAATGAGTATTCATGTTTGACGAATCTATAGGTTCATCAAAGGAAACCGACTCAATATCACAATCTAATTGATTCAGTTCTGGAATATTATCAAGGATTTGAGAAAAATTAAATGCTCTTAATGCATTCGTGTCATAATCTTTTATCATTCCTATCGTTCCTCCAGTATAGATCAATAGTATATTTCTTTTGGTTGCCATTTTGTCATTCATTTTAATGATAAAATCAATTGGAATAATTTATGCTATAAATTTACTGTACAAAAGTCGAATAAAATTTTAAAATACATACTATGATATACGATCCAATATATTTATTAATAATAGGAGGAATTACACTTTTTAGTTGGGCAGTAAGTAACACCTTAAAAAGAAAGTTCAAACAATACTCTAAAGTTCAATTAAGGAATGGAATGAGCGGGGCAGAAATTGCAGAAAAGATGTTAGCCGATCATGGAATTCGAGATGTGAAAGTCATTTCTACACCTGGAATGTTAACCGACCATTATAATCCTAAAAACAAAACAGTGAATTTAAGTGCTGGCGTTTACAATCAAAGAAATGCAGCTGCTGCAGCCGTTGCAGCACATGAAGTTGGGCATGCTGTGCAACATGCTAATGCTTACCAATGGCTCACCATGCGTACACAATTGGTTCCTGTTGTTAATGTTTCTTCTCGTTTTTCGATGTGGCTGGTTATTGGGGGAATTATTCTAGGAGCAGCGACATCAAATACAGGAATGGGTTTTAATATAGCTATCGCTGGTCTTGTTTTAATGGCCATGGCAACTATATTTAGTTTCATTACACTGCCTGTAGAATACGACGCCAGTAATAGAGCTTTAGCATGGTTGAAAAATAAAAACATGGTAAGTCAACAAGAATATGAAGGCTCTAAAGATGCATTAAAATGGGCCGCAAGAACATATTTAGTAGCTGCTTTAGGATCCTTAGCAATGCTACTTTACTGGGGATTCCAAATTCTTGCCAATAGAGATTAATAAAAAAGTTTTGAAGTTATAGGAGACGCTTTCAGTTTTGAAAGCGTCTTTTCTTTTTAGTAGAGGTTAAACATCTATTCAACTTGAATTTAACCCAATTCATCAGAATTTGATTTTATACCTACTTATAAATGAGAATTTTTACAACGTCAAAACAAAATACCATGAAAACCAACCTAACATTTGTCTTTATTTTTTTTCTAGGACTTTTTTCTATTCAATCTCAAAACTCAATTAGCGGAAAAGTCCTAGACACAGAAAATCAGCCATTGGCATACGCAAACATTGTACTATATTCTATTAACAAAGACGCATCTCCTAAAGGAGCTGTGTCTGATGATAATGGGAGCTATCAGTTTGAAAACATCCCTAATGGAACTTACAAAATAGAAGTTTCTATGCTTGGTTTTGAAACCAAAGAAATCAAAGAGTTTGAGTTGAACAGCAACAAAACTTTCAATATTACATTAAAAGAAGAGAGTCAAACGCTTAATGAAGTAGTAGTAAAAAGCAAACGTCCGGTTATTAAACAAACAGCAGAAAAGTTGATTGTTGATTTAGAAAAATCAGAAATGCTAAATACCAATTTACAAGATGTAATGAGGAAAATTCCAGGTGTTTTGGTTACTAATAACGGTATCTCTATTGCAGGTAATAGAGGTGTTCGAATTCTAATCAATGGGAAAACCACAGAATACATGGATGTACAAACATTACTGAGAGATTTTCCTGCTGACAACATTGCTAAAATAGAGTTGGTAGAGCAACCAGGAGCAGAGTATGAAGCTTCGGGATCTGGTGCTATTATTAATATTATTTTGAAAAAGAATGTTCGATTAGGTACTCATGGAAGCACTCGTTTTTGGGTTGGTGAAGACGAAGGATTTGAATATGGTACAGGATTTTCTATTGCTAGCTACAAAAACAAATTAAACTGGCAAACTAGTGTAAACTATTCTCAACCCACATGGAGAGACGATCTGTTTCTTGTTAGATCTGTTGGTAATGAAACGTATGATCAAGTAACCAAAGAACCTTATGATCCTGACAATTTCAACATTAGTGGAAGTCTAGATTATTATATCAATGAAAAAAATTCAATTGGAATTGGAGGTCGTTGGAACAACCGAAAATCAACAAGAATTGCTCGAAGCACAACTGTAATATCTGATGCAACGAATTCCAATACATTATTCTCAGAAAACAGTTTTGATAGAGATCGCGTAGATTATAATATCAATCCTTATTATGAGTATAACTCAGATACTGAAAAATTAGTTATTGATTTTAATTTTGTGGATTTTACAAATGATAATACAAATACCTTATCTGATTTAGTTGGTAGTACAGTTCCTTTTACAGATAGAAGATATATTCAAGATGGAAACTACAACATTAAAACCTACAGAGCAGACTACTCAAAAACATTCTCCGAAAACCTAAAGCTTAGTTTTGGAACTCGATATGCAGATGTGGCTACAGATAATGATTTACAATCCTTGTTAGAAAACAACTTAGGTAATTTCGACCTTGTTGCAAATGAGAGCAGTAGATTCTTAATAGATGAAACCATCTTTGCTTTATACTCTAAAGTAAACGCTAGCTTTGGGCAATGGTCTTTCTCGGGAGGACTAAGATATGAAGACAGTAATACCGAAGGAACTTCACGTTTCATGGATAACAATATGTTGGTAGAACAAGTGCAACAAAGACCTATTAAAAAATTATTTCCAAGTGCATCATTAAGTCGAAAATTGACAGAAAACTTAGGTGCTAGTTTATCTTATAGCTATAGAATTCAAAGACCATCATATAATAGCTTAAACTCGTTCGCGACATTTTTAGATCCATTTTCTGCCGGTGAAGGAAATCCGAATTTAAAACCATCATTCACCAATAACTATCAATTCAATTTAACCTATGATGGGCAGCCATTCTTTACTATTGGTTATAGTAAAACTAAGGATGTAATCTTTCAATTAATTCAACAAGACAACACAACTGCTCAGATAAGACAAAGAGAAGTAAATGTTGAAAATAACACCAACTGGAACTTCCGATTATTTGCTCCTTTAAATTTTGTAAAAGGCTTAGAAGGATATACAGGTTTTATCGTAACCCACACAGACTTTCAATCATCAACATATAACGTAGATTTAGATAAATGGAATTTATTCTGGTTTGTTCAAGCGAGTTATCAATTGCCTTGGGACATCAATTTTGAGGTAAGCGGTAACTATGGAACTGGTGCTTTGGAAGGTCAAATAGATGTAGATTGGTTGGCAAACTTAGATGCTTCTTTCGGGAAAAAGTTTATGAATGACAAACTAAAAGTGAACCTAGGAATTAACAAGGTGTTAAACAGAGGTTTTGTAGGAACCATCGATTACGGAAACGGAAATGCGAATGTAGAGAGTAATGGTTCTAGACAAAATATTCAACTACGATTTGTATATAGCTTTGGTTCTCAGTTTGGCAAAAAGAAGGCGAAAAGAAATTCATCAAGAGATGAAGAAAACCGTATCAATGATAATAACTAGTTGTATATTTAACTCCTGATGAATAGAAAATTAAACAAATCCGATGTTTTATTACTGGCAGCATTTTATAGTGTTTCCTCTGGTTTGGCCATATACGATTACTACAAATCAGACAACGCACTTATTGAATACCTTATAGATATTCCTTTAGATGTATTGCTTTCATTCGGACTTGTTTATATTTTCACCTTCTGGTTGATTCCAAAGTATATTGTAACACAAAAAAAGTATCTATATTTTGTTGTTTTTGGACTCATTTCTTTAATCATAGCTGGAGTAACCGATTATGCAACTGGTTTTTGGACTGGTAATAATGATTGGGCTAAATTCCCCAAAGGTTTTAGGTTCTTAATAATTACTATTGATGTAGGATCGGATTTGGTTGCTTTCCCATTAGGAATTTTACTTACTAAGAAATTCTACGAAGGAAGAACTCAACTTCTTACGATTGAAAAGCAACAAAAAGAAAACGAACTAAAATTATTGCGTTCTCAAATAGATCCTCATTTTCTATTTAACAACCTGAATACACTTGATTCGCTTATCGACAGTGATTCTGAAAAAGCAAAAGAATATATTAATAGGCTCTCATTAATCTATCGATATTTAATTCAAACCAAGGATGCTGAAGTAATGGAGTTAGAAAAAGAGATTCAGTTTGCAGAAAATTATATTTTCTTGATTGAAACTCGTTTTGGAAATGACTATGAATTTACCATTGAAAAAAACACATCAATTCAAGATAAGTTCATCCCTACAGGATCCATCCAAACATTACTTGAGAATGTAGTAAAACATAATAAACCCAAAAGCAATGGTTCTATAAAAACTTCTATTTCCATAGAAAGTGAATGGCTGAACATTGCCAATCAAAAATCAACAACAAACTTTAAAAGCGAATCACTAGGAACTGGCCTTGACAATTTGAAAACAAGGTATCAACTCCTTTCAGACAAGAAAATAAACATTGACGATTCTGAAAAAGAATTTCGTATTGCAATTCCCATTATTAGCTTAAGTGAATAACTCATGAAAGTTCTCATACTAGAAGATGAAATACCAGCATATCAAAAACTTGTTTCTTACTTGAACGAGTATTTCGAAAATTCCTATTCTCATCATTGGTCTAGATCTATTGCCGATGGAAAAGAGTTTTTAAAAGGTAATTCGTACGATTTTATCTTGTCTGATATTCAGTTGTTGGATGGGCTTTCTTTTGATCTTTTTAATATTTCAAATCCCAACTGTCCTATCATATTTTGTTCTGCTCATGACGAATATTTGTTTCAAGCATTTAATACGAATGGTATTGCTTATATCTTAAAACCTTACTCTGAATCTGATTTCGCCAAAGCATTACAGAAATACGAATCTTTATTTCAAAAAGGGGAATACGATTCTTTAAACTCAAATACTATTTCTGAACTGAAGTCTGCCTTGCAAGAAGAAAATTCTAATTTCAAAAAGAGATTTGTCATTAAGAAAACCAAAGGAATTCAGTTACTAAATGTCTCAGACATTAGTATAATTTCTGCCTCTGGAGATTTTTGCATGGCAACAGATCAACATGGGAAAAGACATCCAATTTCTCAAAACCTTGGGTCTATTCATCAAAAATTGAACCCTGCAAAGTTCTTTAAAATTAACCGAAGTGAAATTGTTCAAATCGATTTTATCGAAAATATTGAAAGTCATTTTAAGAATCGATTGCTAATTACAATGAAAGGCACTAAAGAAAAAGTAATGACAAGCTCTTCTACAACTTCAGATTTTAGGAAATGGCTGGAACAGTAATTTACTGTAGTACTTTAAAAATCTCTAAAAGACTAGTCATTTAACTTTAAGACCGCCATAAATGCCTGTTGTGGAATCTCAACATTTCCAACTTGACGCATTCTTTTCTTACCTTTTTTCTGCTTTTCAAGTAGCTTACGTTTACGAGAAATATCTCCACCATAACATTTTGCCGTTACATCTTTTCGTAATGCTTTTACAGTTTCTCTGGCAATGATTTTTGCTCCAATAGCAGCCTGAATAGGAATATCAAATTGTTGTCTTGGAATAAGCTCTTTTAATTTTTCACAAATTCGTTTTCCAATTGTATACGCATTATCGGCATGTAATAATGCAGAAAGAGCATCTACAGGTTGACCGTTTAACAACATATCAACACGAACCAATTTCGATTTTTTCATTCCAATTGGATGATAATCAAACGATGCATATCCTTTAGAAACTGTTTTCAATCGATCATAAAAATCAAATACAATCTCAGCCAAAGGCATGTCAAAAATTAATTCAACCCTTTGGGGAGTTAAATATGTTTGATTTACAATCTGACCTCTTTTTTCTATACACAAACTCATTACTTGTCCTACAAAATCGGCCTTAGTAATAATAGATGCTTTGATAAAAGGTTCTTCAACGCTTTCCAGTTTTGAAGGATCTGGCAAGTCTGAAGGATTGTTTACAATGATAATTTCTTCAGGATTTTTCTTTGTATTTGCATGATAAGATACGTTAGGAACTGTTGTAATAACCGTCATGTTAAATTCACGTTCTAAACGTTCTTGAATGATCTCCATATGTAACATTCCTAAGAATCCACAACGGAAACCAAATCCTAAAGCAGCTGAACTTTCAGGTTGAAACACTAAGGAAGCGTCGTTTAATTGCAACTTTTCCATTGAGTTTCTCAGTTCTTCATAATCTTCGGTATCTACAGGATAAATTCCAGCAAATACCATCGGTTTTACATCTTCAAAACCATCAATACTCTCTGTAGTTGGAGTTTTAGCATCTGTGATGGTATCTCCTACTTTAACTTCTTTTGCTGTTTTAATTCCTGTAATCAAGTAACCAACATCTCCTGTTTTGATAGATTGTTTTACAACCTGATTTAATTTTAACGTTCCAACCTCATCAGCAAAATATTCCTTATCGGTAGCCATAAATTTAATTCGCTGACCTTTTTTGATCTCTCCATCAATCACTCTAAAATAAGTTTCAATTCCTCTATAAGAATTGTAGACAGAATCAAATATTAAGGCTTTTAAAGGAGCATCTGGTTTTCCTTCTGGAGCAGGAACTCTTTCTATTATTGCTTCTAGAATTTTATCAACTCCAAATCCTGTTTTTCCACTAGCTGGAATTACTTCTTCTGCATCACATCCAAGAAGATCAACAATATCATCGGTTACTTCTTCTGGATTTGCTGAAGGCAAATCTACTTTATTTAATACTGGAATAATTTCCAGATCATTCTCTAAAGCTAAATATAAGTTTGAAATGGTTTGCGCCTGAATGCTTTGTGCAGCATCTACAATAAGTAATGCTCCTTCACAAGCTGCGATAGAACGAGAAACTTCGTAAGAAAAATCTACGTGACCAGGAGTATCAATTAAATTTAGAATATATTCTTCTCCTTCATGCTTATATTCCATTTGGATTGCATGCGATTTGATGGTAATTCCACGCTCACGCTCTAAATCCATATTATCTAATAGTTGGTCCTGCTTCTCACGTTCCGTAACAGCACCAGTATAATCTAACAATCTATCTGCCAATGTACTTTTACCATGATCGATGTGTGCGATGATGCAAAAGTTTCTAATATTCTTCATTTGTTAAATTGCTTTTAAGAGTCTGCAAATATAAGCTAATTAAAGGCTTCAGCAAGCAAGTTGCCTAATTTCAATTTTTCATTCTTAATCCTGCCATTCGGCAATAAATAAATTGGTGTCATGACCTCCACCATTATTTCGGTTCGAAGAAAAGATTAATTTCTTCCCATCGTTAGAAAAAACCGGAAATGCATTAAAGGAACCTCCATGAGTTATCTTTTCTAAATTCTTTCCATCAATATCTATCATGTATAAATCAAAGGGCCATCCTCCGTCATTTTCAAAATTAGATGAGAACAATATTTTCTTTCCTGATGGATGAAAAAACGGACTCCAATTTGCATTTCCTAAATGTGTTAATTGCTTTAAATCTGATCCATCTGCATTACAGATATACAATTCCATTTCTGTAGGTTGCACCAGTCCTTCCTTTAATAAATCTTTATATTCTTTAATTTCTGCATCCGTTTTAGGTCTAGAAGAGCGGAAAATAATTTTTGTCCCATCTGGCGAAAAGAAAGCACCTCCGTCGTATCCCAACTGATTGGTAATTTGCTTTACATCTGTTCCATCAATATTCATGGTATACAATTCTATGTCTCCACTTCTTGTTGAAGTAAACACTATTTTATCGCCTTTTGGAGATACTGTTGGTTCTGCATCATACCCTTTTTCATTGGTTAATTTTTGAATCACTTCTCCTTGTGGGTTGGCTACATAAATATCATACGTATTATAAATTGGCCAAATATATTTTCCGTTTTTCCTTAGAGGAGCGTCAGGACATTTGTGACCGCCTTCATGAGTTGATGAATAAATAATATTCCCATTTGGCAAGAAATAAGAACAGGTAGTTCTTCCTAAACCAGTACTAACCATTGGCGGTTTTTTATCTTTAAATGTTTCATCTGCATTCATAATAAACATTTGATCACATTCTACTCCCCACTTTTTGTTATTGGATTGAAAAATGATTTGTTTATCATCAAAACTCCAATAAGCTTCTGCATTATCTCCGCCAAATGTGATTTGTTTTATGGATTTGAAATGGGTCTCTTTAGGATAGATTAATGTGCCATCCCACTTTCTTGTCTCTCCAGATTTTGCATCTGTCTTATCATCTTTTTTTGTTTTACAAGACATAACAGATAGTGCTAAAACAAATAAAAACAGTACTCTAAACTTCATGTGAATTCGTTATTTTTATTCAGTAAAAGTAAATTTTTGTTTGAAAAATAATACAAAAACACACTTTACTTCATGAATCAATTCTTTAATGCATGATTTTGTTTTATTCATATGTTTTACAAATTTTAGAATTAAAAAAATCATGTACTTTTGAGCAAAAATAATAGTTAATCTCATGAGAAACATCATAATCCTACTGTTTTTATCAATATTTATCTCTTGTAATCAAGATGTTGAACTCAACAATAAAATAAAAGAAGATGTTGCTTTCTTAGCTGATGATCAACTTGAGGGAAGACAAACAGGAACTGATGGGGAGAAAAAAGCGGCGACTTATATTGCCGAAAGAATGAAAGAAATGGGGTTAACTCCAAAAGGAACTGAAGATTTTTATCAAGAATTTTCTTTTCTTCCTAAAACCGACCCGCATTCAGAAGTTGAGTTCACTAAAAATCAAGATGGTACCATTACAGGAAGAAACGTCATTGGATATATTAACAACAATGCTGAAAACACTGTAATTATTGGCGCTCATTTTGACCACTTAGGATATGGCGGAGAAGGTTCTTTATTTAGAGATTCTATAAAAGCTATTCATAATGGTGCAGATGACAACGCTAGTGGAACTGCTGTGATGCTTGATCTTGCTAGAAAATTAAAAGGCAAAAACACCAATAATAATTATTTATTTATGGCTTTTTCGGGTGAAGAAATGGGCTTGTTAGGCTCTAATTATTTTGTGAAGAATCCTACAATTAACACCAAAGCTGTAAGCTATATGATAAATATGGATATGGTGGGGAGATTGAAAAAAGATAGTACGTTAGCTGTCTATGGAACTGGAACTTCGCCAATGTTCAAACAAGTATTAAATGCTCATAATAATAAGTTTAAACTCATTGAAAATGAATCTGGAGTAGGGCCTAGTGATCATACGAGTTTCTATTTAGCTGATATTCCTGTATTACATTTCTTTACTGGACAACATTCTGATTACCATAAACCTGGAGACGATTCAGAAAAACTAAATTATGAAGGCATGGATAGAATTTCTGCCTACATTTTTGATGTAATTTCTGATTTGAACGACAATGGGAAATTAGCCTTTAGAAAAACTAAAAACGAAAGCGAAAGTACTCCAAGATTTAAAGTTGGTTTAGGTGTAGTTCCTGATTATTTGTATGATGGAAAAGGCATGCGAATTGACGGTGTTTCTGAAGGGAAACCAGCCATCAAAGCAGGTCTAAAGAAAGGTGATGTTGTTATTCAGTTAGGAGACAGTCTTGTAACTGACATGATGAGTTATATGAGAGCTTTATCTGTTTTTGACAAAGGAGATAAAGCAAAAGTTGTTGTTGATAGAAATGGTAAAAAGGTAAAAGCTCAGATTCAGTTTTAATAGAGACTAGATTTCCTGAATATAAAAAAAGGCTTCAGATCCATCAGAGCACATAATCTTATCATCTTCATTAAAAACTATAATTCCTTGGTTCTTTTTAATCTTGTTAATTGTTTTATCCAAGTTTTCAACTCCAAAAGTACATACCCAGTATTCATACTTTCCTCTTATAGAATCATCTAATTGACGAATACTAGCAATTTCTTCGTTAGTTTTATTGCAGTAAATAGTTACAGAGAACTTAGAATTCCATTCAACCTTCCAACTGAATAATTTTTGATAGAACTCTACTGCTTTTTCAATATTAGAAACCTGTAGCTCATTATAAATTAATGTATTTGGTTCTGATTTGGTTCTTGAATTCAAAGAATTCCCTTCATATATAGTAAATCCTGCACCTAAATTATCCCTTATCAAAGCAACACCTCCAATAGGATTCTTTAAATCGATTAACTCAATAACTCCTCCTAACTCTTTTGCTTTATTCACAGTTTCTACAACACTTTCAACCTGTATATATGACATCCAAAAAGAAGGCATTTTCATTTTCTGAAACATTTCTGGTGTCTGATACAATCCTACAACTTCTTGGTTTCCTTTATAAGCAGTTAAGTAGTAATTATTATCGTAGTATTTCCAGTTAAATACCTCTTCATAAAAACGCTTTGTTTTGTTCGGGCTGTAACTAGATAAATCTGCCCAAATAAATTTATTCTGTATCATTTTTACTAACCTTTAGGCATCCAATCTGGCGGCTTTATTAGCACCAAGATTTTATTTTTAACTCCTTTCACTTTTCCTATTTTTCTAGCTAATCTAGATAATCCATGTAAAAACACTTTCAATGGATTTACACTATTTAGAGGTTCCGAAACCCCATAAACAACCTTCTCTACTTCTGGTTCAAATGTTCCCAAGATTCTATCCCACAGAATCAATATTCCTCCATAATTCTTATCCCAATATTGTCTATTGGATCCATGATGAACTCTATGATGAGATGGGGTGTTAAAAATGTATTCAAAAGGTTTAGGAAACTTTCCAATTATCTCTGTATGTAATAATGTTTGGAAAACTTGTACGAAAATTTCACTTGCTAATAACAAAAAAGGATTAAATCCTAATAATACTGCTGGTACAGAAAAAAACAATGGAAATACAGAATCTAAAGGACCAAATCTATAGGCTACCGACATATTAAAGTGTGGTGAACTATGATGCACAGTATGTGTAGCCCAACCTACTCCAATTCTATGCATTAATCTATGTTCCCAATAATAAAGGAAATCTGCTAAAACAATACAACTAATAATTGTAATCCAATTAATAGGAAGCTCAGGCAAAATAGCATAATATGATGCATACGCATATAATTTTATAACCAAGAGAATCCCTAAAATATATTCTATCCCAATAAAAAAGAAAAAGGTAATAATATTGGCTATAGAATCTAAAACCAAATCTTTATTCATTCTCTTCAGAACAAAGTATCTAATTAATTCTATGATAAAGAATGGAATGACAATGTATACCAAACTCAAATCATTGAATATATAGAACAGGTACTCAACCCATTCTGGATTTGGAATTTCCAAATCAAAATTGGCGTTAGCTAAATGTGGAAAACCAACCACAGCAACTATAATAACAATGCTATAAATTAATAATCGTATTCTACTCATCTTCTAAAGATTTTATGATACAAAAGTCTTTTTTTATTGTGATTTAATTTTTGACATAAGTCAAAATATCCAAATAACTTAACATAGAGTACAATGCTAAGAATGACCAAATAAACACCATAGTCCAAAAGAGTTTTGGAGTTTCTTTTTTATCTACAGATTCTACAAAATGAATCTTCCCACTTCGTATAACATGTATAAGTCCTAGTAATATAAAAACAGCCCAGAACCAGTTCCATTCAAACAAAATGGCTAAAGCCATGAAGATAAGAGACAATATTGTTTTCCACTTTTTCATTAAAAATAATATGAATTATAATCTATTAATAACACAGATAGAGAGTAAAATGCCAAAACAATCCAAGTAATAATAATAACCCAGTAAAGTGTGGGATTCTCTCTTTTAAAAATAGGCTCTATAAAGTATGTAACTCCAGAAAAAATATCGGGAATTACCCAATAGAGAAATAGAATTCCCCAAATCCATTCCCAACTCATAAAGATTGCAGTATACATAAGAGCTAATGCTACAACCGTTCTCCATTTTGATACTTTCTTCATGTATGTTGTTTGTCATTAAAGATATCCTTTTTTTAAAAATCTAATGTAAAAGTACTTCTTGATCTCGATTTTGATATAGGTCAAAAAACCTTATCTATAATTCTTTCACTTTTGTTGCATCATTATTTTATATGAAAAGAAACTTCATTTTTTTATTGATACTCTTATTCCTGTCTTGTTCAAAAAACCCTAAAGAACTTGTTGGTATTTGGACCGTAAAGAGCCCTCATTACAGAGCTATTTATTCTATAGAAGAATATAATGGTAATGTTGTTGGAAAAATAAAATATTACAACGACGACACTTATGTTTATAAAGAAACGAATACAGAAAAAGACATATTTCTACATAAAATAAAGCGCAAAGACAGTATTTATATTGATGCTATTTCTGGTGCTACTATTACCAAAAACAAATTAACCATCAAACAAAAAAATGAAGACACTTTAGAAGTAACCACCTACATAAGAAATAAACCTTTAAAAGAATTTTGGATTAAAAAGAAGAAAAAACCATGAGAAATAGAATATATGTAAGCATCATTTTAATAGCCTTTGCTATAATAAGTTGTGAAGACGGAATTAGAGATATTACTGGAGGTAATAACACTACAAATCCAACCAACCCAATTACTGAAGTTAATCCAATAAACATTTATGAAGATGGATTTGATTTTTTAGACAAAATGCAAGGACATTGGACAGGAAGAAATTTAGTCATCGCAGATGATTATCCCTGGTTTGCTTTTGATTACAGAGCTATTTCACCTTCTCATATACACGGAATTCATGAAAATGGAACTCACGGAAATCTATTAACCTCATTTTTTGTTACAGATTTTAAAGATACTAGAACTATTATGGCAAGAAACGGAGGTCTCTTAAATGGAATCTACCGTTCTAGTTATTTTGTTATGGATAGTC
Source organism: Pseudotenacibaculum sp. MALMAid0570 (assembly GCF_040151415.1). Classification (NCBI taxonomy): domain Bacteria; kingdom Pseudomonadati; phylum Bacteroidota; class Flavobacteriia; order Flavobacteriales; family Flavobacteriaceae; genus Pseudotenacibaculum; species Pseudotenacibaculum sp. MALMAid0570. Next base: position 312,395 of record NZ_JBDKWF010000046.1, read on the forward strand.
TTAGTAATATCTCTTCCAATGAAAAGTATTTCCGTTTTGTAGATGCTAAAGGAGGAAAAGGAGTTATGTTCTTTGAGCTACGATTCAAAAATGATAGTCTCTATTTCAATGCATACACCAGTCGATTAGGAATTAATCCAATTCCAACTAGGCATATGACTTTTAAGGCAAAAAAGAGGGATTTAGAATTGTCTCAAAATGCAGCAATAGCAACAGGTTTTCCTCAAAATATTAGTGCTTGGGATTTTTCAGAAGGTTTTCAAGAAGGAAATCTTTATATAGCTCCTGGAAATGAAAATGCTCGTTCAGCAACTTTTTTATCGCAGGGCGATGCTAATGCAACTGTGTATGATCTGGCTCCAATTTCAGGAGATCCTTTTACCATTACAGATCATCCTCATTTAGGTTCTTTAACTGTAAACATTACACGAAACTCGCAAATCACTAATGATGTTTTATTGGCGTATCTATCTAAGAAACCTTTAACAGATAATAATGGATTATTTACTATAGATCCTGATGCTTATGAGAGTATTTTACACTTTCCAGTATTATCTAATGGAGAAAACCAATTCTTTTATTCTTATTTACATCCTGGGAATTACTATCTTACAATTGTAGCTGATAAAAACGGAGATATAACTCCAAGTCAAGGAGATATTACTAGTATTAGCAAAACTATTTCTATTGGAGTTGAAGAAAATAAATCGGAGACAGTAACAGATATCAATGTTCAAAATTAATCCTTAAATTTACTGTTATTCAATAATTTATAATGAAACTCTATTAAAACAGTGTTCCATTTTAAGGTTTATTTTTCCGTTTTACTAACTATTTATCGTTCTAAATTTAGAATATGTGGTTAGTTTGTGATAAATACTTTCAGCAACAACTGAATTGTTTTAAAAAATTTAAATAAATCATTCAAAAAGACTACTAATGAAAAAATATCATTTCACTATTTTGTTGTTCACCATAGGCTTATTTATAAGTTCATGTACAACCGCTGAGATTCCTTTAGAAGAAGATCCAGATCCAATAAATGAAACCATAACTTATGTGGATAATGTAAAAACCATTATAGATAATAACTGTACTACTTGTCATGGAGCTGTAAATCCAAATGCAGGTTTAAGTTTAGTTACGTATTTGCAAGTAAGGAGTGCTGCAGAGAACGGTAACTTAATTCCAAGAATGAATAACGCAACAAACCCTATGCCTCCAAGTGGTGTTTTACCAGCTGCAACTAGAGCAATTATAGACAAATGGAGAGACGATGGGTTTTTAGAAAACTAATAGATATGAAAAAGTTTATCCTAACCATCATTTGCATGGCAGCTTGTCAAGTTGCTTTATGTCAAACATATTTTACCAGAACTGGGTTTACTGAGTTTAAAGCATCTGTTGAAGCATTTGAGCCTGTTGAAGCAAAAAACAATAGCACAACAGCAATCTTAAAAACCCAAACAGGAGATATTGCAGCACAGCTTTTTATCAATGCTTTTAAGTTTCGAGTGGCCTTAATGCAAGAGCATTTTAATGAGAACTACATGGATTCTGATAAGTTTCCTAAAGCTGTTTTTAGAGGAAAAATAAAAGATTTTAACTTTGATCAACTTTCCCAAGAAAAAGAATACGACTTATCTGGAACTCTAACAATTAGAGGGGTTAAAAAAGAAGTCAATACAAAAGCAACAATTAAAAAAGAGGGTGAAAAAATACTTTTATCTTCTAATTTTACTGTTCTGCCTAAGGATTTTAACATAAAGATTCCTAGTATTGTTAGTAAGAAAATTGCAGACAAAATTAATATAACTTTGAACTATGAACTTGTCGAAAAAAAGTAAAATTATTCTAGGACTATTGATTTTCGTAGCTATTTCTGTAGTTGTTGTATATCAGTATTCTATGAGACCGCCTGCAAAAATTGAAACTAAAAAAGTAGATTTTACTGGAACCTCAGATGCACTTTTATCAAAAGTAAAAGAAGACTTTTCTGTATGGCAAGATAAAGTTGTTGTGCTTACAGGAAGTATCACAAATAGTGACGCTAATGGAGTCACATTAAGTAATCAAATCTATTGTCAATTTAGAGATACTGCTGACGTTAAATCTTTTCAAAACAACCAAGAAATAAAAATAAAGGGACGTGTTATTGGTTATGACGACCTTTTAGAAGAATTAAAATTAGACCAATGTATTATTCAACAATAAACCAAACCATGACTAAAAAGTATATTTTATTTTTCGCTGCATTCTTTCTCTTTGCTTTTTCAATACAAGCACAAGATGATCTTTTAGATGAGTTAGACAAAGAGACTAAACCAGGGACAAAATTCGAATTACCTGCTTTTAAAGCAATGAAAATAGGTAATTTACAATCGACAAAGGTTGCCGATAAAGGAGACTTTTATTTGTATGTTTCTCACAGATTTGGAACACTTCAAGATGGGTTTGAAACTTTCTTTGGATTTGACAATGCCAACACAAAAATTCAGCTGGTTTATGGGTTCTGGGAAGGAGTTCAATTAAGTATTGCTAGAGAATCTCTTAGACAAACTTATTCATATTCTATAAAAACTCGTTTGGCTAGACAATCAGATAAAATGCCTTTCAATTTAGTTGCTTATGCTACAGCCAATATGGATACTCAATTAGATAAAAACCAATTTCCTGCTTTAAAATCTGGAGACAGAATGAGCTATGCAACTCAATTGCTAGTTTCAAGAAGATTTTCCGATAAATTTTCATTCTTGATTGCCCCTTCTTACATTCGTCAAAACTTACAGAATCTTAATTTAACAGGAGCAAGTAATCACAATCAATTTGCTATGGGGCTTGGTGGTCGTTTAAAAGTAAGTAAGCGAATGAGTATTAATATGGATTATGCTTACAATTTTAATCGTGATAGCAACTCGGTTTATAGCGATCCAATAACTATTGGTGTAGATATTGAAACTGGAGGGCACGTTTTTCAGTTACTTTTTTCTAATGCTCAATCTACAAATGAACCTGGATTCTTAAGCAATGCTGAAGGTAATTGGGGTGACGGGCATGTTTTCTTTGGGTTTAATATTGTGAGAGTATTTTAAATTTAAATTATACCCCAGATATAAAAAGAGTCTCTGTTGATAGAGGCTTTTTTTATTTTCCTCTAATTCTACTCAAAGTCTCCTGAGTAATTCCTAGCATAGATGCAATGTGGCCTAAATTCGCTCTTTGAACAATTTGTGGAAGTGCAGATATTAATAATTCATATTTCTGTTTCGCAGTTAAGAAATAGTACCCTTTATAAAACTCATCAATTATCGACATTTCTTGTTCTAAAATAATTCTAGAAAACCTTTCCAGTTCTGGATGCTTCTGATATAGAATTTCCCATTCTTCCTTGGAGAGTCTAACCAGCTCAGAATCTTCTGTTAACTCAATATATTCAGAACCAGGTTTTTCTTGAACGTAACTAAACCAAGAAGTAATTAAAGAATTTTCTAGTGATATCCAATGAGTTATATCCTTTCCATTCAAATACAAATATGTTCTTGCTACTCCTTTAGCTAAAAAATACATATATTTTGATGTTTTACCTTCTTCAGCAAGTAAATCTCCTTTCTTTTTAGTCACTTCTTTTGCTGTAGAACGAATTGAAGCTTCTGCTTCAGAAGAAAGCTCTATATAATTTCGAATAAATACAAGAAATTCATCCATGGCATGCAAAGTAAACAAAATAACTAATACATCACTAAATACAAAATTGACAGTTTATTGTTACTTTTGCACAAAATCTAAGTATGGTAAAAATAGACAACATAGAATTACCAGATTTTCCATTGTTGCTTGCTCCAATGGAAGATGTAAGCGATCCTCCTTTTCGTGCATTGTGCAAAGAGAACGGAGCTGACGTTGTCTATACCGAGTTTATCTCTTCTGAAGGGTTAATTCGTGATGCTGCTAAAAGTGTTATGAAATTGGACATCTATGAAAAAGAGCGTCCTGTTGGAATCCAAATATTTGGAGCCAATTTAGATTCTATGTTGCAATCTGTAGAGATTGTAGAAAAAACAAATCCGGATATAATTGATATCAATTTTGGTTGTCCCGTAAAGAAAGTTGTTTCTAAAGGTGCAGGTGCAGGTATTTTAAAAGATATCGATCTTATGGTGAAATTAACTGAAGCCATGGTAAAGCACACCAAACTTCCTATTACAGTAAAGACTCGTTTGGGCTGGGATCATGATTCGATTCGAATTGTAGAAGTTGCAGAACGATTGCAGGATGTGGGTTGTAAAGCAATTTCTATTCATGGAAGAACACGTGCTCAAATGTATAAAGGAAATGCAGATTGGAAACCTATTGCTGAGGTAAAAAACAATCCAAGAATGCACATTCCAGTTTTTGGAAATGGAGATGTTACTACTCCTGAAAGAGCAAAAGAGATGCGTGACATTTATGGATTAGATGGTGCTATGATTGGAAGAGCTTGTATTGGTTATCCTTGGTTTTTTAATGAAGTAAAACATTACTTTAAAACTGGAGAGCATTTGGCAAAACCTACCATAGCTGAACGTGCAGAAATGGCTCGCCGTCATTTACAAATGTCTATTGATTGGAAAGGAGAACATTTAGGTGTTGTAGAAACAAGAAGACATTATACAAACTATTTTAAAGGGATTCCTCATTTTAAAGAGTATCGTCTTAAAATGGTAACTTCAGATGATCCAAAAGACGTTTTTGCTACTTTTAATGAGGTTGAGGAAAAATTTGGGAATGTTATGATTCCAAAAATTGGTTAGAAATTCTGCTGCTAGCAACTTTTGCAGCTAGAAAACCTAACACAGAAATTGTTGACATTACAATTAAGAGATTAGACCATCTAAGTTCAACAGGATAAGCAATATTTGCTGTAATCATAAAGAACTCAAACTGTTGTTGAATTACTACAAGAAGTAACGCTAACGAAAGCCCAATTGTCATTCCAACAAGTGTTAACAGAAATCCTTGTAAGACAAAAATTCTTTTGACTTCTTTTAGTGTAGCGCCTAGATTTAGAATCGTTTTTAAATTCTTCTTTTTATCAATAATCATCATAATAATTGCTCCAACTACATTAAACATTGCAATAATCATGATCAACGTAAAAATCAAATAAGAAACAAAGTTTTCTGTATTAATTACTTTATAAAAAAGCTCATTGAGTTGCGCTTTGGTTTGCACCTTAAACTTACTTCCTAATTGCTTTTGAAGTTCCTCAGAAAAATCATCAGCATCAACATCTTCTTTCAATTTAATTTCAATTGCGGTGTATTGGTTCTCTTTATAATTCAAAAGATGTTGTGCTTGCATATTATTTACAAAAACATATTTGTTTTCAAACTCTTCAGTTCCTGAATAGATTCCAACTACTTGCGTTCTTATATTTCTAGAACTGTTTGGGTTTAATAATCCTGTGCCAGTTTTAGGAACTACTATTTCTAAAGATTCTGTAAAACTTAAAACACTTAATGATAGTTTGAACGCCAATCCATTACCTAAAACACTTGTATTGGTATAGTTTGGATCTAACCATGTGCCGACTTGAATGGCTGAATCTAATTTTACAACATTTACATAGTTATAATCTACTCCTTTTATATATGCAATTTGTTGTTTATCATCATTTCTTAAAAAAACACGTTCTTCAATGACTCTTGTATATTCTGCAATATCTTTATTAGTAGCAAGAGTTTCTTTTAGTTTGTTGTTATATAAAAAGTTCTTCCCTTTTGAAACTGATACTTTGACATCTGGGTCAGAAATATTTAACAATGAAGTACTAAATGTTCTCAATCCTGAAAAACCAGACAGAATAATAAAGAGCGCAGCGGTTCCTACAATAACTCCCAATGAAGCAATCATTGTAATTATATTAATAGCATTGTTACCGCTTTTTGAAAAGAGGTATCTTTTAGCTATGTAGAAAGGAAAACTCAATCAGATATGAATAACAATTATTAAAAGAGTAAATATACCAATGTATTATACTTCGCAGAAAGTTTCAAAGTTAAAAATTGAAATAAAAACAAAACCTAATGAAATAAATCTAGAGTGCAAACTCTATCTCTTTTGTCTTTTTGGAAGTAAATCGGGATTTTGAATAGGGTTTTCGTCTTCTCCTTTTAAGGATTTATCAATCTCTTCAATGTAGTCTAGAGAATCATCTCCGAAAAATAAAAGCTCAGGCATTCTACGCAACTGATTTCTTGTTCTTTTTGCCAGCTCATGTCGAATTAAAGGAGCGTTAGATTTAACTCCTTCAACAATTTCGTCTCTTTTTTCAGAGGGGAATATGCTTAAGTAAACTTTTGCAACACCAAGATCAGGTGTGACAGAAACTTTAGAAACAGAGATAATAACTCCTTGCATTCCATCTTGAGCTGCTTTTTGTAAAACATCTACTAAATCTTTCTGTAAAACACTTGCTATTTTGCGCTGTCTGTTGGTTTCTTCCATGCTGCAAATTTACGCAAATTTATGGAGTATATATTTTATTTTTTATTGCATACATAACCAATCCTACTCTATTCTTTACATTCAGTTTTGTAAACAATACATCTCTATAACCATCTATAGTTTTAGGACTTAAACACATTCTATCGGCTATTTCTTTATAAGTAAGTTCTGTACAAGCCAATTTCATAAACGTTATCTCGTTTTCTTTAAACTCTATATTTCTTTTGCTCTTACCAGAAATAGATTGCAACAAAAGATTGGTAACATTCTTGGTGTGAAAGAATCCGTTCTCTACTACTTCTATCAAAGCGTGTTCTAGCACTCTTTTTTCGGTATCTTTTAATAAATACCCTATCGCTCCTGCTTTTAACATTTTTAAAATTGTAGTATCGGCATCTTCTACTGATAATGCCATAACATTAACCGTTGGGTGGTTTTTATTAATCCACTCGGTAGTTTCAATTCCATTCATAATGGGCATATTAATATCCATTAAAACCACATTAGGAACATTGGCTGGGATTTCGGAAAATTTCTCGATCAATTCTTTTCCATTTTTACATGTATAGAGAACTTTGAATTTATCAAAGGTATCTACCATAGCTCCAATTGCCTGCGAGAGTAGTGTATGATCATCCACTATGACTACTGAATATTTCATTCTTTATGATAATAATTTATACTTAGTTGAGTTCCTTCATTAGGAACCGACTTCAATTTTACTTTTGCTCCAATTAGGTTTGCTCTATTCTCTATGTTTTTCAGTCCTAATCCAGCTTCTTTGGTTTCTTCTTTATTAAAACCAATACCATTGTCTTTTGCTATAATTTCTAGCTCATCTTCTTTGTAATTCAATTCAACTTTTAATGCAGTTGCCTTAGAATGTTTAATTGTATTTGAGAAGAATTCTTGTAGTACTCTAAAAATAATAATACTTGTCTTCTCATTAATTTTTCTTTCATTTCCACAAACTTTTAAGCTCGCTTCTATAAAATTTAATCGATTAAAACGATCTATTTCTAATTGAATAGCATCTTTTAGTTGGATGTTTTTAATGAACTCAGGATTAATCAACTTAGACAAAGCCCTGAGTTCATTTAAACTTTTGGTAATAATTTCTGAAACCTCTTCTATATTTTCTCCTGAACTGTTCTGTAACTGAATTTTAGCCAACGTTAACGATTGGCCGATATTATCATGTAACTCCCAACTGATATTTCGTAAGGTTTCTTCTCTAATTTCTATTTGAGTCTCAGCAATTTCACTTTCAAATTTCTTTTTTGCCTCTTTCTGTTGTTCTAAAAGTTTATTTTTTCTTCCTTGAAAAACAGAAAACAAGACTACAACAAAAATGTTAATCAATACAATAACAACTGTAGATACAATTATAACCTCATCTCTTAATATTTCGCCATTTAAAATTATGTCTCTTCCTTGCTCCATAAAAGTCCGAATATAAAACAACTATGCATGATATAAATAATAATCATTTGAACAGAAAATAAATTTCTATTAGTTAAACTCTCTCTAATAAATTGAAATGGCACCGAAGAGAGATAAAAAATTATAAATCCCGCTGTGATCCAAAAAGGTAAATGCCTTTTATAGTTTAATATCTTGTCTGAAGTTAAAAGTTCTCTTAGATAAGCAATAAAGAAAACACTTACTACTAAAGATAATATTGTAATTGTATAACTCTGTAAAGGTTTATAGATGAAACTAACAATATAAATCACATTGAATATCACGTTTAAAAACTTAATTAAATGTATTGTCTTTCTTTCTTTTATTAGACTCAAATACATTAACGTGACTAGATTGAATTCTAAGAACGTATAAATATTATAGACTTCAAAACTATATTCTTCAATAACTTTTAAATAATACAATCCTATTAATTCAACTAGTACAGTTACGTATATAAAACAAAGGAAATAAAAGCTAAATCGTGATTTGTAATACTTGTATCTAAATGTTATAACAAATAATGTAATTATTTGAAATAAGATAGCTACATAGTATAAAATTTCAGTCAGTTCCATAGGCTAAATATATTTTATAAAGGAGGGCTAATGCCCGCTCTATTTGCTCCAGAGCTTAATCCTTCTCCTCCACCGCTTTGTTTCCCCATTCTCATTTCATTTGAATTCCCCATTTTCATTTGTCCATCATATGACCACATATAACCATATTGCATTAACATTTCAGCCAAAGTTTTTGGAGTTCCTTTCTCTGAGTTTAATGGGTCAAAAGAAACATTTTCTCTTCCATCTATTTCTGTTGTTGGCATTAGAATTAAAGTTTGGTAATTTCTCTTAATTGAATCGTGATGATTATCTGGATACGCTGCAGAAATAATATTGATTCCTGTTAATTTAATCTTTTTCTCTTTAGATAGTTTTTCTACATACGCCAAATACGCTTTTAAATCTTCTATTTTGAAAAAGTTTACTCTTGTATCTTCTTTACCATGAGCTGCTTGAAGTGCTCCTTTTTTTGTTTGATCATATTGATTTAACATACTCACCAATTCATTATACGTTAAGGCAATGTCGGGTCTACCTTGATATTTATAACAGTATTTCCCTTTCTTTTCATGATTTTCATGATTTTCATGCTTGTTATTATCTTCCTTCTTACAACCTACGGTAAGAAATAAAGCAAAAAAAGCTGAAACATACATAAGTTTGACGATTGATTTCATTGTGTTCGGTTTTTAAAGTTATCACTCCGAAATTACCGTTTTCATTCTTATTTATAACAATATTCTCTATGAGTCATCCATTTTGGAGGAAAAACCCAAATTGAATAGGTGATTTTCCTGTACATAGTTGATGCTTTTCACTAAGTCCTTTTTCCTTTAATTTATAGATGTATCTTTGAACCATGGAGAAAATTGAACACATCGGAATTGCTGTTAAAAGCCTTGATGATTCCAATAAATTGTTTGCTGCTCTTTTTGGCAAACCTCATTATAAAATAGAAGAAGTAGAAAGTGAAGGTGTGAGAACTTCATTTTTTGAATCTGGTCCTAATAAGATAGAGCTTTTAGAAGCCACGAACCCTGATAGCCCTATTGCTAAATTTATCACTAAAAAAGGAGAGGGAATTCACCATATTGCTTTTGCTGTTTCAGACATAGTTTCTGAAATTGATCGTTTAAAAAAAGAAGGATTTATTGTGTTGAATGAAACACCAAAGAAAGGAGCAGACAATAAACTTGTTGCTTTTTTACATCCAAAATCTACCAATGGCGTCTTAATAGAATTATGTCAAGAAATTGAGTAATTTTTAACAAAAGTGTTGCCTCTTAATTTTTGTATCTTGCGGGCAGCTATCTAATTTTCATGTATGTCATCTAAATTTGATTCTTATCAAAAAAGGCGTTTAAGATCGTCTTACTTCTCTGTAGTAATTAGCATTGCATTGGTGTTATTTATGGCAGGTGTTTTAGGATTGATTCTTTTGAAATCGGGTAGTTTAGCAAATCAGTTGAAAGAGGAAGTTGCTGTGACGCTTTATTTGAAAGATGATGTTTCAAAAGAACAGATTGAAAATCTAAGAGAATCTTTGCTAAAAGAAGATTTTACACGTCAAATTGTTTTTATTTCTAAAGAGGAAGCTGCTAAATTTTACAGCAAGGATTTAGGTGAAGATTTTGTAAGCTACCTAGGAACTAATCCGCTTAAAAATAGTATTGACATTTATTTGAAGGCTGATTTTGTTGCTCCAGAAAAAGTAAAAGAGATCTCGGATAGATTTCAGAAAAATGCTTTTGTTTTTGAAGTTTCATACGATGATATTCTTGTAAACTCTTTGACAAAAAATATTCGGAAAATAAGTTTTTGGTTGCTTATCGCTTGTGCTTTCTTTGGGTTAATCGCAATTTTGCTAATTAATAGCTCTATTAGATTATCAATCTATTCAAAAAGATTTAATATAAAAACCATGCAAATGGTTGGAGCCACAAAAAGCTTTATTAGAAGGCCTTTTATTTGGGATGGCATACGATTAGGAATGTTAGGTGCGTTATTAGCTTTAGGAGGATTAGCTGTTGCCATCTATTTTATAGATCAGAAGATTTCCTCTTTACAATTATTAACTGATTATCTAACTTTAACATATTTAGGTTTAGGTGTTGTTGCTGTTGCTTTTATAATTACTTGGTTAAGTACTTTTTTTGCAACACAACGTTTTCTAAACTTACAAACAGACGAATTATACTATTAACGATATGAGTACAGAAGATAAAAATTCCAAACCTCAATTTCTTTTTGGAAAAAGAAATTACCTTTTCATGTTTATTGGCTTAGCATTTATTGCTATTGGATTTATCTTAATGGCTGGTGGCGGAAGTGATGATCCTGCTATTTTTAATAAGGACATCTACAACTTTCAACGAATTCGATTGGCTCCAACATTAATTATTATTGGATTAGGGATTGAGATTTACGCCATCATGTTGAATCCTAAAAAATAAGAATGAATTCAATTGAAGCAACAGTTCTTGGAATCATTCAAGGACTCACAGAATTCTTACCTGTTTCTTCTAGCGGTCATTTAGAATTAGCTAAAACTATTTTAGGAAGTAACTCTATTCCTAAAGAAAGTCTAGCTTTTACCATCGTATTGCATTTTGCTACCGCTTTAAGTACAATTGTTGTTTTTAGAAAAGAGGTTTTTCAAATATTTAAAGGGTTGTTCCAATTCAAATGGAATGAAGAAACTCAGTTTTCTTTAAAGATTATTGTTTCAATGATTCCAACTGTTTTTATCGGTTTGTATTTTGAAGAAGAACTTGCTACTCTATTCGGAGGCCAAATCTTATTAGTTGGGTTTATGCTTTTTATTACTGCACTACTTCTTTTATTAGCTGATAAAGCAAAAGACACAACAAAAAATGTTTCTTTTTTAAACTCTCTAATTATTGGTATTTCTCAAGCCATAGCCGTTCTTCCTGGGATTTCTAGATCTGGAGCTACAATATCTACTTCTGTTTTGTTGGGAGTTGATAGAGCAAAAGCTGCTCGTTTTTCTTTTTTAATGGTTGTACCTCTTATTGTTGGAAAGATGATTAAAGATATTTCTGGAGGGGATCTTAATTTTGCTTCCTCAGAAGCTCTTCCTTTAACCGTTGGCTTTTTTGCTGCATTTATTTCTGGAATTGTTGCCTGTAAGTGGATGATTGCCTTAGTGAAAAGAAGTAAACTTATTTACTTCTCTATATACTGTGCAATTGTTGGTTTAATTGCTATTATTTATTCTTTATTGTAATGAACGTTGAAGAATTTACTGAAGGAAAAGTATTACTAATAGACAAACCTTTGGAATGGACTTCCTTTCAAGCCGTTAATAAAATAAGGTGGCATATTAAAAAGAAGTTCGGATTGAAAAAAATCAAAGTGGGTCATGCAGGAACATTAGATCCATTAGCAACAGGGTTACTGATTCTTTGTGTTGGGAAGGAAACTAAAAACATTTCTACATATCAGGGACAGGTAAAAGAATACACTGGAACTTTTACTATTGGCGCAACCACTCCTAGTTTTGATTTGGAAACAGAAGTCGATCAAACTTTTCCAACAGATCACATTGATGAAAATCTTTTATATGAGTCTACAAAAAAATTTATTGGTGAAATAGATCAAAAACCACCTATTTTTTCTGCAATTAAAAAAGATGGGAAACGCTTATACGAATTGGCAAGAAAAGGTCAAACAACAGAAATTAAATCCAGAAAAGTTACCATTTCTGAGTTTGAAATCACAAAAGTAGAATTGCCTAATGTAAACTTTAGAGTTGTTTGCAGTAAAGGAACTTATATCAGATCCTTGGCAAATGACTATGGAACGACTTTAAATTCTGGTGCACATTTATCTGTTTTAAGAAGAACTAGAATTGGTAATTTTAGGGTTGAAGATGCAAATTCTATCGAAGAGTTTACTCAAAAATTAGAAATGGAATAGTTTTTGTCTTATAGGGCAAAACTCATTCTATGAAGAAAATATTACTTTTCGTTTTTGCGCTTTTTATTTTTCACAACTTCTCTGCTCAAGAGAAAAATAGCCATCCTTTTTTTACAGGCTCGTTTAAACTTACCTTAGCTGTAAATGAAAACTTTACTCTTGATCCTGACGATGATGAAACCTTTTTAAAACCTACAGCTACTTTTTTTAGATTTGGTGTTGGATATCAATTTGGAAAGCGATTTTCATTAAGTCTAAACGCTGGATACGACCATCATTTTCCTTACGCCATTAATGCATTTCCTACCTATGTAACCGCTAGATATAATTTATGGGGAGACATTGAACGCTCATTCTTCACACAATTTAGTAGAGGAAAAATGTGGCGTCCTTCTTCTCGTTTTGAAGATGGAGATTATTATAATTTTGGTATTGGTTGGCAATTATTTGCTGACAGTAGATGGAAACCTGTGATCAAGCTGCTTTACCATAACAAAAAAATTCGCGGCTTTGAAGACAGTGGAAACCTTGAAAGCATTTCTGTAGGAATTGGATTTCGTTTTCTGTAGTTCTTATTCTTATAAAAATCTATTATACCAACTTTCGGTAATGGGAACTTCCCAAAAATTTTCTAATTCTTCTTTTGTTTGAATTAAATTATCAAAGACAACTGTTTTAGCTGAAACCGATTTGTTTTTAAGTAACTTTTTAAATTCTTTGACTTCTTTGTACTGTACAAACTCGCCTTGCTTGAAACAAACATTCATTCGATCTAAAAGTTCTACTTCATATTCTGTTTGAAGTTTTAAAATAAATCCGACCAATTCATCAATATGTTTGTTTGTGAGTTCTCCACATTCATCTTCTGCTAAAATGATGATAAATCTATTGTACAAAAACTGGTACGATGCCTGAAAATCTTTGTCTTCGCTTTTCCATTCATTTACAAAGTTTTTAATCTTATTCTCTAAGGTTTCAAGTTCTTCTTTGTAGAATTTTCTACTTGAAGGATAAATCCAAACTTTAGCAGATTCATCAAGAGATTCATAAGGTGCATACATATCGCAAATATACATAAACAAAAAACCCTTAAGTTAATCTTAAGGGTTCAAATTGTACTTAATTCATTTTTAAATTCTAAAGCAATTTCAACATATCTTCTTGAGTATTCTTTCCTTTGTCTTTATTATACCAAACCTGAAGATCTTTTTTAAACTCATCATCTAGCTTCCCTTTTTGTTCCTTATAATCTTCAACCATTTTAGTTGGAATAGAAGGCCTAGGTCCCCAAGAATTAACAACCTCATTATTTTGATCTAAGGCAATCAACTTAGGAATTGATTTCCCTCCATTGGTCAAAAACTGATTCATCAAATCTTCATTTTCGTCTCGTAGAACAATTTTGAGGTCTATTTGGCTACTCTCGTTCGCAATTTTATTGATTATAGGTAATGTTTGTGCCGCATCACCACACCAACCTTCTGTTAATACCAACCAAGTAACTGGTTGTTTTAGCTCTTTAGCTGTAGCTATAGTTTCTTGGGAAAGTTGAATCGTTTTGTCTAGTCGTTTCATCCTTCTGTCGTTTAACATACTATAATTTAAAAGAGATTCTGACTGAGTAGCACCCGTAGACTTTCCCTCTTGTAAAAGATCACTGACAAGCTTTCTATACTGGTCATATGAAATTCCTTTTTGTAAACTATTTTCTATTATTTTTTTCATCTAAAAATTCTCCTTTCGCAATTTTAGACGTAGCTTAAAAAGTAAACTTACACAGTTTTTAATTCCTGATTTTTTTGAGCTTGTAGATTCTTAATGATATCTTTAGACATAGATGATAAGTCATGTTTATGAGCCCATTTCCAGTCTAATCTTGCTTGAGAATCATCTATGGTTTGAGGCCAACTATCTGCAATTTCTTGTCTAGAATCTGGCTTATAAGTAATTGTAAATTGTGGGATGTGTTTTTTAATTTCATCAGACAATTCTTTTGGCGTAAAGTCTATTGCCGATAAATTATATGAGGTTCTAATTTTAATATCTTCAGAAGCAGCTTGCATGATTTGTATTGTAGCATCTACTGCATCCTCCATATACATCATAGGTAAGCGAGTGTTCTCATTTAAAAAACATTCATATTTTCCTTCTTCTATGGCTTTGAAGAAAATGTCAACTGCGTAATCTGTAGTTCCTCCTCCAGGTTTTGTTTTCCAACTTATGATTCCTGGATATCGTAAACTTCTAACATCAACTCCGTATTTTTCATGGTAATAATTGCACCAAAACTCTCCAGAAATCTTACTGATTCCATAAACAGTGGACGGCTCCATAATTGTTTTTTGAGGTGTATTGTTTTTAGGTGTTGTTGTTCCAAAAACAGCTATCGAACTAGGCCAGTAAACTTTATCTATATATTTTTCTTTTGCTAAATCTAGTACTGCCAAGAGTGAAGTCATATTTAAATCCCACGCTTTTTGAGGATACTTTTCTCCTGTTGCAGATAGCATTGCTGCCAACAAATAGATTTGAGTGATATTGTACTTTTTTACAATTTCTAAAATGGCTTCTTTATTGGTAGCATCTACAATTTCAAATGGCCCTTCTAATTGTTTATGGAAATTGCTTTCTCTTATATCAGATGCAATTACGTTCGCATCTCCATAAATTGATCTAAGTTTTACAGTTAACTCTCCACCTATTTGTCCTCCTGCACCTAATATTAATATGGTCTCACTCATTCCAAAATTGTGTTTTTCTCAATTTCAAAGGTACTTAATTTCGCTTTTCATAAAAAGAGATTAAATAAAAAACATTTTATTTCATTATTTGTAAAAACCTTGTTAAATCTTATTCCAGTTCGTTAACGTTGATTCTCAATGAAATTGCGTATTTTTAGCTCCTAATTTTTGAATATGAGATATCTATTTGTGTTGTTTATTTTTGTGTCTTTTTTTTCTTGTCAGGGAAAAAAGCAAGAAGGTGATGTAGCTGTAGAAAAATCAGAGTTTAGTATTCCTCAGAAACATAAAAAAACACAAAGTTTACATTCAAAGACATTAAAAGAGATTGATAATTGGCAAGAGTATGAAGCAGTAAAAGATTTTTTAGAAAAGTTTCATTCAATATCTCCAAATGAAGCCTTAAATAATTCAAAAGAGTTAAATGATCTTGTTAAGAGTTTTCGCGATAGTATTAAACCTTCTTTTTTAGAGTCTCCAGCTTTTAATGCTAGAGTTAGTTTACTTCACAATGAAACTCTAAGAATGTATGATATGTCTTCTATTTCGTCTATTAAAGTAAATGAAGTAAATCTTCAAGTAGATAAAGTCTTAGATGCTTTTTCTTCGATAAATTCTAAGATGAATACGATCATAAAACAAATTGAATTAGATAAGGATGTAAATGATCCTAAGTTTAACAAATCATTAAAAAAGGTTGATACAGTTCCTCTTCAGACTAAAGAAAAGACGTTAAAAAAACAACCTATGTTAAAAGTAGATAAGAAGTTAAAAGAGAAATCTCTTCCACTTAAAAAAACTAAAAAAGATGGTTTTAAAAAAAGCAACTAAGGTTATTTTATTAGTAATATTCACTGTCGTAATTTCATGCAACAGTAAGGATTCTCATAAAGAGACTATTGAAAAAGAAGCAATTATTAATAACGCAGATGCTTTTTTAACTCAATGGCACATGGCTGCTTCGGAGGCAAATTTCGATGGTTACTTTAACAAGATGGATAGCATCTCTATTTTTATTGGCACAGACGCTTCTGAAAATTGGAATAAAAAAGAATTTGTTGGTTTTAGTAAACCATATTTTGATAGAGGAAAGGCTTGGAGTTTTAAAGCGATAGATAGAAATATCTATACAAATGAAGATGGTTCTTTTATTTGGTTTGATGAACTTTTATCAACATGGATGGGGCTTTGTAGAGGCTCTGGAGTTCTAGAGAATAAAAACAATCAACTTACCTTAAAACATTATGTTTTATCTGTAACCGTTCCTAATGATGATATTCAAAAATTGATTGAGATTAAAAAAGAAAAGGATTCTATATTAGAACAATCTTTTATTAAATAATTTCTTTAATTACTTGTTGTATTAAGTCAGATTCATATCCTTTTCTATATAAGAATTGGTAAAGCTTTTGCTTCTTTAGATATTCATTCTTCTCATTTATAGATTTTAATTTTATCTCAGCAATTTTTTCTAATGTAGTTAGGTATTCCTTCTCTTCGATTTCTTTAAGTGCCGAATTGATATTATATGTAGTAATCTTCCTGAATTTTAACTCTTGAATAATTCTTTTTCTTCCCCATTTTTTTATTCTAAACTTTCCTCTAGCAAAGCTCTTAGCATAACGCTCTTCATTTAAGAAGTCGTGCTGCATTAAGTGCAAAAGTATGAGTTCTCTAGCTTCAGGAATTAAGCGAAACTCAGAAAGCTTTTTCTCAACTTCTTGATGACATCGATCTTGATAAACGCAGAAATATTCTAACTTCTTTTTTATTTCATCTACTGTAAATACTTTTTGAGTCATGATGCTAAAATAAAAAAAGGGTTGAGAAAATTCTCAACCCTTTCAATTTAAAAATAGGGGGACAGTTATGCCATTTTTATTCTAAGCCACATTTTAAACTTCGTAATTAAGAAGAATAAAATTGGCACTACTATTAAGGTTAAGAATGTAGCTATAAACAATCCGTATATTACTGTCCATGCTAATGGACCCCAGAAGATTACGTTATCTCCTCCAACATAAATATGAGCATTAAACTCACTAACTAATGTAAAGAAGTTGATGTTTAATCCTGTTGCTAAAGGAATCAACCCTAAAATCGTGGTAATTGCCGTTAACAATACTGGACGTAAACGAGCTTTTCCTCCTTTAATGATTGCTTCACTTAAAGTATTTACATCAACATAATCGTTTTCATCAACATTGTTCTCTACCTTTTTTCTATCAATTAACAATTGAGTATAATCTAATAGTACAACTCCATTGTTCACTACAATTCCGGCTAATGAGATAATACCCATCATAGTCATCATAATTACAAAAGGTTTTCCAGTTATAATTATACCGCCAAATACACCAATCAAACTCAAGAAGATTGCTAGCATAATAATTCCAGGTTTGGAAATAGAGTTGAATTGAAAAATTAAGATAAAGAAGATTAATGCCAATCCAGTGAAAAATGCGCCCATTAAAAATGCTTGCTGTTTATCTTGTTCTTCTATTTCTCCTGTATAATCTACTTTTACTGTTTTCGGTTTGTTAGGAAATGTTTCCATTTCTCTTTTGATCTGGTCAACAATCACTTTAGCATTTCCTCCTGGAGCCAAAGCAGAATACAACAAGGCAACTCTTTTTACACCATCGTGTTTGATAGAATTAAATCCTGATGTGTTTTTTTGTTTTGCAACTGCTGATACTGGAATTTCTTTAACCTGACCTGATGCTTGATCTCTAAAAATAATTTTCTGATCAAAAATTGCGCTGGTATTATATTTATCCTCTTTATTGAAGCGAACATAGATATCGTAATCATCACCATCTTCTTTGTAAATTCCGGCTTTTGCGCCAAATACAGCATTACGTAATTGTTGTCCTACTTGACCAGTGCTTACACCTAATTCTCCAGCTTTTTTACGATCAACTTCTACCAACATAGAAGGTTTTGCCTTGTTTACATCAATCTTTAACTCATCTATTCCTTTGATATTTTTAGAGTTGATAAAATCACGCATTTCTTGAGCTGTCTTAATTAGCTCATTGTAATCTTTTCCTTCTAATTGGATACTAATTGGGTATCCTGCTGGTGGCCCAACCGCATCTTTTTCTACAGAAATAGAAACCCCAGGGTATATATCTTTTAAAGCTTCTTGAACTTTAGCCTGTAACTCTTTTGATTTTGCACCTCTTCTAAATTTAAACTCACGCATGGTAGCAGTAATCTTTCCTTTATGAGGCATCTCAGCAGCAGAACCTCCATCCGTTTGAGGGTTTCCAGCACCTGCTCCTACTTGAGAAACTGCGCTTTCTACTAAGAAATTATAATCTCCATCTACGTATGCTTCATCATTTAGTACAGCATATACTCTATTTTCTATTTGAGTTGTAATCTCATTTGTTTTTTCAATATCAGTTCCTTCAGGATATTCGACATAAACAATGATCTGATTGGGTTCGTTATCAGGGAAGAATTCTACTTTCGTTCTTTCTGCTTTCATTGACTCGCCGAACCCCCATCCAGCAGATATTAAAAGCAAAAATGTTCCTAGTACAATAAAATATGGTCTCCAGCCTTTTAAAGCTACACTTATTGCTTTTTCATAAAAACGCTCCCATCTTGGTAAGATTTTATTTTGGAATCCGTTTGCCATAGGTCTTAATGCTAAACGATATATCCAAAGCATGATTGCCGTAAATAGCATAATGGTTCCCAAAGCACGGTAACTTCCTCCAAATATGAGAATGATTAATCCAAATGCAATTAAAATAACAGAGATAGCTATAATTCTTTTGAGCGGCATATCTTTATCTTCCGTTGTCATAAACTGTGACACCATTACTGAGTTAAAGAAGATTGCCACAAAGAGTGAAGATCCTAATACAACCGATAAGGTTACAGGGAAATAAATCATAAACTGCCCCATTACACCAGGCCAAAGTCCTAATGGAACAAAGGCTGCTACTGTAGTTGCTGTTGAAATTATGATAGGAAATGCAATTTCTCCAATTCCTTTTTTGGCTGCTTGAATCCTTGTCATTCCTTCTTCATCCATCAAGCGGTAGACATTTTCTACAACCACAATTCCGTTATCTACTAACATTCCGAGTCCCATGATTAATCCGAATAGAATCATCGTATTCATGGTATACCCCATTGCGTTTAAGATCATCAAAGACATGAACATCGACATTGGAATTGCAAATCCAACAAACAATGCGTTCTTAAATCCTAAGAAGAACATTAATACAGTTACTACTAAAATAACTCCAAAAATGATGTTGTTTACAAGATCATCAACCTGACCAATGGTTTTAGAAGATTGATCGTTAGAAATGGTTACTTTTAAATTGGCTGGAAACACATTTTCTTTGGTTTCCTTTACAATTTTTTGAATTTGCTCAGCTGCCCTAACCATATTCTTTCCTGCTCTCTTCTTCACATCAAGCATTACAACTGGAGTTCCTTTCTTAAGCTCAGAATCAAACTCACGTGCGTAAGTAGTTTTTTCTTTATCTTTAAATGTAACTTCTGCAACATCTCTAAGGTAGATTGCTTTTCCTTTTTCAGTTTTTACAACGAAGCTTTCTAACTGACTAGGCTTATCAATTTCTCCGATAATCCTTATCGTTCTACGTTGTCCGCTGGCAATTAAATTTCCTGCAGACATGGTAGCGTTTCCGTTTTGGATAGCTGTTGTAATGTCATTAAAACTAACTTTAGCAGCCATCATCTTATAAACATCAACAGCTACTTCAACTTCTTTATCTTGGGCACCACGGATATCTACTTTCTTGATTTCAGATAAGTCTTCAATCTCATCTTGTAAGTATTCTCCGAATTCTTTTAGTTTATCAACGGGATAATCACCACTAATATTGATATTAAGAATTGGAATCTCTTCCGACATACTTAACTCAAAAATATTTGGGTCTACTTTAGCTCCATTAAATGTTGGCCAGTCTTCACCAGAAGTTTCCGAGTCTACTTCATCTTTTACTTTTTGTTTAGCTTCTTCTACAGTTGTTTTTTCATCAAACTCAACAATAATCATCGAGTAATCTTCTTGAGATGTAGAAGTAATATCTACCACTCCGCTTAGCGTCTTTAATTTATCTTCTAAGGGATCTGTAATTAACTTCTCTACATCTTCTGCTGTATTTCCTGGATATAAAGAACTGATGTAAATCTTTGTCTCTTTAATTTCAGGGAAGTTTTCTCTTGGCATGCTTAAAAAAGCTGATAATCCCAAGAAAAAGATCAGTACCATGAGTACATAGATTGTTGTCTTGTTGTTAATTGCCCAAGACGACAGTCCAAATTCTTTATCTACTTTTTTCTGTTGATCTGTCATGGTTTATTACTTTTTTTCTTCGGTATCAATTTTTACCTCTTGCTTGTTTTTTACACTACGTGCGCCTGCATCAATAATGTTGTCTCCAACATTGATTCCTTCTAAAACCTCAATGTTATCTCCTTGTGTTTTTCCAACCTTAATGATTTTTTGAACAGCAGTACCGTAAGTAGCATCATTCTTTTTATTCTGATTTGTTACCGCATATACATATTGCTGACCACTTGCATTTTCTGAGATAATACTTAACGGAATTAGAATTGCATTCTTATTTGTGTAGTCATTAATTTTTAACCTTGCAGTTAAATTTGGTTTTACATTTTTACTTCCGCTTGGTACAGGGATTTCAACTCTAAATGTTCTATTTGCTGGATTGATAAAATTTCCTGCTTGACGAATTTTAGAATCAATAGTGGTTCCTAAAATTGGGAAATTGATTACTACTTGTTTTCCTTTTGTTACATTTTTGATATAGGTTTCTGGAACATCAGTTTCTATAAACATGTTGTTTAAGTTTACAATTCTGAAAACTTCAGCTCCTTGTCCTGGCGCTACAATCGTTCCTTCATCTTTAATGACCTCATCAATTACACCATTAAATGGTGCTGTAATCTTAGATTTATCTAGTTGTTTTTTCAGTTGCTCAACTGAATTCTTTTTAGCTAAATAATCTGTTTTAGATTGTAAATATTGAATTTCAGAACCAATCTTTTGGTCCCACAATCTTTTTTGGCGTTCGTAAGTTGTTTTTGCCAACTCTGCTGTTGCTTCGGCTTGAGCCAATTGTTGCTGCATTCCACCATCATCTATAGTTGCAAGTAATTGCCCTTTAACTACTTTTTGACCTTCAGTTACATATACTTTTTCTAGCAATCCTGCCATTTCAGGATAAATTAAAACGTTTTGTCTTGTTTTTACATTTCCTTGCAATTCTAGGTAATGTGTAAATAGACTTTCTTTTGCTGAAAAGGTAGTAATTAGAGGAATATTCTTGTCTGGATTTAATTCATCTAGTCTCTCATTTAATTGCTTAATCTTAGCAGCAATCTTTTGTTGTTCTTCATCTAACTCAGATTTCTTTTGCTGAATTACTTTGGTGTCTTTAGATTTTAAAACTTCGTCTAAAGAACCTGTTTCTTTTTTCCCACATGAAACTAATACTAGTGTCATGATAAATATTGAATAGATCTTTCTCATTGGATGGTTATTTTACTGGGATGTTTAATGCGTTTTCTAATGCCGCTTTTTTAGCGATCACATCTAACATTGATTGAATGAATGTTTGTTGTTGACTATATAATTGATTTTGAGCTTGAGTGAGATCAAAGCTTGTAGACAATCCTTCAAAGAACTTGATACGTTGTTTTTTCTCAATTCTTTCTGCTAAATTCAAATTCTTTTTAGCTGTTTGATAATCTTCAATACTTAATTGATAATCACTTTTGGCTTTCTTAACTTGGAGCGCTAATTTTTCTTCTGTTTCTTTTAATCTAATATCAGCAATCTCAAGATTAATTTTAGCTCTTTGAGTTTTTGCTTTTCTTCCTAAACTACTAAAGATGGGAACTTTTAAACTTACACCTAATAGTGAATAATTAAACCATTCTTGATCTCCTTTTAAGAAAGAAAATGTGTCTGAATTGGCTTGACTTCCATAATTTACAAAGGCATTTAATGTTGGCAAGGCTTTACTTTGCTCTAACTTCATTAGCAATCTTTTAGATTCTCTATCATTCTCTGCAATCTTGTAATCTATGTGATTGTTTAAGTTGAAAGATTGACTAATTAATCCTAAATCTATGTTGGATTCAGTTAGTGAATCTAAACTATCTGTTAATGTAAGAACAGTATTAATATCGTTACCTAATGTAATATTTAGCATTTCATAGGCAATGTCTTTCAATCTTTTAACACTATTCAATTGACTTTTAATCGTCCCTAAAGTAATTTCTAGTTGTTCTACATCTTCCTCTTCATTTAATCCATTTTCATAGATTTTTTTTGCATCACTTAAATTCTTTTCTAAAATCTTCTTATTATTTTCTAAGATTTCTATGCTTTTTTCAGAAATTAAAACATTTCCATAAGCATTAATAACTGCTTCTCTTGTAAGCAATTCTGTTTTCTCTTTAGCTTGTTGCGAAATCTTCAAAAATGTTCTTGCAGATTGCAATCCTACTAAATAAGATCCATCAAAAATTAATTGCCTTAATGTAACTGCTGCGTTTACATTTTGTTTAGTTCCAAATCTTAAGGGAATAAAACCTTCTGGTGCTACTGGACTTCCAGTTCTTGTAATTCCAAAATATTGTTCTACAGTTTCTACGACTGAGGTAGAGTTATCAAATGCTGCAGCTGGCAATAAAGAAACTTGTTGTTTGAGCCAATTTTGATAATCTACAGTTGCTTCAACTTGTGGTAACCCCATCGTGGTGGTTTCCCATTTTTGTTGCTTAGCCGACTCTATATCTTTTTGAGCGACTTTGTTATCATAGCTGTTTTTAATAGCAAAATCTATAGCTTCTTGTAAAGAGAAAGTCATAGAAGACTCTTGAGCCTCTACAGATATTCCTAAAAAAATAGCAGTAATAATTACTAAATACTTTTTCATTGATTAATTGTATAATTGGTTTTCTAATTCTTGTATTCCTTTTTGTGTACAAATACCTCTCAAATGATACTCTAAATAGTAATTCATTAAGGTATTCATTGAATATTCTTGAAGAGGGAATAAGTCTTTATCTTTAATTCCCACCATACCATTAAAGTAAATTCTAGCGATAAAGTCTAAATCTATATTTTCTCTATAAAGTTTTTGCTCTATTCCTCTTCCTAGATTCTCTTTAATAGATTCCTGCATAACCTCAAACTGCTTTTGTTTAAGAGTTAAGTAAATCTTGGGATAATATTTTTGGAGTTGATATTGAGGCGATGATTTTTCATCTTTTAAATGATGTAACACAAACTTTTTAATCTCAAACAATTCGATAATTGGGTTTTGTTCTTGTTCATGAATCATATCAATTCCACAACAAATTGTATCAAATAAATAAGATGTTACCGCTTCAATTAGTTCTGTTTTGTTGCTAAAATGAATATAAATTGTCTTCTTAGAAACCCCAGAACTACTAGCAATATCATCCATAGTAACACTCTTAAATCCTAGATTTAAGAACATTTCAGCAGCATTATGTAGTATTTTTTCTCTCATAAAAACGTTGCAAATTTACAACAGGAAACTTTAGAAACCAAAAAAGTTTCCAAAGTATTAATGAATTTTTAACATTCTTAACTAAATGTCAAAATCCAAACATGTATTTTTACCAAAATTTTATAAGGCCTTGGATTTAACATCGTATCAAAAAGAATTTTTAGATTATTTAGAAAACATTAATTGGGTCAAAGAGCCAAAAAATCTCTATCAGCCAATAGATTATATTCTTCAATTATCTGGGAAGCGTATTCGTCCAATCTTGACTCTTATGGCTGCTGATATTTTATCTAATGGTTACAAACAAGCTATGCCTGCAGCGCTTGCCGTAGAAGTATTTCACAACTTTACATTAGTTCATGATGATATTATGGATGACGCTCCTTTAAGAAGAGGTAAAGAAACGGTTCATGAAAAATGGGATTTAAATACTGGTATTCTTTCTGGAGATGCCATGTTGATTTTAGCTTACCAATATTTTGAAAATTATGAGCCCGTAGTTTTTCAAAAACTAGCAAAGCTTTTTAGTAAAACAGCTCTTGAAGTTTGTGACGGACAACAATTGGATATTGATTTTGAGACTAGAAACGATGTTACTATTGATGAATACATTAATATGATTCGTTTAAAAACTTCTGTTTTGGTTGCTGCAGCTCTTAAAATGGGAGCAATAGTAGCAAATGCTTCTGATGAAGATTCAGACTTACTTTATGAATATGGTTTGAATCTTGGATTAGCTTTTCAATTACAGGATGATTATTTAGACACTTTTGGAAATCCAGAAACTTTTGGAAAGCAAGTAGGAGGTGATATTATAGAAAACAAAAAAACATTCTTATACTTAAAATCTCTTGAGCTATCAAACAAAGAAGATCAGCAAAAACTTCAAACTCTTTATCAGCAAAAACTTGAGGATAATACATTAAAAATAAGCGAAGTAAAAAGAATCTTTGAACGTTATGATATTCCTACAATTATCAAAAAACTAATCTCTGACTATACCATAGCTTCTTTTTCTTCGTTAGACAAAATGAATATTAGCAAAGAAAACAAAGAGAAGTTGAAAAACTTTGGGTCTTTTTTAATGGCGAGAAACAAATAATTTATTTTTAGAATAGCTATTTAAATATCTAAAAAGTTGTTACATTTGCCAACTGTTAGTCGGGACCCATAGCTCAGCTGGTTAGAGCACCTGACTCATAATCAGGGGGTCGAAGGTTCGAGCCCTTCTGGGTCCACTAATTTTTTGTTTGATGATGTAGATATAAAAGTTATATTTACACTTTAATAATAATTTCGAATTTTAATCTGGGGGGATATAAAATGAAGAAACGTAACCTAATTACTCTAGTAATAGTAGTATGCTGTTCCCTAATGGCGAATGGCCAAGCTGTTCCCCCGCCAATTCCACCTCCGCCTCCGCCGGGGTTACCAATTGATGGCGGAATTCTTTTTCTTCTAATTGCAGGTATTTTTTATGGCGTTAAGAAGACTAGAGACTAGTTTTTAAGCCCTTGTATCCTCGAAACATATTTTCCAATTACATCAAATTCTAAGTTAACAACTGCTCCTTTTTTTAAAGAATTAAAAGTTGTATGCTCCAAAGTGTAAGGAATTATAGCTACACTAAAACTGTTTTTTGTTGAGTTTACAATAGTTAAACTAACTCCATTTACAGTAATAGAACCTTTTTCTATTGTAATATTATTTAAACTACTATCGTATGAAAATGTAAAATAAGTACTTCCGTTAGCGTCTTTAATATCAATACATGTTCCTATTTGATCTACATGACCTTGAACTATATGTCCATCTAATCGATCACCCAATTTCATTCCTCTCTCTAAATTAACGTATTGCCCAACCTGAATTAAATCAAGGTTTGTTTTTTCTAAGGTCTCTTTAATAGCCGTTACAGTATATTCCGCTTCATCAATAGCTACCACTGTCAAACAAACTCCATTATGAGAAACACTTTGATCAATTTTAAGTTCATTAGTAAAACTACTCTCTATTGTTAAATGAAGATTCTCTTGATCCTTTTCAACCTTTTTAACCAAACCTAATGTCTCAATAATTCCAGTAAACATGTATATAAAATTAGTTACTTTTGCTATGTGCAAAAATAGAAATATTAAAGTTGACATATGAACAAAGCTGAGAAAATAGTTGTAGGAATTTCTATAGGAGATATAAATGGTGTAGGAATAGAAGTAATTCTAAAAACATTTGAAGACAAAAGAATGTTAGATTTTTGTACACCTGTTTTATTTGGCTCATCTAAAACAATCTCTTTTCATAAAAAAGCTCTTGGGATAGAAACCAATATTCATGGAATTCATTCTTTAGATTCTATTACACATGGTAAGATCAATTTACTGAATATCTGGAAAGAAGAAGTTTCGATTGAAATAGGAAAAGCAACAAAAACTGGAGGGAAGTATGCGTTTGAATCTTTAAATAAAGCTGTAAAAGCATTAAAAGATCAAAAAATTGATGTTTTATTAACTGCTCCAATTAATAAAGAAACTATACAATCTGACGAATTCTCGTTTTCAGGCCATACTGAGTTTTTAGAAAGTAATTTAGAAGGCAATAGTTTAATGATTTTAATGAACGACGCTCTCAAAATTGGCTTAGTCACAGGACATATTCCTGTAGCTAAAATTGCTGAAACTATTCAACCAGAGATTATTCAAAAGAAAGTAAAAATTCTACACCAATCTTTAATTCAAGATTTTGGCATCAACAAACCTAAAATTGCAATCCTAGGATTAAACCCACACTCTGGAGATAATGGTGTTATAGGAAAAGAGGAAGAAGAAATTATCAAACCAACCATTCAAAAAATAAAAGAGTCTGGCATGTTGGTTTTTGGACCTTATGCTGCTGACGGCTTTTTTGGTTCTGAAACCTATAAACAATTTGATGCTGTATTAGCTATGTATCACGATCAAGGCCTAGCTCCCTTTAAAGCCTTATCTTTTGGCAATGGCGTAAACTACACTGCCGGATTAGAAAGAATAAGAACTTCTCCAGATCACGGAACTGCTTTTGACATTGCCGGAAAGGGGAAAGCAAATCCAGATTCTTTCAAAGAAGCGCTTTTTACATCCATCAAAGTTTTTCAAAACAGAAAACAACATAAAGAACTTACTCAAAATGTTTTAACTCCTAAATCATAAGATAGTTTTTATATTATTTATTGATTGTTTATTGAAACATTTTATTATCTTTGCACGCTCAAATTCATTCATTTATAATGAGAGACTTGAAAGAATTCAATATTCCTTTTATAGGGTTAAAACAAGGAAGTCATTTATTTGAATACGAAATTGACAATAAGTTCTTTGAGGCTTTTAATTTTGAAGAGTTTCACAACAGTAAAATAAACATCTCTTTAGACTTTGTAAAAAAGAGTAGCTTATTTGAATTAACGTTCTCTGCAAAGGGAGTTGTAAATGTAGATTGTGACACATCTTTAGAACCTTATGATCAAGAAATAGACGGAAGTTTTTCAATGATTGTAAAGTTCGGCTCAGAATACAATGATGATAATGATGAAATTTTAATCATTCCTCATGAAGATTATCAGATCAATGTTGGTCAGTTTATATATGAACTAATTATTTTATCTGTTCCTTCAAAAAAAGTTCATCCAAAGGTATTGGATGGTACTATGGATTCTGAAGCTTTAAAAAAGTTAAAAGAACTTCAAATAGGAAATGAGAATCCTATAGAAAAGGAAGAGACAATAGACCCGAGATGGGATAAGTTAAAAGATTTAAGAATAACAGAAAAAAACACATAAAATGGCACATCCTAAGAGAAAAATATCTAAAACTAGGAGAGATAAAAGAAGAACACATTATAAAGCTTCTATGCCTCAGGTAGCTGTAGATCCAACAACTGGAGAAGCTCACTTATACCACAGAGCTCACTGGCATGAAGGAAAATTATACTACAGAGGTCAAGTAGTATTAGATTCTAGCGCAGCGGAAGCATAATTTGTGTAAAAAAATACGCAAAAACCCTCTTTTTAGAGGGTTTTTTTATGTTTTTAACCAAAAAATGGTCATTTTCGATTATTTTATTGAAAAAACCTAAAATAATTTTTAGTACATTAGTCACCTAGTTATAGAGAGGGTAACAAACAACTAAAATCTTTCTTCTAATTACGTTATAACTATGACAAAAAGAACTGCAGCTATTACAGCAGTTGGGAAATATGTTCCCGATTATATTCTAACAAACAAAGAGTTAGAAACCCTTGTAGACACCAACGATGAGTGGATTACTACAAGAACTGGGATTAAGGAACGAAGAATTCTTAAAGAACCTAATCAAGGTACGTCATTTATGGCAGTAAAAGCTGCTCAAGACTTACTTACCAAAGCAAATTTAGATCCAAAAGACATAGATATGGTTATCGTAGCAACTGCTACACCTGACCTTCCTGTAGCTGCAACAGCAGTATATACAGCCACAGAAATTGGAGCAACCAACGCATTTGCATATGATTTGCAGGCAGCATGCTCTAGCTTCTTATACGGTATGTCTACAGCTGCATCATACGTAGAATCTGGAAAATACAAAAAGGTATTACTTATTGGAGCCGATAAGATGTCTTCTATTATAGATTATACAGACAGAGCTACGTGTATCATTTTTGGTGACGGAGCTGGGGCTGTGTTATTTGAACCTAATGATGAAAACTTAGGATTACAAGACGAATATCTAAGAAGTGATGGAATTGGTAGAGAGTTCTTAAAGATTGATGCTGGAGGATCTATATTACCACCATCAGAAGAAACGGTTAAAAATAGGCAGCATTTTGTTCAACAAGAAGGAAGAACTGTATTTAAGTTTGCTGTTTCTAATATGGCTGATGTTGCAGAAAAAATGTTAACCAGAAATAATATCTCAAAAGAAGAAGTAAACTGGTTGGTTCCTCATCAAGCTAATAAAAGAATTATTGAAGCTACAGCCAATAGAATAGAATTGGATGCAGATAAAGTGATGATGAATATCCATAGGTATGGTAACACAACATCAGCAACTTTACCTTTATTACTAGCTGACTATGAAAAAGAACTTAAAAAAGGAGATAATTTAATATTTGCTGCATTTGGAGGTGGCTTCACTTGGGGAGCTATTTATCTTAAATGGGCTTATAATTCATAGAAAACTAAAACAAAAACTAATATTATAATGGACATCAAAGAAATTCAAAGTCTTATCAAATTTGTAGCTAAGTCAGGCGCAAGTGAAGTAAAGCTAGAAATGGAAGACGTTAAGATTACGATCAAAACGGGTTCATCTAAAACCGAGACTACTATTGTGCAAGCAGCTCCAGTTGCTTCAGTTCCTCAAGCTATGCCAGCTCCTGCTCCAGTAGCAGCTGCCCCTGCTTCAGCTCCTGCAGAAACTGCTTCAAATGATGCCGCAGAAGACACATCAAAATATATTACTATCAAGTCTCCAATTATTGGTACTTTTTACAGAAAACCGTCTCCAGACAAACCTAACTTCGTAGAAGTAGGAAGCGAGATTAAAACTGGAGATACTGTATGTATTATTGAAGCTATGAAGCTTTTTAATGAAATAGAATCTGAAGTTTCAGGTAAGATTGTTAAAATTCTTGCTGATGACTCTTCTCCTGTTGAGTTTGATCAACCTTTATTCTTAGTAGACCCTTCATAATTTTCTAACTTAATAGTTATCCTATTATGTTAGAATAAAACGTAACAAGTATGTTTAAAAAGATATTGATTGCCAA
Source organism: Pseudotenacibaculum sp. MALMAid0570 (assembly GCF_040151415.1). Taxonomy (NCBI): domain Bacteria; kingdom Pseudomonadati; phylum Bacteroidota; class Flavobacteriia; order Flavobacteriales; family Flavobacteriaceae; genus Pseudotenacibaculum; species Pseudotenacibaculum sp. MALMAid0570. The sequence goes on from NZ_JBDKWF010000046.1 coordinate 341,928, forward strand.
TAGAGGGGAAATTGCTCTGAGAGTAATTAGAACCTGTAAAGAGATGGGAATTAAAACAGTTGCAGTGTACTCAACTGCTGATGCAGAAAGCTTACACGTTAAGTTTGCAGACGAAGCTGTTTGTATTGGTCCTGCACCAAGTAGTGATTCTTACTTAAAGATGTCAAATATTATTGCAGCAGCTGAAATTACAAATGCTGATGCAATTCACCCTGGATACGGGTTTCTCTCTGAAAATGCTAAGTTTTCTAAACTATGTGAAGAACATGAAATCAAGTTCATTGGAGCAACTGCTGAAATGATTGACAAAATGGGAGACAAAGCTTCTGCTAAATCAACAATGATTGCTGCAGGCGTGCCTTGTATTCCTGGCTCGGAAGGAATTATTGCTGATTTTGAAGAATGTGAAAAACTAGCTGATGAAGCTGGATACCCTGTAATGCTAAAAGCAACAGCTGGTGGTGGTGGAAAAGGAATGCGTGCTGTGTGGAAAAAAGAAGACTTGAGAGATGCTTGGGATTCTGCACGTATGGAATCAAAAGCGGCTTTTGGTAATGACGGAATGTATTTAGAAAAATTAATTGAAGAGCCTAGACATATTGAAATTCAAATTGTAGGAGATTCATTTGGTAAAGCATGTCATTTATCTGAAAGAGATTGTTCTGTTCAAAGACGTCACCAAAAGTTAACAGAAGAAACTCCTTCTCCTTTTATGACTGATGAGCTAAGAGAAAAAATGGGAGAAGCCGCTGTAAATGCTGCCGAATATATTAAATATGAGGGAGCTGGAACTGTAGAGTTTTTGGTAGACAAGCATAGAAACTTCTATTTTATGGAAATGAATACGCGTATTCAAGTTGAACACCCTATTACTGAAGAGGTAGTAAATTACGACTTGATTAGAGAGCAAATTTTAGTTGCTGCTGGTGTTCCTGTTTCTGGAAAAAATTACTATCCAAATTTACATTCTATAGAATGTAGAATTAATGCAGAAGATCCTTATAACGGATTTAGACCTTCTCCAGGAAAGATTACTACTTTTCATGCACCGGGTGGTCACGGAATTAGACTAGACACGCATGTATATTCTGGGTATATGATTCCGCCAAATTACGATTCAATGATTGCTAAGCTGATTGTAACTGCTCAAACCAGAGAAGAAGCTATTAATAAAATGAAGAGAGCATTAGATGAGTTTGTAATTGAAGGTGTAAAGACTACTATACCTTTCCACAGGCAATTAATGGACCATCCAGACTATATTGCTGGTAATTACACAACAAAATTCATGGAAGGTTTCGAAATGGAAGCTTAATGAGTGTTTCTACTTATATTAAATAATTAAAAGAAAGGGTATTTGTTTATATCCTTTCTTTTTTTATATTTGGTACCTTACAATCATTAATTAACTAAACTAAATATTTATGTCTGGGGGGATCAAAATAGATGGTATTGATAAAATTATTATCAAACGACTTGTAGAAGATGCAAGAACACCCGTTTTAGGAATTGCAAGAGAAGTAGGAATCTCTAGCGCGGCAATTCATCAAAGATTAAGAAAATTAGAAGATTCGGAGCTAATGGTTGGCTCAAGATTAATTCTCAACCCTAAAGCTTTAGGCTATACCACTACAGCTTTTGTTGGAATATTCTTAGAATCAGCCAGCATGTATTCTTCTGCTATTAAAAAACTACGTGACATTCCTGAAGTTGTTGAATGTCATTATACAACAGGAAATTGGTCTATTTTTATTAAAATTCTATGTAAAAATAATGAGGATTTAATGTATTTGCTCAATCATGATATTCAAAGAATCAAAGGAGTGGCAAGGACAGAAACTTTCGTCTCACTAGACCAACAGATTAATAGACAAATTAAGATATAAAAAAAAGCCTTCAAAAATTTTGAAGGCTTTTTTAGTACAGAAGGCGGGACTTGAACCCGCACGGACATTACTGTCCATTGGATTTTAAGTCCAACGTGTCTACCAATTCCACCACTTCTGCTTGGACTTATCTTTTAAGAATAGAGCGAAAGACGGGATTTGAACCCGCGACCCTCACCTTGGCAAGGTGATGCTCTACCCCTGAGCTACTTTCGCGTAGTCTTTGTAAAAGAACGTGCATTACTATCAATGCGGGTGCAAATTTAAAACAAAAAAAGAAACTACAAAGACTTTTAAAAAATATTTTACTCAAAATACTGCTTAATATCTTAGAAAAGCCATGGCTTTTTAATTATTATGAAATATCTTTGCACTCGATTTTAATCTAATGAACTCAATAGCAGCCATCGACACGAAAAGTTCTTTATTAAAAGTAATTTCAGACCTCAAACAACTTACCAAAGTTGGATTGTCTTTAAGTGTTGTTTTTTCGTCAATTGCAGGATATCTTTTAGCAGTTGAAACTGTTCATTATCAAACTTTATTTTTATTAAGTATTGGTGGATTTTTAATGGTTGCAGCATCTAATACTTTTAATCAAGTTATAGAGAAAGATACAGATGCTTTAATGAAAAGAACCATGAATAGACCTCTCCCTACAGGTAGAGTATCTGTTCCTGTCGCATTAGCTATTGCTATTCTATTTACAATAGCTGGAATAGCAATTCTTTACAGCATTAATGCTAAAAGCGCTCTTTTCGGAGCAATTTCAATTTTCTTATACACTTGTGCTTATACTCCTTTAAAAGCTGTAACTCCGTTAGCCGTTTTTGTTGGCGCATTTCCCGGAGCTATACCTTTTATGTTAGGATGGGTTGCAGCTACGGGTGAATTTGGAATTGAGGCCGGATTTCTATTCATGATTCAGTTTTTTTGGCAATTTCCTCATTTCTGGGCTATAGGATGGCTTCAGTTTGAAGAATATAAAAAAGCAGGATTTAACATGCTGCCGATGAATCAGAAAGATGAAAGTGCTACAAGGCAAATTATTTTTTATACAGCGATAATGATTTTAGTTTCTATATCTCCTGTGTTAAAAATGACTGGTGACTTTTATATTTATCCTATTACAGCAATTATTGTTGCTTTTTTAGGAGGAATAATGCTTTTTTACGGAATAAAGTTGCATAAAAAACAAACGAATATTGTAGCTAGGAAACTAATGCTTTCTAGTGTTTTATACATTACAGTAGTTCAAATTGTATATGTAGTTGATAAATTTTTACATTAAATATGGAAAAAGAAGTTTTACAAGAAGAGCTAAAAGTTGCTAGAAAAAAGTCGGCTAAACCCATGTTATGGGTTTCAATGATTAGCATGGTGATGTTTTTCGCTGGGCTTACAAGTGCTTACGTTATTAGCATGAAAAGAGACGATTGGGTAACTTTTGACCTTCCTAATGCTTTTTATATTAGTACCGTTCTAATTTTAGTAAGTAGTCTCACTATCTTTTTGTCTCAAAGATTCTTAAAAAAAGGGAACAGACCTCTTTCTTTAGCGCTTTTGGTTACAACCCTAATATTAGGAATTGCTTTTGTTTGGTACCAGTATATAGGTTTCAATGAACTAAAAGCCGCTGGATTGTATTTTACTGGACCAACAAGTACAGTATCAACATCTTTCCTAATTGGAATCACTTTAATGCACGTTTTACACTTAGCAGCAGGTATCATAGTACTATTTGTTGTTATTTATAACCATTTTAAAAACAAGTACAAACCAAATGATTTACTGGGGTTTGAACTAGGTTCAATCTTCTGGCATTTCGTAGATCTTTTGTGGATTTGTTTATTTTTCTTTTTCTATTTCATTAGATGATGAAAATTGATTAATTTTGGCCAACTATTTAAAGAATTTTTAACATAAAATTTATGGAAGCAAACATTGCTGTATCTTCAGAGAAAAAGTCAACTTGGGGTGGCGGTGGAGTAAGACCGTTTGGAGCAAGTTATGGAAAAATGATGATGTGGTTCTTTATCGTATCTGATGCATTAACTTTCTCAGGTTTCTTAGCAGCTTATGGATTAACACGTTTTAAGTTTATTGATTCATGGCCAATTGCCGATGAAGTGTTTACACACATTCCTTTCATTCATGGTGAATTCCCAATGTATTACGTTGCTTTCATGACATTCATCTTAATTTTTTCTTCTGTAACCATGGTTCTTGCAGTAGATGCGGGTCATAACATGAACAAGAAAAAAGTTACTTGGTATATGTTTGCTACTATCATTGGAGGTTTGATCTTTGTTGGGTCTCAAGCGTGGGAGTGGAATACTTTTATCAAAGGTTCTTATGGAGCCGTTAAAACTACAGATGGTAAAATTCTTCAATTTGTCAATAATGAAGGAAAACAAATTGCCTTGTCCGACTTTGTTGTAGGTGAAAGAGGAGATCATTTAGTAGAGCATTCAAACAAAAACGGTTTATGGTTTGAGAGTGGAGAAACAGTTTCACAATATTCTATTCCACAAATCATCAATTCATACAATGCAAATTCTGAAATTCAAGTAAGAATTGAAAAGATCGATCTAGAAACGAAGAAGAAAATTATTCTTTCTAGAGAAGACGGAGCTGCTGAATTAGCGAAAACAAAATTAATAGTAGAAGGAGCAAACCTAGAAGTAAATGAGTATGGAAATACCATTTTTGCAGACTTCTTCTTCTTTATTACTGGATTCCACGGATTCCACGTATTCTCAGGAATTGTAATTAATATTATTATTTTCTTTAATGTTATCTTAGGAACATATGAACGAAGAGGGCATTATGAAATGGTAGAAAAAGTAGGATTGTATTGGCACTTTGTAGATTTAGTTTGGGTATTTGTATTTACCTTCTTCTACTTAGTATAAACTCATAAAGAGACAAACAAATGGCACACGGCGCACACGAATCAAATGTGAAAAGAATATGGATAGTATTTGGATTACTATCTATTGTAACTATTATAGAAGTTTGGTTAGGTATTGTAAAACCAGACTCATTACACCTTCATGGTTTGGGAACTAGTTGGTTAAACTGGATCTTTATCATTTTAACTTTGGTAAAAGCATATTATATTACATGGACCTTCATGCATATGGAAGGTGAGAAAACTTGGTTTAGACGTTCTGTAGTTTGGACAGCTATTTTCTTAATCATCTATTTGGTCACCTTACTCCTAATTGAAGGAGGTTATTTATACGATACTTTAGCGCCACTAGTGCGTTGGTAATAAAAATTTTATAAGGTGGTTTTAACCACCTTTTTTTATCCTTTATTATGAAAATAACAAAGAAGCGATTTGTGCTAATTGCACTTTTTATTTTTCCTTTACTCTTCTTCTTGGTATTATCTACAGGAGTAAATAATTTTAAAAAACTCCCTGTATTAACTCAAGAAGTAAAGGATATTCAACAAATAGACAGTCTTTCATCTATTTCGTTTAAAGACCGTGTTAATGTTCTATGTTTTGTAGGTAAAAATATGGATCAAATAAAAGGCGGTGTTTTTAATTTAAATCAAAAAATTTATAAAGAGTTTTACGGACACATAGCCTTTCAAATGATTGCTATTTATCCTAAAGGAAATGAAGTAGATGCTCTTCTCTTACAAGACAAAATAGGAAAATTTACAGATTTAACTAAATGGAATTTTATAGCCATGTCTGAAGAGAATATTCAATCTCTTTTTCAAAGCCTAAAAACAGTAGATGTTTTAGATCAAGATTTATATTCTCATAATGTATATATTATAGATAAAGATTTACGTTTAAGAGGAAGAAATGATGATAAAGATGCCTTAAATGGTCTTTTATACGGCTATAATATGAATTCTGTCGCAGAACTGAACAACAAAATGGAAGACGATATTAAGGTATTGCTATATGAATATAGAGCTGCTTTTAAAAACAAGAGAAAAGCAGATCGCAAAAAAGTTGAGTTATGAGCAAAAAAAATTCATATATCGGAATAGCATTTGTAATCCTAATTTTCGGAATCTATGTAATTCCTAAAGTAGTAGATAGATTCAAAAAGGCTGATTTGTATCGTTTTGAAAAAGTTCCTGATTTCGAATTTACAAATCAAAACGGTGAGATCATCAACAATAAATCTTATGAAGACAAGGTATATGTTGTTGAATTCTTTTTTACTACTTGTCCTACAATTTGTCCAATAATGAATCAAAAAATGCTTACGATTCAGAATGAATTTTTCGGGAATCCAGATTTTGGAATTGCTTCAATCTCTATTACTCCAGATATTGATACTCCGAAAGTACTAAAAGAATATGCAAAAGCTTATGGAATTAATCATAAGCATTGGCATCTTCTAACTGGAAAATCTGAAGATGTTGTTTATGCATTATCTAACAAAGGATTTCAATTGTATGCAGGAAAAGATAATGATGTAGAACATGGTGGATTTGAACACTCAGGATTATTTGCTCTCATAGATAAAGATGGATACATAAGATCAAGAAAAGACGAACAAGGGAATCCTATAAAATACTATAGAGCTTTAAAAGAAGGTGATTTTCCCGATCAAATTCAAGAATTAAAAGAAGACATTAAGTTATTATTAAATGAGTAAAGAAGTACAAGAAAAAAAATACAAAAGAATTATTACAATCTTATCTGTAGTAATTCCATTGGCTGTTGCTGCTCTATTTGGGATTAAATTAGACGTAGAACCTTTGAGTTTTTTACCTCCTATTTATGCTACTATTAATGGTATTACAGCTGTCTTATTAATATTTGCTGTAATAGCTATTAAAAAAGGAAACAGAAAAACCCATGAGCGTTTAAACACTTTGGCAATTATCTGTTCTGTATTGTTTTTAGTTATGTATGTAGCTTATCACATGACATCTGATTCAACTACATATGGTGGAGAAGGAATTATAAAGTATGTCTATTACTTTATCTTAATTACTCATATTTTACTATCTATTGTTGTAATACCTTTTGTTTTACTAACATTAATGAGAGCAAAGTTAGAAGAGTTTCCAAAGCATAAAAAAATCGCAAAAATCACATTTCCTTTGTGGTTATATGTAGCAGTAACTGGTGTAATTGTATACTTAATGATTTCTCCTTACTATGTATAAAAAACTTAAAATAGCCTTATTCATTTCAATACTTTTTTCTGTATCATCAGTAAAAGCACAATGCGCTATGTGTAAAGCTGTTGTAGAAAATGGAGAAGTTACTATGGCAGAAGGCATTAACTCAGGGATTACATATTTAATGGTCTTTCCTTACATTTTAATTGGTGTTTTATTTTACTTTCTTTATAGATATAAAAAGTCTGCTAAAAATTAACATTTCAATAAGAGCCAGATATTGTAACATATTCTAATTTTGGTCGTCTTATGTAAGGTGTTGAAAACTATTTTAACACATATAACATATAATATCATTAGTATTACGACAAGAATCTAACCAACATGAAAACAAAGTTTTTACTACTTGTATCACTCTTTTTTGTCTCTTTAGGCTTTTCTCAAAAGAAATGGACATTGAAAGAATGCGTAGATCACGCACTAGAAAATAATATCACTATACAACAAAACTTATTAAACGTTGAGCTTGCTGAGCTTAATGTTAAATCTACAAAAGGCAATTTCCTTCCTAACTTAAATGGTTCAACTGGCGGAAATTTATCTTTTGGGTCTAGTTTTGATCCTGTATCTCAAAACAGAGTTTCTAACACTCTTTTTGGAGGTTCTATTGGAGTGAGTTCTGGAGTAACCATCTTTAATGGATACCAAAATCTAAATACATACAAACAAGCGCAACTTGGAGTTGAAAGAAGTAAACTTACTTTAGATAAAATTCAAAACGATATTTCTTTATTTGTTGTTAACGGCTATCTTAATGTGTTATTTGCAAAAGAGAATTTAAACGTTGCTAGAGTACAAGCCGAAATTAGCAAGAAGCAAGTTGAAGCTGCAAAAGATAGGTTTGAAGCCGGAGTAATTCCTAAAGGAGATTTACTAAATGTTGAATCTACCGCTGCTAATGATCAGCAAAATTTAGTAACAAGAGAAAACACTTTAACAATTGCCTTATTAAACTTATCTCAACTTTTACAAGTACCTTCTGAAGGGTTTGATGTTGCTGATATTAATGTAGGGGCTCCTGCTGGAATTCTTTTATATGATAGTGCTGATGTGGTTTTTCAAAAAGCATTAACCAATCAGCCACAGATAAAAAATGCAGAATTAGGAATTAAAAATGCTGATTACAATATAGAAATTGCCAAGGGTAGATTTTTACCGTCACTTTCTGCTTCTTTAAGCTTAAGTACCAACTATGGTTTTGATCTTGACCTTCCAGCTGGTTTTAGAAATACTAAGCTTTTAACTCAGTTAGACAACAACTTAGGATATGGTGTTGGATTTAACTTAAGCATTCCTATTTTCAATAGAAATCAAACAAAAATAAATGTTGATCGTCAGTTTGTAAACAAAGAAATCAGCAAAGTTTCTTTAGACAATGAAAAACTACAACTGCAACAAACAATTGAGCAAGCTTTTGTTGATGCTAAGGCTGCAGTAAAAGCATATGAGGCAGCTAAAATCTCTTTAGATTCTCAAAAAGAAGCTTTTAAGAATGCCCAAGAAAGCTATAATTTAGGAGCAATGACTCTATTTGATTTTGACCTGGTTAGAAATAGATTGGTTAGTGCAGAATCTACATTGATAAGAAGTAAATTTGATTTTGTTTTCAAAACAAAAGTTCTTCAATTCTACTACGGAGAGTTGAACTTAGATTAATCAAATAATCAATATATTAATAAAGGCCTTGGTTTTTTACCAAGGTCTTTTTTTATCAATTATCTTTGCAGCTTTACGATGGCATATATTTTAAACATAGAAACTTCTACCAAAAACTGTTCGGTTAGTATTGCAAATGACGGAGAGTTAATTTGCTTAAAGGAAATTAATACTGGTGGATATTCTCATGCCGAAAAATTGCATCCTTTCATTCATGATTGTTTGTTAGAAAGCAAGCTTGATTTTAGTCAAATTGATGCTGTATGTGTAGGGAAAGGCCCTGGCTCATACACCGGCTTGCGAATTGGAGTTTCTGCTGCTAAAGGCTTTTGTTTTGCAAATGATATTCCTCTTATTGCCATAAATTCTCTTGAAATACTTGCGCACTCTACCGATATAGATAACGGATTTATTGTGCCCTTAATTGATGCTAGAAGAATGGAAGTGTATTCTTCGGTGTTTTCTAATCAAAAAGAAAAAGTACGAGAAACTCAAGCAGAAATTATAGACAATGAATCTTTTAATGAATATCTTGAAAAAGGTGCTGTTTATTTTTTAGGTGATGGTGCTGAAAAGTGTAAAGAAATTATCAATCATAAAAATGCACACTTTATAGATTCTCATTTTCCTTCAGCTAAAAATATGGTTCAGATCTCATATGAAAAGTATAAAAAAAACGACGTTGAAAACGTCGCTTATTTTGAACCTTTTTACCTAAAGGATTTCGTAGCTACTAAACAAAAGAAGTAACGTTAAAGTTTGTTTATATCTCGAATCAACTTCATCGCATCTTTTTCTTTTTTGAGATTGATTTTATTCTTCTTAAAATAGCTCTTTAAATCTATATTTTTTGTTTTAAAAAACTTGAGTATTTGCTTCTTTTTCCTAGGAAGTTCTGAAACCAAACCATCCGAAAATTCTACATAAAAAGAGTCAGGACTTCTAGAAAACCTTGCTGGTTTTGCAGAACTATAACTATCTGAAGCTTTTGTTTCTGGTGTGTATTTTACTTTTTCTTTTACTAAAAAAGACAATTTATCTCCTTTGAATTTTTCTATAAAGTACATCAACTTTCCACTTACATTTTTAATCACATAATTCTTATTGCTCTTCGTAAATAGAACCTTTATCCCAGCGTGTTTATCTAAATAATAGATTTGATCTCCTTTCATAAACTCCATCTCATCTTTATAAGGATTATATCTTAGTAAAGTAGACCCTTCATAGTTGCTAATTTTCGCTAAAGAAAACTTCTCATTTATGTATAGCTTACCAGTAACTGGACCAAGTGAATTATCTGCCGATCTAGAAAAATCAATACTATATTGACTTATTCTGTTGTTTTGAGGGATTTGTGAAAATCCAGCCATTGTTATCATTAAAAATGCAGCTAGAGATAAAATAATTTTTTGTGTTTTCATCATTAAAAAATTTTAGTTCTCGTTTGTGGAGAATTATAAATATACAAATAATAAGCTATCTATCAGATAGTTACAACACAACACATGCTCAAAAAGAATGCCAAGTTGCTTATTTAAGGAAATAAAAAAGCGACATCAATGATGTCGCTTTTTAAATTTAATCTTTGGTAAACCGTTTTTACAACGTAGCGTAATAACTCAAAATTTTACCAATATCTCCTTGATTCTTAATGTTTAATTTATTCTTTTTAACGAATGATTTGATCTTACTTTCTTTATCATTAAAAAGTTTTAAGAATTTTTTCTTGTTTGTAGGAAGCTTAACAGCATTTTTATTATCTAAGCTGATGTAAAGCTTATCCTTGAGTCTTTTAAAAAACGGAGCTACATACGTGTCGTATGTGCTTCTAGGTTTTTCTCCTCCTCTTAAAACAACTTCTTGTTTTAATAACAGTGAAGATTTTTTTCCAGTCTTTACAATTTTGAAGAATTCTGCTCTTTCCTTTTCACCATAAAAAATTTGATACGTTTCTCTGGTTGCCATAAAATAAACTTTATTTCCAAGTCTTTTCTCTAAATATAAAGCCTTAGAATCGTTAATCTTTACAACTACCAAGTCTTTATAAGCATCGTACCTAGCAGTAACAACATCTTTGTATTTGTTTACTTTAGCTGGTGCAAAAACATTATTAACGTAAGGAGAATCTCCCGTAACACTTTCGTAAAATTCTTCAGTTACTTTATTCCCATCTCGAGAATTCTCAGTTGCTAAATTATTTCTAAAAGTTAAACCGCTCCAGCTTGTAAGATCAATACCAACACCTGTAGTTCCACTTCTTGTAAAGTTTCCTTCTTGTGCAGAACCAGTCAGTGAAATTATTCCTATAAGAAGAAAAAATATCCAATTTTTATTTTTCATAATTTATTTTTTAAAGTTAGAAATCACTTCTAATTTACTAAAAATAAATCACTTTTATGATAAAGTGTCAATGTGGTTCATCAACTTAGCAACATCTTCTTCTTTCTTAAAGTTGATTTTATTTTTCTTCAAATATCCTTTAAGATCTATGTTGTGTTTCTTGAAAAATTTGATTGCTTGCTTCTTCTTTTTAGGTAACTCAGCTATTGTTCCATTTTCTAACTGCACATAAAAAGCATCTGTTTTTCTAGAAAATCTAGCTGGTTTAGATGAGCTATAGCTATCTACTGCTGGTGAAGGTGGAGAATACTTTACTCTTTCTTTTACTAAAAAAGCAACATTATTTCCTTTAAAAGCTTCAACGAAGTATTTTAACTCTCCATTTACATTTTTTATTACATAGCTTTTCTTAGCTCTAACAAATTCGATATTGATTCCTTCATGTTTGTCTAAGTAAAAGATTTGATCTTGCTTCATAAACTCCATCTCATCTTTATAAGGATTGTATCTTAAAAGAGTCGCTCCATTATAATTGCTAATTTTTGCTTGAGAAAATTTCTCATCGATGTAAAGTTTACCTGCAACAGTTCCTAGTGAATTATCAGCTGTCCTTGTAAAGTCTATACTATATTGACTTATTCTATTGTTCTGTGGCACTTGCGAAAATCCTGCCATAGTAATCATTAAAAAGGCAGCTAGGGATAAAGTGAATTTCATGATTTAATTAAGTTTTTAAGAGTTTGTTTTAATTTATAATTAGTTCTAAGTTGAATTAGTTTTTAATAAAAAGCATAAGAAGTCTGGTTATCAATTCTTGATTTTGATTGTCAATTTTTAATCAACCAGAATTACGCTATTCACTATAAACAAGAAACTTATAATTTACCCTACCTTATTTTTTAAAAAGATTAAAATTCACTATAAATACTAGAGTATTTTCTACTAATTCTTAATCCTAAATCACAAAAATTTCGGTGTAAATTATTTTGAACGAACGCAAATATAATCGGAACTTCTATAAAAAGAAAAAGTTTAACTTTTTTATAAGAAAATGTTAACGGAAGTTCTTTTTTTGTTTAAAATAATACTGCCAGAAGAGCTAGAATGGCAGGAATTCCTTGTACAAGAAATAAACGGGGTTTTTTTGTAGAGTATGCTCCATAAATTCCCGCCACAATTACAAAGGACAAAAAGATAATACTCATAGTACTATCCTCTAAAATTAGAGAAATAATAAGTCCCGCCGATAGGAAACCATTGTATAAACCTTGATTGGCTGCTAATACTTTAGTGTCTTCAGCGAGTTGTTTATCTCTTATTCCAAAAATCTTTATTGTTTTGGGTCGGGTCCAAAGAAACATTTCTAAGATTAGAAAATAAAAATGTTCAAAGGCCACAAAAGCAATTAGAATAACAGACAAATATTCCATATCAAAAAGAATTAAATTTCTTAAAGGTACTAAAAATGTTAAGCAAATGTTACTCGGAAATTAATAAGCCCTTAAGTAAAATCACTAAACATTGCAATGATGAGCTAACACTTAACGTTTCCTTAAAATTTTTCCAACCATTATTTTAAACTTGGTGTAGATATTTGTAACTAATCTTGTAGGATTAATTAAGTTCAAAAGAATTAGTTTTGTCAACTATTTCATTCTTAAATACTTAATGACTGCCTTTGGCCAAGGCAGTTTTTTATTTTTTAATAATTAAGAAACATTAAGTTAACATTGAGGTTAGTTATTTGCAGCGACAAAACTAATTTTATGAAACTTAAATTGATACTTACTTCTGTAAGTATGTTCTTAGTTCTTAGCTTACATGCTCAAGAAACAAATGCACCTAAATTTGGTAAAGGATTATTTAATCTAGTTGGAAAAGACAGTACTTTTTCGATGAAAATTGGTGCTAGAATGCAATTCTTAACCATCTCTCAATGGAATTCAAACAAAGATGGTCTTTACAATCCTGAAGCCTCATCTTTGGTTCGTAGAGCGCGATTAAAGTTTGATGGATTTGCTTACACACCTAAATTAAAATATAAATTAGAACTTGGACTTTCTAATAGAGATATATCAGGAGCATCTGAGTTTACACATAATTCACCTAGATACATCCTAGATGCTGTTTTAAAATGGAATTTTCACGGAAACTTTGTGTTATGGTTAGGACAGACAAAACTACCTGGAAATAGAGAGCGTGTTATTTCGTCAGGAAACCTTCAGCAAGTAGATCGATCTTTAGTAAACAGTCGTTTTAACATCGATCGTGATATGGGAGTTCAATTAAGACATCACTTTAAACTTTCAGACAAATTTATTGTAAAAGAAATGTTTGCAATCTCTCAAGGAGAAGGAAGAAATGTAACAACTGGAAACTTAGGAGGACATCAATATACTTCTAGAATAGAGTTTTTGCCTTTTGGAAACTTTGCGAGCAAAGGCGATTATAGTGGGAGTGACTTAAAATTTGAAGAGGATGCTAAACTTGCAATTGGAATTACTTATGACCTCAACAATAATGCTGTAAAAAACAGAAGTAATCAAGGGTCTTATATGAGAAATGATGTTGGTTTTTATGAAACTAATATTTCTACATGGTTTATTGATGCTATGTATAAACACAAAGGATTCTCTTTAATGGCAGAATATGCAAGTAGAGATGCAAAAGATCCTTTTGCTAAAAACTCTGATGGAAGCTTAACTGGAGATATTGTTCAAGTTGGAAATGGATTAAACCTTCAAACTGGATATTTGGTAAGTAAAACAGTAGAATTATCAGGACGTTACACCAGTATTCAATTGGATGAGAATATCACTGGAAAAGGAAGTGAAAAACAATATACTTTAGGTTTATCTAAATATATTTTAGGTCATAAATTAAAGATACAATCGGATGTAAGTTACCTCGATGTTGTTGGAAAAGCCAATAATTTAATGGTTCGCTTTCAGGTAGACATCCATTTTTAAAAAATATAATATAACGTAAACATAACATAGACTAACTATAGTGTCTATACCTTTGCAAAACTATTAAAAACTAAGTCATGGGAGATCCGTATATTTTAATGCTTGTCGCTTTAGCTGTTTTAGCTATTGTAGATTTGGTTGTGGGAGTTAGTAACGATGCTGTTAACTTTTTGAACTCAGCCATTGGTTCTAAAGCTATTTCTATTAGAAATATCATGATTATTGCTAGTATTGGTGTGTTCTTTGGAGCAGTCACTTCTAGTGGTATGATGGAAGTAGCTAGAAAAGGGATTTTTAATCCTGGAATGTTCATGTATCAGGACATCATGTTCATATTTATGGCAGTAATGATTACAGATATTTTACTGTTAGATGTCTTCAATACGCTAGGAATGCCTACATCAACTACAGTATCTATTGTATTTGAATTATTAGGAGCTGCTGTTTGTATTACATTAATCAAAATTTACGGCCCTGAAGGATCTCAATCTGTTTCTGATATTTGGAGTTATATCAATCATGAAAAAGCAGCAAAAATTATCTTCGGGATATTACTATCTGTCGTCGTCGCTTTTTCTGTTGGAGCAATCGTTCAGTATTTCTCTAGATTGATTTACTCATTTAACTTTGAAAGAAAATCAATTTTTGTCAACGCATTATTTGGAGGTCTAGCATTATCTGCTCTTACTTATTTTGTGTTTTTGAAAGGAATGAAAGGAACTCCTTATTCTCAAAGTATTGTAGATATTTTATACAGTGGTGGAATTGAAGGTCAACTAGAGTGGATAAATAATTATTTCAATACTAATTATGAAACACTAAAAGAAGCTTTAAAAGCTAAAAAAGACTTCATTAAATTAAACACTGAAACTGGTGAAATCGGAATGTCTTTAAGAGGTTTTCTAGAAATTCATGTACTTAAAATTGTAGCTATAAGTACTGTTATATGGACTCTTATTTCATACTTATTACTAAAATTATTTAAGCTAAATATTTTTGTAATAATTATTGGTTTTGGAACATTTTCTTTAGCGATGGCATTCTCTGGTAATGATTTAGTAAACTTTATTGGTGTGCCTATTGCTGCGTGGAATTCATATGAAGCATGGAGTATTTCTGGAGTTGGGGCTGATGCCTTCTCTATGGAAGTTCTAGCCAAAAAAGTTCCTTCCAATATTTGGTTGTTGTTAATAGCTGGTGCAATTATGGTGATTACTTTATGGACTTCTAGCAAAGCTAAAAGCGTAATTGAAACCGGAATTAATCTTTCTAGACAAGGAGAAGGTCATGAAAAGTTTCAACCAAATCCTTTATCTAGAGTTGTTGTAAGAGCTTCTATGGGAATTAATGCTGGAATCAATTATATAGTTCCTAAAAGAACATTAGACTACATAAACTCTAAGTTTGAAAAACCAGTCATTGAATTACCTAAAGATAAAACTTATGAATTACCAGCATTTGATTTGGTAAGAGCTTCTGTAAATTTAGTTGTTGCTGGTATTTTAATATCTATTGCAACTTCTATGAAGCTTCCTCTTTCTACTACTTATGTAACTTTCATGGTAGCTATGGGTACCTCTTTAGCCGACAGAGCTTGGGGTAGAGAAAGTGCTGTATACAGAGTAGCAGGTGTAATTAATGTTGTTGGAGGTTGGTTCTTAACTGCAATTACAGCATTTATAGCAGCAGCAATTGTTGCATACTTAATAAGCTGGGATATGGTAATGATTCCTATTCTTTTAGCTTTAGTTGCTTTTTTAATTGGACGAAATACGTTACGTCATAGAAAAAAATCTAAAGAAGTTAAAAAACAACAGTATATAGAGAGAGCTGAATTAATTACCATCAATGGAGTAATTGAGGAGAGTTCAGATCATATTGCTGAGGTGGCTCAACGTGTAAACAAACTGTATACAAATGTGGTGAATGATTTAGCAAACCATGATCTAAATAAGCTACGTAAAACTGATAAACATGTTGGTAAACTGAATGACGAAATTGACGGATTAAAAGATGGTGTTTTCTATTTTATTAAATCACTAGATGACACATCTGTTCAGGCAAGTAGATTTTATATTTTAGTTCTTGGATATTTACAAGATATCGCACAATCTATTAGCTATATTTCTAGAGCGAGTTTTAAACATGTAAACAACAATCATAAGAATCTTAAGAAAGGTCAGCTAAAAGACTTAAAAGAAATAGACAACCATTTAACCAATTTATTGGGTCAAATAAGTACTGTTTTTGAAAATAGATCTTTTGATGATTTAGATGAAATATTAAAGGAGAAACAAGAACTCTTAAAGGATGTTTCTGCTTCAATAGAAAAACAAGTTTCAAGAATTAGAACAGATGAAACTAGCCCTAAGAATACTACATTATATTTTAGTATTTTGTTAGAGACTCAGGATTTAATTTCTGCATTGATGAGTCTTCTACAAACTTATGAAGAGTTTCATTTATCTACTAAAGAATAAAAGAATATTCATTCAATAAAAAAAGCCTTAGAAAAATTCTAAGGCTTTTTTTATTGAATAGGTATAAGAAAGATTATAACTCTAATGCTTTCTTTACATTGTTATCCATTAGTAGTTCTACTGGGTTTTCTAATGCTTCTTTTACAGCAACTAAGAACCCTACAGATTCACGACCGTCAATTATTCTATGATCGTAAGATAATGCTACATACATAATAGGTTGAATAACTACTTCTCCATCAACAGCCATAGGTCTGTTAACAATGTTATGCATTCCTAAAATTGCACTTTGAGGTGGGTTGATTATTGGCGTAGACAACATCGATCCAAAAACTCCACCATTCGTAATAGTAAAAGTTCCTCCAGTCATTTCATCAACAGTAATTTGTCCGTCTCTAGCTCTAATTGCCAAACGTTTCACTTCACTTTCAACTCCTCTAAAAGTTAAATCTTCTGCATTTCTAATTACAGGAACCATTAATCCTTTTGGTCCTGAAACTGCAATAGAAATATCCTGAAAATCATAACTTACTTTAAAATCTCCATCTATCATTGAGTTTACATCTGGATACATTTGTAAAGCCCTTACACACGCTTTTGTAAAGAAGCTCATGAATCCTAATCCAACTCCGTGTTTTGTTTTAAACTCTTCTTTATATTGAGTTCTTAAGTCAAAGATTGGTTGCATATTCACTTCGTTAAAAGTGGTTAGCATTGCTGTTTCATTCTTTACAGATACCAAACGTTGAGCTACCTTTCTTCTTAACATAGAAAGTTTCTTTCTGTCTCCAGACCTGTTAGCTCCTTCTGGTGCAGTTCCCATACTTGGAACGGCTTTTACAGCATCTTCTTTAGTAACTCTACCATCTTTTCCTGTGCCTTTTATAGAAGAAGCTGTTATTCCTTTTTCAGCTAAAATCTTTTTAGCAGCTGGAGAAGCAGTTCCTGTTGCATAAGTTTCTTTAGAAACTTCTTGCTTAGGAGCTTCAACTTTTGGAGCCTCTTTTTCTTCTTTTACTGAAGTTGATGAACCTTCTGGTTTTGCAGCGTCCATATCTATTAAGCACACTACTGCACCAACTTCTACAGCATCTCCTTCTTCTGCCTTTAATGTAATAACTCCACTTTCTTCAGCAGGAAGTTCAAGTGTTGCTTTGTCAGAATCTACTTCAGCAATTGGTTGGTCTTTTTCTACATAATCTCCGTCTTCAACTAACCAAGTTGCAATTTCTACTTCTGTTATAGATTCCCCCGGTGAAGGAACCTTCATTTCTAAAACCATGTTATTTATCGTTTTATATTTTGGATTTTATCATTCTTTACAGGGAGATAATCTTCCTTGATTTCTCCATTAACTTTTATTTTCTCAAAAAACAATTTTCCGCCTGCAGCTTCCAACATATTCTTTACGTTTTGCAAGCTTAAGTGTATATGTGGTTCTGTTGTATTTCCTGAATTACCACATTGACCTAACAATTCACCTGTTTTTACTTCTTGACCTTCTTTTACTACAATAGAGTTCTGTTTGAAATGTGCCATAAGAATAAACTCTTTATTAGCAGTTTCTAAAACAACTGTATTCCCAGTTAACTGTTTTGGATTCATTTCTCCTGGAATGTTGTCTTTAACTCCAGTAATTACCTGAACAACTTTAGCATTACAAGGTGCTACAATATCTTTCCCAAAGACATAATAGTCTTCATTAGATTTTCCATCAGTTTTAAAACTTTTCCCATCTTTCATAATCAAGATATCATAGGCATACTTTTGATTGTTATATGCAACATGATAATTCTGTTCTACGGTAGTTCCGCCCCAAACAACTGTCCATTCTTCATTAAAAGGCAATTGCATTTTTGTTGTATTTCTTTCCAACTTTGGGCCAGTACTTTCTGGTTGATGCATAGCTCCGTAAAAACCATTGATTTTATTTTCTGCATCTAAAGAAATCGTAAAATCTAGGATCATATTATCCATGGTAGTTTTGTATATGTGAGCAGTACTTCTCAACTTTAAAAACTCCATAGATTTAATCTTACCTGCTGGTGCAATATTGTTCTTAAAAAGCGCTATTGTTTTCTCTAAAGGCAACGCAGTTTTCATATTAGCATCAAACATTTCAAAGATCGCTTTGTAATCTTCTTTGTTGTATAGATCCTTGAATTGTGCTGCTACTTTTTTATAATTCTCTTGTTCTTGAGAAAAACAAAGTGTAGAAGAAATCAATAATGCTACTAAGAATATTTTTTTCATTTTTTTATTTTTCAAATACGCTATCAATTACAGCTTGATGACGTTTTTTAAATCTTGCACTAGACCCAGCTGCTGGTACAGCATAATACTTTCGCGATGCTACTTCAAGTTTAACATTTGTAAAACGTTGTAACATAAAACTCCATGCTCCCATATTTCTAGGTTCCTCTTGCGCCCAAACAAATCTTTCGGCGTTGGAATATTTATCTATTACTTGTTGTAGCTTTTCTTCGTGTAAAGGAAACAGTTGCTCAACTCTTATTAAAGCAACATCATTTCTTTCTAGTTTTTCTCTTTCTGCTAATAAATCATAATAGAATTTACCCATGCAGAACACTACTTTCTTTACATTTTTTGCTTCTATCGTATCATCAATCACCTCTTTAAAACCTCCATCAGCTAATTCTTCCATTGAGCTAACCGCTTTAGGATGACGTAATAAACTTTTTGGTGTAAATACAATTAACGGTTTTCTATGATCTCGCTTCATATGGCGTCTTAATAGATGATAGAAGTTTGCAGGAGTAGTACAGTTTGCTACTGTCATATTATCTTCGGCACATAGTTGTAAATAACGTTCTATTCTTGCTGATGAGTGCTCAGAACCTTGTCCTTCATAACCATGTGGTAATAAAACAACGATTCCGTTTTGAATTTTCCATTTGTCTTCTGCAGCAGAGATATATTGATCAAACATGATCTGAGCTCCATTGGAAAAATCTCCAAACTGCGCTTCCCAAATGGTTAAACAATTTGGAAACGCCATTGCGTATCCATAATCAAATCCTAAAACTCCATATTCAGACAATAATGAGTTGTAAATTCTCATTTGTCCTTTGTTCTTTGGATTAGTGTTTAAAAGATTAATTCTTTCTTCAGAAATCTCATCACGTAAAATAGCATGACGGTGAGAAAAGGTTCCTCTTTCTACATCTTGTCCTGAAATTCTAACATCATATCCTTCTTCCATCAAAGAACCATAAGCTAAGGTTTCTGCCATTCCCCAATCTAATTGATTGGTTTCAAAAACCATTGTGTTTCTACCTTTTAAGATACGTTCAGCCTTTCTTAAAAACTTAACTCCATCTGGAACTGTAGAAACAACTTTTGCAATGTCTTTTAAATTATCTATAGAATATTTAGTATCTACAGGTTGCAACATTGCTTCTAATTGTTGACGAACGAAACCACTCCAAGTAGACTCCATAAATTCACGAACTTTTGAAGTGCTATCTTTTTTAGATTTCTCAAACTCGTCATTCAACATTTGTTTGAAATCTTCTGTAATAGATTTCAAATATGAATCATCAATACTTCCTTCTGCAATAAGCTTTTCTGCATAAATATCTTTTGGGTTCTTATGCTTAGAAATTGCTTTGTATAGTTTTGGTTGTGTGAAACGAGGTTCATCTCCTTCGTTATGACCGTACTTTCTGTATCCTAGTAAATCAATAAAAACATCTCGCTTAAACTTCATTCTAAATTCAACCGCCATTTCCATTGCATGACAAACTGCTTCAGCATCATCGGCATTCACATGTAAAACTGGTGACAACGTTACTTTTCCAACATCTGTACAGTAAGTACTTGAACGTGCATCTAAATAATTGGTTGTAAATCCAACTTGATTGTTTACAACCACATGAATTGTTCCTCCTGTCTTATAACCATTTAACTTGGCCATTTGAATCACCTCATACACAACACCTTGACCAGCAATTGCCGCATCACCATGAACAAGAATTGGAAGAATTTTGCTATCGTCACCATTATATTTTCTATCTATCTTAGCTCTAACAATTCCTTCTGCAACTGCATCAACAGTTTCTAGGTGAGATGGGTTTGGAACCAAGTTCATTTTAATCTTGTTTCCGTCTCTATAGGTTTTACTGAGTGTTAACCCTAAGTGGTATTTTACATCTCCATCTATATTTTCATCTTCAAAATCTTTTCCTTCAAACTCGCTAAATAAGTCACGAACAGGTTTTTTAAAGATATTTACCAATGTGTTTAAACGTCCACGGTGAGCCATTCCTAACACGCATTCTTTCACTCCATACTTTTCTGCCGCATCTCTAAGAGCAACACTAATTCCTGGAATTAAAGCTTCTCCTCCTTCTAAAGAGAAACGCTTTTGCCCTACATATTTTGTTTGTAAGAAACTCTCAAATGTAACCGCTTGATTTAGCTTTGAAAGGATATATTTTTTACTATCTAAAGAATAATTTGGGTGATTATCGTTTTGATTCAACCTATTTTGCCACCATTTTAATTCTTCAGGATTTCTTAAATACATGTACTCAACTCCAATAGAATCGCAATAAATACTTTCTAAATGTGAAATGATTTCTCTTAAAGATTTAGGGCCAATTCCTAAAACCTCACCAGCATTAAATGTTGTATCTAAGTCTTCTTGAGATAAACCGAAGTTTTCAATTTCAAGAGTAGGAGCATATTTTCTTCTTTCTCTAACTGGATTTGTTCTTGTAAATAAATGCCCTCTAGTTCTATACCCATTAATTAGGTCTACTACTAGAAACTCTTTTCTTACTTCTTCTGGTATTTGGCTTGAAACTTCTTCTTCGTCTGTTAAAGAATAATTTTCATTTGCTAAATCATACCCTTGAAAAAAACTTCTCCAACTAGGTTCAACTGCATCTGGGTCTTGTAAATATTGGTCGTATAAATCGGCAATGAAGCCTGTATGTGCCGCGTTCAAGAACGAAAACTTGTCCATAAAATTCGTTTGCTTTGTCTATAAGCTATTTAATCGTACAAAAGTACGATTATTTACAAAAATGAGGAATTGATTTTGCAGTTTTCAACAGGTTGATTTTTTTTATGTTTTTTATGAAAAAGTTTTTGCGATTTTTTAAAAAGGTCTATATTTGCAGTCGCTAATCCAAATTTTGGATAGCAAACTCCTCCTTAGCTCAGTTGGTTAGAGCATCTGACTGTTAATCAGAGGGTCCTTGGTTCGAGCCCAAGAGGGGGAGCTTCATTCAAAACCTCGCTATTTTGGCGAGGTTTTTTTATTTCTAATTTTTATAAAATCTGTCTACCCTTAAGGAAAAGGAAATTTCTTTTTTAAGCAGTAGGTACCATATGCTATATTCATTCTTTCCCATAAGTAAAACATATAATTATTGTTAATAGTTTTTAAGCATAAAAGCCAGCATCTCTACTGGCTTTTATAAAAAGTTCTAAGGATTTATTTTGTGTGTCAAATCATGGGTAAAATAATTTGTTGTTAGGGCAACTGTTACAAATCAGCAAATAATTATTAATGGAGTACTATTTTTTTATTAACTTCTCCTGACTTGTTTTGCAACCTAACAATATAAATCCCAGAACTTAATTTAGGGAGTCTAATTTCATTAAGACCCGTTCCTTTGAAGTTTGTGGCAAATACTTCTTTTCCTTGTATGTTGTATATTTTTAGTTGTGACTCTTGATTGTAAATCCCTGTTACATTTAAAAGATCTTTGTCTTTGAGGTAGATGCTAATATGTTGCGTGTCTACCGAATTTAAACTTAATATAGCAGATGTATTTGTGTGTAAATAGAACCTACCTATGGTAGTTATATCTTCTGTAAGAGTTACTTTATATTCTGCGCCTTCTAAGTCTAATCTTGTAAATGTTTCAGTTTCTTTGTCTTCAAGATATACATGAATTCCTTCAGGGAAGTTCACCGCAGTAGCAGAGAATATGAGTTCTTTTCCTGCCACGGCACTAATTCCAATGGGAACAACCATCTCTTCATAGTTGCTATTGGGCAATGATTGAATATCAAAGTCTTTCCCCTCTGAGTCGCTGACCATATGAGTGAATATTTCTGACACATCAGGTAAAATTGTAAACATAGTGGCATCATATCCATTATCAAATCCAGTGGTAGTACCTTCTATATAGAAAATATCTGTATCTCTTTTTCTAACTCCATCGTCTACAAATAGTTTTATTTCTGGTCTTGTTGTTGTGCTTTGTGCTGTTCTGTTAAAGACATCGGTCTGATGATATCGTTGGGTTTTTAAAAATTTAACCCTTTGTGTTCCTTCAGGATTTGATTGTATAAAAAAACCTTGCCCTGGAGCGATATATCTTGCTGTTGATGCATCATTAATTGAAATGTAATCATATTGTATATTGTCCCAAATCCATAAAGATTTTTCAAACATATTCGAATCATTTTCATCTATGATAGTATAGCTTCCTGTAGTTGCATTGGCAGGAAGATAAGCAGGGTAGGGATTTCCAATTAAATAGGAAAAATCTGTTGCTCCCACGGGAGTATCTATAATTACATTAGAAGTCGCTGCTGCTCCTGTAAAACTTATGGTTCCTGCATCTGGTAATCTTACAGCATATCCTTTGCCAGTTTCTAAAACACGAGCTGAATCAGTTGGATTCAAAGGATAGTCATAAAACTCCCAACCTGTTGAGTTATATCCACCACCATCATTATGATAGGTAATAAGTCCTACATAACCATTACCTGTAGCCAAATTATTACTCCCTTCAAAACTGCCAAAAGTTTGTCCTTGCACAGGTGGGGAAATGGTATACCAGTTATCATTAGGCAAGTATCTTTTGTAGGTAATCTTCCCTGTAGAAGCCCCATTTACAATTAAGGACCCTCCTGATTCTATTTCCAGCGTAGCACCTTCTTCTATATTAAGACTGTCAGTAGTAATTAAAGATTTTCCAGACTCTATGGTAAGCTTTGCTCCTGGTCTTATGATTAGTTTTCCAACTGTTTTATTGCCTGTGTCTAGCGTACCTGTTCTTCCTTCCAAAATTAATGTATTGTCTGTTTCAATGGGTGATCTTGTATAAGACCATTTATCTCCTTCTTCCCAAAGACCCGTGGTATGTAAAATATTGTACTCATCGTGGGAAGTGGTAAAACTCATAGTTTTTCCATAGCTTGTTCCATTTGCATTGGTTGCATAGGCTCTTACATAATAGGTTGTATAGAAATACAGATTGGTAGCTGTTTGTTGAAAAGATTCTAAGCCTGTACCACTTTCAATCTGTATGACTCCGTTTGCTCCAATGGTAAGATCTGCTTGGCTAGAAGAATAAACAAACCCTCTTGCTGTTATTGAAGATCCAGCTCCACTTGTTACAGTCCCATTAAAATCTGCAGTAGTTCCTGTGATTGATGTTATGGAATCTGTAGTTACTACAGGCAATCCAAATGTTTGAAAGATACGAACGGTTCCTTTTGCTGTTGAGAGCTGAGAAGGTGCTCCTACAGCAAATGAGTTTCCATCTCCACTGATGCTAATACTCTTGCCAAAAAGATCGTCTGCTGATTTTCCATGGATGGAAGTGTAGGTTTGAATCCAGTTGTCTGCTGAAAAATTATAGGTTCTTATATATCCTTTATTTTCGACATCTCCGTTATACCCTACAGTTAGGAATTCCCCTGTATCATCTAGCTGAATACTTTCTATGGTTTCTGTTGATGAGATGGCACTTCCCATTGGTGTCCATGTACCACCTGATTCCTGATAGCTATAAATTTGTTTACTAGTATATGCCGTTACAGCTGCAATGGTTCCATCACCGTTAAGGCTTAAGGAGGTTCCAAAATCTAAGTCTGGGATAGACTCTTCCAGATCGTTTCCTAATTGATCCCAAGTATCATTCCCAGAATTATACTCATACACTCTTACAAAACTATTGTTACCATTAACACTGTTTATTGATAGATAGGCTGTAATTACTCTAGAACCATCATTGCTGATGTCTACATCTTGAGTATGTAAACCGTCAATATCATTTCCATATTGAGCCCAACTACTTCCATTAAACTCATAGGTTCTAACTGTTGATATAACTCCGACATTATTCTCATCAAAAATCACTGCTAATTTTGTTCCATCAGCATTTAATTTTACTGAGGCTGATGAGTTTACTGCAATACTTGATCCTTTTAAATCCCAAGTATTGCCTCCTGAATTGTATTCATAGATACTTACATGTCCTTGAGTGATACTTCCTGTTGTGGCTATGGCTATGATGGTTCCTGCATCATTAATACTAACACTGTATCCAATAGCTTCAACTGTAGCACTTCCATTGAGTACATTTCCTTTTGGCATCCATTCATCTCCTATCAATTCATAGGCGGTTACTTGTCCAGTATCTGTTCCATTGGTGTCATTTTTTGGGGCTCCTACCACCATGACAGTTCCATTAGAATTTAAAACGATGTCTTGTCCATAACGATCTTCATTGTTGCTTCCTGTAATTTCCTGTCCGATTTGTATGGGCAACCCTGAGAGGAAAGGCTTGGATTCTCCGTAGGTTGTACCTTGGCTATTTGTTGCGTAAGCTTTCACATAGTAGATGGTCTCAGCAAGTAATGAAGTGGTTTTTTGAGTAAAGCTTCCTAGTCCAGAACCGTTGGCTACTTTTGTTACATTGTCATCGCCTATAAAAGGATCTGGATTGGCTGTAGAATACACAATACCGCGTTCTGTAACAGTAGAGAGTCCTTCATGAACCACTTGTCCTCCAAGATAGGCATAGTTAGCAGCGATAGAAATCGGATCATCTGTTGTTACTTCAATACTTGCAGGTGATACAGAAATGATTTTTACTTGCCCAGCGTCAGTTCCATTAGCATCATTCAAAGGAGCTCCAATGACAACAGTACTAGCATTTCCACTAATGCTGACCGAATTACTCAACAAATCACTTGTAGCCTCTCCAACAATATCTGAACCTACTTGTGTCCAATCTCCTGAGGCGTATTTAAAAACCCTTGCTTTTCCAGCACTGTTATTATTTCTACGAGCACCTCCTACTAGATAGGTGCCGTCTGCACTAATGGATACAGAATACCCAAACCATTCTCCAGAAGTCTCTCCTTCAATATCACTTCCTAATTGATTCCATGTGCCTCCACTAAACTCATATACTTGTATGATTCCTGCAGGACTATGTCTTCGAGCTCCAATAGCAACAATAGTTCCATCACCATTAATACTTACTGAAAATCCAAATTGTTCATCGGCGGTTTGACCATCAATATCGGCTCCTATCTGCACCCAACTCGTTCCGTTGAAATTATATATTCTTGCATGTCCAGCATTGTTTCCATTGTCATCATTGTTAAGACCCCCCACAATTAAGTAATCTCCAGCATCATTAAGGCTTACCGAATAACCAGATACGTCACCTGCAGCCTCACCATCAATATCACCTCCCAGTTGTGTCCATGTTCCACCTGATTCTCCATAAACTCGTACATGACCAGCGTCAGTCCCATTTCCATCATTCAGATAAGCTCCTATGGCAATACGAGTACCATCTGCATTGAGG